>CAMECH010000010.1 GCA_945913015.1 uncultured Bacteroides sp.
GCTCAAGTCTGTTCTGAAGAGCACCAAGTGTTGAACGCTGTGTTGATACAAGGTTGATAGCGCTCTGTACTGCCTTCATTGCAGCACCGGCTGTTGTGTAAGATGATACATCAAGGCTGCCTACACCAATCGTGCTTGCATCCATGTTGCCGATTGAGATACCAATCTTCTGTCCGCAAAGTGAGCCAACCTGAAGGTTCTTTCCTGAGAATGAGCCATCAAGAAGATTCATTGTGTTGAACTGTGTTGTTGACTGAATTCTGTCAATTTCACTTGTCAGCTGGTCAATCTCGGCCTGGATAGCTGTACGGTCTGTACTTGTGTTTGTGTCGTTAGCTGCCTGAGTTGCAAGTTCATTCATTCTCTGAAGAATTGAGTGTGTCTCTGTAAGAGCACCTTCTGCAACCTGGATAAGTGAGATACCATCCTGTGCATTGTCAGAAGCTCTGTTAAGACCTCTGATCTGACTTCTCATCTTCTCAGAAATTGTAAGACCTGCTGCGTCATCACCGGCTCTGTTGATTCTGTAGCCTGATGATAATTTCTCAGTTGACTTTGACTGTGCACTCTGCACGCCACTGAGCTGTCTGTTTGTGTTCATCGCTGAAAGATTGTGTTGTACTACCATAGTTTTTTCCTCCTTGAAATTCCGGTGGCATCCTTGCCACTCATATTTTGTTTTTGTTTTAGTAGCACTTATGTACTACTGTTATTTATTATATCGGACCTTTGTTTAAAAACTTTAGTCCTGATATAAACTTTTTTGTTCGGGATGTATTTCTTCTCCCTTACACCTTATATATCGGATGTATCATCCAAAAATTAACACCCTGATAAATTTTTTAATTCTTTTTGTCTACAAACTGGGGAGCAAAATCCACCTGGCTCATGGACTTGTAATATTTCGATGCCATCTGTGAGCTTCTCTTTGCTTCTTTAACCTCTTTCTTAAGCATTGAAAACTGCTTATCAGCAAGGGCTTTATTACGTTTCTCCCCGGTTTCCACCTTGGCACTGAGCTCCGTAATATTTCTTATAAGCTGCTGCATCTCCTTGATTTCATCTGCGTATTCGTCACGCTTCCCTTCAAGTTCTGCTTTCACTCTTGCAAAAAGCGCCGCAAATCCATCATCAAGCAATTCCAGCTTATCAATCTGCTCTGCTTTCTTATGAACAGTTGCATCAAATTCATCCAAGTCAAACGGTTCTTTTGACAGGACTTCATTCTGTTCTCCATTAAGTTCAACAATCGCTTCAAGAACCTCTATCTTCTTTTTAAGGCTCTCTGCCATCATCGAAATGTAATTTTCATTCAAAGCTGCCATACATTCTCTCCTGCATTACTGCGGCATATTTGCAGTTCCGTTATGAGTAATCCGCATTACTTCCTTCCATGTATCACGCATGGTTCTTAAATGTTTAAGCACCTCTTCAAGAATTTCCTTATCCTTCTTGATGTTCGCCTCCACAAGCCTGTCATATACATAAGTATATACCTTGTCAAATTCTTCGGCAACAGGATATTTGTGATTCAATGTGGCCTGAAATTCTTCAATAATGCGCTCTGTCTTAACTATATATGTATGTGCCTTCATTATGTCATTTTTCTCAATAGCCATAATTGCAATATTGCAAAACTTAATGGCACCTTCATACAGCATAAGCGTAAGTTCTGCAGGTGAAGCTGTTAAAATTCTGCTGTTATTATACTGTGAATACGCCTGATTTAAAGCCATTGTCTACCTCCATGTATCACCCAAAGAATCCGGTCATCGAAGACTGCTGCGAATTAAGCTTTGCCAGTGCAGATTCCATAGCTGAAAACTTCTTATAATAATAATCTTCCTTCTCAGTAATCTTATCTTCCCACTCCGATATCTTGGTTGTATAGTTTGAATACTCTCTATTCATCTGCTTATCATTGTATAAGGTATACGCGCTTCTCAAGCTGGTTCCCTTCATACGTGATGTAAGGTCATTATAAACTTCGGCAGTCAGTTTACTGAAGAACTCCACAACCGTATCCGGATCTTTCGCAATCGCTGCCCTAAGCTTATCTTCTTTGCCTGATGTATATGTATCGTCTGCATCTCCTGCAATATGAAATGCACCGCGCTCATTGTCAGCCGCTTCAAAATAGCCCAGAGTACTTATTCCAAAGCTTGTAAGATTATACTTTGTGCCGTTAATCTCATAGCTTTTGAGCATATTACTCTTCATCTCGTTTGAGATTGTCGAAAGTGTGTTATCCTTACGAAGAAGGGAATCTTTAATCTTAGTTTCCCATTTTTCTATTTCAGAATCTGTCATTGCCTCTTTTTCATCATCCGTAAGAGGCTCATAACCTTTTGCACTTGTTGCGTTATATTTTTCCGCCATATAATTAACTACTTCATTGTATTCCTTAAAGAAGTCTTTAATCATATTGTAAATTCCGTCAACATCTGTATCAGTTGTAATTGTAACAGGCTCATCTGCACTGTTTACACTCAGTGCCTGAATTGTAAGTCCGTTAATCGAAAAGTTGTTGGTATTACTTGTAAATGTAGCACCGTTCAATTCAATAACTGAGTCCTGACCTGTAATTCTGACTGCTGCAGAGCCTGAACCGCTTCCTATTCCAAGAAGTGCCTCATCGGCTTCTGTCTGTGTGCCCGCCTCAGCTCTAAGCTGTGCTGCCTCATATTCAGCAACCTTTGCAATTGCCTCATCGCGCTGTGCCTTGTAAGCTGTAAGTAAATCTGTCGCAAGGCTGTTGGATGAGTTAGCAGCTTTGGCATCATCAACCGTAGCACCTTCTGCAAACGCTGCCGTTATTGATGGATTGGTCACATCAAATGCATTCTCGTCAAAATTTGAATCCACTTTCTTATGCATATCATAAACTGACTGAAGATTTGCAGCTATCTTTGCTTCATTAGCGGAAATATTGTCAGCGATGCCTTCAATATATTTATCGATATCATTCTTGCCAAGAACCTGAGTCTCGTTACCGTTCTCATCAGTCTCTGTCTGCATCATCCTGCTGATTAAAATCGTATCATTAGCCAGACCACCGACAACCTGCTTGGCTGCAGCAATACGTCCGTTGAATTCTTCAAGTTCTGCAGTTTCGGTTTCATTAAGCTCAGTTCCCGCTTTTTTCTTCTCTTCAAGCTCTTTTTTGCGGTCACTCTCTTCGAGTCTCTTGATTTCTGCCTCTAATTTCTCGGCAGCCTGCTTCCTGCTGTCTGCTGTCGGCGACTGTGAAACCAGCTTGCCGCCTGCATCATAGGAATCTTCATATACAAGCGTATCCTGATATAACTGCGCATATTCTTTCCTGTACGCAAGTGTTGTCTCATTTGATTTCTTAAGTGAGTCATTGGTTGCAAGAAGTTTCTTGATAGATTCATTATATCCTGCCACCTTGGAATCATATGCCGCCTTAGAATATGCAACAATATCACTGTCTGTCCAGTTGGCAACAGTCGAATAATTGCTCTTCGCCTCATCTGCGGTAAGAAGTCCCAGTGCATTAAGTGCACTGGTGCCGTTACCATCTGCGCCCTCAAGCAAAAACTCTCCGTTCTTGCCCGAAGTCTTGCTGTTTATAAAAATTCTTTGATTCCCCTCATCAAAATTAGCGCTAAGACCTGCTTCCTTTAACTTAACAACAAACTGTGACATAGTCATGTCAGCAGAAAGCGATATAGTCTTTTCTGCTGCGGATGCATTAGCCTTAACCTTTATTGTACCGCCATTGGCGTAATCTTCCATGCCTTTGATATCAGCAAGCTTTGTATCGCCTTTAACCTTAGCCTTTACCCCGTCTTTTTCAGCAGAAATAACGCCTCCTGTCAGATATCCTGCAGAAGCAAGCTGCTTTACAACAAGCTTCTGATTACCATTAACCGCACTGCTTGATGCCGTTACCTTTGCTACAGAAGAATTTGAAACCGATGCTGCCTTTTTGGAATATGACGAGCTTAGACGCATTGCTGAAAGCTTGCCTGTATAAAAGCTGTACACCTTTGTGTTCATGCTTTTCCATGCGTCCTGAGTCCACGACAGCTTTGTCTGTGACTTTTCAAGGTTAGTTTTTGTAAGAGAATAAGAGGATACAAGTGCCTGTACTATTGCGTCAGTATCAAGTCCCGAATTAATACCGGATAACCTTATTGCCATTGCATCCACCTCCTATCTTTTTTCATCTACAAGGATTCCGGCAATCTCCCATGCTTTCTTAAGCATTTCAAGCGCCTTCTCGGATGGAATTTCTTTAATAACCTCATCCGTATCCTTATCCTTAATTTTAATTGTTATTCTGTGCGTCTCTTCATGATAGCCAAACTCAGCAATCGTATTCTGATTGATAAGCTTATTCATGTCCTTTGCGACGTTCTTCATAGAACTCTCGCTTGGCTCCTGCTTCTGCTGCTGGTCGCTTCCTGCCTTGCCTCCCTGCGCATTCTCCTCGACCTTTGCAATAACTACCGGCTGCGAAGTTGTTTCAGACTGAGCCACCGGCTGCTCTGCCGGTCTTACATCTTCTGCCTGCTTTACTGACGGTTTTGCTGCCGGGGCGCTCTGAGCCTGAAAAGATGCAGCTCCCGTAACACCACTAATTGCTTCAATTCCCATGATTAACACCTCCGTGTGCATCAAAAACAAAATGCTAGAAATACAAATTTAACAGAATCTTTTTTCCTGTATTGGTTATATCGGTAAACATTTTAAAAAGTTTATACGTATCTGAAAATTTTTCAAATCCACTTCAAATTCACGTTATCCAAAAAGTTCTCCCAGGGCCTGTACATCCACAGAATTAGCTGCCTCTTTGTTAGCCTCCTGAATCTGTACATATACTTCCTTGCGGTAAATAGGAACTGACTTCGGAGCACTTATGCCAAGCTTTACCTGATCGCCCTTCACCTCAATAACCTTGATTTCGATATCATCATTAATTATAATTGCTTCATCTTTCTTTCTTGATAATGCCAGCATATTATTCACCGCCCTTCTCTGATGCAGCCTTGACTATGTCATAAATAGGATACTTCACAACATACTCATCATTATCCGCAATCAGCTGACAGCCCTTAAGTGTATCGACATTAATAATAATCGGTGCCTTAAGATTACATGTCATCTTTGTCAAATCCTGCGGTACCGTAACTGTCACAAGAACTACAAGATCTGCATTCTGAATATCGTCTCCGATTGATTTAAGCAGCTCATCCTCAACAATCGGATCGTACTGAGGATATACAATCTCCGGTGCCATAACAGGGAGTGCAAGATTCTTCTCGTCAAGCGACTGAAGCCACATGATAGTCTTCGCATCTTCCTTTTCCGAATTGTATACTATAGTAAATTTTTTGTGATTTTCAAAACCCATAATACCCTTGTCAAATGTGATGATTTTCTCATCACCCACTTCTATGGTTCCGAACCATTTTGTTTCAACGATCATATTACGTTGCCTCCATTCTGCCCAATAAGGCCTTTGCGTATTTTTATTGTATCATCTTTTAATGCTTTTTCATAGTCTTTTTACAGGAAATCAAGCAGTGACTGACGAACCACCTTACTTGCTGCACTTATTGATGAATTATAAACCAGTTCTGCCGAATAGTAATTAATCATTACATCCTCAAGCTCTATATCTTCATTCTGAGACTTTAATTCCTTAAAGTTCGTCTGCTGTTCTTTAAGTCTTGACTGATTGAGTTCCAGTCTCTGCATCCTGTTACCGATATCCGCCTGCTGCTGTGTATTTTCTTTCTGATACAGCTGCATCCTCGTTATTCCCGCATCAAATGTCTCCTGCATTGTGTCACTTGCAAGATCAAACTGCTTTGAAAGCGCATCCGAAAGCATTGCCAGTCTTTGCTGCGCCGCTTCATCATTGGCATACATTGGTGACTCCTGCATTTCCTTAATCTTTGCCTGAGCATTTTCAATGTCCTGTACATTTGACACTATATTACTCAAATCATCAACATCTCTTCCCAGATATATATTAAAGCACTTTGATGCAGATGAATTTACCCGGACTTTCTGTGAAAAATTAACCATGTATTCAATCTGCTTATCAAGCATTGCGTAATTGTCTTCAGCCAGTTCTTCATTATATGTAATAGGCGTATAAGTCTTGCCGTCAGCTTCAGCCAGTGCCTTTTCCGCTCTGTCCGTACGCACGCATGTAAAATAATGTTCCGGCTTCACGTCACCTTTGTCAAAATCTGTTTTCTCATAGGTCACATTCAGATTTTTCTGGTTCCTTGTATTGAGATAAGCCTCTTCACCAAAAATCAGCTCTCCCGTATCAGGATTGTAGAAAATCTCATCATCTGCAGGCATTGCATTTTCATCATGTGTAACCGTGATGCTGTAACTGTCTGCCACGCTGACTGTAGTTGTGTTACCTGCCGCATCAGTTTTATCATATTTAATTACCGGAATTGTATCTGCGCTTGTATTGCTGTACGCAAGCCTCATCCGGTAAACTTCCTGGCGGTCAACGTCAGGTATTGTTGCTGTCGAATTAATATAGCCTTCAATGTCCGTAACATCTATCGGATTCTCATACACATACTTTGTATCGAAGTTTTCTGCCGAAAGCCCCTGTGTTATTTTGTAACTGAAGTTATCAGCTTCTTCCTCAGACGGAAATGTCAGTCTTGAATCAGTCCTGTATCCAGTAAACACATATCTTCCCGCATAATCTACATTGCCCTGGTCATAATATGTTTCCTTAAGCTTCTGAAGGCTGTCTGCAAGTGTGGCACGTTCAGAAGACGAATACGAGTCAGTTGAGCCCTGATTGCAATATTCATATAAATCAGCAACTACCTTCTCCCCTTCCTCAAGTGCACCTCTTATTACCTTCATCCATGATTCCGCATCAGGTATGTTTTTATCAAGATACTGCGTCACTTCATTCAGGTTAGAACGGAGCCTCAATGCTCTGATAGCTATAATCGGGTCCTCTGATGGTCTGTTAATTTTCTTCTGTGTGGAAACCTGAGTATCCAGCGTGCTTAACTGGCTTTTATTAATTGAAATGTTTGCCAACGAATTATTAATCATCATCGAATTTGTTATTCTCATACTATACCTCATTTCTTAGCGATTTTTTGCGCTAATCTCCATATCCTCTTTTTACACGCCGGTTCCGTTAATCAGCTTGTCATATATCTGATTCATTACTGACATCATCTTTGCATTCAGGTTATATGCCTCCTGAAACTTCATGAGGTCCATTCCTTCTTCATCCTGGTCAACACCCATTACGGAAAGTCGTTGATTTTGTACCGTAGTTCTTAAGTTCGTAAAGTTCTGCGAAAACTGCTTTGCCTTACTTGAATCAATCGCTACATCTCCCATGATACTTTCCAGATAATATGCACCTGTACCGCCGTCATACAACTTCTTATCACGAAGTGCAATAATATCTTCAATTATATCATTATAGGATTCACCTTTATCAGGTTTGCTTGTTGTTGCCAGCTTTGACTGATCTGCTATCAGCTCTTTATTAACAGTTACACTTGATGCATTGACAGATGTTCCGTCATACTTAGTCACAAAAAGCGGTATTCCCTGTTCACCATCTATTGTTCTGGCATCAGGCCCTGCAAGAATTTCATTGACAGCAGATGTAAAAATCTGTACGAATTCATTTAACTTTGCCTGATAATACGGAACGCCCTTAAATGTTGTATTGTGCTCTGATACATTTTCTCTTACCAGCGTAGGATTCCCTTCAGCGTCAGTTGTATATTTCTCAATTTCACCGTTGCATCCGTCTCTTACATCAAGAAGCAGCTTCAAATCACCGCTGAGAGTACTGCTGTACTCATCAAATCCCAAACCGTTTTCCCATGAAATCTCATACATACCGTCACCGTCCGATGCATTTCTCGGTGTTTTCTTTGCCTCGGTTGCAAGCTTATATGAATTACGGTCATCGACAAGAACCTGTCCGTTGATAAATACTTTAAAGCAGGTTATTCCTTCACCCACCTGAGTCTCTGTTGTCTCAATATTTATTATTTTTGAGAGCTCATCAAGAAGATTGTTTCTTGAATCCCTAAGGTCATTGGCATCTCCGTGATTTGCTTCAATCTGATTAATCTGCTTATTAAGTGAGGTAATACTTGTAGAAATAGTATTAATCTTCTCGACTTTATTCTTAATTTCCTCATTAGCATCCTTCTGCACATTTTCAAGATTAGTCGAGAGAGTATTAAAATAATCCGCTATGCTCTGTGCCTTGTTGATGAAGTCATTTCGCATTGATTCTTCAGCCGGCGTTCTCTGAAGCTGGATTGCAGATTCAAAGAAATCAGCATATGCTGCCGAGAAACCTTCAAGTGTATATTCATTCAGATAATCCTCAAGCTGCGTCATATATTTTTCCATCGTTGTGTAGTAACCGTAACTGGTCTCATTACCGCGGTACTTCACATCATAATAGCTGTTCCTTACCTGTTCTATACTGTTTACTATAACTCCCGAACCTGCCGTGCCATAGCTTGCATATGTACGAAGTGCGTCGTCTGCGGTAACGCTTGCCTGCTGCCTTGAATACCCCGGCGTATTAATATTGGAAATGTTATGTCCCGTTGTGTTAATAGCCACCTGCGCCGCCTGCAGCCCCGTATATGCTATATTTAAGCCAAAAAATGTTGATGCCATTCTATTTTCCTCCATTCTGCAGACGCTAAAGTGCCGCAAGAATAATCCACGAACTTTAATTGTAACCTGCTAAATATATCGGCAGTTATATAAAAAATATTAGCCTTTTACCATCACAAACAAAAAACAGCAGTATAAATGCGTATTTTCAGCATCCATACTGCCATTCCCTGTCCTTAAGTGTTCATCTGTATGTCAATACCCCGTTATATCAATAACTGTTCTTTATACCGTCAACTGCATATATCAGCCGCCAAGTCTGTTTATAATATGCTCCAGCATCTGGTCCACAACATTTATATATCGCGACGCCGCATTATAGGCCTGCTGATATTTAATCATATTCTGAAGCTCCTCATCAGAAGAAACACCCTCTGTTCTGAGTCGTTGTGCATCATATCCGTTAGCCATTGTAGTCTGTGCATCAACCATATCGCTGAGTACTTCGCCTGTAGTTGCAAATTCACTTACAAGGCTGCTGTAAAATGATCCGAAATCTTCCTTCGCATATTTAGATGGATTCAGCGCTGCAAACTTAACATCCCATGCGTCAAGCATTGCCATTGCCCTTTCCATATCTTCTCCGCCGTCATTCTTAAGCGAAAGCGGAATTTTCTCCTTATGCTGTGCTGCCTCCTGATTAATTCCAAGATTCCCCAAAGTATAATCAGAATCGTTGCCAAACTCATTCTTTGTGTTAAATACATAAACATCTTCGCCATTTACGTTGACTTTAATATATCTCTCAGTATTATTACGCGAAAAAAGTTCTGTTCCCATCGTCTCTTCTGCATCCATACCTACACTTGACGCCTCTTTATCAAGCACGCTGTAACGGTATGTAACGGTGCCGTTCGCTGCCGTTATCACTTCATACCCGGGTATTTCAGCAGTATTTCCCTTGGCATCAGTATAAGTCAACTTAGTTGCACTGTCATACGTTGTATTCGGGCACAAAATATCATTAAGCGAAGTAACAATTCCGTTAACAAGCTTGTCAAGACTTGCCATTGTGCTGAGAATAACAGACGGGCCAATATATTTATTGTAGTAATCTGCCTTTTTCTCATACTCCGCCATATCTGCCTGATACTGCGGGTCTGCCGCTCCCTGAGCGTAATCCTTAGCCTCCGGCAGAACCGGCACATCTTTATAACTGGCAGCCGCATTACCTCTCGCAATAAGAAGTCCCTTTAATTCACCGATATCGTTATTATTAATTGCTGTTATCTCTTCGTAATCATTAAATACTGTTCTATTATTAAACACGGGCCATACAGGTCTAAGCAGGGTAGTTCCTTCAATAAGCTCAGTTCCCATCTCATTAACAGTCGTCTCTGTAACAAAAGACATTCCTTCAACGGTCACAAGAAGAGTCCTGTTATCCGTCTCCTGATAGGAAATCTTTGCATATTTACCCAGCTCATCAAGTGCCGCATCCCTTTGATCCCTTAAATCATTAGCACGTTCGCCTGAAAGTTCAACCCTTGTAATCTGCTTATTCAGATCATAAATTGTATTTCCCAATTCATTAATTCTTTTTACCGTATTATCAACCTTTGTATTAAGTGTTGTCTGGTAGTCCCTAAGACTTTTATATATGGAGCTTGCACGGTCAATAAAAGATGTCGCCATCTGAATCAGCGCACCTCTTTTAATTGTACTCTCAGGTTCATAGCTCAATTCATTGATTGAAGCTTTGAAATCTTCAAGAGCATCTTCAAATGTAACTCCCTGCATTTCGCCAAACAGATTTTCAACCTCTGTCAGCGCATCATACTGGCTTGAATAATATCCAAGGCGTCCGCTTTCCTGTCTGTACGCCTTATCAATCAGTTCATCCCTTACTCTTCTGATTGCAATCGTATCCACACCTATTCCATATGCTTTTTCCTGTGTGGCACCCTGCCCGATTTTAAAGTAAGCAGACGTCGATAACGAAGTCTGCTGCCTTGTATATCCTTTAACATTCATATTGGAAAGGTTGTGCGCAGTCGTATTGAGAGCTGTCTGTGCAGAATGAAGCCCTGATACGCCAACATATAATCCTGTCATTCCATTAGCCATGTGCGTCTGTCCCCTTCCTTAAATCACTAAATATCAGCTGTTCCGGCAGCATTACTGTTTTGCATCAAACGTTCCGCTTCCCATTGAAGGCTGCGAAACTCCGTATGCTCCCTTATCATAATTTGCAGTAGCAGGCTCCATCCTTGAATTTCTGATTAGATTAATCTCAAACTCAAGCATATCAAGCGATTCCTGCAAAAGCATTTTGTTGTTATCATTAATCGTTATCATCTGTTTCATCGTTGACTTAAGCTCATCATGAACTTTGATAAGAGCTGCCTGTTCCTTTGGCTGCTTCTCCATCATCCTGATAAGCAAATCAACTTTCATCTTTTCAACAGGCACATTGAGCACATTGGCAATATCGTCAATATGTTCTTCCCGTGCGGCTTCAAGTCTGTCGAGTTTCTCTATAAGCTTCTGCTCCCTGCCTACAATATCCTGAAGTTTTTCAACATTATTGTGGACAATCGCCTCCGTCTTTTCTTTGGAAATCTGCAAAAGCTCCTTGTACTCGGTATTCTCTTTTTCCAATACATCAATCAGATTCTCAATCAAACTTGCCACTTCTTAACCCACCTGTCTAAAATTAAAATGAGATTGTATCCATATTATCAAGGATTTTGTCTGCAACAGCTTCAGCACTCACATTATAAGTACCTGCCGCCATTCTTGCTTTAATGTCAGCCACTTTATCCATTCTGACATCAGAAGCCTTGGCTACCGCGCTTTTAGCAACCGAATAACTCTTGGCAGTGTCTGAAATCTCGTACTTATCATCCTGGGATGCATAAGAACTTACTGCCTTGCTCTTGTTGTAATTAGCCTTTGTCTGATACACCTGACTTACAGCATTATAAGCATCTATACGCATGGTTAATCACCTCCGATTTATTTCTTGTCAAATGTATCGGACATTATCTTCAAAAACTTAATGCATTTTTAAATTTTTATAATAAAAATTTCCCGGCAGCAGATTAACTCTGCCGGGAAACCGTTCAGTACCATATTATTTCATAAACCTTATCCTTGCTGATTTGTCCGGACTTATCTTCTTTGGTTCTTCCTTAGGCTGCTCATATGCCTGTGAAAATGAATTGGTCATATTCATTTTGCACTGGTCGCAGAATCTTCCTGATTTAATCATAGTTCCGCAACGCTCGCATGGAATTCCTATCGGTGAATCATCCGCAAATACAAGCCTGTCTTCACGCACCCAGCGCTGTATCTGGTCAGGACTTACATCGCATTCCATGGAAACCACTGAAATGCTTGCCCCGGGATTATCTTCAATATATTTTTTTACCTCTTCAAATTTATCTTCCATCTTCTTGATACACTGCGGACAAAGGTTTCTGTATGTACCGCCTATATAATTGTAAAGTGAACCACACATTCTGCAATTACGTACGTCCATCCTATTTCCCTCCATTCCGGTGGCTATCCTAAAAGCCTCTGCCTATACACAGCGAAACAAAATACACTTCCCTCACTCCCTTTTGCATAAGTGCTTTGGCACAGGCATCTACAGTCGTCCCTGTAGTATAAATGTCATCCACCAATATTACTTTTTTATATTTTACTACATTTCTTTCAATAATAAAAGCATTTTCAACATTTTTAAATCTTTCTTTATCATCAAGTTCTTTCTGCGGTTTTGTATTTCTGTTCCTTATCAGAAGTTCTTCATCAACCGCAATACAAAGTTTCTCACCAAGCTCTCCTGCAATGAGTGCCGCCTGATTATACCCGCGTTTTTTCATTCTGTCGGCATGCAGAGGTACCGGAATCAGTGCCTGCGCATCCCATGACTTTATTATATTTCCGCAACACGCAGCTATCTCATCCGCATAAACCGGTGCAAAGCATCTTTGATTGTGATATTTAAATGCATATATCGATTCGCTTATCTCTTTCGTATATCCCCAGACGCCTACGCCCTGCCTGTAAATATGCTTTGACCTTGCACAGTCATAGCAGTATTGTATCTCGTCGCTACTTATCTGCTTGCCGCATTTTAGGCACCTCGGATTACTTATGTATTTAAGTTTACTTTTACAGTTTCCGCATATCCCGTTATTATCATCTGCGGCAGCAATCTGCATACAGACCGGACATACCTTTGGATAAAGCAGGTCTGCCCCCAGCTCTGCCATCCGGCCTGCAGCCTTTGCTATTTTACTCACACAGCCAAAATGCAATTAACTGTTCTGCCCTCCTTTTATCTCCCTTATCCTTATATCAAGCGAGGAATACCTCTTCTGCTCGTTTTCATTAGCAATCATTTCGCGGAAGCAGTCTTCTCTTCCTATAAGGCACACACAGGTCCGTGCTCTGGTAACTGCCGTGTAAAGAATATTTCTCGTCATAAGCATTCTCGGTCCCGGAAATACCGGTATTATAACTGCCGGATATTCGCTTCCCTGTGACTTGTGTATTGTGATTGCATACGCAAGCTCCAGCTCTTCAAGCTGCTTATAACCATAATGGACATATCTGTCATCATCAAACCTTACAACTATTTCCTCCGTATATGGCCTTATCTCCTCTATTGTTCCTGTATCACCGTTAAACACACCTGTTCCGCTCTCATTGGCAATTCCATAGCGGCTTCGTTTTTCCCACTCAAGCTGATAATTGTTTTTAACCTGCATGACCTTGTCACCAACCCGGAACACCGTGCCGCCAAATTCTTTCTCAAGCTTTGTATCAGCCGGCGGATTTAAAAACGCCTGTAAAGTCTGGTTTAGCTGTTCAACGCCGACCAGTCCTTTTCTCATCGGAGTCATAACCTGTATATCCTGAACATCCGCATGCACATAACCGGGCAGCTTGTCTCTTACCACGGTGCAGAGTGCCGACACTATTGCTTCCGGTGTGTCTCTGTGAATAAAGAGAAAATCCCTGCTGTATTTATTAAGCGTAACATTTTCTCCCCTGTTTATGGCATGGGCATTGGTGATAATTTCGCTTTCCTTCGCCTGCCTGAAAATCTTTGTCAGTTTCACTACATTAAAGCAGCCGCAGCCTATCAGGTCCTTCAGCACATTTCCGGGCCCTACTGACGGAAGCTGGTCTACATCCCCGACAAAAATAAGCCTTGTGCCATCCACAACTGCTGCCAGAAGCGCATTGAGAAGATTTATATCCACCATAGACATTTCATCTATAATAATCACATCTGCCTCGAGCGGATTCATCTCATTTCTTTCAAAATGTGAGTTAACTGCCGCCTTTCCGTCCTCGGTCATACCACCGTTAATTTCAAGCAGCCTGTGAATTGTCTGTGCCTCGTATCCGGTTGTTTCAGACATCCTTTTTGCAGCCCTCCCTGTCGGTGCCGCCAGCCGGATATCCATGCCCTCCATCTCAAAATATCTGATAATCGTATTGATAATCGTTGTCTTACCTGTTCCCGGACCTCCCGTGATTATCATAAGCCCGTTACAGATTGCGCCAAGCACCGCTTTCCTTTGCATATCATCAAGGACTATGCCCTCACTCTTTTCAATCGACGACAGTCCTTTTTTAACCGCTATTTCATCAACGCCGTATGATATGTCAAGCTCTGCCAGCTTTGCTGCAGCCTTAAGTTCCATATAATAATAAATTGCAGCATATACATTTTCATCTTTAATGACAACCTTTCTCTCTAACGCAAGGTCTGTCACATAATGTGAAATATCTTCAATATCCACAAGCAGAAGTTCTTTCACCGCCTGTATAAGCTGCTGCATCGGAAGGTAAACATGTCCACCCGCCGTTGCATTCAGAAGGACGTACAGTATGCCGCTCCTTATGCGGTACTCTGAATCTGCACGAATGCCTGCGCGCTGCGCAATATCATCCGCCATCTTAAAACCTATGCCATTTACATCATCGGCAAGTTTATACGGGTTTTCCTGTATTATCGTATAAATCTGTTCGCCATACTGTTCATATATCTTAGACGACATATTCATAGAAATCCCGTACTGCTGCAAAAACATCATCGCCTTGCGCATATCTTTGCGCCCGATAAGCTGATTGGCAATATCCATCGCCTTTTTCATGCTGATGCCTTTAATTTCCGCAAGGCGCTCCGGTTCTTCTTCTATAATTCTGAATGTGTCCGCCCCAAAATAATCCACTATATTTTGCGCCGTTTTCTCTCCAATGCCTTTTACTGCTCCTGACGCAAGGTACCTGCGTACCGCTTTTTCATCTTCCGGGATTTTAAGTGAATATGTACTGATTTTAAACTGTTTCCAATAGACAGGATGCTTTACATAGCTTCCTTGTGCAGATATGTACTCTCCTTCATTCAGATAACTGAAGGTACCTATGCACGTAACCTCACGGTTCTTGAAAATGATGTTGAACACCGTATATCCGTTATCTTCATTGCGGTATATTATATGCTCAACAAAGCCCTCGACTTCGTGGACGGAATCGCCAAACACTTCATCTGACTCCGCTGTGTTAATTATATTGCCATACTCATCCATAAGAATATATCTCTGACTCGCTTTAATTATTATCTCTTACATTATAAATTATTGTCTTTCACATTATAGATTATTATAAACGGTTATACATCTATACCGAATAATTGCGCTTCATCTGTTCATAAAGTGTCTGCGCAATTCCAAAGCCGTTGCCGCCGTTGGAATCTGCCGCAATCTCCGCATATTTGCTCATCATCTCATCTTTAAAATAGTCCGTCATCGAGCTCATGGATGAGCTTTCTTCCTCATCCTCGTCTTTCGGCACCATTTTCTCCATTGATTTAAACATCTGCTCTATAAAATACGCCTCAAAATCCTTGCATACATCCATAAGTTCTTCATCCGTAGCGTTGGATAAATCACCGCTTCCGAGAGTTTTTTCCAAATCACTCGTCGAAGATGCTGCCTTTCCCGCAGAATCCATATAATATGAAGCTAATCCATTTGTAATCAAATCACTCATATATCCTCCATTCCTATGACGAATGCAGTTTCTCATCTTCTATAATAGCTGTCTGCTTTCGCTCAGAAGCAAACATCAGTGTGAAAAATCAGCGCATCAGGCGCAATTTTTCACACTATATTGTATTATTACGCTCTGTATAACTGGTTTGCCTGCTGAAGCATCTCATCGGATGCATTGATTGCCTTTGAGTTAAGCTCATAGGCTCTCTGCGCCGTAATAAGATTTACCATCTCTGTCGCAACATTTACATTAGAGCCTTCCAGATATCCCTGCTTTAACTGGCTTCTTTTTGTAACTGCTCCGTCCGCTTCATTAAGCGGTATTCCTGATGCCTCAGACTCTGCAAGAAGTCCGCCTGATGTCTTGTCAAGTCCCGAAGCATTGGTAAACTGGAATATTCCAAAAGAAATTCCTATCTCTGCCGGATTGCCCGTCTCATCAGGATACATAAACTGTCCGTCAGCATTTACGGTAATCTTGTTAGCCTCCATCTCCGCATCAAATATAATTGGAGAGCCAAGTGAATCTATGACCGGATTGCCGTCTGATGTACAAAGCATCAGTCCGCCGTCCGCACTCTGTGAAATAAAGAAATTACCGTTACGCGTATAATATGTATTGCCATCATCTCCCATTACCGCAAAGAAGCCATCTCCCTGAATTGCAAATGCAAGGTCATTGTCACTTGCAAGGAACTGCCCCTGTGTATAATGTGAAGTGATTGAAGAATTCCTCGTTCCTAATCCAACCTGCGCATTAACAGGCTTTCTCTCGCCGTTGGCCGTAGTCGTCTTTGTCTGAAGATTCTGATACAGAAGCGACTTAAATTCAGCCGACTCCGTCTTGTATCCTGTTGTATTGACATTAGCGAGATTGTTTGCAATTGTATCAACATTTGTCTGCTGTGCGGTCATACCCGAAGCAGCAGTCCATAACGAACGCATCATAGCATACTCCATTCCGCAGACGCTAAAGCGTCGAAAGAATCGCGCGTCAAATATCAATTTGGCTCTGCGATAATGGCTTGTTTGTGGCGTCTGCGGCACAAACAGCCGTATAACGTTAAATCTGTCCGAGGGTAACTGCCTTCTGCAATGTATCATCAGCAGCATTCATCGCCTTCTGGTTGGCCTCAAATGCTCTTGAAATAGTAATCATCTCAACCATCTCCGATACCACATTGACATTAGACTGCTCAAGGTATCCCTGATAAACCTGCCCACGTGCCTCTGTCTGTGTCGCCATATCAAGCGCGCGGTAAAGATTCTCCCCATATTGTTCAATATGGTTGTAATCCTCAAAATCAACGATTGCAAGCCTGTCTACAAACACGCCGTCTGCCGAAATAGTTCCGTCACGCTCAATGGAAATCAAAGAGGCATCCGTAGGGAGCTGAACAGGGCCGCCTTCCCCAAGTACATAGTCACCGTCCTTGGTAACAAGATAGCCATCCTGTGTCATTGAAAAATTGCCATCACGGGTGTACATAGTAGATGTCTCACCCGACTTATTTGTAAAGGAAATGCTGAAAAATCCATTTCCTGACAACGCCAAATCAAAGCTTTCACCGGTTTCGCGAAATGACCCCTGACTGTAATCACGATATGATTCCCCAACCTTAACGCCAAGATTTACGTCGCCGATATACTGATTTCTGTTACCTACGGTCGTATCCCTGACCTTAATCGCCATCATGGCATCAAACGATTGTGATGTTAATCCCTCTTTCTTGTAAGCAACCGTCGTTGCGTTGGCAAGATTATTGGAAACCACATCCAATCTGTTCTGCTGGTTAACCAGACCTGTGTAGGCCGTGTACAAACCTTTAACCATTCTGCTACCTCCACCGGTTTAAAGCCGTATGCCTCCGTGCTGATTAATTCTCGTCCCTGTATCCGCTCAAAAACTCAATGAACTTACCTGTGCCGATTGCAACTGCAGTCATCGGGTCTTCTGCTGTCATGGTATTAATGCCTGTCTTTGCCTCTATAAGCTCTGCAAGTCCCTGAAGAAGGCTTCCGCCACCTGTAAGGACAATACCTCTGTCCGCAATATCCGATGCAAGTTCAGGAGGTGTCTTTTCAAGCACGCTGTGTACCGCCTCAACAATCTGTGAAGTTGCCTCACGCAATGCTTCCTCTGTCTCCTCTGACGTAACTTCAACAGTCTTTGGAAGACCCGTTACAAGGTTACGTCCTCTTACATTCATCTTTGTCACTTCTGCTCTTGGATAAGCAGAACCAATCTTTATCTTTATATCCTCGGCTGTTCTCTCACCGATAAGAAGATTGTGCTTCTTTCTCATATAACGCACAAGGGCTTCATCAAAATCATCCCCTGCAATCTTAATTGACGTGCTTACAACCGTACCGCCAAGTGAAATAACAGCAATATCAGTTGTTCCGCCGCCGATATCTACAATCATGTTGCCGCATGGTCTTGAAATATCAATACCCGCACCGATTGCAGCAGCAATAGGCTCCTCAATAATGGCAACCTCTCTTGCGCCTGCCTGCAAAGTTGCATCCTCAACAGCCTTCTTCTCAACCTCTGTAACACCGCTCGGTACACATACGCTGATTCTTGGCTTCTTAAGCATTCTCTTGCCGATTGCCTTCTGGATAAAATATTTAAGCATTTTCTCTGTCACCGTGTAGTCAGAGATAACACCCTGGCGAAGCGGTCTTACCGCAACAATGTTGCCCGGGGTACGTCCGAGCATCAGTCTTGCTTCTTCACCGATTGCCTTTATCTTATTGGTGTCCCTGTCAAATGCCACAACTGAAGGCTCTTTAAGGACAACTCCCTTACCTCTTATATAAACAAGAATACTTGCTGTTCCCAAATCAATTCCGATGTCTGTAGTCAACATTGAATATTACCCTTTTAACCTTTCTTAACTGATATGTACAAAAAATATCTATATTGCATCTATGTCTGATGCGCATGCAGAATGCTTATGCAATTGCATATACGCAGACTTATTGACATTATTATCTACATTATATACAATAAATCAGTATTTTAAAAGGGGTATTTTAAAAAAATTAATGCCGATATAATTCATAATAAATTAATCGGCATTTTTACATTTTTACTTAACTGTTATAATTACAGATACTTCTTAAGTGCCTCCACTTTATCAAGTGCTTCCCACGGAAGATTCAGGTCGTTGCGTCCGAAATGTCCGTAAGCGGCTGTCTGCTTGTAGATAGGTCTTCTCAAATCAAGCATTTTGATGATTCCTGCAGGTCTTAAATCAAAGTTCTCGCGGATAATCTCTACAATCTTTTCCTCGCTTAACTTTCCTGTTCCAAATGTGTCAACCATGATTGATGTAGGATGTGCAACACCAATTGCGTATGAAAGCTGGATTTCACATTTGTCAGCAATACCTGCTGCCACAATATTTTTTGCAACATAGCGGGCTGCATATGCTGCTGAACGGTCTACCTTTGTGCAGTCCTTTCCTGAGAAAGCTCCGCCGCCGTGACGTGCATATCCGCCGTATGTATCTACAATAATCTTGCGTCCTGTAAGTCCTGAATCACCCTGTGGTCCACCAATTACAAAACGTCCTGTAGGGTTGATAAATATTTTTGTCTTATCATCTACCATTGCAGGGTCTACTACGGCATCAATAACTTCTTTTCTGATGTCGGCATGAATCTGTTCCTGCGTAACCTCAGGTGCATGCTGTGATGATACGACAATTGCATCGAGTCTTACAGGCTTTCCGTTCTCATCATACTCTACTGTAACCTGAGTCTTTCCATCCGGACGAAGGTAAGGAAGCGTACCATTCTTGCGCACATCCGTAAGTCTCTTTGCAAGCTTCTGTGCAAGAGCGATTGGATACGGCATATATTCTTCTGTCTCGTTGGCAGCGAATCCGAACATCATGCCCTGGTCGCCTGCACCGATTGCCTCAATCTGTGCGTCAGTCTCTTCACCGTTTTTCGCTTCAAACGCCTTATCAACGCCCATTGCAATGTCCGGTGACTGCTTGTCCAAAGCAACCATAACAGCACATGTATTTCCGTCAAAGCCCTTGTCCGAGCTGTCATAGCCAATCTCAACAACTGTATTGCGCACAATCTGTGAGATATCAACATTTGCCTTTGTTGTAATTTCCCCCATAACAACAACAAATCCTGTATTTGTCAGTGTCTCACATGCCACACGGCTGTATGGATCCTGCTCCATAAGCGCATCAAGTACTGCGTCTGAAATCTGGTCACAGATTTTGTCAGGATGTCCTTCTGTTACTGATTCTGAAGTAAATAATCTTCTTTCCACTTTATCCTCCATTCCCGGGTACCTATTCACAGGCACTCCTAATCCATTGTTAATCAGTTGATTTTCCCCTTCTAAAATTAATGCAAAAGAAAAAGTCCTTATTGCTAAGGACTTCTGCGTACATCGGTTATTCAGAAATCCTCTTATTGTTCGTATCGGACACCGGCTTATGCCTTATGTCCAAGATTCGCTCAGGTTGGCACCTTCCTTTCTTACTGCCGCATCCGCAGGCACAAAAAGGGGTTGCCGGGCTTCATAGATCCTATGTATCTCCACCACTCTTAATAAGGGACAAATCAAACATAATATTTAGTTACCATAAGAATACTACAACACGTTATTTATTTCGTCAAGTACTTTCATAAAAATGTATATTTATTACATATTTTTCATATTTTATTACGTTTTGATATTATATTACATTTGACTTTATTGTACTAATTAAATATAATCTAATTATATGTTATATACATATTTCTTGCACATTTTCATACATATTTTGTATGTTTTGTACATCCGTATCTTTGATACATTTTTATATAACGCATATATCGGGATATGTCCCTGAATCATGCGTACATACCGCAGCTTGGCTAAGGAGGGGTTCAATGCAGTCAAATAACGAGAAAACAGTATTTATTTTTGAAGCAACCGAAGGAATGGTTCTTGCAAGAGATGTCTATTCTCCTGACGGACGTTTAATTGTACAGCAGGGTGCTTCTCTTACTCTTGATTTAATCAATTCAATCGCAGACAGCCATATTCTTGAAATCGTTGTCTACGAAGGCATGGAGTCTGTAATCCGCGAACAGACTTATTTTGACAAACTGCAGTCCACTCCCGAATTTCAGAAGTTTTCTGTTGATTACAACAATACCATTGCTAATGTAAAGTCTAATCTGAACGACATTGTATCCCGCAACAAGGAGATTAATACAGATGAACTTATAAGTGATACTGCCAGTATCCTTACAGGCAGCCGCACGAATCTTCAGGTATTTGATATGCTGCACAGCTTAAGGAAAAATGATGACCTCACATATGTGCACTGTATAAATGTTTCTCTCATTGCAACAATTATCGCACGCTGGATTAATCTTCCGGAGGAAGATATTAAGGTGCTTACTGTTGCCGCAATACTTCATGATATCGGAAAGCTGATGATTCCCGAGAAAATCCTTTTAAAGCCGGGCAAATTGACCGACGAAGAATTTAACACTATCAAAACTCATGTAAATCTGGGCTTTAATCTTCTCAAGGAACAGCAGATTGATTCAAGAATCAAAGAAGCATGTCTTCTCCATCATGAGAAATGTGACGGTTCGGGCTATCCATTTAACCTCAAGGGAGATAAAATACCGCTTCTTACGAAGATTATAACTATTGCCGACGTATATGACGCTATGACCGCAGCACGTGTATACCGCGGTTCAATGTGTCCATTTGACGTTATTAAAATTATGGAAGATGATGCTTTCAGCAAATATGACCCTAACATTTTAATTCCGTTTCTCAATAATGTTGTATCTTCATATCTGCATACTAATGTACGTTTATCCGACGGCCGCATAGGTGAGGTTGTACTTATCAACAGCAACCGTCTGTCACGGCCTTCCATTATGTGCGAGGGAGAATTTATTGATTTGTCAAAACGCCCTGACCTGACAATCAAGGCAATCCTGTAAGCTGACTTTCTCTTTTATTTTTAAAATCATATTTTTGATTCTGCCATCATACATTGTACAAACCACGTTGATGGGAGACTCTATTGAAAGGATACATAGAAGAGCGCGCTGTCACAATAGCTCAGTACATTATTGACAGCAAGGCCACCGTAAGGCAGGCAGCGGGACGCTTTGGAGTGAGTAAAAGCACAATTCACAAAGACATGACGGAAAGGCTTCCCTCTATAAATCATGTTCTTGCCGAAAATGTACGCAAAGTTTTGGATCTCAACAAATCCGAGCGTCACATCCGAGGCGGTATGGCCACAAAAGAAAAATATATGCATCAGCACCAGCTGAAAGTATAGTGCCGAACTAAATCCGGTATCAGGCTTTCGATTCCTTTGATGCTAAAGTGTCTGTAAAAGCCGGGATTAACACACAAAAGGGAGTATCACCGATAAGATGATTCATTAAATCACTTATCAGGAGATACTCCCTTAAATCATTTTATTGACAATTAATTGTTGCTTGCAATATAGTCATCAATTGCTTCCATCAGAGCATCCACATCGAGGCCATGAACCATGGCAGCCTCTTCGATTGTCTCTCCCTGTGCTGACGGGCATCCGATACAATGCATTCCGGCGCTCATCAGAATCGGAACAATACCCTGATCAATTTTAATTGCTTCACCGATTGTAGTGTCCTTAGTAATCTTTGTCATTGTTACCTCTTTCCTGCACTATCTTCTGATATAGCCTGTATAGTCAGCCGTATGCAGAAGCTTATTTGCATTATCAATTCGTTCCTTTGTCGGAGGATTTACTCCTTTCAGCGGATAATCAATCTTGAGTTCATCCCACTTAAAGGTTCCGAGTGTATGATACGGGAGCACTTCAACGCGTTCAACATTTTTCAGTGATTTGATAAATGAATCAAGGCGCATCAGAAGCTCGTCATCATCACTTCCGCCCGGCACAAGCACATGGCGTATCCAGACAGGTTTTCCTGTATCCGACAAATATTGTGCCATATCAAGTATATTAGAATTACTCCAGCCTGTCAATTTCTTGTGTTTTTCTTCATCAATCTGTTTTATGTCAAGCAGGACTAAATCCGTAACCTTCATGAGCTCAACAAATTTTCCGAAAAACGGTTCTTCACGCGTAAATGCATTACCTGATGTATCAAGCGTTGTATGAACCCCTTTTGCCTTAGCCTTTGTAAAAAGTTCAATCAGGAAATCTATCTGAAGAAGAGGTTCACCGCCGCTGACGGTGATACCTCCGTTATTCTTCCAGTAAGATTTATATTTAAGTGCTTTGGCAAGAAGTGCATCTGCCGAAATCTCTTCGCCTCCGTCCATATTCCATGTGTCAGGGTTATGGCAGAACTGGCATCTCATGTGACACCCCTGCATAAAAATCACATATCTGACTCCCGGTCCGTCAACAGAGCCAAAGCTTTCAATAGAATGAATTCTTCCCATTATACCGGCATCCGTATTACATTGTTGCATGGCATGTTCTCGCAATAACATCAAGCTGCTGCTCCCTTGTCAAATCAATAAACTTAACAGCATAACCTGATACACGGATTGTAAAGTTTGCGTACTCTTCCTTTTCAGGATGCTCCATAGCATCGATAAGCTTTTCCTTACCGAATACATTTACATTGAGGTGATGAGCTCCCTGGTCAAAGTAGCCGTCCATAACCTGTACAAGGTTAGCTGCCTGCTCATCTGTATTATGTCCCAATGCGTCAGGATTAATCGTCTGTGTATTTGAAATACCATCAAGTGCCCACTCATATGGAAGCTTTGCAACTGAGTTAAGTGATGCAAGGAGTCCGTTCTTCTCAGCACCATAAGCAGGGTTTGCACCAGGTGAAAGAGGTTCGCCTGCCTTACGTCCGTCAGGAAGAGCACCTGTAGCCTTACCATAAACTACATTTGATGTAATTGTAAGGATAGATGTTGTAGGCTCTGAGTTGCGGTATGTGTGACGCTTCTTGAGCTTATCAAGGAATGTGTGAAGAAGCCATACAGCAATATCATCAGCTCTGTCATCATCATTACCATATCTTGGGAAGTCACCCTCTACTTCATAATCAACAACGAGACCTGACTCATCACGTACTGTCTTAACCTTTGCATACTTGATTGCTGAAAGTGAGTCAACAACATGTGAGAAACCTGCAATACCTGTTGCAAATGTACGTCTTACATCTGTATCAATAAGCGCCATCTCTGCTGCTTCATAGTAATACTTGTCATGCATATACTGGATAAGGTTCAGTGTATTTACATACAGGCCTGCCAGCCAGTCCATCATAATATCATATTTATGCATAACCTTGTCGTAGTCAAGGTACTCATCTGTAATAGGTGCAAGTTCAGGTCCTACCTGTACCTTGCTCTTCTCATCAACACCACCGTTGATAGCGTAAAGAAGACATTTTGCAAGGTTGGCACGTGCGCCGAAGAACTGCATTTCCTTACCTGTCTGTGTAGCTGATACACAGCAGCAGATAGCGTAGTCATCGCCCCACTCAACGCGCATTGCATCATCATTCTCGTACTGGATTGAGCTTGTTCCGACTGAAACAGCTGCTGTATACTTCTTAAATGTCTCAGGCAGTGAAGATGAGTACAATACTGTCATATTTGGTTCCGGTGCAGGTCCCATATTCTCAAGTGTATGAAGAATACGATAATCGTTCTTTGTTACCATTGAACGTCCGTCAACGCCCTTACCGCCGATTGACAATGTAGCCCATACAGGGTCACCTGAGAACAGCTCATTGTATGAAGGAATTCTTGCGAATTTAACCATTCTTAACTTCATGATAAGGTGGTCAATAAGTTCCTGAGCTTCCTTCTCTGTAAGAGTACCATTGTCAAGGTCTCTCTGAATATAGATATCAAGGAATGTAGAAATACGTCCGATACTCATTGCCGCACCATTCTGTGTCTTGATTGCAGCAAGGTAACCAAAGTATGTCCACTGAACAGCTTCCTTTGCGTTCTTAGCAGGCTGTGAAATATCATATCCATAGCTTGCAGCCATCTTCTTCATATCGTTCAATGCTCTGTACTGCATTGAAATTTCTTCTCTCTGACGGATAATATCATCTGTCATTGTTCCGTCACCGCAGTTATTGTAATCCTTAAGCTTCTCAGCCATAAGAATATCAATACCATAGAGAGCAATACGGCGGTAGTCACCTACGATACGTCCACGGCCATATGTGTCCGGAAGGCCTGTGATAATCTTATTGTGACGTGCTGCACGAATCTCAGGTGTGTAAGCATCAAATACACCCTGATTGTGTGTCTTGTGATACTCTGTAAATATTTTGTGAAGCTCAGGATTTGGTGTATAACCATATGTTGTGCAGGCTTCCTCTGCCATCTTAATACCGCCATATGGCATAAATGCTCTCTTAAGAGGCTTGTCTGTCTGAAGACCTACAACCTGCTCAAGATCCTTCATTTCTTCATTTATATAACCAGGCTTATGTGATGTGATTGAAGATACGATATCTGTATCCATATCAAGCACTCCGCCCTTAGCTCTCTCTTCTTTCTGTAATTTCTGAAGCTCACCCCAAAGCTTGTTGGTAGCTTCTGTTGGTCCTTCAAGGAAAGATGCATCTCCATCATATGGCTTATAGTTCTTCTGGATAAAATCACGTGTATTGATTTCTTCTTTCCAGAGTCTTCCCTCAAAACCATTCCACTGTTCTTTTTCAAACATGTTGTTCATTCCTCCTGTATATTGTATACACTAATGATAATAAAGTTAAAACGTAAATACAATATTTCAACACGAAATTTTGTATACACGTTTTTGCTACGTTTAATAATATAATTCAACATTGTTAAAAAATCAACAACAAATTTTACCTTTTTGCCTATGTTTCTGATTATATACAATTTTTACATTTTTATACTTCTTATTGCTAAATGCAAAAAATTATCGTATAATCATAATAACAATTTCTCAAGGAGGTTATTATCATGGCACATATTATTAGTGATGACTGCGTAAGCTGTGGTGCTTGCGTTGCTGAATGTCCTGTAAATGCAATCAGCGAAGGTGATGGCAAGATGGTTATTGATGCTGCTACTTGCATTGATTGCGGTGCTTGCGAGGGTGTTTGCCCTGTAGGTGCTCCACAGGCAGAATAATCCGTTAATATATATACATTCTGTATTGTACATATATAAGGTTATTCATTATTATAAAAAGCGGTTCATCCCAAAAAGGCTGAACCGCTTTTTATTTTTTAATTTATACCCTTAATGCAGTATAAATCTGAATTTTTTCTGTTCTTTCGCAGATTCTTTTCTGTCGCGCTGGCAGTTCCGTATTGTCTCATCCAGCTTTCTGAATCTTTCCTCCTGCATTTCCTCCTGAAGCTGCATAATTGAATCCATCTGCTTTACCAGTCTGTTTCCAAGCAGGCTGCTCAATTCACGGTTTCCGATTCTCACCGCCGCAAGCACAGCTTCTGCAATACTGATTTTAAATTTTTCCATATTACCGTCATCACATACATCACTGCTTTCACACGACTCTTCGGCATATTTTGCATTTTCCGGCGCTTTGATTTCACACGAAGCCATTGATTCCGGCACATTTGCATTTATTGCGGTCTTTTCACATATTCCCTGATTTTTAATGGCCTTAAGCTGGTATCCGGACGCCTTTAAATCACGCACTCTTGTAAACATGGAGATATGCCAGTCAAGATAATACCTGTGCCCCAACTGGTTTCTTGGAATTTCCAGTCCAAGTTCCTTCTCCCAGTATCTGAGTACATGAGCTTCAACACCTACCATTTTACAGACATCTGATATGCTATATTGTTTTGGGGCATCATTTTCCATGTCAATCCTCATTTCTTAATCGTTTTATTTAAAAATTATAATAGCCCCAAAATGGACATGCAACATAAAGCCATCGTCAAAAAATGCCACAAAGCTCTACGTTACGACGCTTTGTGGCATTTTCTTTCCAACCGTAATTATATTAGTCTTATATTAATCCACATTCCCCAGACGCTTTAGCATCAACGGAACCGCAGGCCAAATAGCTAATCAGCCAAAGTTTCTGCCATCCTGTGGTCTTGCCATATCTGCAAACTTTGTCTGCTCTGCTATCCACGCCATCTGGACTGTACCAATCGGGCCATTACGCTGCTTGGCAATAATAACTTCCGCAACTCCCGGAATATCTGTATCTTTATTGTAATAGTCATCCCTGTACAAAAACATTACGACATCGGCATCCTGCTCAATCGCTCCCGACTCACGCAAATCCGAAAGCATAGGGCGGTGGTCATCTCTTTTTTCAACGGCACGGCTAAGCTGCGACAATGCCACAACCGGTACCTCAAGCTCTCTTGCAAGCTGTTTGAGTGCTCTTGAAATATCCGATATTTCCTGCTGCCTTGAGTCCGAGGAACGTCCGCTTCCGCTCATAAGCTGCAAATAGTCTATGATTATAAGTCCAAGGTCATTCTCAAGCTTCATTTTACGGCATTTTGAGCGCATTTCACCGATGGAAATTCCAGGTGTATCTTCAATAATCAAATGTGATTTTGCAATGTTGTCCGCGCCTTCAAGCAGCTTAGCCCAGTCAGAGCCGTCAAGCCGCCCCTTTCTGAGTTTGTCTGCATCAACGCCCGACTCCAGCGAAAGCATACGGTTTACAAGCTGCACATTGGACATTTCCAAAGAAAATACCGCAGTTGTTATACCCTCTTTAAGTGCAACATGGTCAGCTACATTAAGCACAAATGCAGTCTTTCCCATTGAAGGACGTGCAGCAATCAGTATAAAATCCGAAGGCTGCAGACCCGAAAGTTTGTAGTCAAGGTCTTTAAAGCCCGTAGGTATACCTGTTACTGAGCCACGATTCTTTGCCGCTGCCGATATTCTGTCAATAGCTTCAACTACTACATCACCAATCGGCGTTGAGTCCTTACTCGCCTTTGATTTTACCAGCTCAAATACTTTCTTTTCCGTATCGGCAAGAATATCACTCGTATCCCCATTACCGGCGTAGCACTGGTTTGCAATTTCTTCAGTTGTTCTTATTATATTGCGAAGCATTGATTTGTCTTTGACAATCTCCGCATACTGCCGTATATTCGCTGATGTCGGCACTGCCTCCAAAAGCTCCCTGATAAAATCAAGTCCGTATACCTCTGCCGGGACATTACGTGCGCGCAGCTCCTCCTGAAATGTTACAAGGTCAACTGCCTTTCCTGCATTATTCATGTCAACCATAGTCTGGAACATAATCCCGTATTGATTGTGGTAAAAGTCTTCCTGCCTTAAAAGCTCTGCTGCCGCAAGGATTGCATCCCTGTCCATCAGCATTGAACCAATAACTGACTGTTCAGCTTCCACGCTGTTAGGCATAACCCGTCTGATAACAGCTTCTTCCATATTTGTCATCCCTGTGTATTATTTACTAATTTAAAAATTACTTCTGTTCTACGACTACCTTTAACTGTGCAGTAACTTCTTTGTGAAGTTTCACTGCAAGGTTAAATGTTCCTGCCGATTTAATGGCATCCTCCATGCGTATCTTTTTCTTATCGATTTCAAGGCCCATCTGACTCTTTGCAGCCTCAGCAATTTCCTTACTTGAAATACTTCCGAATGTTCTTCCGCCTTCTCCGCCTTTGATTGAAAGCCTTACCTCGCCTGCCTCAATCTTTTCCTTAAATGCCTGTGCCGCCTCAAGTTCTTCTTTTGCAAGTTTTGCCTCATGTGCCTTTGTCAGCTTCAAATCATTCAGATTCTTTGCATTTGCTTCCACTCCAAGTTTCTTAGGCAACAGAAAATTTCTTGCGTAGCCTTCACTAACCTTAACCTTATCGCCCTTTTTACCAAGAGCCTTTACATCCTGCATTAATATAACTTCCATACTATTCTCCATTCCGAGAACGCTTTTTTGTTTGAGGAACGCGCCGGAAATTTCAGATTTCCGGCTGCGATATTCAAATTTGTGCCGTTCTCTGCACAAATTTGCGTGTGAAAAATCAGCGCATCATGCGTAATTTTTCACACTATTCTCCATTCCGCTTTACAGCTCGTCATTCGCAATCATATCATCAAGCGTCTGCTTGATGTTAATAATAACATTATTGATATTTGTATCTGTAAACTGGGCACCTGCGACTGTCATGTGACCGCCTCCACCAAGCTTCTCCATAATCACCTGCACATTCACCTCATCTATTGAACGTGCACTCACATAAATCTTATCTTCATACTTTGTAACAACAAACGATGCCTTTATTCCGCGTATGTCCAGCAGTTCATTGGCCGCTTGCGCTCCGCCGGTTGTCGGACTCTTAAGCCCCTCCCCGTCAAACACTGATATTGCAAAGCAGTCACGGTATACCTCAGCTCTGCTCACAGCCGCTGCAATTGCCTTATAATCTGCCATATCGTTTCTAAGAAGCTTTCTTACGCGGCTTACATCTGCTCCGTTACGTCTGAGATATGCTGCCACCTCAAATGTTCTCGGTCCGGACTTTGAATTAAATCCATCTGTATCAATTACAATTCCGGCATAAAGTGCATCTGCCTCAAGGCCTCTTAATTTGGCTCCCTCATTCACATAAGTAAGCATCTCTGTCACCATCTCACTTGCTGACGATGCCGAAGAATCAACATATGACATAAATGTATCCGTAATCGGCTCGCTTGTCTGCCTGTGATGGTCAAATACTATTTTAGTCTTACAGATATTAAGCAACTCCGGGCACTCCGTAATCTGCGGCCTGTTTACGTC
Source organism: uncultured Bacteroides sp. (assembly GCA_945913015.1). Classification (GTDB taxonomy): domain Bacteria; phylum Bacillota; class Clostridia; order Lachnospirales; family Lachnospiraceae; genus Bacteroides_F. The sequence goes on from CAMECH010000010.1 coordinate 29,489, forward strand.
CACCACAATAAGCACCGTAGACGGACTTACATACTCTAATGCGTCCTGACTTGTAAAAAACATATCATCAGGATAGTCCTCATTACTTGTAAAACGCGCCATAAACGGCTCAACCGTGCTGGTAATTTCATTGATGACAATATGAGCATTTTTCTTCATTTTGCGCGCCATAAGATAAATTCCTATAGCAGAAGCAAACGAATCAATATCAGGAATCTTATGGCCCATAATGAGAAATTCTTCATTATTCTCCATAACTCTCATAAGTGCCTGTGCCTTTACACGGATTTTAACCCTGTCATTCTTCTCCGCAAGCTGGCTCTTTCCGCCGAAATATGTGACTTTATCCCCTTCTTTGATTACTGCCTGGTCACCGCCGCGTCCCAGAGCAAGGTCCATTGCAGCCCTTGCTATATCAAAATTCTTTGAATAGTCATCAGCGCCTGTTCCTATTCCGATGCTGAAAGTAATAGTCCTCTCATTACCGATATTAATGCTCTTAATATCATTTAATATGCTGAACTTATCCGCTATAAGCTTCTCAAGATACTGGTATGTGAACACCGCAAGGTACTTATCCTTCTCAAGCTTACGCACAATCGCTGCACCGGGAGAAAAATACTTATTGACTCTCTTGTCAATAAGCCCCAGAAAAAGAGAGCATCTTGCATCTTCAATTCCCTCAAACGCCTCATCATAATTATCAATATATATGAGTCCTGCCACAAATCCTTCATCATGAATCTGCTTTCTGCACCTGTTAATGTCAGTCTCATCAAACATATACATTGATACAAATGCTGCATCCTCACCATCAAGAATCTCTGACTTATCAATTGAAAAGTCAATAGACACAAGCTTTAATTCAACCTGATAATCCCTGTCATTAAATGTAATATGCTTTCTGCATACTTTATCTTCCTTCGGAAACATTTCCCTGCTTATATCAGGAAATATTGTTGTTATACTCTTATGAAAATCTTTTTCTTTTCCGATTATCCCACGCATTGCCTCATTCGTCCACATCACATGGCCGGAGTCATCAAGAAGAGCGTATGGCAGTGCAAGCTCATCCATCAGCCTGTGCTGTACCTGCGCGTAGTCCTCTGCAAATCCCACCATCTGCCTCAGTATGGTAGGCTTATAATAAAACCACATCAGTCCCAGTATAATTGCGTATATGACCACAAGTGCCGATATTACCGTAGCTGACGGAATGCTGATAAAATATATCATGACATTCATAACAATCAGCAGAATGCCTGCAAGTACCGGCCATATAAAAAATGACTGCAGTGCTCCTTTAGTTTTAATTCTTGTTTTTGATTTCTTATTAAACATTACATCTGCTCCATATTCCGGTTGAAATAAACAATCGTAACATATTGTGAATTATACCACGTATTCATTTTTATGTAAATGTAAAAAGGAAACAGCCGTCCTGACTCATCGGTCACCGACAGCTGTTTCCTTTTTTATAAAAACATACTCGCCCCATATGCTCAATACAGCAGTCTCCCCAGACCGCTATAATGATTTACTCTTGTTGCCTATTCTCTTTAGCAATTAAGATAATATCACTATTTTTTTACGCATTCCCCCCTATTTTGTGGGGGATTTTTAAATAAAACTGCAACAAAACATAATTATTTAAACTATTGCAAATTTGTACCGCAGGAAAAATGTGTGCAGCCAGCCGCATAAAAAAAGAGACCTCCGCTGACAGCAGAAGCCTCTCGAAATACATTTTAAATATTAGTCAACTGAATATGGCATAAGCGCAATATGACGAGCTCTCTTTACAGCCAGTGTAAGCGCTCTCTGATGCTTTGCACAGTTTCCTGTGATTCTTCTTGGAAGAATCTTACCACGCTCAGAAACGTATCTCTTAAGCAGGTTAACATCCTTATAATCAATTGCCTTATTCTCATCTGCACAGAAAATGCAGACTTTCTTTCTTCTGCGCATAGGTCTTCTTCTCATCTGAGCATCAGCCTTATCGCCAGTCTTCTTATCCATGTTTGGCATAGTTAGTTACCTCCTGTTTTAGTTAAAAGGCAAACCTTCGTCTTCCACTCCGTCAGGAATATTCATAAATCCATCACCTGCTGCCGCACTTGGCTCAGGTCTGGATGAATGGTCGGCGTAAGATGCCTCACTACCGGCAGCGGCAGACTTGCTTTCTGCAAACTCAAGCTCATCAACCACAACGTCTGTTGTATAAACCTTCTGACCATCCTTATTAGTATAGCTGCCTGTACGCAGGTTGCCCTGAAGAACAATTTTAGTTCCCTGGTGCAGATACTTTTCTGCAAATTCAGCCTGTCTTCTGAAAGCTACGCAACTGATAAAATCAGCTGTCTGCTGGTCACCGTTCTGGTTATTACGTGAACCTCTTCTGTCTACTGCCAATGTAAATCTTGCGATTGCCATAGAACCTTCTGCGTTCTGTGAATAACGCACATCAGGATCTCTTGTCAATCTACCCATCAAAATTACTCTATTCATACTTACTCCTTTTCCGGATGAATAATCATCCTTTCATCAATTTAAAAAGAGCTGTATGTCAGTACTCATCAAGCTTCTTCTTTTACGATAAGGAAACGAAGAATGTTATCCATGATACGGACTCTGCTTTCGATTTCCGCAGGTGCTGTTGCATCTGCTTCAAACTTGATGAAGTAGTAAAAACCGTCTTTCATATGCTGAATCTCATATGCAAGTCTCTTCTTGCCACAATCCTCAACATTAGAAATCACACCGCCGAAACGAGCAATTAACTCTTTAATCTGCTCAACAGCATTGATTCTAACCTCATCTTCAACGTTCGCACTAACAACAACTGTCAATTCATACTTGTTCATGTACGTCGCACCTCCTTTTGGTCTCTGGCCCCTTAATCACAGTAAGGAGCAAGGAATTTGAAATATATTATGAGACATAATACATCACAATGAGATATCTTACTATAATTTAAAAGGAAATGCAAGCATTTTTATTCATCTTTTTTATGCAACTTTTTTGTATTCTTCTCCACCATTCTCCGTGGAACCATAATCTGATGTCCGCATCCCGAGCACTTTAAGCGGAAATCCGCCCCGACACGCAGTATTTCCCATTCACTGCTGCCACAGGGATGAACTTTTTTCAGTTGAACAATATCACCCACTTCGTATACCATACTAATCCTCATATCTGATGATTAACACCTACATAATTTGGCCAAACACTTTGCCAAGAGAGTCATGTATCAGTAAATCTGCCTCACTGTCAAACGGAGTCACCGATTTATTAATAAGCACAAGACGATTCCCCTTGTAATATCTGATTAACCCGGCTGCCGGATACACACCGAGAGAAGTACCCCCGACAATAAGCACTTCAGCCTCACTTATAAGCCGTATTGCTTCATCTATATCAGCTTCGTTAAGTCCTTCTTCATAAAGAACAACATCCGGCTTAATTCTTCCGCCGCATTCACACACCGGAACACCATCAGATGCAATAATGTCATCTATACCATAAAATTTTTTGCATCGTTCACAGTAATTGCGAAGTACGGATCCATGCAGTTCCACAACGTGCCGGCTGCCTGCTTTCTGGTGCAATCCGTCAATATTCTGCGTTATCACACCTTTCAGTTTTCCCTGCGCCTCAAGTTCGGCAAGCTTAATGTGCGTCGTTGACGGCTGTGCCTCCGGGTAAAGCATTTTTTCTTTATAGAACTCGAAAAACACCTCCGGTCTGCTCACATAAAACGAATGGCTTATGATCTGCTCCGGAGGATATTTATATTTTTGGTTGTACAGTCCATCCACTCCCCTAAAATCCGGAATACCGCTTTCGGTGGAAACACCTGCTCCACCGAAAAAAACGATATTATGTGATTCCTGTACCCAGCTTTTAAATTTTGCAATTAATTGTTCATTATCCATATCTGATACCTATGCATTAATCAGGACGACTCCAAGTACAAGACATCCTTCATTATCATATGCTTCGATTTTTTCCCTTACCATCTTTGGATTGTATGATGAATCATCCACAAGCATAATTGTCGCTGTGCAGTTTCTTGCAACAGCTACATTTCTGCCTGCTTCCAATATGATATAATCATAGTCGTCAGCATTGTCCTCAAGCAACTGTCGAAGTTTCTTCTCCTCGGCTGCTGTCAGATTCTGACGGCTTGCTTCACCGGAAAAAATAATATTTAAATCACTCTTGTTTGTAAGGCACATTATCTTACTGTCATCCTGTGTTCCGTCAAGATATTCGCAAAGGCCTTCAAGATTTTTTCCCAGTCTGTACTTTCCCATAAAAACAGGAGTCGTTATATCTGCATCAATAAAAAGCACCTTATTTCCTGCTTCCACGATTGTATCTGCAAGCTTCAGAGCATATCCGCTGTCACCGACAACTGCCAACGTCTTGTATTTTCTTCCCTTTGCCAGCACTCTGTTACAGAGTTCCTTATAAGCCCTATCCTGTGCCGGGCTTGATGTAACTAATTTGTCAATATTTACACTGAACATATCCGTCTCCATTCCTGCCTGTGCTTTATATGGCATTACTCTGCATTACCTGGGTATCCTTCCAAGCACTTCTGTACTTGAGTTCTCCCCCAGTATATTAGCTCTGGTCTTATGAACTTCCTCCTGATTTGAAAGTTCTTCCTGCCTGCTTTGTTCTTCTGCCTTACGAAGTTCTTCTGCGCGCTTCGCCTCTTCTGCACGTTTGGCGAGTATTCTCGCAATCACTTCCTCCTCGGCTTTTCTTTCTTCCTCGGCTTTTCTTTCTGCTTCTTCCCTTGCAAGTCTCTCGGCTTCTTCCTTCGCTGCTTTCTCAGCCGCTGCTCTTTCTATCGCCGCTCTCTGTGCTGCTTCCATCGCAAGTCTTTCAGCTTCTGCTCTTGCAAGTCTCTCAGCTTCTTCCCTTGCAGCTCTTTCTGCTGCTTCTTTGGCAGCTTTTTCTGCCTCTTCTGCCGCAAGCCTTTCTGCTTCTTCCCTTGCAGCTCTTTCTGCCTCTTCCCTTGCAGCTCTTTCTGCCTCTTCCCTTGCAGCTCTTTCTGCCTCTGCTGCTGCAATCAAAGCTTCTCTTTCCTGTCTTGCCTTTTCTCTTGCAGCTTCGCTGGCAAGCCGTTCAGCTTCTGCCCTTGCGGCTTCAGCCTTCTCTCTCTCTTCTTTTTCTCTTGCCTCTTTAAGAGCTTCTTCTACCGCTGCTCTTGAAGCAAGATCATCCATGTTTACGTTGGCCGCTGCTGCCTGCGCTCTTAAAGCCTCCTGCGACGCTTTTAATGCTGCCGCCGCTGCTGCCCTTGATGCAAGATCATCCGCACCGCGTACTATATTATCAAAGCGGTTAGTCTCAATAACCTTTTCCTGTCCTGACAGCTTCTCTTCTGCACCGTCAGCAATTGTGGCTGAAACGGTATCAGCCGCTTTACTTGCTTCAGAAGTCTCTATGGCTTGTGGCTGTTCCACATTTCCCGCTGCAACACTTACCGTTTCCTCCTGCTGATTACCATTTTCTTTCTCAGCATTTTCATCAACACTATTTATCTCAATATGATTAGTTTCCTGCTCAAGCTTCTCCTGTTCAAGCTTTGCCTGCTGCAGTTTATTATATGCCTCCTCGAGTGCTGCCTGCGCTTCCTGTGCCGCCTTAGCTGCCTCCTCCGCTTTCGCGGCCTGAGTAGCTGCATGCTGCGCCGCCTTTTCTGCCTCTTCTTTGGCCTGCGCAGCCTTATTACCGGCATCGGCATCATCGCCCCATATCAGAATATCCTCTTCATCAGAAACTCTGTTCACTCTGTCCTGATGTTTCTGTGTCAGCCGGAGTGGCTCCTGATTACCATACAGACGGTTGTAATCGTCATCATCATTATCCGGCTTTTTGCGGAAAGCCGCCATAATAAGCGCAATAATAATCTCAAGTATCAGCACCCCCACTGCCGCAATCAATGTAATTCCGACAGTATACCTTACGAGATTCGGCTTAATTACCATCCCCGTGGAAGTGCCCTCTTCAAGAATCGATATTTCTTCAATAGGAATAACCTTCTTGGCATTATTACATGCACTTTTGGCAATTGCATCAACATATTTCTTTGCCGTATTCCTGTCAGGGTTATGTACCGTAAGCTCAATCACATTGCTGTCTGCAGGTGAACTTACAGTCAGATATGATGCCAAATCCTCTGTATTTCCGGCAATACTCTGAGCCTCTGAAATTACAATGCTGCTCTTAAATATAATGGAAAAATCTTCTTTTAATCCACCGCTTCCGGCACGCAGCGCCTGTTCATTATCCTTGCCCGGAATAACATAAAGCTTAGCCGTCGACTCATATACAGGTGAAATATTATTGTAAAGCACCCCATATGAAACACCGCCGGCAATCAGAACTGCCAAAATCCAAATTAATGCAAATCTTGCAAACTTTTTCATCTTATCCCTCACTTCCAAGCGACCTGTATACCAAAAGCAGACGCGAAATCCTCAGATGCCGTTTCCCGCCTGCCGCCATAGCTGTTTGCTTTCGCTCAGGAACAAACAACTGTACAAAAAACTTATTGGTAACTTCGGCTCAAATATGCGTAAAAAGTAATATATTAATACAAGCTCTCAGGGTATTTACCCTCATCTATGAGCTTTCTTATTGAAGCCACTACTGTTGGTTTATCCTCTTTATATGTAACACCAAACCATTTGTCATTTGACTCAAGTACGGTTACCGCTGCTTTACCGGACTTAATCATTGAGTCTACAATAGACGGAAGAAGGTACTCACTCTTAATATCTCCATCCTTAAGTCCTCCTAAGAATGACTTAAATCCATCTTCAAGCACATCAAGGAATTCCGGTGTAAATCCCCACATATTCATTGACACATGACTCTTTGGGTCGATTGGAACAAGTGCTCCGTCCTTCTCATACGCAACACCGCCATCCTCAGTTTTAACAATACCTGATGTTTCATTAACACCTATAAGATGTCCCTGCTCATCCGTTACACATACACCTCTTGTAACTGCACCATTGTCGCTCAATGTGTTGCCAAGTATAAATCCTGCCATACACATATCATACTCGGTTGCTGCCTTATGTCCGTCAGTAAGATAGTCATGAATCTTTCTGAAGCCTTCCTTGCCATAATAATCATCTGCATTGATTACCATAAAAGGCTCATTTACCGTGCCCTTACATGCAAGTATTGCCTGACCTGTTCCCCAAGGCTTAACTCTTCCCTCAGGAACAGTAAATCCTTCAGGAAGATTATCTATCTCCTGAAAAACATATTCAACATTAACTTTAGTTGCTATTCTGTTGCCGATAACTTCCTTAAATGTCTCTTCAAGGTCTCTGCGAATTACAAATACAACTTTATTAAATCCGGCTTCAACCGCATCATGAATTGAATAATCCATGATTATCTCGCCATTTGGCCCCATCGGTTCAAGCTGCTTAATCCCCCCTCCGAATCTGCTGCCAATTCCGGCTGCCATTATTACCAGCGTAGTATCCTTCATAATAATCTACTGCATCTGTATACGATCCCCGCGTAAGATGCATTCTCCCTTCTGTTAAGAATATATTATTTTTTATTGTATCACATATAAACCAAAATATCATTATTCATTTTAAAAAATTTAATTTTGAATCTCAAGATATTTCAGGATAATAGTACCAGCATATTTTAACTACTTTTCTTGACGAGTCTGTATAATACATAAGCTGTGAATAATCATCATCATAGCTTGCATAATCACCTTTAAACGGAGGCTCAAAACACATATATTCCAAAATGCTTCCTCCTGCTTCAAGTGTTGGCGTACCATTATAATTAATTATGCCATATTCGATTTTTTCTTTTATCTTTCTGTCTTCAAGCTTATCAAGTGTCTTGTCACCATACAAAAACTTACCCAGAATTGTGGCATTATCCTCACTCATTATATTCGCATTCAGGGCATTCTCATCCCTGTAAAACACGTCTCTTACAGAGTCCATATCCATACCGACTTTTGTATTCCTTGCAATATTCCGCAGCGGATCCGTACATTCCACACCGCAAAGCTTCATAACACCGCCGGCATTCCAAAAGAACAGTGTGCTTTTTCCGTTTTCTCCGTTATATACAAAAATTCTTTCAGGATTTGCCTCTGCCGCCGCGGTTCTATCCTCGTCCGGCTCACCGAGTATCTTTTTCACCTCATCAGGTGTCATCCCCATTCTTGCCCCGTCAAATTTCAGATCTTCATTTGAAAACTTTGCCGCACTGCTCTTTGACAACTGCTCATAAGGTATTGATTCTTCTTCTATATATCCGTCCCCGTTCTTTTCTTCTTTCTTGCCGCATGAAACCAGAAGCATCACCGCCAATGCCGCCGATAATATCACAACTCCTCTCTTTCTGCCCATATAAATCCATCCTTTCCGGCATCCGCACAGGACTGACTGTTACAAGCCACCCTCTGCTGCTATGCCTGCATTATTATGTCATGATTTGCCCTTCGTGCTTTACGATTTCTTCGAAATCTATCGTGATTGTCATTCGCCGCCTGCTATGAACAAGCTGCGCTTGCTCCGGCTCGCTGACGCTCATTATATCACAAAAAGCGTTTGAAAAACTTTTTTATGCTGCTATTTTACAGCATAAATAAAAGTTTGACAAACGCCCTCATATTGTATTTGCACAAATCATTCTTTATCGAGCATAAGCTCACATATAAGCCTTCCGATAATTGTTAGATAACTCTTATCTGTGTCAGAGCGCTTATGTGTTCTGTTAAAGATGTCAAATGACATCATTACACCATTACCGGACTCATTCTTAAGCATAACCTGCACACATCCTGTGGTTTCCTGATGTTCAAATGCATCCGCAACTTCCTGACACTGTCCCTTCAGACATTTAACGTTATTTTCCGAATACACGCCGTTCTCATCAAATTTTGAAACGTAACTGTCTTCCATAGGAAACTTTTCTATCGCACCAATATACTTGCCAACAGAGTATACTCTCTGCCAGTCACTGCCCTTATATATTGCAATGCCGTCAACATCAAAATAAGCCTGGATTTTGGCAAGCGCCTCATCAAGAGCCGAAAGTCCCTGCTCATGCAGTTTCAGGATAAGCCCCGAAACCATTGCAAGCTTCTTCTCATTGCTGAGCACAGAGTTAATACCGAGAATTCTGTCTCCATTGTCATTAACATCTATTTTGCCATGCTTTTCCTCATTATAAATAATATACCTGTTCTTTCCTTTTGCCTTTGCAATATAAAGCGACTTATCAGCCTTCTTGAAAAGAACATCATATGCAGTTCCGTCCTCAGGGAATTTGGAAATTCCTATTGAAGTTGTCACTGTAAAATTATCTATAACTCCATTATAAGCCCACTGTATATGCTTGTTGATAATTCTTAAAATTCTTCTTAAGTCGGCTTCATCCTCAATTCCTTCAAAAAGAATAAAGAATTCATCTCCGCCGAAGCGCCCGACTGCTCCACGCTGTCCAACCACACTTCTGATGATTTCAGAAACCTTTGACAATACCTGGTCACCAAACATATGTCCATACGTATCATTAACCTTCTTGAAATCATCAATGTCCATAATTGCGAAATAGAGACTTGTATTGCCTTCATTCAGACGGTCCATTGTATACTCACTGATTGCACGCTTATTCAGAAGTCCTGTCCCCGCATCTCTTGCTGCTTCAGTAAGATAGTATGCCTCTTCTTTCTTTGCCCTGCTTGTTGACTTCATGACTCCGACCGAAAGATAGCGTCCGTCTTCACCGTATATTGTTCCGCCTTTAATATCATAACCCGAGGCAAGTGTCTCCTCATTAAATACAGCACCACTAAGTTTAACATTAAACTCATCCACACCATTGCGTATGCATGTCAGGAATGTCTCAAATCCGCTTTTGTCCTTAGGTTCAATGCTCTCGTCGGCATCAACTCTTTTTTCAACATTACTCAGCAGGTCTTTAAAAAGCATTACATTCTTTGTCCCGCGATACCTGTAAATCATAAGTGTATCTGTCTTATATTCATACTCATAGAAAACCTGTGATGAAAGCCCCAGAAAATGCCTGTACTTATCAACATCCCGGACATACCTTTCAAACTTATCCTGCATCTGCATAATATTGTTAAAACGTATATCAATGGACTCAAAGCCCTCAAGAATTCTTCCGTTATACTGCAGAGTCATATAAAGCCAGACATACTTATCAGATGCATCCCTCATTCTTATTATAAGGCACTGCATTGACTCATGAAGCCTGTCAAATGCTTCTAACAGTGATGCTTTATCATCCGGATGAACAAGTTCTGTTATAGGATAACAGGAGTTGGTACCAAGAAAATAATATCCGTATTCATCGGCATTGGCTACCGTATACCCATCTTTCAGGGAAATCTTTCCGTAATATACCTTTGTAGCTATTGAATCATTTCTATATCCTGTAATATTCATGCGTGCCCACCCCCCAATAAAATTCGAGCAGAATAATATGTGTACATTATAGTTCAAAAGTACTATGTTATCAAGTGAATTTTTAAAATTTTTATTCTCAAAATTTTTATTTCTCTACTGCACCTGCAAGCAATATGTCAGACACCTTGTCTGCAAGCACCGAATACCCTACCTCAAGCTTTATGCTCTCTCCAAAGCTGTCAATAATCTTCTGATATGACTCGTATCCGTTCTCAGAAGCAATCAGTTCCCCATACTCCTTAAGCTCCTCTTCAGACACAGTCACTCCCTCTTTCTCTCCGATGAGCGTGAGAATCATTTTCTCCTTGAGGTAATTCTTTGCGTATTCATCTGCATATTCATTAAAATCTGCCTCATCCGCAAATCCATATACACTCTTTAAGTATTTCTCAAATGAATCAATATCACTGTAATAGCTTCCATAATATGAATATTCTGACTTTACATTGCTTATGATAGTCTCTGTTACCGACTTAAGCTCATCCTCAGGATATCCGCTCACAGTAGTTGTCTCATTAATCTTTTCCCATATCTGTGAATACTTATCACTCTCAAATGACTCTTTTGCGCTCTTCTTAAGTGTGTCCTCCACATATTTTGTGAAATCGGCGGTTGTCTGCGCATCCGTATCATAGGCACCGGTTGCTACAATAGTCTTAACAAAATCATCATTATACTCAGGAAGCTTCGTATCAATTATTGCGCTTACCGTAACAGTAAATATAACGTCCTTTCCCGCAAGATCGGAGCTTGTATATGAGTCAGGGAAACGACATGGAATGTCATACTGCTTACCCACCTCAAGTCCTATAAGTCCATTTTCAAGGTCAGAAATAAATCTTCCCGAGCCGATTGTATACTGTACGTCAGTAGCTGTTCCGCCTGAGAACGCCACACCGTTCAAGGTTCCGCTATAATCAAGCTTTATCTTATCGCCTGTCTTTGTCGTTCCTGATTTAACCTCTACGTCCTCGCCGCGGCTGCTTCTGATATTATTAATATAAGTATCTATATTCTGCTGAGTAACATCAAGCTTTGATTTGTCAACAGTAACCTCAACCCCCTTGTATGTTCCAAGATTAACATACTGCTTATATGTCTCCATATCCTTCTTAAGCTGCTCAGTATAATTCACACTGTTGCCTGCGCTTTCAGTAGGTGAGTCTGAATTTTTGCCGTCTGCGCCACATGCCGTCAGTGATAATGCCGCTGTAAGTGCAAGTGCCAAACCGAAATACTTCTTTTTCATTATAATCCTCCATCAAAATTTACTGCCATACCTCATAAACATATATAAGGCATTTTATTATTTATACCATGTTTTGTACTAAAATAAAAGTAATTTCATTAAATTCACAATCATTTCACAATGCAAAATATGGATTTTAATATTTTATCGTGATAGAATAAACAGATATACGATTATAACGAAAGGTCTGATAACTATCATATGAACATTTTTAATAAAGTTCAAAGGCGGGTGCTGTCAGTTTTTGCCGCAGCGTCAGTTTTTGGCACACTGCTTGCCGGATGTTCAAGCCCGTTTGAAAATATTGCGCCTGTTGACCCGATAAGCGTATCCGGCTTCAAGCTTAATACATATGTAGAAATTAAAGGCTATGACCGCAACTGCACAACTGAGCTTCTGCAGAACGCACTCGCCATCTGTGACAAATACGAGCAGATGTTTTCACGTACACTTGAAACAAGTACTCTGTCACAGTTAAACCGTCACGAGATAACCACAGTTCCTTCCGAACTTGGCGAACTCATTCAGTACGGCATCACATACGGAGCTTTATCTGACGGCGGTTTTGACATAAGTATAGGCTCCCTGTCATCACTTTGGGACTTTACATCAGCAAGTCCAAAAGTGCCACCCGCAGATTATATCGACATTGCAGTTAAAAAAATTAATTACAGAGATATATTTCTTGAAAAAAATTCTGACGGGACATATAATGTAACAATTCCGGAAAATATGATTCTGGATGTCGGAGCAATTGCCAAAGGCTACATTGCCGACAAAATAAAAGAATATCTTCTCGAGAACAATGTTAAAAGTGCACTTATTAATCTCGGCGGCAATGTCCTGTGTGTGGGAAGCAAACCTGACAACAGCCCCTACAACGTGCGTGTAAGAAAGCCTTTTGGTGAGTCATCCGAATATCTTTGCCGGCTTGCGGCATCCGACATATCAATTGTCACCTCAGGCATATACGAGCGGTGTTTCACATATGACGGCAGATTTTATCACCATATACTGAATCCGCGCACAGGTTATCCTTACGACAATGACCTGACCCAGGTGACAATAATTTCAAAGGATTCTGTTACCGGAGATTGTCTGAGCACGGTCTGCTTTACGCTCGGACTCAAAAAAGGGCTGTCCCTGATTGAAGCTACCGACGGAGTTGAGGCTATTTTTGTAACCAGCGACAATGAGATGCACTACAGCAGCGGTGCAAAAAAATATATTATATAGAAAACAGAGGTTTGTATGGAAGCATTTGTAAGCATTATAGTTCCTGTGTATAACGCAGAAAAAACAATTGAGCGGTGCCTTTGCAGCATCCGCAATCAGACATTCAAAAATTTTGAAGTACTTATGGTCAATGACGGCAGCTCCGATCATTCAATGAGAATACTGAATAAATTTGCCGAGCAGGACCCACGGTTTATTATTATTGACAAAAGTAACAGCGGCGTTTCCGACAGCCGTAATATCGCAATGGAATGTGCCTGCGGAAAATATTTTCAGTTTGTGGATGCGGATGACTGGCTTCCTTCCGACTCGGTCGAAATGCTTGTAAACGCTGCCACATCTTCATCTGCCGACATGGTAATATGCGACTACAGGCGCGTGATAAACCACATGATTACGACCAAAGGCCACATTGATGTATCAGGTGTCATTACCAAAAAGCAATATGCCGAATACATGATGAAGGCTCCCGCCAACTATTACTACGGCGTAATGTGGAATAAATTTTATCGTGCAGACCTTATCCGCGCACATCATATAAAATGTCCTCTGGAATTACAATGGTGCGAGGATTTCCAGTTTAATCTTGAATTCCTTCAGTATGCCGATATAATTTATGTCCTTCAGGAGCCGCTGTATTACTATGTAAAAACAAAGGGCAGTCTCGTTGACAGCAATATTGATTTTGCAAAGACCGTGCAGACGAAAACTCTTCTGTTTGACTATTACAGGAATTTGTACGAATCGCTCGATATGTATGAAGCTAACAGGCTCCGTCTCAAGACTTTCTACATAGATTTTGCGCGTGACAAAGTCAAACCCGGCAGTGCCAATACATTAGAGACATTCGCAGCAAGACGTAACGCAAAAAGTGCCGTGAAGTAAAATCTCACGGCACTTTTCTTTTTAAATTATAATCAGAATCAGACTTCTCAAAACTCCGGCAATTTACGCTTCCGTCCCGGCTGCCGTTGTGTCATCCTTTCCCCTATTAAAGAAATCATCAAACTTCTTCATAACAGAATCATATGTCTTATTCGAGATATCAGGCAAATCTTTTCCCCAGCTCTTCGTTGCCAGCTTAAAGCCTTTCTCAACCGCATCCTTCATCTGTTGCATCTTTTCTTCATCTCCGCCTGATAACGCCATTGCAAAATCAAATATTCTGTCAGAGGTCTGGTTTACTCCCCAGTATCCGTCTTCGGAAATATCCTCCTTAGCCTGTGCTATCGTCTCAGCATCCGCAGTAAAGTTGCCGCTTGCAAGCTGTTTCCACATATCATCGGCAGTTCCGATTGTTATCCCCTGCTTTTGAAACATTTTCTCAACCAGTGACTGCATCTGATTGATTCTGTTCTCAGAGTCAGCCTTAAGCTTCGCCACCAGTGCCGAATCTGTTTTCTTTGTCACCGCATTTTTACCGGAAGATTTTACTGATGACTCATAAACTGCAGCCTGTTCATTCTTGGCTGTAACATCGCCGGTACCCTTTTTGTCACTTGTTTTCTTTGCAGCATCATATGCAGAATATGATGCTCCTGACTGAATTGCTCCTACGCTCATTGTCCCTCCATTCCGCCGCCTCCTGCGGCACAGTAATATTCCCGGATTATCATGTTTTCCGGTTCTTACTCGGAAAGTTCTACCCTCCGTGGTATATACAGCATATGACATATTTTTTATTTTGTAAATATGAACATAATACTGCTGTATCATTTATATCGGCAGATATTTTTTAAAGTTAATGCCCTGATAAGAAAAATGCTAAAATTTCTTGTAAATATTTGACACTGCTGTTAAAATGTTTTTATAAATAATTACAATTAAAGGGGGACATATCTTGACGGATAATATTGAAAACAACGAGCCTACTACAATCGAGCTCGAGGAAGTTACAGGAGATATTGAACAGGTTGACTTTGAGGAAGAGATAGAGGTTGTCGATGTAGACGAAGTTTTACCAAAAGAAGTTGATTTAAAATTAGAAGACGAACCATTTGAAATCGGTATGGAAACAGTCCAGAAGATGCAGGAGTCAGAAGACTCACGTAAGCAGAATGATTCTGAGGATTCCAAAAAAACATCATCTTCAAAAAGCACCTCTAAGGATGTAATGCTTACTGATTTTGACGATATCATGGATTCATTAAAGGCCGACAACACCAAGAAGGTCATTCTCATTACTGCAATTCTTGCACTTGTCGGAAGCTTTTTTGTATTCTGCCAGATTAAAGTCGGCGATATTCCTGCGCAGTCAATCGGCATTTTCTTCAACGGCTTCAGCGGTAATATTATAAGCAACATAATCAGTAAAATATGCATACTTGCAATAATTGCGTCAGTTGTATGTGTTCTGATTAACCTTAAAAAGATGTCATTCTATGCAATGCTTGTTGCCGTCCTTACATTTATCGGACAGTGTGTATTCTTTGTTGTATGGGGCGCAATGTATTATGCGATTCCTTACTCATCATTCCGTCCGGGAATCGGCTTTATTATGACACTTGCAGCCATTATTGTAATGTTTTTTGCAGTCTATAAGAACAAGGTTACAGTAAGACTTTATTAATCATTACGTGTGCACATGCTACACAATGTGTACAGACTTCACAATATACACACGTTGCACCACATTTAAAGAGCTGCTGCTTTGCGAATTTACCTGTCAAAACAGCAGCTCCTTTTTAATCTGATTCAGATTGCGCTCTTTATAAGTATCAGTCTGTCCTTAGGAACAATCTTCTCCTTAGTGAGATTATTGCATGCTTTAATTGCATCTATTGTCGTATGGTGTGATTTTGCAATTGACCATAAATCATCCCCTTCCTTTACAATATATCCTGTTATAAGCGGAAGCGACATGTACTGTTTCTCATCGATATTTCTTGATGAGATTTCACTTATCACGCTTCTGTTATGCTTACCAAACACTATAAGATCAAGCGCAACAACCGCTTTGACGTCCAATCCATCCTGACCTGATATATTTGCGGCAATTCTCTCAAGTCCCGCATTCATTCTTAAAGAAATCACTTCCTCAGGTTTCTTATTCTGTGCCCCACAGAAATCTTTCATCCCCCTTACTTCAACCGACTGGTGGAAAGGAATTTCTCCGTTAACAGAATACAAAAGCCCCGAATCTCCTGCTTCAAGACACATTACTGTTACGTCAATCGTTCCGTTTACCTCAACATTATTTTCTTCATATGAGATATCCTCAATATTTATTTTTCCTCCGCACCTGCATATCTGTGACATTTTTCCCGTATCAGTCTTAATCGTTCCCTGCGCCCGGCACTTCGAGTTATTATGTGTAAGAAGCTGTCTTAATGTCACCTCTGAATTTTCAATGTCAAGTTCCTTTGATGGGATATAGCAGTCTTCAATCATTTCCTGCTTTTTCTCCTCAAATGCATTTATTCCCAGTTCGCTTAACGCCTCGACCTCAAACACTCTGTCCTCTCCGTCAAAATCCGGGCGTATCTGCGTTGTGCTGCCCTGCGGTCTGCACGACACAAAGCATACAAGGTCAGAGGCCGCTCCGCTTACATCCAAGGTCTGTGTTACATTTTCCTGTGCTTCATGCCAGAGTATGGTATCGTCCACTCCCCTGTATATTACAAAAAATGTGACAAGCATTTCTGCTTTCAGGCCCTCATCTGTCATCTGAAACGCCACAGGGCATACTTCTGCTTCATCCCATATAATCTCTGCAATATTCGGTTTATTCTGCGGCAGTTCAAAATTCTGTCTCGTTCTTAAGCTGTCTGTTGAATTAATGCAAAGCTGTGCATACTCCACATTTTTCATGCGCACCTGCAATTCATCATTACCGTTGCATTCATATGGAATTCCGACATCCTCATATTTTTCACAGTGCATTTTTAACGTAATTATTGCACGCACATTGACTTTTCTTGAATTTACAAGACGAATAATCAAATCTTCCACATAAGCATCACACACAGCTTTTTCATTATCATCCACACCATCAGCATTGAGATTTTCAACAAAATCAATACTTCCCTGCATTGATGCAAGTTCATTTCCCGAGTACAAAATAGCAAATGAAAGTGTTCCTCTTACCTCTGCCCTGCCATCGCTAATCCTCACTCCATTAAGCAGGACATTACATTTTTTACTAATCATCTGCTCTATATCCGGCTTCACGTCCGACACATTAAAATCCTGGTCAACACTAATCTGTGTTTCGATTAAATTTCTCATAACATTGTTGTGTATGATATGCTTTTCAAGTTCCATTATTTTTAATTCCTCCATTTAACTATTCAAATATAACCGGCTCTTCCCTGTTTTCAATCTTAACCACTATGTACGGAAATGTTTTTATCCTTGTTACTTTTTCATTTTTTTGCGGACCTATCAGACTTGTTTTTATATAAACTGCATTTTCCCCAAGATACAAATCATCAAGTCTTATGCTGTATCCGCTTGTTTCCTGTGCTCCGTAACCCGTCACTATATACAGGTACTCATTAGTTGCATATGTGAGCCTCAGGCTGTTTGACTTTTTGGCATCAATCATCTCAAGCAGTTCCTTCGGAACATCCTCATCCTCAACGACGGTATAATCCAGCTTTTCAACCACCTTTGGCGATGTTCTGGAAAATCCGCATCCGGCAAGTACGACTGCCGCCGCAAGACATAAAAGAATACCGACTGCTCTTAATTTTAGGCTTTGGCACATGTATTTTTTCACAAAAAAATCACCCGTAATCTGACATTCTTAAAACATCATATTACGAGTGATTAATATTTAGTACAAAAATTGCTTATCCCTGATATCCGTCAGGATTGTTCTTCTGCCATCTCCATGAGTCTTCACACATTTTGCGAAGGTCTCTTACCGCTTTCCAGCCAAGCTCTCTTTCTGCCTTAGACGGGTCTGCATAGCACATCGGAATATCTCCTGCTCTTCTTGGCTTAAAGTCAAACGGAATCTTTATTCCGGATGCATCCTCAAAATTATGTATAACATCAAGGACACTGTATCCCCTGCCTGTTCCCAGATTGTAAACCGCAAGTCCCGGATTTTCATTTATCTTCTCAATAGCCTTGATATGTCCGAGTGCAAGGTCAACCACATGAATATAGTCACGCACGCAGGTTCCGTCAGGCGTGTCATAATCGTTGCCAAACACTCCCAGACGCGGAAGCTTTCCCACTGCAACCTGTGTAATATACGGCATCAGGTTATTAGGTATTCCGTTAGGATTCTCACCGATTGTTCCGCTTTCATGCGCTCCGATAGGATTAAAATATCTTAAAAGAATTACATTCCATTCCGGGTCTGCTTTCTGAATGTCGGAAAGTATCTGCTCAAGCATACCCTTTGTCTGTCCATACGGATTAGTGATTGCACCCTTCGGACATTCCTCTGTTATAGGAACAAATTCAGGGTCACCGTATACTGTGGCAGATGAAGAAAATACAATATTCTTGCAGCCATGCTTTCTCATAACGTCAAACAGTACCAGTGAACCCGAAATATTGTTGGCATAGTACTCAAGCGGCTTCTGCACCGACTCACCGACAGCCTTAAGCCCTGCAAAATGAATACATGATTCTATACTTTCCTTCTCAAAAATATCGTCAAGTGATGCCCTGTCATTAATGTCACATTCATAAAACGGCACATTTCTGCCTGTTATCTTTTCAACTCTCTTAAGTGCCTCGCGGCTTGAATTGCAAAGATTGTCAACCACTACTACATCATATCCTGCATTCTGCAGTTCAACAACCGTGTGGCTTCCGATATATCCTGCACCGCCCGTAACCAATATTGCCATATTTACCTCATTCCCGCGCTATTATTATCTTTCCCGGAAAACCAGCGTATAACATACTACATCCAGAACGCAACCAGATGCATTATCGTATAATAAAATTCCGGATTTCCTTCCATAACGCTCTCTGTATCTTTAATAAATATTCTCATAAAATTATAAAACATTCCATGTACAAATGCAACCATCACAAACACTGCAAATGCTTTATTCAATGCAGGCAATCCTTTATTCTGTACATAGTCTGATGCCGCAAATATTACAATTGCCGCAGCCACAAAGAATATCCATCCGAAATCCATAATATATCTTGCAAGAACGCCTGCCATCTGCGTATCAGCAATTATTATCACTATTCCCGATATAACAAAAGAGTAAAACAGTGCCGATACTTTTCTGTCCTTCCAAAGCTCCTTTTTCTTTGCAAATGCAAGCACAACAGGCATAAGCCACATATTACACGCAATAATTCCGCCACACATTAATTCCGTAATAGTAGTTCCCAGATAGCTGGTTTCTACGCTCACATGACGGACAAAAGGAAATACCGCTCCAACCTGAGGCACCTGAAAAAGGAAGTAAAACAGTCCTAAGAATGTTCTGCCCGCCTTAAATCCCCTGTGCGTCATATCATTGGTTGTCAGATTATAGTTTGCCCCGAAATCAAACGGTGAACCGAAACGGATGTAATTATAGTACATAACACCTGCCGCCACCAGAACATAAGGCAGTACAAACGCTATCGTATTGCCCAGTTTTTTCCCGATGATAAGCATTTTCTTTCTGAACACCTCGTCAAAAAACAGCGGCACTGCCACAAATGAAACCAAAAGAAGCTGCGGCCTGCTTGCAGCCACAAGTGCCATGCAGGTCGACCCCGCCGCAAGCATTGACTTTGACATTTTTCCTTCATCATTTACACTCCGTATCCAGCAACCAAGCCCCCACAATGACAAAGTAACTGCCATTATAATCGGAAGCGAATAAAAGTCCGGTCGCATCATTACAGCCAGCGCTCCGCAGCCCGTAACCATCATCCAGACAGCAAGCATATAAAGAATAAACGGTGTCTTTTTGAACCAGCGCATTACAAGCGATTCCATAAAGAAGAACACGCCTGCTATCAGAAAAATTCCTGTAATATAAATTGCCGCATTAGTACTGAAATCCATTCCCGTAAGCTTATAACACGGCCAGTAAAAAATCAGTTCCGGAAGAACTCCATAGTAGACGTAGTACTTTCCGTCATAATACGCCCTGTCCCACTTATACTCAATTCCAAGTGAATTGCGAAGCGCCGTATCATATGGATTTTCCATTGCTGCAAGTCCTGCCGACGGCTCATACGGAAGACTTACCTCCCCATTTGAAAATGCCTCGGCAAGCATCTGATACTGATAGTGATGCTCCCATCTCGGATATACAAAGTACGGATTTGCATTGCAAATAGTAAAGAAAATCCCTACCATAACAGCACACAGCGCAAGCTTCAAAATGGTCTGCTTTGTGCTTTTTGAATCATACATAACAGAATATGCCCATGAACCCGGCTTCAAAAGATACAGCACCGACAAAACTGCAAACACTGCAAACAGCCTTAACACCGATATGTGAAACGGTATCCTCGCATTATATGAAAGACTGTTTATCTTAAATACCGTACCTGTCGCTTCGTTAAAGTTGATTTTTATATGTTCGGTAATTCCGCTTAAATGCGTTACCATATACTGACTTTGTGAAACGCTGTGAAGAACATTTCTCTCACCAAGCTTAAAATACTGTGCGTTAGCATCATCATTGGCATACAGGTCAATTGACATAACATCGAACACACCATTATAATGACTGTTCCTGTCATAACCGTATCCATCAATGATTTCAGCATCAATGTGCACATTTTCAACATGTTCTTTGATTCTTGCAATTTCAATGTAGCTTCCGGCACCGATGACCTCATAATTGCCGTCTTCATTTTTCAAAAGACCTGCTCCTATGGTAAAATCGTCAATCTTCACTTCATTGTTCATAAGTGAGCCGATGCTCTTATAGTTGAACAAAAATATCTCTGCTGCCAGTGTAATTATCGCAATTATAATAAACGGACGAATTTTCGAGAACTTCATTAAAACTCCTTATCTTTATCACCATAATTTGAAATATCCGCATCTCTGTCTCCAAGCCCCTCAATATTTGCATCCCTGTCCTGACCGGACACAGCTTCAGATGTTGATGCCTCTGCCTTTGTGGTCTCCTCTGCCGTTGTCTGCTCCGACGGGAATTTCTGAACCGTATTCTTAGTATTGTCCGAATATGGAGCAAACGGAAGCCTCGGCAGTCCAACATGAATCTGTTCCATAAAATCATGCCATATTAACTTGTTTGCATTAACATTACCGCCAAGCGTGCGAGGCATATCATATCCTACCCATACGCTGGTTGTATAATATCTGCTGAACCCGACAAACCATGAATCCTTGTTATTATTGGTGGTTCCTGTCTTACCTGCCGTAATTGCATTATCAATAGCTGCCGTCTGTCCTGTTCCTTCCTCAACAACAGTCTTTAACATATCAACCATCATGCGGCTGGCATTTTTATCATAGACACTGGTTCCCCTCCCTGATGTATTTACAACTTCACTTCCATCCACTGTTGTTATCCCGGTTATACATGTGGTTTCCCGATAGATGCCGTCATTTTCAATAGCTGCATAACCTCCCGCCATCTCCTCTGTCGTCACTCCGTATGTGAAACCTCCGAGCGCACCTGCTGTCTTGTCTTTATCAACATATACCTTTTTAAATCCAAGATTTATTAAAAATGCCGTTCCTGCCTTAGGCGTTATCTTCTCATAAATGTTCCATGCAACCGTATTCTTTGACACACGCACCGCCTCCCGAAGCGTCAGGTCACCTGAGTATATTCCGTCAGCATTAACAGGCCCGTTTTCAATTTTCTCATCTGTCACAACCGAATCGGGCGTCGCCCCAAGCTGCAGGTATGGTGTATATACGCTCAGCGGTTTTATGGATGATCCGGGCTGCCTGTAGCTTTGATATGCACGGTTAAGCGTATACCCTTCATGCTCCTGCGACCTTCCTCCAACAATGGCAACAACATTTCCGGTTGAATTGTCTATGCATGTTGACGCAGCCTGCAGTGCGTACACTCCCTCATCGTTTGTCTCCGTATTCCCTGCAAGCACATTGTCAACGGCAGCCTGCAGCGCCGCCTGCTTCTTCGTGTCTATTGAGGTATAAATGCTATACCCTCCGCCAAACAGTTTTTGCTGGCACATTCCGTAAAACTGGTCATATTTCTCGCAATATGAATTATATGCCGCCTCCGATTCAAAATTATTTCTGAAGGTAAAGCCATATGCTTTCATCAGACTTTCTGTGGCACATCTTCTTACATATGTATCAACATAGTCATTGTGCCTGTTCTTCTGCATATCAAGCTCAATCTGCGTGCCCAGCGCCTCGTGGTAGTTGACCGTATTGATTTTATTATCCTCATACATCTGCAATAAAACCAAATCGCGCCTTGCAATTGTATTCTCCATATTTTCAACAGGGTCATACCGATTCGGGTTATTGGGAATTGCCGCCAGAAACGCCATCTGCGACAGCGTCAGTTCGTTTATGCTTTTGTTAAAATACCCTCTTGCCGCAGCCTCTATGCCGTAATATCCGTTAGCAAAGTAAATATTGTTAATATAGAACTCAAGTATCTGCTCTTTTGTATATCTCTTCTCAAGCTCTCTTGCCACAAACATTTCCGTTATCTTACGGTTCCATGTAACCTCCTGTGTAAGAAATACATTTCTTGCAAGCTGCTGTGTTATTGTGCTTGCTCCCTGCTCAATCTCGTCACTCTGCTCATTTGCAATAATGGCGCGTACAATACTTAAGTAATCTATTCCTTTGTGTGAAAAAAACTTTTTGTCCTCTGTCACAACAAAAGCATCTTTTACTTCCTGCGGAATCATGTCATATGTCACATAATACATATCCTTTGCCGCACGCATTGTAAGCAGGACATTGCCGTCTGTATCATATGCAACCGTTGTCTGCGTTGACTTAAAGCTGTCCGCCGTACTTTTTGATACTATGTTCACAGCTTCCTGCCTAAGTCTCATAACCTTCATTACAGTCGGCGCTGCAATAATTGCAGCCATGCATATTGCCCCCAGCAGTACACTCATTATGATTCTTCGGATTTTTCTTTTCTTCCTTCTTGATAACGCCATTGCTACCTGTGCCTTCTCTTTCCTACCTTACGTAAGTCACAAAAATATTTCCCCACTGCTCAAATGCTTTTGAAGCTTCTCCGATTGTCTGCGTAACTTCCTTTCCTGCTGCGACATCGTAAAATGTCACATTTTTTGAATCATACGCTTTTATTACAACATATCTGTCAGAACCGTATCTTCCAACCACCGGTCTTCCGCCGCCAACGCACGAAAGCACATTTTCAAGGCTTACTCCCTGAAGATTCAATGCCGTAAGCCCACCTGCTTCCTCTATTATCTCCAACGCATTTTTTCCGTTGGCAAAACCTGTCTGCGAATCCGCGGCAACACCTGCCATTGCCAGCATTATGTCAAGACCTCCCGCAAATGATTGTTCATTTGTCCTGTAAAATGCTTCTATTCCGTTGATATCTGTGCTTGTCGGCTTATACCGCTTCCAGACATCATTGCCTTTTACATTCTTGACCGTTCCGTATGTCAGCGACGCTGCATTTACAGCCCTTTCAAGTGATGTGAAGCTTCCCTGGAATTTACCATACCCATATACATAATATCTTCCGTCATCGGTAAATCCGGCATCAATTCTTATAGTTTCGCCCTCGGCAAATTTTACCGATGCAGCAGTCTTCATTGACACATTGGATACATTGGTTACTTTATTGACAAGGTCAATATATAATTCCTTTTTTCTGCTTTCGGTTGTCACGACCTCGACAAATGCACCGTTATCCTGAATATTTTCTTCCCGGTTTAAAAGCTGGTCAACGCTTGTTGCCTCATAGTCGCCGTCAGCATTTTTAATAACTCTTGTCATATTAAGGCGCATACCTGTAACGCTGGCATCACTCACATAAATCCCACTGTTCTCATATTCTTTGATAACAGTATTGGTACTGTCCATTATCTCAACACGATACATCGGGAACAGCACGCCTCCGTTGCTGTATCTTACGATATCACCGGAATGCATCCTGCCATATGCCAGGTCATTTTTAATATATCCAAGCACTCTCAGCTTATCTCCCTCATCGGCTTTTATCTCATAGTCACTTCCTGTTGCCATATTGAAAATTCTTATTACATCCGTATCGTACAGTTTTCCGTTGAGGCTGTAAGCAATTGCCGTTCCGTCATCAGAAACATCATATGTTTCATCTGTAAGCCCGCTTATTTCCGTCATCTTCTCTTTACTCGTGAGGTCAATTGAATACAGCGAGTCGTCAAGCAGAATATAAAATGCTCCGTTTCCCCCGATATATGCGACCTCACCTACGTTCTCCGAAAGCACCTCGTAGGGCACATTTACAGGAATATAGATAAGCTCGTCGACTTCATTCGCCTTCGCTTCATATCTGCAAAGAGACACTCCGACTTCGCCCTCATGTTCTCCGCGGTTCATATATCCATATACAATAAAATAAATATTTCCGTCGTTATCGACCTCCATAACCTTTATGTTATGTCCGCCGTAGTTCTCTCTGACACCGTCAGAAGTCTCATCCTCAAAGGAAAATACTCTTGTAAATGTATTGTTTTTATCATCAAAACACCACAAGGCTGCCTGTCTTACAAAGCAGGTAAATCTGGCATCCTCTGAGTTAATTATATGTGCCGACTGCTCACTTGAAATTCCGAGGTTAATTCTTGAGCTTTCCATCAAATCCCCACGGCTGTCAAATATCTGGTCAGCTTCCCTTTCAAAATTCAGAAGATACATATTTTCGCCCGACTGGCGTATTCTGTAATATTCATTGACATTGTAGCTGTCATATGCCCCGTTGTTTCCCATGGCAGCCATCTTATACTGAAGACTTACAGATGCGATTTCTGCTGTCATTTCTTTAATTGTCGGTATAATTGTCTCCTCTACTACAGGATTCAGGCTTCCCCATCCAATCTGTGATTTACTTGAATTTATGTTAACTTTGCCGTAATTTGTATTATCTCCCGTAGATTTAGGTTCTATATATTTGCTTATCTTGTCAAGTTCTGTATCGCTGAAGGTCCAGGAATTAAAGTCCGTTATAAAATTGAGTTTCTCCTGCATTCCGAGATTCTGACTGCAGAAAACACGTGTATAATAATTGACCGCTTCATGTTTATCAGTCTTTATGGATATCTCCATAAGATATTCGGTATCATTTTCAATAAGATTTTTTATCCTGAAGGTTGCATTTATATATTCTCCTTCAGTCGCATAGTCTGTTACCTCGGTATCCTCAATAAGAGACATATCACTCATTTTTCTTATTCTATACCGGATTCCGGTCACATTTTCACCATAACGGTTTATAACCACATTCAAATGCCTGTTTTCCTGAAGAGGTGTGACTGATTCATTAATAAGGTGTGCCTCAAGTTCTGATGTATATCCGTGCAGTTCGTTAAACAACATTCCATTCTGTGTTTTCATCATTACAATCGGCAGTGACGCCGATTCCATCGTTGTTGTCACCGGCGACACCGCATCACTGTCCAAAAGAATAAAGCTGCCTGCAAGCACTACCAGAAACAGCACTCCAAGTATTTTGTATTTTATATCTGAAAAGAATCGTTCCATCTTTTTTAGGCTCCCTGTGTATTACACTCTGAATATGCGAAGTATCGCATTTTTATTGTAATATCAATAGAGAAAAACTACAACCACTAATTATCCTTATCCGCATTATTAAGTACCGGCAATTGCGAAACTTCTTATATAAGCGATGAGGCTGTACAATATAATCAATCCGTCGCAGGACACGCTTGCGCTGCTTGTACCTCGTAGCAGTGCATAATTTATCCGTAGTAGTTTACCGACATTTCAGGTCTGGTGTCGTACTGCTCAAATATTTCTTTTATTATCCCTGCATATTCCTGCGCATGAGCTGCATTATTTATCAGGTCAATGCTTACAAAGAACTCCTGTTTTGCCTGAATTGACAGGTCATCCGACTGTGTTTCCGTAGTTTTGATTTCACACTTTACGCTTCCGTTGGCACCATCCTGAAACAATGTTGTAGTTTCTGTATTATTTTCTCTCATTGATGTAATCTCATATCTGTTGATTCCTATTTTATCCGCCATGTCCTTAAGTATTATTTCTTTGGCATTTTTGTTCAGATATACAATTCCATATGTTCCTTCCGCACTTACTCTTACGTTCGGATAAACTGTTTTATTGGCTCCAAACGCCGCCACAGCTCCGTCATTTTTCGGTATCAGCATAAGCATATTTACCACCCACAGTATTGCAGCCACAACCATTGCTGTTCTGCCAAGCATATATCTTTTCCGCATAAAAGCCTCCATTCTGCACAAAAACTCCTTCTGATTGGTTTTTACTGATTATTACCAATCAAAAGGAGTTTATTCATTCTGTCTTTATGGATATCTTTTTATGGGTTTAATCCGCACACAGACTATATTGCAATACTACCATGTCAGTCTACTGCACCAAGCCGTGCAAGTGAACGTTTAAGCGCAAGCTCGGCACGCATTACATTAACATTTGAATCATGGCTTGCAAGACGTCTCTCGGCACGTATTCTTGCCTCATTGGCACGGTTTACATCAATTTCGTCGGGCCACTCTGCAATCTCAGCCAGAATAGTAACACTGTCCGGCATTACTTCAATAAACCCTGAATGTATCGCTGCCTTTTTGACATCGTCACCCTTGTGGATTTTAACAGTATCAGGCACCAGAACCGAAGTCAGTGGAATGTGCCCCGCATAGACACCCATCTCGCCCTCGCTTGTCGCAAGTTCAACCATTGTAACATCATCTTCAAAAAAGACTCTGTCCGGTGAAATAATTTTTAATTTGAATGTCTTTTCATCTGCCATGGACATTAACCTCTGAAATTAGCTACTACATCGTCAATTGTTCCTGCATTAAGGAAATAGCTCTCCGGAATGTCATCATGCTTTCCGTCAATAATTTCCCTAAAGCCGCGGATTGTCTCACTGATTGGAACATACTTTCCTTCAAGACCTGTAAACTGTCCGGCAACGAAGAATGGCTGAGACAAAAATCTCTGTACCTTTCTTGCTCTGGCAACAGTAAGCTTGTCTTCTTCCGAAAGCTCATCCATACCAAGAATTGCAATAATATCCTGCAGTTCCTTGTACTTCTGAAGGATTTCCTGAACACCGCGTGCCACCTTATAATGCTCTTCACCAACAACCTTCGGGTCAAGCATTCTTGAAGTTGACTCAAGAGGGTCAACTGCCGGATAAATACCAAGCTCAACAATTGAACGTGAAAGAACTGTTGTTGCATCCAGATGTGCAAATGTTGTTGCAGGCGCCGGGTCAGTAAGGTCATCGGCAGGAACATATACAGCCTGTACGGATGTAATAGAACCATTTTTTGTTGAAGTGATTCGCTCCTGCAATGCACCCATCTCCGTCTGAAGTGTCGGCTGGTAACCAACGGCTGAAGGCATACGTCCGAGAAGCGCTGAAACCTCCGAACCTGCCTGTGTAAATCTAAAAATGTTATCGATGAAAAGGAGTACATCCTTTCCACCCTGATCTCTAAAATACTCAGCCATTGTAAGACCTGTAAGACCTACTCTCATTCTGGCTCCAGGTGGTTCATTCATCTGTCCGAACACCATCGTAGTCTTATTAAGTACTCCTGATTCCTTCATTTCATGATAAAGGTCATTACCCTCTCTCGTGCGCTCACCAACACCTGTAAAAACGGAATATCCGCCATGCTCTGTTGCAATATTTCTGATAAGTTCCTGAATAAGAACCGTCTTACCTACACCGGCACCACCGAACAGACCGATTTTACCACCTTTCTGATAAGGGCAGAGAAGGTCGATAACCTTAATACCTGTTTCAAGTATTTCAGACTGCGTTGACTGTTCTTCAAAGGATGGCGCATCCCTGTGTATAGGCAGATATGTGTCTGTCTGTGGAGCCGGCTGGTTATCAATCGGCTCACCAAGCACATTAAACATTCTGCCAAGTGTATTCTCACCAACAGGTACCGTAATCGGCTTACCTGTTGCTTCTGCCTCCATACCTCTTACAAGTCCGTCCGTAGGACCCATAGCAATACATCTCACGGTATCGTCTCCAAGCTGCTGTGAAACCTCGACAACAAGCTTTTCTCCGCTTTTCCTTGTGATGTTGATGGCTGAGTTAATTGGCGGCAGATTACCTTCAGTAAACTTGATGTCTATAACTGCACCAATTATCTGAGTAATCTTACCCATACTGTTTGCTGCCATTTTCTCACTCCTTTATAATTATTTTTACAAATCAATTTAAGAAATTGCATTTGCGCCGGCAATAATCTCTGTAATTTCCTGAGTAATTGCTGCCTGACGTGCTCGATTAAATTTAAGTTCAAGATCCGAAATCATCTCTTCAGCATTAGTCGTTGCACTGTCCATCGCCTGCATTCTTGCACCATTTTCACTGGCAATTGCCTCCTTAATGGCACCATATATAATACTTGTTATATATTTTGGTATTATCAGGTCAAGTGCCTCCTCCTCGTCCGGCTCATAATTCATCGGAATTTTGTTCCTGTCATCATTAGACGGGATTTTTTCAGATGAAACCGGCAGAAGCTGTTTAAGTACAGGCTCATGAACCACCGTATTCTTAAAGCTTGTATACGCGATAAAAATCTCACCTATAGCGCCATCCTCATAGTCCTGAAGCATTTTTTTACAAATTCTCATTGCATCATCGTAAAGCGGTTCATTAATAACATCCGAGTAATCCTCATCACTTATTCTGTACCCTTTACGCTCAAGGATTTCCCTTGCCTTGCGGCCCATGTTGTAAATGATTACGTCATCTTTGTCAAATCCGCTTTCCGTCACGAGTTTTGCAACATTTGAATTATATCCGCCTGCAAGACCACGGTTTGAAGATATTACAAGAATTCCTTTCTTAGGTGACTCCGACGGCTGAAGATACCTGTGTCTGATATTCGTCGAACATGCCAGAATATTGCACACTGTCTCATACATAAGCTCATTAAACGGCTTTGAATGTTCTGCTGCTGTCTTCGCCTTCTGCAGCTTTACTGTTGACACCAGTTTCATTGCTTTGGTAATCTGACTTGTGCTCTGGATACTTTCGCGACGGCGCTTAATATCTCTCATGGAAGCCATAGTCTATCACCTCCACGCTTTCTTAAACTCTTCAATCGCCTTAACTAATGCATTTTCCGTCTCCTCGGAAATAACCTTCTCATTACGGATATTTTCAGGAATCTCAGGATACTTTGTATTGATAAATTCAAACAGTCCGTTCTGGAATTCACCAATTCTGTCTACATCCACATCAAGAACATATTTCTTTGTTACTGCATAGATGATAATAACCTGATATTCAACAGGCATTGGGCTGTACTGTGGCTGCTTAAGCATTTCCTTAATTCTGGCACCCTGTGCAAGTTTCTCTGAAGTGTCTGCATCAAGTTCAGAACCAAACTGTGCAAATGAAGCAAGCTCTCTGTACTGTGCAAGCTCAACTCGGATAGGCGCTGCAATTTTCTTCATCGCCTTAATCTGTGCAGAGCCGCCTACACGTGACACCGACAGACCTGCGTTAATTGCAGGACGGAAACCTGCATTAAACATTTCAGTTTCAAGATAGATCTGTCCATCCGTAATTGAAATAACATTAGTAGGAATATATGCCGAAACATCGCCTGCCTGTGTTTCAATGATAGGAAGTGCCGTAAGTGAACCGCCGCCATACTCCTCTGACATTCTCGCAGCTCTCTCAAGAAGTCTTGAGTGCAGATAGAATACATCACCGGGATAAGCCTCACGTCCTGGCGGTCTCTTAAGAAGCAGTGAAAGTGTACGATATGCCGTTGCATGCTTACTCAAATCATCATAAACGACAAGTACATCCTTGCCCTGCTCCATCCATTCCTCTCCTATTGCACATCCTGCATATGGTGCAATATACTGCAGCGGAGCCATTTCACTTGCTGTTGAAACAACAACTGTTGTATATGCCATTGCCCCGTAATCTTCCAGCGTCTTTACAATATTGGCAACCGTTGATGCCTTCTGTCCTATTGCAACATAGATACAGATTACATCCTGGCCTTTCTGATTGATGATTGTGTCAATTGCAATCGCCGTCTTACCTGTCTGGCGGTCACCAATAATAAGCTCTCTCTGTCCCCTTCCGATTGGAACCATCGCATCGATGGCTTTGATACCTGTCTGAAGAGGTGTATCTACTGATTTTCTTGTAATAACGCCCGAAGCAACTCTTTCAATCTGACGATATTTGTTCGTCTCAATAGGTCCTTTACCGTCAACCGGCTGTCCAAGTGCATTAACAACACGACCAATCATTGCATCACCTACCGGCACCTCAACAACTCGTCCTGTCGTCTTAACTGTATCACCCTCGTTAATACTGTCGCTGCTTCCAAGCAGTACCGCACCGACATTATCCTCCTCGAGGTTCATTACCATACCATAGACTTCACCAGGGAATTCAAGAAGTTCACCCTGCATCGCATTATCAAGTCCATGTATACGCGCGATACCATCTGCAACCTGAATGACCGTACCTACATCAGATACTTCAAGCTCTGTGGAATATCTCTTTATTTGCTCCTTAATAACCGAGCTGATTTCTTCCGGTCTTAATTTCATGGAGTTTGCGCACCTTCTTTCTATTAAAGTCCGGTCTTACTCACCAAGCTGAATCTTTTTAAGCTGTCTTGTAAGACTGTCTAACTGGCTTTTTATACTACTGTCAAACACGCGGTCGCCAATTCGTATTACCATTCCGCCTATGACTGACTCATCCACGTTGTAATTCATGTCAAACTCAACGTATTTCGTCGTTTCCAATAATCTGGCAACAACTGCTTTTTTCTGTTCGTCCGAAAGCGGCGAAGCCGTTGTCACCCATGCCCTGCCTATGTTTTTATACTCTCTGACCCTGTCAGTAAAATACTCAAGTGTACCAACAATTTCATTATGCCTCTGCTTTGAAACCATCAGTTCCAGAAGCCCGCTCATATCCTTTGATACATATTGCCCAAAAATGTTGGAAACCACTTTTTCTTTTTCTTCTTTTTCAATCTTCGGGTTATTAAGCAGCCTGCCCAAATCTGCATTATCTTCAAAGGCTTTTATGACAAGCCCGGCATCCTCAAGCAGTTCGTCTATGCATCCATCTTCCAGGGCAACATCAAACAGTGCATCACCATAAGTTTTAGATACTAGTTTTGCCATACGCTTTCACCCATTCCATTCAAAGATTCCTTAATCAGTTCATCACTGTATTCGCCATTCATGTTATCAGCAATCAGCTTTCCCGCAATAACTGATGCCGAATCAATAATTTCCTGTTTAATTTCGTCATTGACACGCTTCTTCTCAAGTTCGGCTTCAACCTCTGCGCGACCGACAATTCTTTTTGCTTCAATGTCAGCCTCCTGCATTTTAAGCTCCTCGCGGTGTCTTGCAGTCGCATGTGCCTGCTCCACAATTTGCCCGGCTTCTTTCTCCACGGATTTAAGCTTTTCTTCATACTCAGCTTTAAGGCTGGCTGCCTTCTCCATGTTCTGCCTTGTTGTCTCCCTTTCCTCCGTAATAGCATTCTGGCGTTTTGAGAATACTTTCTTTACCATTCCTCCGCCAAAATACCCTACTGCAAAAAAGAGAATGAACACATTGAGTGCGGTAATGAACGAATTAAAATTAAAAACTGCCATCATCGCTTCTAACATGTTCCATCACCTACTTTTTTTAATGTTTCGTTGAGAAGAGCATCGCTTACTGTCGTGTCTATCTTCTGCCCTGTAATCTTACCTGCCATAGCAGAAGCGACGCCTTTTATTTCATTCTTGACAGAATCTTCTGCGGCTACTCTGTCCGCCTTTGCCTCTTTTCTTGCCGCTGCAAGGATTGAAGCTGCCTTAAGCTTTGCCTCATCAAGAACTTTCTGCTCCTTCTTAAGAGCTGCCTGACGTGATTCGCTTAAGATACTGTCGGCTTCTTTATTGGCCTGCTGAAGTTTTTGCTGATATTCTGCCTTGAGCTTTTCCACAGTTTCAAGGTCACTTTGCGTCTTTGCATTCTGTTCGTTAATCCGCTGCTTTCTTTCATCAAGCAGTTTACGAAGCGGTATGAACAATACATACTTTAAAAACAGATACAAAATAAGCACATTGACCATGGTAAACACGGTATCAAAAATTGTCTGATAATCAAGGCCGAATAATCTTTCCGTCTCCTCAGCAGCTTGCGCTGCTGCTGTTGCAGCCTGTACAGATAAACTTGCAACACTATCTAAGATTCCCAAGATTTCGCCTCCTCTCCTTTACCTGCTGCCATCAAGTCTTCTTACTTAAAAGGCTTAACAAACATCAGAATAATGGCTACGGCGAAACCATAAAGACCTGTTGTCTCCGCAACGGCCTGTCCAAGTAACATTGTTGATGTTATGTCTGATTTTGCACCAGGGTTACGTCCTACTGCTGCAGCCGCATGGCCTGCTGCAATACCCTGACCGATACCAGGGCCGACACCTGCAATCATCGCAATACCTGCGCCTACTGCTGACATACCATAAATAAACTCTTGTCCTGTAACCTGATTCATACTAAAAACCTCCGTTAATAAATTTTTCGCTGAAATTTAATCAGCAATCTTATCATTCACGTATACCATGGTAAGCATACTGAATACATACGCCTGAATGCATCCTGAGAATGCATCGAAATAAACATGCAGCACTGCCGGAATACCAATCTTTACAAAAATCGGCAACAATCCATAAATAAGTCCCATAAGAACCGTACCTGACATTATGTTACCAAACAGACGTAGCGACAATGACAGCGGTACCGCAAACTCACCAATGAGATTGATTGGGAACAGCAATGCAAATGGTTCAAACAGTGCGGTAAAATGTTTGACTTTATTCTTCTTAATACCACAATAATGTATCATGCCAAACGTAATCAGACCAAGCGGTAAAGTTACGCCATAATCTGCCGTTGGCGGACGCAGTCCGAACAGACCGCTGACATTACTGATAATAATGAAAATAAATACAGCCGTAATATAGTTAACAAACCTTTTTGCTTCCGGTCCCATGCTGGCATTGACCATATTCCCCAGCATATCTACGGCCATCTCAACCACGTTCTGGAATGCCCCCGGTGTATCCGATGCATTTGCCTTGTTAATGATAAGTCTTGCTGCAACTGCAAGAACCATAATGAAAATCATTACTATCCACAGCGCAACGTGTGTTGTCGTCATGTGAACTTTAATCTTGTCAGTTATTGGCACTTCACACAGGTACTTAATCATAAAGTCCGCATCAAGCGCCACTACACTCATCATTGGATTGCCCACTCTCTTTTCCCCCTTTTCTTTTAAATTTTTTAATTAAATTATGAGTAAACGGCTGTGTGTAAGCCGATACTTTCACCGTAAACAGCGCCGCCATTGATGCAAACATCGCTGTAATTCCGCCGGTCAGATATAACACCGCTTCAATCACTATAAGTATAAGCAGGCGTACAAAATAGCCGCCGACAGTTCTTGCAACCGCACCTTTTTCTTCATAGTACATAGCCCTGTCCATTACGACCGCCATATGGATAAGCGCAACAACCGAATAAATAATCCCTGCCGCATAGCCTGTACCGACCGCAAAAACATTGATTCCCGCACATAAAATAATGATTTCTCCTATCACCAGAAGAACCGCCTGTGATACAATCATATCCGGCAAAGCCTTATTTAAATGCTTAAGTCTTTCCATGCCTTCTTACCTTATTCTCAATTTCCTCTGACTGCCTTCTTTTTCTTCTGTCCTCTTCTGCTTCTATTATTCTCCTTACCTCTACATACCCGGTACGTGCTCCGGATGCAATTCCTATGACAAGAAGAGGCAGCGTTGTTGACCAGCCAAATTTTCCGTCAAGCCATATTCCTGCTCCCAGACATAAAAAAATGGGCACCATTACATAAAGACTTATCTGCGTAATCAGCACAATGTTTCGATAAACCGATGCTTTTTCACCCGTGTCCATATGCGGCCCTCCCAAAATCACCTAAAACTGCGATAAAATTATTTTATCATTTTTTATATAATATGTCCAATAAATATACTCTAAATTTTTAGTATGTATAACATTTTTTCATTTTTGTTGAATTAATTGAAAATGATTGATATAATAACACAAAATATACCAATTTGATGAATGGGAGTCCATATGACTGAACTATTTCGTAAACGGCTTATTCCTGATGAATGTATACACCTTGATGGTGACCGTATTTTGTACCATGACGATGGCGTTATAATAACCCGCTGGGAAACTCTCCATCCAAAGGATACCTTTGCCTGGGGTATTTCCTGCTATGTTCCGGGTTCAGGATACAAAATAAGCAAATTTTTTAAATCTGACAACTCACCGGCTTATATTTATTGTGACATCATAGATACTTATTATGATGCAGTCAAAGATTCGTACATATTCACAGATTTACTTGCTGATGTCATAATTGAAAACGACGGTCGTATCCGTGTTGTTGATATTGATGAGCTGGCTGACGCTTTCGATAGCGGAATAATTTCACATGAATTACTGTCGCTTGCCCTGCGCCGCCTTGATTCACTGCTTTCGCTTGCATACAGCGGTGATATCAGCCGTTATACAAACCTTATTGACAAATATGTATTTCCTCTTTAAATATTAATCTAAAAAGAGAGTGCCACATAATTTGTACCGTCCCCATTCGTCGGATTTTAGGTCTGACTTATGGGGAGGTACAATTTTATCATATGGTACTCTCTTTTTTAAAGATTTATATTAATCTTTCTTCCGGTTCTCTGATAACGGTAATAACGCACACCCGCAGCATCAAACATTCTCTTTGATGCAATGACTGACGGTGAGTCCGAATATTTGTCATCATCATATACTACCGTTGTAATTCCTGCCTGTATTATCGCCTTTGCACACTCGTTGCACGGAAAAAGCGTTACATAGAGCTTTGCCTGCTCAAGGCTTCCGCCCCTGTAATTTAGGATTGCATTAAGTTCGCTGTGTGCAGTGTACATATATTTATTATCAAGCGGGGCACCTTCCCTGCACCACGGAAATTCATCATCCGAACATCCCCTCGGAAGTCCGTTATACCCCATTGACAAAATTTTGTTATCCCTGCTTACAATGCATGCTCCAACCTGAGTATTCGGGTCTTTTGAGCGCATACCGGAAAGTTTTGCAACACCCATGAAATATTCATCCCATGAAATATAATCAGTTCTCTTGTCACTCATGGTTTTCCTCCGTCAGCACGCATCAATCCTCAATCTGAGAAATTCTTCTTATATGTCTCTCGTCATTTGAGAATGGCGTGTCAATAAATGTATCCACTATCTTAAGTGCAAGCCCCGGTCCCGTAACCCTTGCACCCATACAGAGCACATTTGCATTATTGTGTTCTTTTGTTGCCTGTGCGCTGAAGCAGTCACCACACAGTGCTGCACGGATTCCTTTAACCTTATTGGCAGTAATTGACATTCCTATGCCTGTGCCGCAGATTAAAATTCCCAGCTCACATCTGCCTTCTGTTACTTCTTTACATACAGCTTTTGCAAATTCCGGATAATCGCATGATTTCGTATCATGACATCCTACATCCGTACATTCAATACCTCTGCTTTCAAGGTGCTTAATCACCTCTTCCTTCAACTCAAATCCACCGTGGTCACTGCCAATTGCTATCATATTAATCTCCATTCCGCAGACGCTTTGGCGTCGGAGGAATCGCGAGCCAAATATCAGATTTAGCTCTGCGATAATGGCTTGTTTGTGGCGCCTGCGGCACAAACAGCCGTGTGAAAAATATGCCATCGGGCATATTTTTCACACTATCCTCCATTTATAAATCCGCTATTCTTCATCCGGATTTTCATCTTCAAACATTTTTGCTGCAGCCTTTGATACAAGCTCATACAGTCCGTCATAGCACTTTTTATACTCATCAATTCCCTTGCCGCACGGATCGGGCACTTCAATATCTTCCTGCTCGCCCGCATACTCTGAAAGAGTATACACATTAATCGCATTATCAAATTCGGAGTAGATTTTATTTTTCTGCTTTTCAGACATTGTGAGCACAAGTGTATCATTGCTGAAATCTTCCTTTGACAACTGTGTCGCCGGATTATTAGGCATAATTAGGTCATGTGCCGAGCATACTGCAACCGCCTTAGGATTATATGGTTCATCAAACAGAACTACCATTCCGCGTGACAGTACGCTTAACTCCCTGTCTTTTCTTATGCTGTTCATTATTGTAGCCGCTATCGGGCTTCTGCATGTATTTCCATTGCATACAAAAACTACTTTATTGTATTTTTTCATGTCTGTTACCTCAAAATAAATCTACCAAACACAATGCAAATATGCAAATACTTTTTATCATACCCTGATTATACTGTGTCCTGCTGCCTTAACAAGACGGTTCATAACTGCCTGTCCGACATTGGCATTGGTAAATGCCTCAGAATAAATGTAATCGGCACCTAAGTCGTCAAACTCCCGAAGAACCGCAAACAGATGCTTTGCCACCGTTGCCTCATCCGACCTTAAGCCAAGGCTTCTTACCTCGCCGTGTGGGTAACTTTTTATGTTTTCATCAGTGGTCATTATCCCCACCTTGAAACCTTCTGCAAGCTTCTTCTGTGCAAGCTCATTGATTGTCCTTGTGACACACTCATTATTTCCTTCAACAATAGTAAGCTGCGCCTTTGGTGCATAATGCCTGTATTTCATTCCCGGCGCCTTAGGTGTCACATTGTCTGCCACCGTATTTCCCGACACAATTGCCTTATCTATCTCAACCCTGCCAAGAACACCCCTAAGCATTTCAACCGTAATATATCCCGGACGAAGTACTGTGGGAATTTCCTCACTTAAATCAATTATTGTAGATTCAATACCTATATCTACTGTATCATCTGCAATAATCATATCGATTTTTCCGTTCAGATCATCAATCACATGCTGTGCCTTCGTAGGACTTGGCCTTCCCGATGTATTGGCACTCGGTGCCGCAACATAAATTCCTGATGATGCAATCATTCTTGCAGCTACCGGGTGACTCGGCATTCTTACGGCAACCGTATCAAGCCCTCCTGTCGTCTCCTTCGGGACTGATTCTTTCTTCTTCATTATCATTGTAAGCGGCCCCGGCCAGAAAGCTTCCGCAAGCTTCTTTGCACTCTCAGGAATTTCGTCTGCTATATCTGCGAGACTTTCCATATCAGCTATATGTACAATCAACGGATTGTCTGATGGTCTGCCCTTTGCCGCATATATTTTCATAGAGGCATTCTTATCAAATGCATTGCCGCCAAGTCCGTATACCGTCTCCGTAGGAAATGCCACAAGGCCACCTGCACGCAGTATATGCGCTGCCTTTTCATAAATCCCGGCATCATTTTTTTCATCACCTGTGATTTTTGCTACAAGTGTATCCATTGTATTTCACTGTCCTTTTTGATAATAATTTTCTATACCTTCAAATACTGCTCTTGCAATCTTCTCCCTGTACTCCTCAGTATCAACTAAGGCTGCCTCCTCTTCATTAGACAGAAAACCGCATTCTGCGATTACTGTCGGAAGCTTTGTATTGAGAAGCATATAATATGAATCATTGTATTTTTCGACTCTTTTGTTATCAGGATTCAGATTATTCTTAAATGATTCCTGAATACAGGATGCTAATATCTTTCCTTCTGCCGAATGTTTGTAATAAAAGACCTGTGCCCCATTTACTTTTGGGTCTGTAAAGCTGTTAAGATGAATGCTTACAACAATATCAGCATTACTCTCATTAATAATCTGGCAGCGTTTTTTCATATCGGCAATTTTACGATTTCTGTCAGTTTCCGAGTACAGACCGTTTTCATCCGTTCTTGTTAGAATTACCTCATAATCTGCATCCTCAAGCATTACCTGAAGTTTCTTTACTATTGAAAGATTTAAATCCTTTTCAAGAGTTCCTGTCACTGAAATTTTGCCTGAATCGCTGCCTCCATGCCCCGCATCAAGCACAACAACCCTTTTTTCTGACTTTGGCGACGCAAGCGGAAGTATTCTGTTTACAGTGATATATACTCCTGCAATTAAAAGCACCGCCATTAATATTTCAAGCTTTTTATGATTCATATTAATCCCCATTATATGGCTCTTAATATACTCACATATATTATATTTCAATAATGCCCGAAATATTCTTTATACTATTTTACATACTTTGAAATTACACTCCATACGGACTTCTTCTCAAGCCCAAGCTTCCATCCTGCAACACCTGCCAAATCATATTTCTGGTACAGTTTAAGCTTTTCTTCTATTGAGCGGTCCTCTTCCACCCATATTTTCACTGTCTGCCCTTTTTTCTCATATGAGCCGAAATACTGTCCGACAGTTTCATCCCAAATTGCAGGTGCGCCGTTCTGGTTTAAGTCATTAATGGCTGACTGCATGCCTACTGCCGTACTTGACGTTACCCCATCCTTTTCAGTCCATATTCTCGTATAAAACGGCATGCCATTTATAAGCTTTTCCTTAGGAACATAGGCAAGTGCTTTCTTAATTCCGTCCTCAACAAATCCTATTGAAGCTACCGAACCGCTCTCAGAGCCTGCATAATGTTCATCATATCCCATAAGAATTACATAATCCGCAAATGCGCCCTGTTCTTTCATGTCATAGTGCAAATTATACACCTCTGCCTTATAATTGTCGATTGACAATACTATATTCTTTCTTCTGCATTGAACGGAAAGCTCCCTGATAAACTGGAGGAAATCAGGTCCCCCTTCTTTACTTATCTTTTCAAAATCAATATTTATGCCGTCATACCCATATTTTACAGCATCTGACATAAGCGTGTTTATAATTTTGCTTCGCGCAGCTTTACTTCCAAACAGCACACTGCTGTTCAGACCCTGCGTAAAATCATTGACAAGCGGCCATACCTCAAGCCCTCTTGCATGCATTGATTTTACAAAATCGGCTGTTGCAAAGCATGACATATTTCCGTCGTTATCCGTTATTGAATACCATGTTGGCGAAATTGTTGTAATTCCCGATGTTCCGGCAAGCAAATTATCTATATCATTATTTCCCCCTGCTCCGCCGACCTGAAACCACACAAGAGAAATCTTATAATCTTTCTTAATACTTGTGATATTATCGGTATATGTACTCTCTCTCGTCTCCTCATATCCTTCCGAAAGGGTATTTGCCTTTACATATCCTACCACACCCGATGCTGTCTGCACCTCTGTCCACTCATCAACATTTTTTCTGTAAATAAGCTTATCTTCTTTATTAACTTCCTCAAGCACAGGACTTTTTACCCCGCCCCGATATCTTACTTTGACATCCTTTAAGGCCGCAACATAGCTGTTGACAGCATTACCGCTTGTAATTACTACTCTTGACGGTGCCCCGTATACATTGTAATCCATGTCGGAATATTCCCCGACATATTCCATGTCCATATAATTTTGCCCGTCTTTATTAATCATAACAGGTCTTTGCGCCGAATGGACATTTCCGGAATCATCAGTGTACTCTTTTGAATCCGCAATAAATGTAAATATACTGCTGCCGTCTGTATATAAAACTCCTCCGGTCTCTTCATCCCAGTAAAAACGCTGGTTAAGCTCAGACTGTACCAGTTCCTGCGGTACATAAACAACATCATTTTCCTTTATGCCTGTATATTCAGACCTCTCATTATTCAGAATTATAATAACATCGCTGCTCCCCTCGCTGACATCAAAATATTCATACAGCGACATGGTTTTTCCCGTTGGTGCATATCTTTTTACCAGAAAGCATACCGCTAAAATTATGAGCAGTATTACTGGTATGAGAATCTTTATCAACACACCCGCCTTGCGTTTCTTTTTTCTATCTCTAATCATATCCGTATCCTGACCTTTCCAACTTTACGCATTTCAATGTAAAATGTCGGCAGGAACGGTTATTGCGTCCTGCCGTGCCACTATTTCAAAGTATATCACTAATAGTATGTATTAGGAAAGCCTTTTTATGAAATACTTTGCATAAATGATTGTGCTGCTTTTCCGTGCATAAAGGGGTTTATCCGGAAACAGCTTTATTCGTCTTTTACAATATCATAATTTACCTGAATCAGCCTGCCATAGTCATTCAGCACAAAATCACGCATGCAGCATTCATTTTCATTGATTACTTCTGTCTGTACCTCCCTTGCATCAAAAATATTTTTCCCCCGGAAAGTCACTCTTACCTGACTTTTCAAAAAAGCTTCAACCTCTTCCTTTAAGTCATCCATTAATTGCATCCTCGTATTTTATTAATTTATCACATATGCTTCCAGCCCTTTTTCAAGTTCACCCCGCCTTGAAGCATACTTCAGCGTACCCTCCGCTTCACTTATTTCCTTCACATTGGGATTCCATGAAAATGCCTTATAAACCTCCCTGTTAACAGGATAATTGCAAATGCTCTCTTCCGTTCCGCGTTCAGCATATCTAACGGCATACACAATACAGTCGGCATACCTTTTTGCATCAACCCTTGCACTTGCCATACGCATAATTTCATCCTCATTAACACTCAGGACAATACTTCCTGCGCTGCCTCCTTCCAGCCTTTTACCGCTTAACACAATACAGTCCACACCATTCGGAAATGCTATACGCACATCTACATAATCCCCTGTTACAAGGGTATTGCTTCCGGTGACAAAATCATATTCCTGAAGCCTTAATCTTTCTTTACCATCTGTCTTTATGACATGTCCGCCTGCTTCATCTGCATCTGCTTCGCTGTAAATGCCGGATTTTTCCTCACCACAATTCCGGTTATTATTTTCGGACAGCTTCTGATTTTCCTTTTTTATGATTTCATCAGCCTTTATACATCCCAATGTAACTGTCAGAGCAAATAAAACCAGTGATATAGCTGCCAGAATCGCAAGTTTTATTTTTCTCCTGTTTACAATGCTTATTATTTAATTCCGCCTCCTTAGCACAAGCTGTGATTAAAGTCATTGCCGCCATATTCCCGCCAGTTGTCCGTCAAACCATTTACAATGTTCCGGCTTTAATCTTAGCGGATTTGCAATGTATGGAACCTCAACAACATCAATGCCGTATTTTCTTTTGATTTTTTTTGCGGCCTGCCTGTCATATGCAAGCGACAGACAGACCGTGTCAAATCTGTCATGTAAATCCGCCATTCCCTCAAGGGTCTGCATAAAACTCTCATACTTCCATGCTGCCAGACTTCCTGTGATAAAACGAAAGTCGCTTCGCACAAATTCACCGGCACCTTTCGGATAATCCCCGGAAATGTCAAGTATAACCACATCATAACCGCATCCTCCGGCCTGTATCTCGTCAAATGACTTTATAAAATCTGTCATTGTATCATCACCTGAATTTTCGAGCCGCTGCCTGACAGGATGCATGTTTAGCTCAGCTAATACCGTTCTTAAGCCTCTTACATTCGCAAGGAAATTGACCGCAGCCATACAAAAGTGTGTTGTTCCGACACCTCTGTCCGTTCCCATGACTGCCACCACAACGGGTCTTGGTCTTATATGGATTCTGCTATGTTCTCCCAATAATCTTCCTAAAAATTCTTTGGACTCTCTCAAATATCATCCTCCATGACATATTTACCCCGGAATGTGCCGCCTTATTTTTCTGCAAATATTCCCCTAAAAGGCTCTCAAACACTGAGTCTGACATTTCATCCGGTTTTTCCCATTCATATTTGCACGGCATGCGAAATATTCTCATGCTGTCCGGATATCTCTTCTTACTCAGATAGTCATAGAACTGCCGCCCGCTCATATGATTTAAGATTACCGCTGTTTTTAAGCTTATATTGCCTTCCTGCATCTTATCTGTAAGTTCGTTGAGTTTAGTTTCAAAAAATTTTTCTTCCAGACATTTTGCACTTCCAACAAGAATATTAAGAGTATTACTCCCCATGACATCCGTGTGTACATCGCAGTATGGCAGGCAATCGCCACAGTCACATACTATAACTTCCCACTTTTCATCTAATTCCACATAGTCTCCATAATCAGGAAGTACATATATGCCAAACATGGAATATGCTGCATTGCTGCATAATTTTGCATCTGTAAGGAAATCATAAATTCTGTTCTCTCCTGTTTTGTCCGCATATACTGCTTTAATGCCGTATTCTGTTAAAAAGTGCGTAATTGCAAGTGCAATATGAGTTGTACCAATACCTCTTTTTGTTCCGGTCAGATTTACTGTGAGAGATAGTTTTGAGGCTTCGCTGACCTGCTTCTTTAAAATTTTTTCAATGTCTGCCTTAATCCTGCCTGCGCTCCTGTAGCGCTGTATAGGATTGTGGTGCACACATTTTTTAATTACTCTGGAAATTTCAACAGATTGTATCTCATCGATACCTGACCATTCATGCTTCTTTGTAAGCATAAACAAAAGTAACATTCCTACCCCGTATATGTCACACAACCGGTCCGGTTTCAGGCTGTGATACTGCTCCGGTGCCGCAAAAAAAGTGCTGCCCATACACGATTTAACACCATTTCCGGCAATTGCCGCATTGCCAAAATCAATTAATTTGACATTTCCGCTTTTATCAATCATGATATTCTCCGGTTTCAAATCCAGATGTATTACCGAATATTCTTCATTATTGTGAAGAAATTCCAGAATATCACAAAGCTGGACTATAACCTCACATGCCTGCGGCAATTGATATTTTCCATTATTATGAATAGTCTGTGCGAGGGTACAACCGTCAATATACTCCTCAATGACATATATTCCCTGTTCGCTCTCTTCAATATCATAAATAACGGGAATTCCGGAATGCTTAAGATTTTTTAAAAGATTTACCTCATTCAGATAATCCTGACTTCTGAGGCTGCTTTTGATAAATTTGACTGCACGTAATGTATTAAGTCTCTTATGTCTCACCAAATAGACCGTGCCATCAGCTCCATGCCCAAGCTCATGTAACACTTCATACTTCTCAGAAATTATGCTTAAATCCTCTTTTCATCAACCTCCTTTAAGCATCCAAGAAGCTCTAACTATCTCAAATACAATTTTACTTTAACCATTTAATATTTTCAATCTTATTTTTAGTTTTACCCAGAATATGAGTAAAAACGATGGAAATCTCAGACTTGGAA
This sequence comes from uncultured Bacteroides sp., assembly GCA_945913015.1. GTDB lineage: Bacteria > Bacillota > Clostridia > Lachnospirales > Lachnospiraceae > Bacteroides_F. The sequence continues at coordinate 72,774 of CAMECH010000010.1, forward strand.
ATAATTAAAATTTGCTATAATTCCTTTACATATGCTACTAAAATGGTATACTATACTTACATAAATGTAATCATTTATAGTCCGCATGAAGATTGGAAGTGATGTAATCATGAAAATAGAAAAATTAAGCGATAAGCAGATACGATGCATTTTAGATAAATCTGATTTAGCTGACAGGCACCTTAAAATCAGCGAGCTTGCTTACGGCACAGAAAAAGCCAAAGAACTTTTCCGTGAAATGATGCGTCAGGCTTCATACGAATTTGGATTTGATGCAGATAATATTCCACTCATGATTGAAGCCATTCCAGTTTCATCCGAATGTGTTGTTTTAGTCGTTACAAAGGTAGATGACCCTGAAGAACTTGATACACGTTTTTCTAAATTTACTCCTGATGACGATTACGATTTTGATGATTTTAACGACGAAATAACTGAAGAAATTGATTGCGACACTCCTTCAGAATATATGGGCTTTGCCGCCTCTGATGCTTTACCTGATAATAACGGAGCAGATGATGTCATAAGCCTGTTTAACAAGGTCAAGGAATATCTTAACAAAAATGTTGTACCGGTCGATTCTGAGAAACAGACTCCTCCATTTATTCCTTTAAATCAGTCGCTGCCAAACATTTCATCACCTTCGCAGTCACAGGAGCTTTCCCGAAATGCTTTTACTGATGACTCAACTGACGAAAAGGAAAATATCCGCCTTGTAAGAATATTCTCTTTTGACAATATTGATGTAATTTCAGATGCAGCCAAAATAGTGTCAGGCATTTACAGTGATAACAATTCTCTTTATAAAGATAACAATACAGGCCGATATTATCTTGTTCTTGAAAAAGGCAACTGCTCTCCTTCAAGTTTTAACAAGGTGTGCAATATATTTACCGAATTTGGCAAAAGAGAGCACCCGGGTTACGGCGGCAGTGAATTTTTGTCTGAGCACTATGACTTATTAATCAGGAATAATGCAATCCAGTCGCTTTCTACCATATAGCACGGAATTTCTTAAATTTCCGTATATGATAAAATCTACAGCGTCGGTATATTTACACTTATCTGTAGTGTTCTTACCGGCGCTGTTAATTTTTACCCTGCCATTAATTTTCAGTCAGATTGTTTTCTCCCCATTTCGCCAGTTCAAAAAATACCGGTAACAGTTCTTTTCCTTTCTTTGTCAGCGAATACTCTACATGTGGAGGAATTTCATTAAACTGCTCACGGTGTACTATTCCCATACTTTCCAAATCTCTTAAAGTATTTGTAAGCATCGTATTTGTAATATGCGGATATACTTTTTTTATTTCTCCAAACCGCATGGACTTATGTTTACATAATTCATAAATAATATGCGTTCTCCATTTTCCACTTAATAACTCTAATGTTCTCCTGACCGGACAGTCTTCCTTTACTTCTTCTGTCATTATCCTATTTAGGTATTCTTCTGCAGTCATCTCTTTTTTCATAATTCCTCCGGTACATTTTATTATACTAAGTATCTCGTTTTTTAGTACTTGTGCCTTTTTGTAATACATAGTATATTTTATATACTAAAAAAAATTCAATCAGAAATGAGGATTAGATAAAAATGAAAACAGCTATTATTTTTTATTCCAAGCACCATGAAAACACAAAAAAATTATTAGATGCCATTAAATCGGATTCGTCAGATGACATTACGCTTGTTGATGTAACTTCCACCGACTCTGTCAAGCTGGATGAATATGATACAATTGGCTTTGCCTCCGGAATTTATTACTCAAAATTTGATAAAAGAGTTTTAAAATTTGCCAAGGAAAATCTCCCTAATGGTAAAAATGTATTCTTTATATATACATGCGGCTCTGAAAAAGAAGGCTACACATCATCTATCCGTGAGGCTGTTGCAGGCAAAAATGCTAAAATTCTCGGTGAATACGGATGTCTTGGTTTTGACACATTTGGC
>CAMECH010000011.1 GCA_945913015.1 uncultured Bacteroides sp.
GCAAAGGAAAATGTAGTAGGAACACTTGCTGTCTGCTATGGATTAAGTGCATTTATTGATACAGAAGAATTAGCATTGATTGGTGATGGTAATGTGGTTGCGTCTGCAATGGCAATTACGAAAGTTGCAGCCCTTGCATATCTTATGTTTAACCTGTTCACACCTCCTTGTTTTGCAGCACTTGGTGCCATGAACTCAGAAATGCAAAGCAAAAAATGGCTTTGGGGCGGTATTGCACTTCAGCTTGGAACCGGTTATACGGTGGCATTTTTGGTATATCAGGTTGGTACATTGATTACGACGGGTGGCGTAGGAAATGGATTTGTTCCGGGAATCATTGCAGTTATTGTGATGGTTGCTATTATTGCAGGACTCATTAACAGAACAAATAAGCAGTTTAAGGCAGAGTATGAATTAAAAAAGGCAGTATAGACTCATAGGCGATTGCGAAACTCTTCATTAAGCACATTTGGTTGCACAATATAAACAATCCAACGCAGTACCCGCTTGCGCTGCTTGTACCTCGTAGCGGTGCATAATATGCTAAAATACAGCATATAAGCGCCGACGGGTACAAAGCATACTGCTTATGGATTTGTTTATACTGTACAACTCTCACTGTTAAAAGAAGAGTTTCGCAAACGCCTAATAGACTCAATAAGAAAGGAGCGGCAATGGATAATTTGATTGTCATTGGAATTCTGCTGGTTTTAGTAGGTGCAGCAGTCATTTACATATGGAAGGAAAAGAAGAAAGGCACAAGATGTATCGGATGTCCGGCTGCCGGCCACTGTTCTGCGAATGGATGCGGAAAGGCGAAAGAGAACTGTAAATGCCATACCGATAGCAATTAAGACTATGCCTGCACTTCTTTTGTGCAGGCATTATTTGAAGAATCATGTTATCAGATGATGAATTCGAGGAGCAATCAGTAGGAAGAATATGTATCGCATTTCCAGTGGTATGAATTGTAATAGAGAAAATGCATGTGATATGGAGTGTAAATGATAAAATATCTCAATAATGATATTTGCCTAGAATTTTATCTCTCGACCCTGCTTTTTCCATTCCATGAATTCTGCCGTTGCAGTGAAAAGCACATCGCCTGAGGAGTTTACTGCTGTCTCAAGTGAATCCTGCAAAACACCGATTATAAAACCTACGCCGACAGCCTGCATTGCGATATCACTTCCCACTCCAAAGAGGGAACATGCCATAGGAATCAGCATGAGTGAGCCGCCTGCAACGCCGGATGAGCCACAGGCTCCAAAAGCAGCAACAACACAGAGAATAAGTGATGTCGGAAAATCAACATGAATACCTACAGTATTTGCAACTGCAAGCGCCATGATGGTAATCGTTATTGCAGCACCATCCATATTGATGGTTGATCCAAGAGGTATAGAAACGGAATACATATCCCTGTCAAGCCCAAGCTTCTCACACAGTGCCATATTTATAGGGATATTTGCCGCGGAGCTTCTGGTAAAAAATGCGGTAACGGCACTTGACTTAAGGCAGCGAAAAACCAGAGGATACGGATTCATTTTGAGGCAGACTGCCACAATCAGAGGCTCAATAACAAGCACAAACACAACAATGCAACCGGCAATTAAGGCAAGAAGCCTGCCATAATTGGCAAAAATACCGACACCGCTTTGAGAGACAGAGCTGTAAACAGTTCCCATAATTCCAAGCGGTGCACAATTAATAATCCACTTTACTGCCAATGCAACCGCATCAGATATATGCTGAAAAACCTGCTTTGTTGCATCGGAAGCAGTGTGCTTGAGGGCAATTCCGAAGATGACAGACCATGTAAGGATACCCATATAGTTGCCCTGCGCCAGTGCCTCAACCGGGTTTGAAACCATACTAAGTACAAGATTGTTTAATATTTCACCAATTCCTGCAGGTACTGCTTCAACCTGCACAATATTTCCCGAAAGCATAAGTGTAACAGGAAAAATGCGGCTTGCAATAACAGCGATAAATGCTGCGAGAAGTGTACTTAACAGATAGAGTAAAATAACTGTTCTGAATCTTTTTCCAATTCCACCCTTGGCATTGGTAAGTGAACTTATCACAAGTACAAATACAAGTATCGGTGCAATTGATTTCAAAGCACCAAGAAATACCTGCCCCAGAAGATTAATGAAACTATTCCCCGGCCATACAATCCCCAATACTATACCGACTGTAAGACCTGCGACAATACGCATTATAAGACTTGTGTTCTTTAATTTATTAAAAATGTTTTTCAACGGTATTACCTCATTCTTCCCTAGTAATAGCAATTATTCAGAGTCCCCGATGATTTTATGATAGCACTAATAATATCACTTTACAACTTTATAACGATGAGTATACAATAAAAAATAACTATTACACTGAATAAAAAGGTATTCACAGCTTTTCATCGCCTCTTCGCGATAAATTGCTAAGAAATGGAGATTATTATGAGATATGAAATGGAAATTCTGGAAAAAATGATGTATTACGATACGGATGGTGTCATTTCATCATATCCGCTGTATATATACAGATTGAAAACCGAAGTGGACCGTGAGGCACTGCGCCGTGCCATTGACACTGCCATCAGGTGTTATCCGCTTTTTGGATGCCGCCTGCGGGAAGATGAAAACGGGCCATATCTGGAGACAAATCCGGAAAAACCGGTGCTGTTTGATTTTTTACCTGACAGGGAATTGTACTATGGAGGCGAGATAAGCCACTATTATCCGTGGGTTATTGGTATTCGCGGACGTGAAATTATATATACGGGTTTTCATGGAATTGCTGACGGAATGGGTGCTACTGCTTTTATGCGAACCGTTTTTTACTATTACTTTAAAGAATGCGGTAATCCGTGTGCACCGGGACAGGCAATGACGATTGAACAGCTTACTCCTGAAATATCAGCTAAAACGACTGAGCGCTCAGTTGCCGAAAATGGCAAAGAAGATGCACCGTCGCTTGTGTCTGAACCTAAGATAAGCGAAACGGTGATACCGGATGAGATGTATGAAACCAATCCGGAAAACAAGCGTATATACAAGATATCAATTGACCTTAATCAGGTTCGCAGGGAGGCTGTACAAAGCGAAGTTTCACAATTTGCGGTAATTACTCCGTTGCTGGGTGAAGCATTTGCCAATGCACTTCCGGGCAATGAAAATATTATCCGTATTACAGTAATTGCAGACAAACGTACCAATCTGCACAGTTTAACTACTCATAACTGTGTGCAGTCCATTCCGATATTTTATGACCAGAAAAAATTCAGCGGACGGAGTGATGATTTACTGCGCACTGTTTTTCGTGCAATACTTGATTTGAATTTTAATGATGAAGAAATAAGACATAACTGCTGGAAAATGTTTCAGTTAGAGCAGCAAATCGGCAAAAACAGGCAGGCACTTGAGCAGACTGCAGCTGCAATTACGGCACGCAGCGGTCTTAATAAGCCTGTAGCTGCTCTTACATACACACATCTGACGCATCTTGGATTCTCTGACGAAATGCTTGAGCGTTTTGAGGATATTTATATTAACAGTTCGGGAGAAACGATACCTAACAAGGCTGCAATGCCGGTCTGCAATCCTGTAACAGCAGGCAGCCGCATTAATTTTACAATCGGTGAGCAGCTAAAAGATCATCCTGTAATGACACAATTTCTGGAAAAACTCAAGCAGAAGGGTATAGATTACGAACTTGAAGAACTGGAAAAATATCGTGGAATTCACTGGAAAAAAGATTGACAAATTTGGTATAATTGTGCAAATGTACAATTATTACATACGATAGGAGTATTCGATGGAGAATCAGGAAAACAAGAGATTAGAGCTACAGACCAAGGCGTTTGTAACGGATGTGCCAAACAGATTATTGAGTCTGTTAATGAGGTGACAACTTGCAGAGGCTGTACAGTTTTTGAGGAAATGTAAGATTGCAGCTTAATGTTAATGAAAACATGCGTAGTGCAGGGGATGCTTACACTGGTAATTCATGATAGTATTGGTACGAATTGCACATACATATGAGCATTAAAGAGAAAGATGAAAATGTGCTTTCTCCTTTTGATTTTTAGGTAAATCTGCAATGATAAAAATGTGATAAAGAGAAGAAAGGCTTGTGATTATGAAAAGAGACAGGAGTAAGAAAGCAGAATTAATGGAACGTAATTCGGCATTAATCGGAAAAAAATTCCGTAAAACATATCTGCCTGCAAGCTTCTGCTCCTTGTCAAGAATTGCTGTTATTGCAATCGATTCAATTGTGGCGGGAAGTTCTATAGGGGCGACTGCACTGGCAGCGGTTACATTGTTTTCACCAATCAGCAGCATGGATGAAGTGATTTATGATTTATGCGGCAGCGGTATGACAAATAACATTGCAAAGCTGCGTGGTGAACATGAACAGGACAAAGCAAATCAGTTTTTTACATTTACACTGTTAAGGATGATATGTATATATTTGGTATTCTGCACTTTACTTATAGTGTTTGCACGTCCTGTATTATCATTCTTTTCAAAAGAAGAGAGTCTGGTGGACATGGCACTGGATTATTTCTATCCTATGGTTGCCGCAATGCCGCTTATGTCTGTTATGACAGGTGTGAGGATGGTTTTCAGAATTGATGGAAGACCGAAATTTTTCTCATTTATCAGCCTTTTGCAGAGTATTGGAAATGTCCTGCTGGATATATTGTTTGTCAATTACTTTTCGATGGGAATTAAAGGACTTGCGTATGCGACAATAATTAGCGCATGCATCAGTTATATTGTAATGCTGACGCATGTTTTTATGGGGAAATGTTCTCTTAAATTTGATTTTCGTATATTGAAGGATATTAAGACATGTATACAGTATCGTAACAGAGTGGTAAAGTCAGGTCAGACCTATGCTGTCGGTGACATACTTCATGTTTTTACCGGTATGATGATGAACAAGCTGATTGGCGAAGTTGGAGGAAGTGCAGGACTTGCTGTTTACGGAATCTTTAATGCCTGTGATAATATCTGCGGCTGCTTTACGCTTGCTATGTCCAACAGCACAGCTCTCCTGGGAGGCATACTCTTTGGAGAAGGAGATTTTGAGGGGCTTAGGATTGTGCTTAGGCGTGCCTGTGCTACGGTAGCAAAGATTACTTTAGGTATTACCATATTTGTAGAGTTATTTACAGGTTTTATTCTGTCACTTTACGGTATAGATAACCAGTCGGTTATGCTGGCGTATTGGGCACTGCGTATCGGATGCCTGTCATTTCCTGTTTATGGGCTGAACCGTGTGTATGTGCAATATTTGGTAGCCGTTGATAATCATAAATATGCTACGTTGATTTCATTTATTGAGACAGGAATGAAATTCCCGGTAGCATGGCTGATAACACGTGTTCTGGGGATTCATGGAGTCTGGATAGGAATTGTGCTTACAGAAGTTATTGCATTTATTCCTATATTAATTAATAAACTGAGAAAAAACTGGTATTTTCTGCCGGATACAGATGATTCACAGCTGAGAGCTTTTTCATTTATATTATCTGAGGAAAATATAGTCAAAGCTTCACAATTTGCCGACCGGGCTATCAGGGATGTGAAATTTCAGGATGTTCTTGCAAATCGTGTGGCACTTCTGATAGAAGAAAGCGGAATGTATATACTGCATGAAAATGCCGGCAACCATCAACCGATAAACTGTGAAATAAGAATCAGGTTTGCAGATGATAAATTATATGTGGTAATATGTGATGACGGAAAGCTGTTTAACCCGATATGTGAAGTGAGAAATAATGGATTTATGGGAACAAAGAATCTGGAGAAGCTTATGCTCAACGCATTTTCAAGCAAAGTCACTTATGACAGGATTGTAGAATTAAATTTCCTTGTTTTGTGTTGCAAAGAAGTTTTGTAATATCAAATATATATTAAAAAAGAAAGGAAATACAATTTATGAAAAAATTTAAAAAGGTGCTTGCGGTTTTTCTGAGTACAGTTATGGCATTTAGTATGAGTGCCTGCAACAACTCTGAAAAATCAGCAGTAAAAGATAATTCCGTATACAGGGAGCTGTATTCTAAAGAGGTAACCTCAATGAATTATCTTACTGAATCCGGTGTATCCAGCAATAAGATATGTGCCAATGTGGTGGACTGCCTGGTAGAATATGATCAATATGGCAACATTATGCCATCTCTTGCAGAAAGCTGGGAGCACAATGATGATATGACAGAGTGGACTTTCCATATACGTAAAGGAGTTAAGTGGGTAGATAAAAACGGCAGCGCAGTTGCGGATGTAACAGCCAATGACTGGGTATCGGCAGCAGTGTACGTCAATGATGCCCGCAATGATTCTGACATACAGTACATGTATAATACCGGAGCGATTGTACGTAATGCACAGCAATATTATGACTATACAGCGTATCTTCTTAAGGCTGAAAAGCTTGGAGTAAGTGAAGGTAAAGATGCAGTTGATGCAGACGGCAAAATTGTTAAAGCGGTAGCTCCGGTAAAGACTGAAGATATAGGTGTCAAGGCGGTTGATGATTATACTTTGGTATATACGCTTGAACAGCCATGTCCATTTTTCCTAAGCGTGCTTTCATATACCTCTTACATGCCGGTATATGGCCCGTTCCTTCAGGAAAAGGGAAGCAGCTTTGGAATTGATAATGACAGTATTCTGTATAACGGAGCCTATATTTTATCAAGCTTTGAACCGCAGCATGAGCATGTGCTTGCAAAGAACCAGTCATACTGGGATAAAGATAATGTGCTTATTGAAAAGATTCATGAGATATATAATGTTGAGGGAGGAAATATAGCTGTCCGGATGTATCAGAATGGGGAGATTGACTGTGCAGAGATTTCTTCAGACCTTATAGACTCAATGATGAAGGACGAGGCTACAAAAAATATTATTCACCGTGCCCGTCTGGACAGTTCTTTCAGCTACTTTTTCTGCTTTAATTTTGACCCTCAGTTTGATGGTATATACGAACCGGATAACTGGAAACTTGCAGTAAATAATGAGAATTTCAGAAAGTCAATAATGTATGGTCTGGACCGCGTAAGGGCATTAAGAGTATCAGATTCTTATAATCCTGAGAACATGTTAAATAACACGATTACACCATCTGATTTTGCAGCGGCAGCAGGAAAGGACTATACGCAGTATGATGCTCTGAAAGCTTATACCAATGGAGACAGTTTTGATAAGGATAAGGCTCTTGCAGCGCGTGATGCCGCTAAAAAAGAGCTTTCTGATGCAGGCGCTTCTTTTCCTGTCAAAATTCTGATGCCGTACAATCCGTCAATGACCAACTGGGGCAAAGAATGTCAGGTGATAGAACAACAGCTTGAAGGTCTTCTTGGCAATGATTATATTGATATTATTGTAGAAGCAGGACCGGAAACAGGATTTTTATCCAATGTCCGTATGAGTGGAAAATATGCCTTGTTAAAATGTAACTGGGGTGCTGACTACGCAGATCCGCAGACATGGTCTGAACCTTTTAGCAAGGGAAGAAAGTATGGCTTCTGGGAAAAGAGTACGGATGATAACACGGCAGCTTTGTATAATAAATATACAGAGATGGTTTTGAGTGCTGCCTCAATCTATAATGATGATGAGAAACGCTATACTGCCTTTGCAGAAGCAGAAGCAATGCTCATTGACCATGCAATTGCTGTTCCGTACAGCATTTCGGGAAGCGACGATTATATGATTTGCAGGCTGAACCCTATGGAAGGAGAATATGCGCCATATGGTGTTGCATTATGGCGTTATAAATACAAAAAGCTTTATGACACTTCAATGAGCATGGAGGAATTTCAGGCTGCATACAAGAACTGGAAGAAAGAGCGTGATGCTGTTCTGGCTAATAAAAAATAGGCGTAACATATGCAATGAAGTAACAACCGTTTGAAGGATAGAAAGGGAGAAATGCACATGGCAAAATACATATGCAAACGTATATTAAATTCAGTTTTTACTTTGTGCATAGTGATTTTTATTGTATTTGTGCTGCTTCGTCAGATGCCGGTGGAAGGTTACTTCAGTAATTTCGATAAAATGAGTGATACGGCTATTGAGGTATCTTTGCAGAATATGGGACTTACAGAACCTGTCGTGATTCAGTTTGTGCATTATATCGGACAGGTTCTAAAAGGTGACATGGGTGTGTCAAACAGATATCGCCGGGGATATTCCATAGCAGCAATTATTGCAAAGAAAGCACCTGTTTCTATCAGGATCGGGCTTATCAGCCTGGTTATATCACTGACAGCAGGAGTAATACTTGGGATACTGATGGCACGCTCATCCAAGACGAGATGGAAGCTGTTTGATAAGTTCGGTACTGTATTTATTGTCATTGCACAGGCAGTTCCGGCAGCAGTATATTGCCTGTTGATTCAGTTATACGGAACAAAAATCCTTGGGGTATCCATGCTTTTTAATGAGAGCAGGCCAAGCACATGGATATTGCCTGTAATTTCTTTATCAATAGGTAATATTGCATATTATGCGATGTGGCTGCGCCGTTACATGGTGGATGAGTCTAATAAGGATTATGTGCGTTTTGCACGGGCAAAGGGAGTTAATGAGAGCAAAATTGTTTACAGACATATTTTAAGAAATGCAATTGTACCTCTCGCACAGTATATCCCTCAGTCTATTCTTTTGACGATTGCAGGCTCCATATATGTGGAAAACCTGTATTCTGTTCCCGGCATGGGCGGACTTCTTATACAGGTAATAAAAATGCAGGATAATACAATGGTGCAGGCACTTGTGCTTATATATGCTTCGGTTTCGATACTTGGACTTTTAGTTGGAGATTTGGTTATGGCTCTGCTGGATCCGCGAATTATGTTTACGAAGAAAGAAGGTGCGCGCCAATGATGAGTATTCGTAATGCCAAAGCGGCACCTTTGGAAAAATCCCTTAGTCAACAGCTTAAGTCCGTGACGGATTTGACAGCCGCTTATGAAAATATTCCGGAAAATGAATTGTTTGAGCAGACAGATTTTGACAAATGTGCCGCCGAAAGTATCAGCGATGCCGGATATTCGTACTGGAAGTCTACAATGCGGGCATTCAGAAAAAATAAGGCTGCGGTATTGTTTCTGGGCATTATAGTTATACTGCTGGTATTTACATTTGTGCAGCCTTTTCTTCCGGAACAAAGAAATCCTAAAACAATTAATGATGATCCTGTTACGGGAGTACAGATAATCAATCGGGCCCCGGATGGAGAATACTGGTTTGGAACTAATTCCATCGGTCAGGATCTTTGGGCGCGTACGTGGTCAGGTGCACGCACAAGCCTTTTTATCGGATGCTTTGTTGCAGCTTTTGAAGCGGTTTTTGGCACGATAGTCGGTATTTTATGGGGCTACTGCCGGAAACTGGACTGGTTTTTTACTGAAATGTACAATATTTTTGATAATATTCCCCAGACACTGGTGCTGATTTTGTTTTCATATATTATGCGTCCCGGCGTCGGAACTATCATATTTGCATTGTGTCTGACAGGATGGCTTGAGACTGCACGTTTTATCCGTAATCAGATTATTATTATACGTGACAGGGAATATAATCTTGCATCCAGGTGCATGGGTGTTTCTGCATACCGTATAATTACAAAAAATATTTTGCCTTATCTGGTATCGGTTATTGCACTTAGAATGGCATTGGCAATTCCTTCGGCCATTGGAAGTGAAGTCTTTGTTACATACATTGGAATAGGTCTTCCTACGGATATTCCGTCTCTGGGAAACTTAGTTTCTGACGGCTTTGCACTGATGAGCCAGCCGGATATGCGGTACCAGCTTTTGTTTCCGACAGCGCTGCTGTCAATAATTACAATTTCATTTTATGTTATTGGCAACGCATTTGCAGATGCTGCTGATCCGAAGAATCACGTGTAAGGAGGCGAATAATGAAAGAGTCAGAGCTCCTTATTTCCATACAGAACCTTAATTTCCGGTTTGTCCTGAGAAATCAGGTGATTCATGCACTTCGAGGGGTATCCTTAGATATATATAAAGGAGAATGCCTTGCTATTGTAGGTGAATCCGGCTCAGGGAAAAGTGCGCTGGTTAAATGCCTGATGGGACTTAATGACAAGAATGGCCATATTGAGAGCGGAAAAATACTATATAACGGGCTTGATTTAGCAGGGGTGGAATCGGATAAAGAATGGAGTAATTTAAGAGGCGGAAAAATTGCGATGGTTCTGCAGAATCCGGTGTCTGCCTTAAATCCGCTCAAAACTATCGGATGGCAGATTGAGGAAGCAGTAAAAATGCATCAGGGACTCAGAGGAAAAGATGCCGGAAAAAAAGTACTGAAGCTTCTGGAGGAGGTTGGAATTTCAGAACCGGAAAAACGCTATCATCAATATCCTCATGAGTTTTCCGGCGGCATGTGCCAGCGTGTGGTAATTGCAGCAGCACTTGCCTGTGAGCCGGAAGTGCTTATATGCGATGAACCTACAACTGCTTTAGATGTGACAATTCAGGCGCAGATTCTTGATCTTATTAAGGCGATGGGGAAAAAATATGGACTGACAACAATATACATTACTCATGACTTTGGCGTTGCTGCCAATATAGCTGACAGAATAGCTGTCATGTATGCAGGAGATATTGTTGAGACGGGATTGTGCAATGAAATATTTTATGATTCACGCCATCCGTATACATGGGCATTGCTGTCAAGTCTGCCACAGCTTGGGGATAAGGAACAGGCGCTTTATACAATCGAAGGTACGCCGCCAAGTCTTGTTAATGATATCAGAGGAGATGCATTTGCACCAAGGAATCCGTATGCGTTAAAAATTGATTTTGTCTCACGTCCGCCTGTATTTTCAATTACACCTACTCATTGGGCCAGAACATGGCTTTTGGATTCAAGGGCACCTGAGATTAAACCGCCGGAGCATATTGCGGCTTTATGGAAAAAAGGCAGAGAACTTGGGCTGGTAAACAGTTAAAATAGGAGGAGCAGGATGGCTGAACGCGAAAAATTATTGGAAGTTGACCATATCCGGGTGGAATTTGGCAAAAAAAACAGACCATTTGTGGCGGTAGAAGATGTTTCTTTTGATATTTATAAGGGAGAAATATTTGGTCTGGTGGGCGAGTCAGGTTCAGGAAAAACGACCGTAGGAAGGTCCATTGTCCGCGCCAATTCTCTTGCCTCGGGAGAAATCAGACTTAATGGCAGAAAGATTTCGGGAAAGCTTTCCAATGCTGATGACATTCAGGTCACAAGAGATGTTCAGATGATATTTCAAAATCCGGCAAATTCGCTTAATGAGAGGGCAAATGTAGGCTATATTGTTGCTGAAGGATTATATGCTGCGGGGCGCAGCTATACAAAAAAGCAGCGGCAGGAGATGGTTGAGAAAGCTTTGACGGATGTCGGACTGATGCCTGAATTTGCTGAACGATTTCCGCATGAATTTTCAGGTGGACAACAGCAGCGTATAGGGATTGCCAGGGCGTTAATATTAAACCCGAGTCTTATTATAGCAGATGAGCCTATTTCTGCTCTGGATGTGTCTGTGCGTGCGCAGGTGCTTAATTTGCTTGCCCGGCTGCAAAAAGAGAGGGAACTCACATATTTATTTATTGCTCATGATTTATCATCAGTAAGATTTATCTGTGACAGAATTGCCGTTGTAAGAAAAGGGAGAATTCTGGAACTTGCCAGAAGTGAGCAGCTGTTTGCGAATCCGGTACATCCTTATACAAAGGCGCTTCTGTCGGCTGTTCCGATTCCTGATCCGGTGGATGAACGAAACAGAAATCTGCTGGTTTATAATCCGTCTGAATATAATTATGATGGAGACAGTCCTGTGTGGACCGAGGTTGAACCGGGTCATTTTGTCTATGCAAACAGAGCTGAGTTACAGGCCTGTTAGACAATTGCACTGTCTGCCGGACAAGAATATGGCTTAAAATAATCTTGACCCCGTTTATCAGATTGATATCTGATAAGCGGGATTTTTTTGTGAATTGCAAATATGAATAGAAAATTAAAAAAAAGACATAATTAAATTGCAGAATGTCGCAGAAAGAACAGCCGGAAACATGGAATTTCCGGCGCGTTCCTAAAAAAGAGTCTGCGGAATGGAGATTAGTGTGAAAAATAAAGTTTTTGCTGTTTTACAGCGTATCGGGCGGAGCTTTATGCTTCCTATTGCAATTCTTCCTGTCGCAGGTCTTCTTCTGGGAATAGGAAGCTCGTTTACTAATGCGACAACTGTTGAAACATACGGTCTTACTAATATTTTAGGCGAAGGAACAATTCTTCATTCCCTGCTGCTTATTATGAGCAGTGTCGGAAGTATTATTTTTGATAATCTGCCGCTCCTTTTTGCGGTAGGTGTAGCTATCGGCATGGCAAAAAAAGAGAAAGAGGTTGCAGCGTTATCAGCAGTAATTGCGTATTTTGTAATGAACATAGTCATTAATGCGATGCTGAATAACAATGGGCAGATTTTGGAAAACGGTGAGATAGCAAACGGTATACCGGAAGGAATAATTGCAGCTTCATGCGGAATACCGACTTTACAGACAGGCGTATTCGGAGGCGTTATTGTAGGACTTGGAGTAGCTGCCCTGCACAATAGATTTTATAAGATACAGTTTCATAATGCACTGTCATTTTTCGGAGGTACCAGATTTATTCCGATTATCTCAACTATTGTATATATGTTTGCCGGAATTTTAATGTACTTTGTATGGCCTCCGGTTCAAAAAGGAATTTATGCATTGGGGGCAACGGTCACAGAGTCGGGGTATCTTGGAACGTTAATATTCGGATTAATAAAAAGAGCCTTAATTCCGTTCGGACTGCATCACGTATTTTATATGCCGTTCTGGCATACGGCTGTCGGCGGTACAATGGAAGTCGCAGGCGAAATGGTTCAGGGAGGACAGAATATTTTCTTTGCACAGCTTGCGGATTCTGCCAATATTGCTCATTTTAGTGCAGATGCAACAAGATTTTTCTCGGGCGAGTTTATTTTCATGATTTTCGGACTGCCGGGAGCTGCGCTTGCCATGTACAGGTGTGCAAAGGATGAGAAAAAGAAAGCCGCAGGCGGTCTGCTTTTTTCAGCGGCAATCGCATGTATGGCAACAGGAATTACAGAGCCGCTTGAGTTTTCATTTATCTTTACCGCACCAATACTTTTTGTGGTTCATGTAATTCTTGCAGGAACAGCATACATGATTGCCCATATGCTCAATATTGCCGTGGGACTTACATTTTCGGGAGGCCTGCTTGATTTCTTTTTGTTTGGCGTTCTGCAGGGAAATGAAAAGACAGGCTGGATGATGATAGTCCCTGTTGGAATTATATACTTTTTGCTCTATTACTTCATTTTTAAATTTCTTATTATTAAATTTGACTTAAAAACACCCGGACGTGAAGCGGATGATGTTCAAACAAAGCTTTACACAAAGGAAGATGTAAATGCGGCAAAAAGAAGCAACGCAGAAAAAGAAAATGTATCACCTGATACAGTCAGCGCAGACATCATAAGCGGTCTTGGGGGCAGGGGAAATATAAGTGATATAGACTGCTGTGCAACAAGGCTTCGCTGTACAGTAGACAATGCTGCTTTGGTTGATGACGCAGTTTTAAAAGGAACAGGTGCGTCAGGTGTTGTGCGTAAAGGAAACGGAGTACAGATTATCTACGGACCCGGCGTTACGGTAATTAAATCAAATCTGGAAGATTACCTTGCTTCTGAATCGGCTTCTGAATCATCTTCTGAACCGGAGACAACAGAATCTGTTATTATTGCAAGCCCGATGAATGGTATTGCCGCAAATCTTGATACTGTGCCGGATGAAACATTTGCTTCAAAAATGGTGGGAGACGGCGCTGCTGTAACACCGCAGGATGAATTTGTGTATGCACCTGCTGACGGAGAAGTGGCGTTTATATTTGATACTAAGCATGCACTCGGCATGGTAACAGACTCAGGAATCAATCTTATGCTTCATATAGGAATTGACACTGTAAAATTAAACGGTAACGGGTTTGAGGTATTTGTAGAGTCGGGGCAACGGGTAAAGCAGGGCGACCTGATGATGAAGATTGACCTCGAGTATCTGAAAGAACATGCGCCTTCGGTGATTACACCTGTTTTGTGCACGGAATTAAAGGATAATCAGAAAGTACGTCTTTTAAAGGAAGGAAGCATACGTGCAGGCGAAGCGCTGATTGCGGTAGATATCAGTAAATAGTGGCAGATATCAGCAATTAGCACTAATTAATTTTGTCGATTTTCTTGACAGAAGTATTTAAGTTGTGTAAAATGCAAGTAAACACTTGCAATGGAGAACTGCCATGTATGATGAAACGCAGATGAAAATTATCAATGCTGCTATGGAACTGATAATGGAAAAAGGATATGCATCGACAACAACGAAGGATATCGCTAAGTCTGCCGGAATTAATGAGTGTACTATTTTTCGTAAGTTCAAGGGGAAGAAAGAAATCGTGCTGTCGGCTATGGAGCTGCCACAGTGGAATCCATGTCTTGAAGAGACAGATTTCAAGGCTTGCGGTGATGTAAAGAGCGATTTGATTTCATTTTCCCGGACATATATGGAAAAGGTTACGCCGCAAATGGTAAGAATATCAATCGGACTCAGGACTCCGGAGCTGTATGATGCGACTGCCGATGGAATTATGAAGGTACCTCAGACATTTAAAAAGGTATTAAATAATTATTTTAAGGCGCTGCAGAAGCAGGGCAAGTTGACAGGAGCGGACACCGAGGCATTGTCAATGCAGTTTGTCTCGATGAATTTTGGCTTTGTATTTTTAGATGCATCCTTTAACGGGAGGCTTACAAAGTTAAATAAGGAAAGATATATTGAGAGCAGTGTGGAAATATTTGTAAGAGGGCTGGGACTGGAGTAGAGATTGGAAATAAAGGCACATTTGTGCTTTTATTTTTAAATGCAATGCAAGTATACACTTGCAAAACCGAATTTATTTGATAAGGAGGAGAAGAGTGGTTTACTTTGTGATTGATACGTATATTGACAGCAAGCGGGGGCGGGGAGAGTATGATGAATACATTCGTCTGGTAAAGCCGATAGTGGAAAGCTATGGTGGCGTTTATCTGGTTCAGTCGGAAAAAATACATACGCTTTCCGAAAAGAGGAAGCCTCAGCGAGTTATTATTATTCAGTTTTGTGATATGGAACATTTAAACAGATGTTTTTCGTCAGACGAATATAAGGAAATCATGAGTAAAAGGACAGAGTCTGTCGATGCGAGAGCATTAATTGTAGATAATGGAGATTAGGAAATGCGGGTACATCAGGTAAGAATTGATTTTAATGTAACAGAAGAGATAGTAAGGTATGTTTATGTGTATATTGTCGAGGCACAAAACTGTTATCTGATAGATTCGGCGTCTATGGATGTCAGGAGATTATTTGTAATAAGCTCAGACAGATTGGAAGGAAGCTGACGGATATAAAGGCAGTATTTCTTACGCATGCGCACCCGGATCATATCGGAACGGCGGCATGGTTTCAGGAAAAAACCGGATGCCGGATATATGCAGGTGCCGGTGAGAAAAGATGGATTGAAGATATAGATTTGCAGTTTAAAGAAAGACCAATTCCTAATTTTTATAAGCTGGCAGGGAAATCTTCAAAGGTCGATATTGTTGTTAAAGATGGTGACAATATTATTCCTGAAGACAACCTGACTGTAAAAATAGCGGGTACGCCGGGACATTCTGCCGGTGAGGTGTCATACATTATCGGGGATGCAGCATTTATTGGTGATTCGGTTCCTGTTAAGGGTGATATTCCTATATACATAAGTGCAGAGGATACATTAAGAAGTCTGGATAAAATTGCAGAATTTAAAGATGTCAATTATTACTATCCGGCATGGGATAAAACATACTCAAAAATTGAAATGCAAAATAAATTAAAGGATGCATATGAGATTGTTGAGACAATCGGAAAAATAGTCACAGAGGTAGGCAAAGACATGAATATGCCGGAACTGGTCGATTATGTATGCACGAAAATGCATATGCCTTTTTTAAAAAACAATCCTCTTTTTGGAAGGACAGTCGCAAGCTATAATAGCTAAGAAAAGGAGCGACAGAATCAACAGGAGCCAAAAGAGGTAATGGTGGCAAAAATGTGTTTGATGCTATTATAATCCGGCAGACTTTTCCGGCAGAATTTATTTTTAGTCATGCAAACGCACGCGCGGAAGATTCCACTCAAAATGAGCTGCCAGCAGACGAAGAACCAGTACGGCAATTACACTCGCAACAGCGGCAAAACCTAAATGTCCGGTGTTCTGCAGACAAAGGTATGCGGCTGCACCGGCTATGGATGCGGTCGCATACACGTGCTTGCGGAAAATATACGGTACATTCCCTGCAAACACATCGCGTATAAGACCGCCTCCAACGCCGGTAACAACACCGACGAAAAGCAGCAGTGCGGGATTGTCATATCCGGATATTTCCTGCACATAGCGGATTCCAAGAACTGTAAAAGTACCGAGACCTACGGCATCCGAAATAAGCAGTACCTGATTCCAGATGGTATGCTGTACATTCTTCTTACGCTTTGATACGGCAGCGCCAATCAAAAAAGCTATAAAAGCTACAGCAATTGCAATCAGGGCGTTCCGCGGATTCTGAAACGAAGCCGGAGGAAGCTGGCCTATAAGAACATCACGAATAATGCCTCCTCCAACGGCTGTCACAAGTCCGAGGACAAGAACTCCAAGCATATCCATTTCTTTTTTCATGGCTTCAATTGCCCCGGAAACAGAAAATGCAATTGTTCCCAGAATTTCTAAAAAAATCATCAAATAATCCATATTATTTATGTTCCTCTAACCAGCGCATTGCGGTATAAGCGTAAACGGCACTGCCGCCGGAAAGCGCTGACTCGTCAAATTTTACTTTTGGATGGTGCTGAGGATACGAATATCCTTTCTGTGGCTGGCCGGCAGCTAATGCAAGCATAATTGAAGGCACTTCCTGACTGACGTATGCAAAGTCTTCAGAACCGGCAGTTTTGGATTCTTTAGAGCCTCCCATTGCACTGAGCTCGGCGGCAGAAAATGCAGAAGCATTTCCCAATAATTCTTTTACATACTGTTCAGCGCATATTGATAAATCCTTGTCGTTGACCAGTGTAGGACATCCGCTTCCAAAGGTAACCTCAGCCTGTGCACGGAATGATTTTGCAATCCCCTCGGCTATTTCGGTCATTCGCTCCTTTATAAATGAACGTGTATCTTCATCAAAGGTACGGATGCTTCCGCCCATGACAACAGAGTCAGGAATGGCATTGGCTGCATTGCCTGCATGCATTGTGCCTATTGTAAGAACTGCCTTGTCATTCATTGCAAGTTCACGGGAGTGGATTTCCTGCAAAGCAATCAGAATGTGTGCTGCTGCATTCAGCGGGTCAACACCGGTATTAGGCATAGAACCGTGGCATCCTTTTCCCTGTACCTTTATTTCAAAGTAATCGGCAGCAGGCGCACTTACACCTGGAGCTGAGACAATTACAGTGCCCGGCTCAAACGGCATTCCTGCCATGACATGAATCATCAGTGCCGCATCGACATCAGGATTCTTTAAAAGACCGGCTTCAATCATATCATGTGAGCCTTCAAAGATTTCCTCTGCGGGCTGGAACATCAGCTTAATTGTTCCCTCAATTTCGTCCTCATGCTTTTTTAATAAACGTGCAGCACCAAGCATCATTGCAGTGTGCATATCATGTCCGCAGGCGTGCATACATCCGTTAGTGGAAGGAAAATCAACATCAGCCTCTTCTTTGATTGGCAGTGCATCCATGTCACCGCGGATGAGGAATACTTTTCCCTCTTTTTTGCCTCCGGCAATGGCGACAAGTCCTGATTTTCCGCATTCTTGAGGCTCATACCCCATAGACTCCAGCTCTTTCTTTACGTATGCTTTCGTTTCGCGCAGATTAAATCCTGTTTCGGCGTGTGCATGTAGAAAACGTCTGTCAGTTTTAATAATTTCCTGAAGCTCTGAGGCTTCTTTTTTGATTTGTTCCGGTTTCAATTCAATGCCTCCTTATATTATGAAAATAAAATAACAGTCAGTACAGCTTAATTATTAATTACAAATAAATATTATATACAAATAACAAAATAAAAACAATTTAAAAACAATTAAATGTGTGCAAACCTTTGTAAAATTATACAGTAATTTCAATGTTGGGTTGACGTAGAGACTGAATTAACATATGATAAAAAGTGACAAATTATGACCTTATTTTCTATAAGAGATGTGTGAACTATGAATATTTTAGCAGTTGATGATGAATGTCCGGCACTTGAAGCGCTGATAAGCCAATTAAAAATAGTATTTCCGAATGAAAACATTCATGGGGAGATGAACCCCCAAAAAGCTGTGGAATGGGCGGGAAATCTGAAAAAAAGCGGTGAGAAGCTGTCGTATGCATTTTTGGATATACAGATGCAGAATATGACAGGACTTGAGCTTGCTCATCAGCTTAAGAATATATATCCGAAGGTTATGCTGTTTTTCTGCACGGCGTACAGCGAATATGCATATGATGCATTTGGTCTTAATGCGAAGGGATATCTGTTGAAGCCCGTAAAAGTTCAGGCAATAGAGTCAACTCTTGACGAAATGGTTACAGACTGGCGTCAGGAGGCTACGACGCTTGAAAGGGATATAAAAATACAGACATTTGGAAATTTTGAAATATTTGTTGACGGAGTACCGCTTACGTTTGAACGCAAAAAGGCAAAAGAGCTGCTGGCATATCTTGTTGACCGTCATGGGGCTTCGGTGACTACTGAGCAGATAGCGCTCATTCTGTGGGAGGATGCAACCTATGACAGAAAATTGAAAAATATGGCAACAATGGCGGTTACTTCATTAAGAAATACTTTGAAATCGGCAGGAATAGAAGATATCCTGATTAAGACCTGGAACCACCTGGCACTTGATGTGGATAAAGTAAAATGCGATGCATACGATTTTGAAAAGTGGGATGCGGTCGCAATCAATTCTTTTCACGGAGAGTACATGAGTAATTACTCATGGGCGGAATTCACAACAGGAAGATATGTTCAGATGGAGCAGAAAACGGGTAATGATGACTAAAGTTTTAATAATTTATAATATTAATTGATGTCCTTTAGATGTCCTTTTATATGTATAATAAAACATTGAATAAACGTCAGAATGATAATTTTATTGCTGTTTTGCAGGAGGAATAGATAATTGAACATTAAAGACCGTATGATAATGGAAGAGTATAGAGCCCAGAAGGCTGATTTTGTAAAGCTTGGAGATATAGTTTACGAAATATTGTCACAGCTTGTTAAAGATTCAGGTATTCTTGTTACAGGAATCGAGCACAGGGTTAAAGGTGAGAAAAGTCTTGAGGGTAAGCTGTACAGACATGGTGACGGATATCAGACACTTAATGATCTTACAGATATACTCGGTGCCAGAATCATATGTTACTTCGGAGATGATGTTGACAAAATAGGGCAACTTGTTGAGAAAGCCTTTGTAATTGACTGGGAAAACTCCACTGATAAGAGAGCGCTTCTTAGGGCAGATTCATTTGGTTATCTTTCACTGCATTATATATGTTCACTGCCTTTTGATTCAGGTTACCCGGAAGAGGTATGCGGAAAACGTTTTGAAATTCAGATACGCACAATTCTTCAGCATGCGTGGTCGGCGATTAATCATGATTTGGGATATAAGAGTAAATTTGGCGTTCCGAGAGCTGTTACACGCGAATTTGCACGACTTGCGGGACTGCTTGAAATAGCGGATGATGAGTTTGAACGTGTGCGTGATGACATGAACAGATATACGGAACAGACCAGGGAAAAGATTATCAGCGAAGAAGCTGACGATGTGCTGATTGATATGGTTTCTCTGAGTGAATATATGCATTATAATAAGAAAATGCGGGCGTTTATACAGAAACTTGCAGGCATTGAAAAGTCGGAGATAAGCGAAATTGACCCTGACAGCTATATTGAGCAGTTGAAGTGGCTCAAAATCAATACAATAGGGGAATTGCAGAATATGCTTGATAATAATGAATCGATAGCATATGAACTGGCAGAAAGAACGCTTAAAGGTTCTGAACTTGATATTTTATCTTCCAATGTTGCACTTCGTTTCCTGTGCCGTGCATATCTGCTTACGCAGGGATATACAGAAGAGCAGATGGCAGAATTTATCGCGCTTTCAGTAAAAAAGAAGGAGCGTGCAAGCAGGCAGGCGGCGCATCTGATTAAAATGTATGCAGACATAAAGAAAGCAGAAGAGGCAGAATGATGAAAATAAAGATTAATAATAAAATTAATTTTATTATCGTATTTTTGCTTAGTGCTGTGTTGTTCTTTGCCTTTACAATGCCGTACAGGGTATGGTTTTCGGTGGCTGATATTACCGATATGCGTCCTACTACGGCGCTGACACCGGTGCTTGGTATGATATTCGGACTGGCTGCATCATTAGGATGTGCGGCCGGGAATTTTATATCGGATTTAATCTCCGGATATGAGATGTCTTATGCAGTTCTTAGTGCGCTGCAGCAGATTGTATACGGAATGTTTCCGTATTTCCTCTGGAAAAAGCTCAATAAAGAACGCGGTGGCGATGAGTTCCGTCTGGACAGTATCAGCAGAATGCTGAAATTCTGCTTTGTAATGCTTGTAGATGCGGCATTGATTGTGGTTTGTGCAGGTATTGTCAATCATGCTTATTCTGTAACGGATTTTGTGTCAATTAATAATCTCTACCTGTTTCTTAACAGTTTTGATTCAGGACTTTTATTCGGGTGCCCTCTGCTTATAGGAGGACATCTGTTTCGGAGATATATGGAGAATCTGAAAAGCGGCAATAAAGAAAAAGTTATTTTCTTTTCGCTTAATGAGAGAATGATTATCAATACTATAATTATGGGAATTGGAATCAGCCTGCTCATAGGTTCGGCGGTGTATCTTACCGACAGGATGAATGAGTCGGGAAGCGCTATCAGTCTGGGGGGAAGGATTTATCTTTTTCAGACTCTGGCACTTAATTTTTATTTTGCACTGTCAATCGGATTTATGTGGTTTACAGAAAAGCGCATTGCAAAACCGGTTGAAAATCTGGCAGAAATTGCAGCGGGATATTATCTTGAACATTTTACGGATGAGCAGCGCAGCCATATGATAGATGAGTGTGAGAAATATGCGGCGGATTCAACAGAGGTCGGCAATCTTGCCCGCTCGTATATTTCTATGGTCAGTGATATCAAGGAATATGTTTCAAATCTGCAGAGCATTACGGCGGAAAAAGAAAGAATTAATGCGGAGCTTAACCTGGCCTCCAATATACAGGCGCATATGCTGCCGTGCATTTTCCCGGCATTCCCGGAGTATGATGAATTTGATATATATGCGACAATGACACCGGCAAAAGAGGTCGGAGGAGATTTCTATGATTTCTTTATGATTGACAGGTCTCATCTGGCAGTAGTTATGGCTGATGTTTCAGGAAAAGGTGTTCCGGCTGCACTGTTTATGGTTATTGCAAAGACACTTATAAAAAATTACGCCCAGATGGGCAATCCTGTAAACGAAGTGTTTAATATAGTCAACAGACTGCTTTGCGATGGAAATGATGCGGGGCTTTTCGTTACTGCATGGATGGGGCTTCTTGAACTGGAAACAGGAAGATTCACATATGTCAATGCAGGACATAATCCACCGCTGCTTGCAAGGAATAACGGTGAATTTGAATATATTAAGGCACGCCCGGGATTTGTGCTTGCCGGAGTGGATACGGTAAAGTATAAGCTGAACGAGATGATGATGATGCCTGGCGACAGGATATTCCTTTATACCGATGGCGTTACGGAAGCAACCGATGCGGATAATCAGCTTTATGGAGGAGAACGGCTGATTAAGTTTATGAACAGCCACAGAACGGATTCGGCAACGGATATGCTGCATGAACTTAAAGCCGATATTGACAGCTTTGTGGGTGAGGCACCGCAGTTTGATGACGTGACAATGCTGATGCTTGATTTTAAGAAAGTGTTGAATGAGACAGATATGCTTGAAAAGACATTTCCGGCAGAGGTATCTGCACTGGGTGAAGTGATAAAATTTGCGGAAACAGAGCTTGAAAAAGTTGAGTGCCCGATGAAAATAACAACACATTTTCTTGTTGCAATAGAAGAGGTTTTTGTGAATATTGCACATTATGCATATCCGGACAGTTCAGGGGAAGCTGTTATAGGCTTTTGCTTTGACGATAAAGAAAATGCGGTTACGTTTCGCATATGCGACAGAGGTATTCAGTTTGACCCTCTTGCAAAGCCGGATCCTGATATTACACTGCCTGCGCAGGAACGCCAGATTGGCGGACTGGGAATCTTTATCTGTAAGAAAACCATGGATGATATCAGTTACAAGCGTGAAAATGGTCAGAACATTCTGACGTTATTCAAAAAAATATAAACAAAAAGGAGATTATTGCTATGACAATCAACATTAAAGAAAACGATAAGGAAATTATCATTGAACTTGCAGGAAGACTGGATACAACAACAGCACCTGAACTTGAGAGCGCAGTTAAAGCACTGCCTGAGAACATTGAAAGCCTGATTATTGATATGAATGGTATCGAGTATATTTCTTCAGCAGGACTCAGAGTACTTCTGGCAACGCATAAAAAAATGGGTGACGGAAACTTCAAGCTTACCAATGTATGTGATAGTGTTATGGAAGTTTTTGATATGACAGGATTTGATGATATTTTAGTTATTGAGTAAGAATATGAAAAGATTATTAAAAAACGGAATTGTAATTAATGTATTTACAGGAGAACTTGAAAAAGCAAATGTACTCATTGACGATGACAGAGTTCTCGGCGTAGGCGATTATACAGACAGCGAAGCAGATGTGTCAGAAGATGTTACCGGAAAGTATATATGCCCGGGATTTATAGACGGGCATATACACATTGAAAGTACTATGCTTCTTCCGGCTGAACTGGCTCGCGTGTGTGTGCCTCACGGAACAACATCTATTGTTGCAGACCCTCATGAAATTGCAAATGTAAGCGGAAGGCTGGGTATCGGATTTATGCTTGAAGCCAGTGAGAATATTCCTATGACCGTATACATAATGCTTCCGTCATGTGTGCCGGCAACAAAGTTCGATGAGACGGGAGCTTCATTGGAAGCAGAAGATCTGTTACCTTTATATAATTATCCCCGCGTACTCGGACTTGGAGAAATGATGAATTATCCCGGGGTTGTTGCGGGTGACGGAAAAGTTATCAGTAAGATAAATGATGCGCACAAGCTGGGGATGCTTGTAAACGGACATGCCCCTCTTTTGTCAGGTAAGGCGCTTGACAGATATATTGCTGCAGGTATCAATGATGACCATGAATGTTCTTCGGCAGAAGAGGCAAAAGAGCGCATACGCAAGGGACAGTGGCTTATGATAAGGCAGGGAACCGCAGCAAGGAATCTTGAAGCGCTTCTGCCTCTTTTTGAACAGCCGTGGGCGCAGCACTGCCTTCTGGTTACGGATGACAAACATCCTGCGGATTTGATTGGCAAGGGTCATATTGACAATATCATAAGAGAAGCTGTCAGAGCAGGAAAGTCAGCCGTAACAGGAATACAGATGGCGACCATACAGGCTGCACACTGCTTTGGACTGAAGTATACAGGTGCTATTGCTCCGGGGTATATTGCGGATATTCTTGTGCTTGATGATCTTGACAGCGTGAAGGTAAGGGATGTTTACCGTCACGGGGAGAAGGTAGTTGACAACGGCAGGATAATTGATTTTAGTAATCCTGTAATAAGATATGATATTCAGAAGACAGTACGTAACTCTTTTTATCTGGATAAGCTGGATAAATCTGATTTTGTTATAAAGCCGCAGACAAACCGCTGCCGTGTGATAAAGACAATACCGGGTGAACTTATTACAGACGAATGGATTACAGATATTAATTTTGATGTAAATAATGGTGTGGATACGCAAAGGGATATTCTTAAGCTGGCAGTTATAGAACGTCACCTGAATACGGGACATATAGGCCTTGGTTTCATCTCAGGAATCGGAATGAAGAAAGGTGCTATTGCATCTTCGGTTTCACATGATTCACATAACCTGATTGTTATAGGAACCAATGAAGAGGATATGGCTGCTGCGGCAAACTGTGTTCGTAAGCTTGGCGGAGGAAGTGTTGTCGCGTCAGATAATAAGATTATTGCACAAAAACCGCTGCCTATTGCTGGGTTGATGACGGATATACCGGCCGCAGAGGTTGCCGAACAGAACGAAAATGTGAGAAGGGCTGTTTACAATCTCGGAGTGCCAAAGAGTATAGAACCATTTATGACAATGGCTTTTGTCAGTCTTCCGGTTATCCCTAATATTAAAATGACTACAAAGGGTCTGGTTGATGTAAACAGGCAGGAGCTGGTATCGCTGTTTGTATAATAATGTAAACAGTGACGGTGTATGTATAATACATTTGATACAGAACGGTTATGCGCCGTAGTGTGCGCAGAAATGAGGGGCAATGTACGAATATGATTATTCTGTAGCGCTGGTTGTTGTTACTGACACGGAGGAATATGCTGCAAAGTGTATGTACGACAGTTGGAAGCTGATAACTTTTGAACATGATAATCAGAAATATTTTGAAACGTCTTTTATGCGTGACGGAAGAGAGCATAAAATAGTTTATGCAAGACAGAATGAGATGGGCATGACTGCAGGAGCAGCTCTTTCGATGAAGGTAATCCAGAATTTTCGTCCGAGATATCTTATCATGGTGGGAATTGCTGCGGGTGTTGCGCTTGAGGATATAGAGAAGCAGATTTATGGTGATGTGATTGTAGCTGACGTAATCTGGAATTATTCTGCAGGAAAGTTTGTGAATTGTGAGAATGCAGATATAAAATTTGGAACTGTAGGTTTTATTCCAAGGCCAACTGTGATTAAGATGAACGAAGAACTTCGTCCGTATATCAAAGCAGCCATAGCATCGGAAGAAAACCAGAATCATGTGTATATAGGGCCTATGGCAAGCGGAAGCGCTGTCGTTGCGAACCATGAGATACTTAACAAGCAGATTCGCACGCAGTTTAAGCATACGGCAGGGCTTGATATGGAGGCGTACGGCATTGTATATGCGGCAGCCAATGCTACAAAGCCGGCTCCGGATGCCCTTGTAATCAAAAGTGTGTGTGACTATGCCGACAGCAGAAAATCAGATAAGTACCAGAAGTTTGCAGCATATACGGCATGTGAATTTGCGAAACTTCTTTATGAAAAATATCTTCCGTATGGTGGTTAGTGTTGCGCTTTTGTGGAACATTTAAGTTTATAATAAAGGCACAGAAGCAATAATAAATTTAAGGATGAATTATCAGATATGAAACTTAAAAAAGTAAATGCTGCTGCAGGGCTACTGACAGCGCTAATTCTTATGTGTCACGCAGGTATGATGTGCGTGTCACTGTATACCGGATGGTACAATTTCATATTGTGTAAAAGCTTTGCGCACATGACAGAATCTTTACTTATCATTCATGCGGCATGCAGCCTTATAATTATGTTTTTCTATAATGACGGTACGTCTGTGGCACTGTACAGGAAAGAAAATAAGAGCCTGATAATTCAGAGGGCATCAGCTTTATTGATGATTGTACTGATACATATGCATACTGTGGCATATGCCCATATGGCAACAGGGGAGATTCTTACAACCTCCAAAGCAATACGTTTATGGGTGTTTGAAATTATATACATAGTGACAGTAATGACACATTTTGCAGTATCATTCAGTAAAGCATTTGTAACGCTTGGACTTATATCGTCACAAAAGAAATTCTGTATTATGCAGAAAATCGTGTATGCAGTTTGTACTGTCGCAGCAATAGCGGCAGCAGGCGGTGTGACAGTGTTCTTTATTGGGGGATTAGTATGAAAAATCACACTGATGTGCTGATTTTTCATACGGCTGTTTGTGCCGCAGACGCCATAAACAAGCCATTATCGCAGAGCCAAATCTGATATTTGACTCGCGGTTCCTTTGACGCCAAAGCGTCTGCGGAATGGGGATTAGTGTGAAAACAGTTGTGATTATCGGCAGTGGAATTGCCGGGCTTACATGTGCGGTCAGAACAGCAGAATATGGGCATAAAGCAGTGCTTGTATCTCCGTATCCGTCGGAGCGTGCGCAGTCGGTTATGGCAGCAGGCGGAATCAATGCCTCGCTGGATACAAAAGGCGAAAATGATACTGTGCAAAGCCATATTGAAGATACTTTAAAAGGCGGATGCAATATTGAGGACAGGGAATCTGTCACGAAAATGTGTGAAGCCGCACCGGGTATCATACGGTGGCTTGAAGCAACAGGAATGGTCTTTACAAGGGACGATAACGGCAACATAGATTTGCGTGCGTTTGGAGGGCAGAGCCATAAAAGAACGGCAT
Organism: uncultured Bacteroides sp.; assembly: GCA_945913015.1. Lineage (GTDB taxonomy): Bacteria > Bacillota > Clostridia > Lachnospirales > Lachnospiraceae > Bacteroides_F. The sequence goes on from CAMECH010000011.1 coordinate 26,586, forward strand.
TTTCAGGTGCGTGCACGGGAAAGCAGATAGTGACGGCACTGATAAGAAAAGCCAGACAGTATGAATGCAGCGGTATGTTGGAAAGAAAGCTTGGGTATTGGTTTCATTCCGGACTGATAAAAGATGCAAAGTGCTATGGTGCACTTTTTTATAATGAGAATGAAAGAAAGCTCGAAGCTATGTATGCTGATGCCGTTGTAGTGGCAACAGGAGGACAGAATCAGCTTTTTGGCAAAACAACAGGCTCAATGCTGTGTGATGGATATGCGGCAGGAAAGCTTTTTGAACAGGGCGCAGTTCTTAGGAATCTTGAATTTATCCAGTATCACCCTACAACAATTGAAACAGTACAGAAACGTATGCTGATAACTGAAGCTGCCAGAGGTGAGGGAGGCAGACTTTTTTATTATGCCGGTGAAAAAAGAGTATATTTTATGGAAGATAAATACGGGGCCAGAGGCAATCTCATGCCGCGTGATATTGTTTCCAAATGTATATATGATGCGCCTTCACAGGTGTATCTTGATGTAACGTTTCTTGGAAAAGACGTTATTTTAAAAAGACTTTATGAAGTATATGAGCTCTGCATGAATTATGCGGGAATTGATATAACAAAAGAATGTATTCCGGTAGCACCTTCAGTACATTTCTTTATGGGTGGACTTGCAGTGGACGACAGTCATTGCACAAATATAGATAATCTGTACGCTGTCGGGGAATGTGCCTCTAAATATCACGGAGCGAACAGGCTTGGAGGCAATTCACTCCTTGCGGCTGTTTACAGCGGAATGACTGCCGCAAATGCAATAAATGAAAAAGAATGCAGCCGCGAGAAGGCTGATTTTAATGAATTTATTATAAGGGAAGAAAAGGATATTGAAAAAAGGCTCCGGAGTAAAAGTAAATTTTCAGCGGTATACATCAGGCAGGTCCTTTCTGAGCTTATGAATCGTGACCTCGGAATAACAAGGACGGAAAGCAAGCTTTGTGAGGGAATTAAATCGGTTGATTATTACCTGTCAATCAGTGATAAATTTAAATTTGACAGCGAGGTGTCACCTTATCAGGGATACAGCCTCAAAAGTATGTTACTGCTGGCAAAGGCAATACTTTTATCTGCAAAGGAACGCAAAGAGACAAGAGGAGCGCATATCCGTGACGATTATCCGGAAAGAAAACCTGAATTTGAGTGTGCAAGTTATGCGACATTTATCAATGGAAATATAGAAATTTCATTTGCAAAACCGTATTCGGATAATAAGGCTTGTAAAGAGGAGCAGTAGATGATTGTAAAGATTAAAAGGCAGGAAAACAGCGACAGCAAAGCGTACTGGCAGAGCTTTAAGTATAATGGAAATATGGACACAACTGTTGCGGCTGTTCTTGATTTTCTCAATTATAATGATGATTTGTTTGATACGGAGGGGAATCCTGCGAGAAGAATACGCTGGGAGTGTAGCTGCATGCAGAAAACATGTGGTGCTTGTGCCATGATTATTAATGGTATGCCGGCACTGGCTTGCAATACATTTTTAAGGAATATTTCTTCCAAAGAACTTGTGCTTGAACCGCTGAGAAAATTTCCGGTTGTCTCAGACCTGATTGTAGACAGAAGCATTATATATGAAAATCTTAAAAAAGCAGAGCTGTACATAGGAGAATATGCCGGAGCAGACAAAAAGGAATATGAGCAGCAGTATCAGACGGCAAAATGCCTGAAATGTGGGCTATGCCTTGAAGTATGTCCTAATTATAATAAAGGGGAGACTTTCTTTGGGGCTATGTTTGCCAATGATTCATATATATCGTATACACAGTCTGAGAGCAGGAAAAAAGAGATTGCATCAGAATATAAAAAGCATTTTGCATCAGGGTGTTCAAAGTCACTGGCATGCGTGGACATATGTCCCGTGCAGATACCTACACTTGCATCAATCGGCAGGATGAATAAAAAGATATTTTAATCTTGCAGGACTGAAAATGAGATTAACATGAGAAGAATGGTGATTAGCATGAAAAGAAAATTAGCTGTAGCGGTATTGCTCATAGTTGCCTGTTTATGCCTTACAGGATGTCAGAACGGAAATAGAGAATATAAGGACATTGAAGACTTTAAACATGCCAAGATAGGCGTGTTCACCGGTTCGTCATTTGATGCGCAGACAAGAGAGCAGTTTCCTGATGCGGACAAGGAGTATCTGATATTAATATCGGACCTTGTGCTTAATCTTAAGCAGGGGCGAATTGACGGATTTATTATGGATAAGGCATTTCTGGCAGGAATCAGATGGGAAGTTGACGGACTGTCATATATTGATGAAAGTCTTGCGCAAAGCAGCTACGGATTTATATTCAGGAAAGATAATTCCAATAAAGAGCTGCAGATGCAGCTTGACAGTTTTATCAGGGAAAAGACAGAAGACGGAACTATTGGGGCTTTAGCAAATAAATGGCTCTCGGATAAAGAACCTGAAAATATTGCGGATATTTCAACTCTTACAGGTGAAAACGGCACGTTGAGGCTGGCAACGGGGGCTGAGTCTAAGCCGTTTGCATATGTAAAAAACGGAAAGCCGGCTGGGCTTGACTTTGATATACTGTATCTTTTTTGTAAACAATATGGTTACAGGCTTGAGGTTACTACGATGACTTTTGAGGCAATACTTCCGGGAGTCATAACAGGTAAATATGACATGGGAGCCTCAGGTATAACAATGACGGGTGAACGTAAGGAGAGTGTGGATTTCTCTGAGCCTTATTGCACCAGTGACATAGTTATGGTTATAAGAGGTGAGGATAAAGATACAGGTTTCTTTGAATCATTAAAGCAGAGCTTTGAAAAAAATTTTATACGTGAAGACAGATGGAAGATGATCGTCAAAGGCATCGGAGTAACGCTGTTAATTACGGTTATGGCAGCAATATTCGGAACGATGCTCGGCTTCGCCATTTATATGATATGCCGTTACTGCGGTAAAATAGCCGTCGGAATCGCAAAGGTTTATTCAAGAATTATTGCAGGAACTCCAATTGTAGTAATATTGATGATTTTGTTTTATGTTGTATTTGGAAAAACTCCCATAAGCGGAATGTGGGTTGCAGTAATCGGCTTTACGCTGACGTTTGGGGCGTTTGTATATGACCATATTACAGTCTGCGTAGAAGGCATTGACAAAGGGCAGACCGAGGCTGCATATGCCCTCGGATATACAGAATTGCGTACGTTTATTAAAATTGTACTTCCTCAGGCAATGAAGCAGTTTATGCCTTACTATCAGGCAGAGGTGGTTTCTCTTGTAAAGGCTACCGCTGTTGTAGGATACATAGCAGTGCAGGATTTGACCAAGATGAGTGATATCATACGAAGCAGTACATATGAGGCATTCTTCCCACTGATATCCACAGCGGTTATATATTTTGCGCTGACATGGCTTATATCAACGCTTATTGGAATGGTAAAGTTGAAGTTTGAGCCTAAACGCCGCAAGAAAAGCACAATCCTGAAAGGAGTTGATGCCAAATGATTACAATTAATCATCTGAGAAAGGAATATCCGAATGTAACGCCGTTAAAAGATGTCAATGCAGAGATTAACCGTGGGGATGTAATTTCGGTCATAGGTCCGTCAGGTTGTGGAAAGTCTACATTTATCAGGTGTATCAATATGCTTGAAAAGCCGACATCAGGAGAAATTATTGTTGACGGTGTAAAGATTACAGACAAAAAGTGTCCGATAAATCTTGTGCGGCAGAAAATGGGGATGGTATTCCAGTCGTTTAATCTGTTTAATCATATGACGGTTATTGAAAATATAATGGCAGCACCGGTAGAAATCTTAGGTAAGTCAAGGCAGGAGGCATATGATGCAGGGATGGAGCTATTGCGTACTGTAGGGCTTACGGATAAGGCGCTAAACTATCCTGATGAGCTTTCCGGAGGGCAGAAGCAGAGAGTTGCGATTGCAAGGACACTTGCCATGAATCCGGAAATTATTCTTTTTGATGAGCCGACTTCTGCACTTGACCCGACAATGGTAGGCGAGGTTGAGAGTGTTATTAAGGATTTGGCAAAAAAGGGGCTTACCATGATTGTTGTCACACATGAAATGCGCTTTGCACGTGAGATAGCAAACAGGGTCTTTTATCTTGACCAGGGCGGAATCTATGAGGAAGGTACACCGGAGCAGATTTTTGATAATCCGCAGAAGGAACGCACCATTCAATTTATCAGGCAGCTTAAGGTGCTTGATAAAAACATTGAATCCCATGATTTTGACTTTATCGGTTTTGTAAGCAGTATTGAAGAATTCGGGCGTAAGCACTGCATTTCGCAGAGAATTATTTATCATATGCAGGCAGTATTTGAGGAGTTTTGTGTGCAGATTATACTGCCGCAGCTTCCGGAACATTTTAAGATGAATGTGATGGTGGAATACTCTCCAAAAGAAGATGTGGCTGAAGTAAAAATAAAATACGACGGAGGGCAGTTTGACCCTATGACTTCCGATAATGAGTTATCGCTGCAGATTGTGGATAACATAGCGGAAAGTATAGAGTACAGTGCAATCAGTAGTGAGGAATATACCAATTTTGTCTCAATCAAAATTAAGTGACAGGGGATGGAACGGAGTCTGATATGAATTTTAACGAAATAAGCCTGCAGTCTGTAATAAGTATACTTATCAGTATAGCTGTTATCCTGCTGGCACTGTTTTTATGGAATTTTGGAAAAAAAGCGTTTATGAAGTATGCTGTCAACATGGGAAGAGAAAAGCAGACTGCGGTACGTGTTGCGAGCGGTGTTGTCAAATATATCGTTATGGGTGCTACTACGCTTATTGTTCTTGAGATAAACGGCATTAATGTAAGTTCAGTTATTGCAGGACTCGGTATTGCCAGTGCAATCGTAGGTCTTGCCCTGCAGGATATACTTAAAGATGTAATTATGGGAGTGAACATTATTACGGAAAATTTTTATTCTGTCGGAGATGTTGTGGAGTATAAAGGAACAGAAGGTATTGTTACCAATTTTTCCGTAAGGACAACAAAAATAAAAAGTATTACCGACGGTTCCGTTACTACCATATGCAACAGAAATATTTCAGAAATCAGAAAGTGCTCATCTATGGTGGATATTGATATTCCGCTTTCATATAATGAGGATGTCAGAAGAGTACATGAAATTATGCGAAGGATAAGCAGTAAAATATCAGAGGTAGATGGGATTGACGGCAGTGTATATAAAGGAACTGAAAGATTTGATGAGTCAGCGGTAATTTACAAGATGCGATTTTTCTGCCTGCCGGAGAATAAGCCGGATATGAGACGTGCCGCAATTAAAATTATTCAGGATGAGCTTGATAAAGAAGAAATCAGGATTCCGTACAGGCAGTTGGATGTACATAGTATATAATTCTGTATAAAAAATGCCGATATCGGCAAAAAAAAGAGCTGAAATAACAGAATAATTTATTAAGAATTTGCCGATAATGTTTTATAATTTAAGGGGACAACGTATGTTGTGTGCCATAAGTTATATGAAAGGTAAAATCTATGAAATATTTGTCTGTTTCGCAAATTGCAGAACAATGGGGAGTCGCAGAGCGTACAGTAAGGAATTATTGTGCGCAGGGGAGAATCCCGGGGGCATTCTTAACGGGGAAAACATGGAATGTTCCGGAAAATGCGGTACGACCTAAGAGGAGAAATCAGCATATAGAGCTTTCAGGTAATTTGCCGGATGTTCTGAGGATGGAAAAGAAAAGCCGCATAACCGGTGGAATTTATCAAAAAGTCCAGATTGAATTAACATATAATTCAAACCATATGGAGGGCAGCAGGCTTACTCATGACCAGACCAGATATATTTATGAAACTAATACAATTGGTATAGCTGAAAAACGGGACAAGTGACAGCCGCAGGGAGTGGTTTGCTGTCGGGGATTATAAGAAACTTCCAAATGAAGTCGGAGGACATGAAACGACACTGCCTGAAAATGTTTCTGCTGAAATGAAGCAGATTTTAAAAAGCTATAATAACAAAGAGGGAAAGACTTTAGAAGACATTTTGGATTTTCATGTACAGTTTGAGCGGATTCATCCTTTTCAGGACGGCAATGGGAGAATTGGCAGACTGATTATGTTTAAAGAATGTTTAAAAAATGAAATAGTTCCGTTTATAATAGAGGATGATATAAAAATGTTTTATTATAGAGGATTATCTGAATGGAATGATAAAAAAGGATATTTGAGGGATACATGTCTGACATGTCAGGACAGGTTTAAGAAGTATCTTGATTATTTCAGAATCCCATATAAAGAGTAAGGACGCCAAAGCGTCTCGGATTGGAGGAATATTATGTTAGAAGCAGGAATGAAGGCACCGGATTTTTCATTGCCGGATCAGAATGGAAATGTGCATACATTAAGTGAGTATGCGGGTAAAAAGGTTGTTTTGTATTTTTATCCGAAGGATAACACGCCGGGATGTACTAAGCAGGCGTGCGGATTTAGCGAGCTGTATCCGCATTTTACAGAAAAAGGCGCAGTAGTACTTGGTGTAAGTAAGGATTCAGTTGCATCACATAAGAAATTTGAGGAGAAGTTCAATCTGGGATTTACGCTGCTCTCAGATACTGAGCTTTCAGCCATTAAGGCGTATGATGTATGGCAGGAAAAGAAAAATTATGGAAAGGTGTCAATGGGAGTTGTGCGAACAACTTACCTTATTGATGAGAACGGAATAATTTTGAAGGCATTCGGAAAGGTAAAAGCAGCCGAAAATCCTTCACAGATGCTTGAAGAGCTTTAATTTATGCAATATTTGCAGAATATTGTCATAATATAAATAAATACACCTAATTAGGCACATGCGTATTGCTTTAAAATTTATCTGAAACACTATATCTAAGAATATTAGATGCTTGTGCGAGGATATTTAGATGGGCAATTATGACGATATGCTTAAAAGGCTGGTGACGTACAGAAAGTCTCTCGGTCTTTTGCAGAAACAGATAGGAGGCCTGATTGGACTCAGTCAGGAGCAATATTCGTATCTGGAGAGTGGTACAACAAAAATTACTGACAAAAATCTGAAAGCATTTTCAGATGTCGGTATGAATATAGATTATCTGCTGACAGGAAAAAATTATGACTATTCAGCAGAGGAGCTTGACGAGGTACTTGGAGAGTTTGACGGCACAGACAGAAATTTTGCAATGAAAATGCTGGCTGAGGTCATTGTAGAGAGGTTCGACAGGATAGATATTACTGAAAGAGAGAATGTTGCAGAGAAAAATATCCGTCTGCTGACTGCAATTTCACAGTCGTGGAACGACTTTTCGATGATTAACTTTGTCAGGGAAGAGCAAAACTGTTCACAGATTGAGATGGCGCAAAGGCTGGGCATTGGTATAAAGAAATACAGGGATATCGAGCGTGAGAACAGATATCCTGACGCAGAAATTCTTGTAAATCTGTACAGTATGTCAGGTTATCAGCCGACACTGTTTATGGATGTTCAGGACAGAAGGCTCATGGCAATTAAAATGATATGGGGTGCCTTAAAATCTGATGAAAAGAAGAATATTATCAATTTCATAAAAGCCATAAAGAAGTTAGTTTAAAAATGTAAGAGCAGCTGCAAAGCAAATGTCCATAGTGGGCGTTGCGTTGCAGCTGTTTTTTGTATAAATTTTTTGTATAAATGCTGAAATTGATTGAATATTAATGGGTGAAGTTGTATAATATTAATAAATTAATGCGTCGGAATCTATACAAACTGAATTTTTAACAAAGGAGGTCGATTATGCCGGAGCAGAGAGATTTAATATTGAAGCTTGGACAGAAGATAACTGACAGAATAGGAGTTAAGGTTACGGTTGATGATCCGGAATACTGGGGGCTGGCAACGGTTGTAACCGATGAGATGGCGGAAGTGGCACTGGGGATGAAGGTACGTGTTCCTATGACACTGGAGCAGATAGCAAAGAAATGCAAGAAGAGTGTTGAGCGCACAGAAGAACTTCTTCAGGAGATGAGCGTTGTCGGACTGATTGAGTTTAACTGGGAAAATGAAGACCATCATAAACAGTATGTATTGCCGAGATTTGTTCCGGGAAGTGCAGAGTTTATGATGATGAATGAGAAGCAGGTTGAGGAGCATCCTGAACTTGCGGATTTCTTTGAACAGATGTCCAGACTCCCGTTGGAGAAAGTAACGCCAATGGTACCACCCGGAGGAGCAGGTATAGGTATGCATGTTATTCCTGTTGAGGAGGCGATACCTGCAACTGCTGAGTCTGTAAGCATTGAGCACATTTCATACTGGCTGAACAAGTATAAGGATAAATATGCGGTGGGAGCGTGTTCATGCCGTCGTCAGCAGAGAGTACGCGGAGAAGGAACAGGAGATATCGAGGGCGACTTGTGTATCGGTGTAGGTGATATGGCGGATTATCTGGTTCAGACCGGAAAAGGGCGTTATGCTGATATTGATGAGGTAATGGAGATACTGAAACGGGCTGAAGATAATGGATATGTACACCAGATTACCAACATTGATGGTGAAGATAAAATATTTGCAATATGTAACTGTGCCGTAGGCGTATGTAATGCTCTCAGGACATCGCAGCTTTTCAACACGCCGAATATGTCACGTTCAGCATATCGTGCAAGTGTTACAACCGAGAATTGTGTTGCCTGCGGCCGCTGTGTGCAGTATTGTCCTACGGGGGCAGCAAAGCTGGGACAGAAACTTTGTACAAAGGATGGACCGATTGAATATCCTAAGCAGGAGCTTCCTGATACAATAAAGTGGGGCAGGGAAAAATGGAATCCACAGTACCGCGACAATAACCAGATTAACTGCTATGATACCGGAACATCACCATGCAAGAGTGCATGTCCTGCGCATCTGCCTGTGCAGGGCTACATAAAAATGGCTTCTCAGGGAAGATACATGGATGCGTTGAAGCTTATTAAGACAGAGAATCCGTTCCCGGCTGTGTGTGGTGCAATCTGTAACCGGAGCTGTGAGGATGCATGTACGCGTGGAACCATAGACCAGGCAGTTGCCATTGATGAAATTAAGAAGTTTATTGCACAGCAGGAGCTGCATGAGGCAAACAGATATATTCCAAAGACTGTCAATCATGAGGGAAAACAGTTTGAGGAAAAAATTGCTGTAATCGGTGCAGGACCTGCCGGTATGTCGGCAGCATTTTATTTAAGAAGCAAGGGGTATCCGGTAGATATATTTGAAAGAGATGCCAATCCGGGCGGAATGATGCTTAACGGAATACCGTCATTCAGACTTGAGAAAAATGTGATTGACGCTGAGATTGATGTGCTGCGTAAGATGGGTGTTGGTTTTAAATGCGGCGTTGAAGTCGGAAAGGATGTTACAATTGAGCAGCTTCGCAGTCAGGGATATAAAGCATTTTATATTGCGATAGGTGCGCAGGGTGGAAGAAAGCTTGGAATTGCAGGCGAAGATGCTAAAGGCGTAACAACCGGAGTTGAGTTCCTCAAGCTTGTAAATGCTGACGAAAACAATGTAAAATTAAGCGGACGTACAGTTGTAATCGGCGGAGGTAATGTGGCTGTTGATGTTGCGAGAACTGCAGTGCGTGCAGGTTCGGATAAAGTTGAGATGTTCTGCCTTGAAGACCGGGAGAGCATGCCTGCCGCAAAGGATGAGATTGAAGAAACGCTCGAGGAGGGCATCAGCATCAATAACTCATGGGGACCAAAGGAAATACTCACAAATGATGGCAGGGTTACAGGTGTGATTTTCAAAAAATGTATATCTGTCTTTGATGAGAATAAGCGTTTTGCACCAAAATATGATGAGAATGAGACAATTACGGTTGAGTGCGATAACGTTCTGATTTCGGTAGGGCAGTCGGTTGTCTGGGGTGAACTGCTTAAGGGAACTAAGGTTGAACTTAATGCCAATGGGACGGCAAAGGCAGACCCTGTAACATATCAGACCGCAGAGCCGGATATATTTGTCGGCGGTGATGTATATACCGGACCGAAATTTGCAATTGATGCGATTGCAGCAGGAAAAGAGGGTTGCGAGTCAATTCACAGATTTGTACATAAAGGTCACAGCCTGACGCTCGGAAGAAACCTGCGTCAGTTCCCTTCGCTTGATAAGGAAAATCTTGCAATTGAGCCTGAAAGCTACGACAATGCACAAAGACAGGTTCATGGCACAAAACCGGGAGATGCAAAGTCAAGCTTCAGGGATTTGCGCAGCACATTTACGGAGGAGCAGGTTAAGACTGAGGCAGGAAGATGTCTTGGCTGCGGAGCAACAATAGTTGACCCTAACCAATGTATAGGCTGCGGAATCTGTACAACAAAGTGCGAGTTTGATGCGATACATTTAAGCCGTGATTTGCCGGATGCAAGTAAAATGTATAAATCTGAGGATAAAATGAAGGCAATACTGCCTTATATGTTAAAGCGTGAAATCAAGATTAAATTCAAGAAAGACAAAGAATAAGAAAGAGGCATGAATGCATGAATTAGGGATTATTGTTCATATTTCCAAAACACTCACAAAGCTTGCAGATGAGAAAAAGCTTACCAGAATAGGTGCAGTTGTGCTTGAGGTCGGCGAGGTCAGCGGAATAGTTCCGGATTATATGACGGATGCGTGGAATTATTACAGGACTAAGTCAAATCTTCTTGCGGATGCAGAACTTAGGATGGAGACACTTCCGGCTGTGACGTTTTGTGAGGAGTGCGGGAAAACATATCCTACAGTCAGGTATGGTAAGATTTGTCCGCACTGCCAAAGCGACAGAACTTATCTGCTTACGGGCAATGAATGCAGCATCAGGGAAATTGAGGCATGTTGAAAATAAAATATAAGGAGGAGTGATGTGTATGTTATTTCATGTTTATGGCAGTGATGCAATTTATCAGTGGATTGCAATGTTTGCAGTGCTTGCGGGGCTTATTCTTCTGAATGAGTTTGCAAGGCGTACAAAAACAGGCGGATTACTTATGTTTGGAGTTGTTCCGCTTGCACTTACGGTTTATTTCATTGTGATTGCTGTTGCAGCAAGAATGGGAATTGAGTGGGCAGTTAACAACCAGACGCATATGTATATGAACAGCTGGTTCCACTACATGAAGCTATATGCATCCCTTGCAGGCTGTATCGGTTTCATGATGATTAAGTACGGCTGGGGAATCGGTAAAAAGCACTGGTTTAAGGCATATCCGTTTGCAATTGTTGCGATAAATATTCTGATTGCGGTTGCAAGTGATTTTGAATCTGCAATTAACGGATGGTATTCGTGGTGGCTGTCATCAGAAGGTGTATGGCTGTATGGCGGCTGGCATAATGTGATGAATGGAATTGCAGGACTTATCAATATATTCTGTATGACGGGCTGGTGGGCTGTCTATTCCTCAAAGGACGGAAAAGATATGATTTGGCCTGATATGATATGGGTATATATTGTTGTGTATGATGTATGGAATTTTGCATATACATACAACTGCCTGCCGACACATTCATGGTTCTGTGGAATAGCGCTTCTTCTTGCTCCGACAATTGCAGCGCTTATCTGGAATAAAGGCGGCTGGATTCAGAACCGCGCCAACACACTCTGCATCTGGTGTATGTTTGCACAGGTGTTTCCGCTGTTTCAGGAAACTCTTGCCGACGGAACAAAGTTTTTCCCTTGGGCAACGCTTACAACGCAGTATGCGGACGGAACTCTGAACGGAATCACCGCCGGTGGTGCGGCTAATGCTAACCCAACGGCAATGACAATAGTCAGTGCACTTGCCCTGATTGTAAATGTAATTGCGCTTGCTTACATAATTTGTAAGTCTGTCAAGACAAAGACAAATCCTTACAAGGGTGAGATATTTACTGATTTCAAGTATTACAAGGATGCGGCTGCGAGAGCTGATATTAATTAATATAAATATATTGTTTGTGAAAAATATGCTGATTTGCGCCGGTGATAGCTGGCGCAAATTAGTTTGTACGGACTCTTTAGAACAGGAGATAACAAAGTTATGGATATGAAAATAATTGAAGTAAAGCAGAGTATATTTGCTGATAATGATGCAGATGCGGAAAAGTTAAGAAAACAGCTTAAGGAGGAGAAAACATTTCTCCTTAATGTGATGTCATCGCCGGGAAGCGGCAAAACGACCACACTTGTCAGAACGATTAACGAACTTTCAAAAGAATTAAAAATAGGTGTAATGGAAGCGGACATAGACTCTGATGTCGATGCAAGAACCGTGGCGCAGCAGACAGGGGTGCAAACAATACAACTTCATACAGGCGGGATGTGTCATCTTGATGCAGATATGACAAGACAGGGAGTAGCGCAGCTTGACACAGGCGACCTTGACCTTGTTGTCCTTGAAAATGTAGGCAATCTCGTCTGTCCTGCTGAATTTGATACGGGGGCGTCTAAGAATGTTATGATACTTTCAGTACCGGAGGGACATGATAAGCCACTCAAGTATCCGCTGATTTTTACAGTATGCGATGCGCTTCTGATTAATAAAATTGATGTGTTGCCGTATTTTGATTTTGATATGGAAAAGGTTAAGGAATATGCACACCGCCGCAATCCTAAGCTGAAAATTTTTCCTATATGTGCGAAAACGGGTGAGGGAATGCAGGAATGGTGCGACTGGCTGCGCAGTGAGGTAAAGGATTGGAATGGCAAATAAGCATTCACAGCAGAGCAAAATCTGATATTTGTATTTCGCTTTCTTCAACGCTTTAGCGGCTGCGGAATGGAGGATGTTATGTGGGTATTATTTGCAATAGGTTCATCATTTTTTGCTGGAATTACGGCAATTCTTGCTAAATGTGGAATAAGAAAGACTGATTCAGCTGTGGCTACGGCAATAAGAACGATTGTGGTTCTGATTTTTGCATGGCTTATGGCATTTATTACAAATTCGTGCGGAAATATTACACAGATAAGCAGAGAGACATTACTGTTCCTTGTACTTTCGGGACTTGCAACGGGAGCATCATGGCTCTGCTATTTTCACGCCCTGCAGATTGGGGATATTAACAAGGTTGTTCCGATTGATAAATCAAGTACGGTACTTACAATTCTGCTTGCACTCATTTTCTTAAATGAGGGAATCACTCTGTTGAAAGCAGTTTCGGTAGTCATGATTGGAGTCGGAACGCTGCTGATGATTTCTAAGAAAGAATCGGATGACAGTGACAGAAAATCGGGCAAAATCTGGCTTATCTATGCGGTGCTTTCGGCAGTATTTGCAAGTCTTACGGCAATACTCGGAAAAATCGGAATTTCGGGTGTGGACTCTAATCTGGGAACGGCGATTCGTACTAGCGTAGTGCTTGTGATGGCATGGATTATGGTATTTGTAACCGGAAAGCAGAGTAAAATCAGGGAAGTGCCCGGAAAGGAGCTTGTGTTTATCTGCCTATCGGGGCTTGCAACAGGTGCATCGTGGCTTTGCTATTACCGGGCACTGCAGGAGGGGCCGGCAAGCGTGGTAGTACCTATTGACAAACTAAGCATTCTTGTGACGATAGCATTTTCATGGATTGTCTTTCATGAGAAAATCAGCAGAAAGGCAGCCGCAGGGCTTGCGCTGATAACGGTAGGTACGCTTATGATGGTTGTTTTCTGAGTCGTTGGGGGAATTTTATTTACAAAACGGGAAAGCGGTGTTGTAATTGAACGCTCAAAGGCTTTAATTGTAAATATGAAAGGCAGATGATATAATTATTCTTGAAAAAAGTGCGGTTTGATGTGATAAATCGGAATTAATAATATGTCAGGAAAGTAGATAAAAATATCTTATAAGTCCGGATGAAAACTATTGATTGATAGGGAATAGTGCAGATAGAGTCTGAAGAATAGAAAAAAGATACCAAGGAAAGTGAGGATTTATTGTGGCAGACAAGAATAATGCAAATATAGGATTTGAAAAAGAAATATGGGATGCGGCATGTGTGCTATGGGGACATATCCCGGCAGCAGAGTATAGAAAAGTTATCGTTGGACTTATTTTCTTAAGATATATATCAGCGGCATTTGATAAAAGATATAAAGAACTGGTAGATGAGGGAGATGGCTTTGAGAATGATATAGATGCATATACTATGGAAAATGTTTTCTTTGTACCAGAGGAAGCAAGGTGGTCAACTATAGCATCCGCAGCTCATACTCCGGAAATTGGAATAGTGATTGATAATGCAATGAAGGCTATCGAGACAGACAATAAAAGTTTAAAAGATGTCCTTCCAAAGAATTATGCTAGCCCGGATCTGGATAAAAGAATCTTAGGTGATGTTGTTGATATATTTACAAATAGCATTGATATGACTGATACGGAAGCAAATGAAGATTTGCTTGGAAGAACATATGAGTATTGTATTGCTCAGTTTGCAGAAAAAGAAGGTGCAAGTGGAGGAGAATTTTATACTCCTTCAAGTATTGTAAAAACATTGGTTGAAATCTTAAAACCATTTGAAAACTGTCGTGTATATGATCCATGTTGCGGTTCAGGTGGAATGTTTGTACAGAGTGCAAAGTTTATTCAGGCACATAACGGAAAGAGAGGGGCAATATCCGTATATGGGCAGGAAGCGAATGCTGACACATGGAAAATGGCAAAAATGAATATGGCAATCAGAGGCATAGATGCTAACTTTGGACCATATCAGGCAGATACATTTACGAATGATTTGCATAAGACTTTAAAAGCAGATTTTATACTTGCAAATCCCCCATTCAACTATCATCCATGGAATCAGGAAAGATTGGTAGATGATCCACGTTGGAAATATGGTTTGCCACCAGCGGGAAATGCCAACTATGCATGGATTCAGCACATGATTCATCATCTTGCACCAAATGGGAAGATTGGATTGGTACTTGCCAATGGTGCATTATCTACGCAGACAAGTGGAGAAGGAGAAATTCGTAAGAAAATTATCGAAGATGATAAAATTGAAGGTATTATTGCTATGCCTACACAGCTTTTCTATAGCGTGACGATTCCGGTAACTTTGTGGTTTATTACAAATAATAAGAAGCAGAAAGGGAAAACATTATTTATAGATGCCCGTAATATGGGGCATATGGTAGACAGAAAGCATAGAGATCTGGATGATGAAAAAGATATAAAACTGTTAGCAGATACTTTTGAAGCATTTCAGAATGGAACATTGGAGGAGAAAAAAGGCTTCTGTGCAATAGCAACAATAGCGGATATCGCGAAACAGGATTATATTCTTACTCCGGGCCGATATGTAGGAATTGCAGAACAGGAAGAAGATGAAGAACCATTTGAGGAAAAGATGGGAAGACTTACTTCGGAGTTGTCTGATATGTTTGCAAAATCGCACGAATTGGAGAATGAGATAAGGAAGAAATTGGGGGCGATTGGGTATGAAATTTGAAACTTATACATTGCAGAAAATCGCGACAATCAAATATGGTAAAAATCAAAAAAAAGTAGCATCTTCAGATGGTAATATTCCTATATATGGAACAGGTGGATTAATGGGATATGCAACTAAATCACTCTATGATAGACCATCAGTTTTGATTGGGAGAAAGGGTACAATTGATAAAGTAAGATATGTTACTTATCCATTTTGGACGGTTGACACACTTTTTTACACTGAAATTAATGAGGCTTTAGTACTGCCACACTATTTGTATTATGCAATGACGTTATTAGATTTAAATCAATTTAATGAAGGGACAACAATACCAAGTTTACGAACAGAAACGTTAAATAGCTTAGAATTTAGATTGCCTTCGATAGAAGAACAAAGGAAGATTTTATCAATAGTTGAGCCAATTGAAGAAAAAATCGAGATAAATAATCAGATAAACAATAATTTATTGGAGCAAGTGCTCGCTTTATATCGTAATAATTTTGTTGATACCTTCAATGCTGCCCGTAAAATTTGCCGTGCCGATGAATATTTTGATATTTCTATCGGCAAAACACCACCTAGAAAAGAACCACAATGGTTCAGCACTAACCCGCAAGATGTCACTTGGGTATCTATCTCGGATATGGGAACTTGCGGTTTGTATATTAGTAGCAGCTCCGAGCAACTTACAAAAGAAGCAGTTGAACGGTATAATGTTAACATTGTACCTGATAACACAGTTTTACTTAGCTTTAAGCTCACAGTTGGCAGAATAGCAATTACCAATGGAGAAATGACTACCAATGAAGCGATTGCACATTTCAAAACTGACAGAAAAGAAATAAATGAATATCTCTATTGTTATTTAAAGTGCTTTAACTACCAAACTATGGGCAGTACATCATCAATCGCAACAGCCGTAAACTCAAAAATAATCAAAGGTATGCCTTTTGTTGTGCCAACCGATGATGAGCTCATAAATTTCCATAGTGTGGCTGCTCCAATATTTGCAAAGATAAAGGCAAATCAAATCGAAACCGACAATCTGACAGCACTTAGAGATACTCTTTTACCTAAATTGATGTCAGGTGAGCTTGATGTCTCTGACATTGACATCTAAGCCGCTAAATTATTGTTTAACATAGTAGAAAAGAGGTGAATTTAAATGAAAGATTATGCAATCCTTACTAATCAAGGTGAGTATTCGATATTTCAATTTAATAATCAAATAATACGTTTTGCAACATCTGATAGGCTTGAAAAATATACCAAAGTTATAGAGTGGGATAAAGGATATATTGTTGTGATGGCAAAGTATAGGGGGCTTGAAGAGGTAGAGGAATATATTGATTTGGTGCCTATACTAGAAATGCTATATTATGATGTTGACGAGTTTTTAAAACCGATTAAGGAGGTGAAAATTGACTATGCAGCTTAATGTAAAAGAAATTGCAGATAAAGCAGACATGATTATAAATGGCTATGCCTTTACTAGAGAGGGAGAGTATGTTCGTATTCTAAATCTTAATTGCATAAATCATGCGGCAGCAATTTACGGTGGAAAGATTGTAGATACCAATATGGACGATATTGAGAATCAAATTGTTATGGACTATTATGAGCAGAATAAGCAGTTTATGGAGGATTAGGATGCCAAAATACTATGAATTTAAGGTCTGTGGATATTACTTGTATTATACAGCCAGCTGTGTGATAGAAGCTATGCATGTTCATGCCAGTGATAGAAAATTAACGGAAGCAGGTTCCGCAAAGCTTTTTGTAATGAATAATGGTGATACAACTGTTGAAAGGCAGGGACAGTTAAGTGACAGGGAAATTAGAAAAATCAGAGAATTTATAAAGAAACACTACAAAGAAATGTATTTTAAGTGGCAAGAAATCGCAAATACCGGATACTACGGAGAATAGATTTGGAAAAACCTTTGGCGGTAAGGCGATAAAAGAACAACCGCCCATAGATGTTCTGCTGGAATGGAGGATATCTATGAAACAGAAATTGATGAATAACATTCTGCAGAGAATGTTGGGAACATTAAATAATGCGCAAATAAAACGATTACAATTGGTTTTAGAAACAGAACTTAATCGTTACTTTGATAGTGATGATACACATGATACATCTCAAATGGATGAGATTAACAAGGAAATGTTAGACGCATTTATAGATGCAAAACGGATTGAGGGATGTTCTGAAAAATCGTTGCGATATTATAAAAATACGATTGATAAAATGCTTGTTTCAATTAACAAGGGAATTCAAGAGATTGAGACAGATGATATTCGTAATTATCTTACAGACTATCAATTGGAGCATGGATCAAGTAAAGTTACAATTGATAATATGCGTAGGATATTATCGAGCTTATTCTCGTGGTTAGAGGACGAGGATTATATATTAAAAAGCCCTGTCCGAAGGATACATAAAGTAAAATCGGCAACAGTTATTAAGGAAACATATACAGATGAAGCATTAGAATTATTAAGGGATAATTGTACAGAACTACGGGATTTGGCGATGATTGATATGTTGGCTTCAACGGGCATGCGTGTAGGTGAAATGGTGCTTTTGAATCGAAATGATATTGATTTCAATGAAAGGGAATGTATCGTATTCGGTAAGGGCAGCAAAGAAAGAGTTGTCTATTTTGATGCTCGTACAAAGATACATTTACAAAATTATTTGGAAAGCAGAAAAGACGATAAGCCGGCCCTGTTTGTGTCATTGAAATCACCTCACGAAAGACTGAAAATCGGAGGAGTTGAGGTTCGACTGCGTGAATTTGGAAAAAAGTTAGGTTTGCAAAAGGTGCATCCACACAAGTTTAGGCGTACACTTGCAACTATGGC
Organism: uncultured Bacteroides sp.; assembly: GCA_945913015.1. Taxonomy (GTDB): domain Bacteria; phylum Bacillota; class Clostridia; order Lachnospirales; family Lachnospiraceae; genus Bacteroides_F. Next base: position 44,880 of record CAMECH010000011.1, read on the forward strand.
AATAGATAAAGGAATGCCCATTGAGCAACTTCAGCAGCTCTTGGGACATAGCAAGATAGATACGACCTTGCAGTATGCAATGGTTAAGCAGAGCAATGTCAAAATTGCTCACCGAAAATACATTGGATAGAGAGGATAAAGATCATGGATAAATGGAAAACAATAAAAGTCGGTGATATTGGTCGAGTAATTACTGGAAAAACGCCCAAAACATCCAACAGTTCATATTATGGTGGGGATATACCATTTCTAACCCCTTCTGATGATATGTCTGTAAAATATGTTAGAGAAACAAAAAAATATATCACAGAGGAAGGAAGATTGACTGTAAAGAACGCAACACTTCCGGCAAATGCTGTTTGTGTAAGTTGTATTGGTTCTGATTTGGGAAAAGTTGTAATAACTACTGAAGAAACAGTTACAAATCAGCAGATAAATTCCGTTGTTGTTGATGAGAACAAATACGATGTCAATTATATTTACTATGCAATGGTGGAACTTGGAAAAATCCTTAATTTTCACAGCAAAACCTCAACTGCTGTACCTATTGTGAATAAAAGTAGTTTCTCACAGTATGAGTTGATATGTCCACCATTAAGTGTCCAGAAAAAAATAGGTAGCTTGCTATCAAGTATAGACGATAAAATTGAAGAAAATGAGAGAATAAACAATAATTTAGTGGCTTAAAGGTCAATGTCTGAAACATCAAGCTCGCCGGACATAAGTTTTGGTAAAAGTGTATCTCTTAATTCGGAGAGCCTACGATTTTCTTCTTCATTGTTTTTCATTAGAGCAAATAACGGACTTACTAAATCGTCATATTTGTTCATTGTGGCATCATTGAGGACTGCAATAGGTAATGACTTAATGGTGGTAAGGCTTAAATTAGCTTGGACAGCCTGCTGAATCCTCTTTGAATAGTATTCATTATGCCAATTACCGACGAAGAAACTATAAAGATATGCAGGGGTCACCTTATTTTCATCAGGTCTAATAATAGCGACTGCTTGGTTGGTATTTGCCGGAAGCACGCTATTATCCACTATTGCAAATCTTCCCAAAGTGCCAGCAATAGTAAATACAATGTCATTCGCTTTGATAACCGAACGTTTCAATAGTGCATTTGTTTCCTCATCAATAAAAGCAAACTTGCTACTGTCGATAGAATGATTATCAAGTATTGATTCTGCTTTTATGAAATTTATACCTGTACTTGTAAAGGGTTTACCCAGTGTTGTTGGTGTTGTTCCTTTTGTAACTACTTTACAGAGTTCTTGAAGTGGAACGAACTTCATTTCAGGCGGTTGGACACCACCAAAAGGCTCAAAATCAATAAACCAAGATTTGAATAGAGTTTTAGCTTGCTGCTCTAAATTATTGTTTAACATAATAAACAAGAATAAATAACTATATTCTTGTTATGAAAGGATGATTACATGAAAAAAGAACCCATTTTAGCAATATGTTATGATTTCGATAAAACTTTGTCTCCAGACGATATGCAGGCGCAAGGCTATATACAGTCTATACAATATGAAGTAGCCGATTTTTGGAAAGAATCAAATAAGCTGGCATCAGATAATGATATGGATCAGAATCTCGCGTATATGTATATGATGCGTGACAAATCGAGAGGAAGAGTATTGTTTACAAAAGAAACATTACACGAAGATGGTAGTAAAGTAAAGTTGTTTCCGGGTGTTAGTACGTGGTTTGACAGAATTAATGAATATGGAAAAAGTAAAGGTGTCATTGTAGAACATTATATTATCTCGTCTGGATTGAAAGAGATGATAGAGGGAACAGAAGTAGCAAAAAAGTTTAAAAAAATATATGCGAGTTCGTTTTATTATGATGATAGAGGAGAGGCTGTTTGGCCAGCTCAGGTTGTAAATTACACGAATAAAACGCAGTTTTTGTTTAGAATTGAGAAGGGTGTTCTTGATATAAACGATCAAGGCGTTAATTCGTATTTTGAACCTGACCAGTATCGTGTGCCTTTTAGAAATATGGTGTATATAGGTGATAGCGATACGGATATTCCATGTATGAAACTTGTTAATATAAATGGAGGTCATTCGATAGGTGTATATAATTCTGAAACAAAGGATAAGTCTAAGGTATTCAGAATGCTCGATGAAAACAGAATAAAGTATTACGTGCCGGCAGATTACACAGAAGGCTCGAAGCTTGAGCATTTGCTACATCAAATAATTGATAGAACAATTGCCAACGAAATATTGGAGGAATTTCATTTTGATTGCATTGCAGAAAAAATGGAGGAAACAAAAGGTCAAAGCGAAGAGGAATTAAAGAAAGAAGAATTAATAGACAAACTTGAAGATAGTACAAATTTTGCTAACACACATTATGTTATTGCACAATTGGTGAAAGTTGAGAGTTGGTCAGAGAACCAAAAGAATAAGTTACTTAGAATTGCACTTGAAAATAATCAGGTTACATATATCTTGAAGGATAAAGATGTCAAAGAATTTTATAGCTTGGTATGCAATGGAATTAATAGTAAAGAGGCGGATAAGATAAAAGAAATTTTAAATGCGGAAGAATAGAGGTGATACACATGTCCACAACATTTACAGAAGCAGACTACGAAAATTCCATAATAGAGTTATTTGAAAATATGGGATACCAATATGTCTATGGACCGGAAATTGAACGAGATTTTTACAGTCCTTTATATAAGGATGTCGTTATAGAGTATATACATAGACTAAATCCTTCTCTTCCGGAGGAGGCTATTTCTGATGCATTGTACAAGCTACAAAACTATGAGAATGGAGACATTGTGCAGAAGAATGAAGTGTTTATGGATTATATTCAGCATGGTATTCCTGTTAGATATACGTCTAATGGTGAGTCATGTTCATCACTTGCATACATTGTAGACTATAAAAATGTGGACAATAACTCTTTTATCATAGCAAATCAGTGGACGTTTATTGAAAATAGCAATAAGAGACCGGATATCATCTTGTTTATAAACGGACTTCCGGTTGTTCTTATAGAATTAAAATCACCTTCAAGAGAAGAAACAGATGCATCAGAAGGTTATTCGCAGATAAGGAATTACATACATGAGATTCCGTCGATGTTTATATATAACTGTATAATAGCCATAAGCGATTTGAATACATCAAGGGCAGGTACAATTACTTCAGGCGAAGATCGTTTTATGGACTGGAAAACGAAAGATGGCAATTATGAGAATACGCAGTATGCTCAGTTTGATACATTTTTTGAGGGGATGTTCGATAGAGCAAGATTATTGGATATTATCAAGAACTTTATCTGCTTTTCAGATGAGGGATTGAAAAAGTATAAGATACTTGCGGGGTATCATCAGTATTTTGCAGTAAATAAAGCTGTTAGAATGGCAAAAAAAGCTACGGTTACAGATGGTAAAGGTGGTGTGTTCTGGCATACACAAGGCTCAGGAAAATCCTTATCAATGGTGTTTTATGCTCATTTATTACAGGATGTACTAGATAGTCCGACGATAGTAGTAATTACAGATAGAAATGATTTGGACGACCAGCTTTTTGGTCAGTTTGCAAAATGTAGCTCATTTTTAAGGCAGGTTCCTGTTCATGCAACTTGTAGGAAATTGGGACCAAGTTCAACGAAGGATGATATTGGATTAAAGGACTGGTTGGATGGCAGACAGGCTAACGGTATTATATTTACCACAATGCAGAAGTTTGAAGAATCTGAAGAACCACTATCTGAAAGACGCAACATTATTGTAATGGCGGATGAGGCTCATCGTGGACAATATGGATTAAAAGAAAAAGTAAAAATGATAGAAAACGAAGATGGAGAAAAAGAGGCTAAGATTGTAACCGGGACAGCCAGAATTATTAGAAATTGCCTTCCAAATGCTACATATGTTGGTTTTACAGGTACACCTATATCTATGAAGGATAGAAGTACAAGAGAAGTCTTTGGAGATTATATTGATATATATGATATGACGCAGGCTGTTGAGGATGGTGCTACACGGCCGGTTTATTATGAAAGCAGAGTTATCAAGTTAAAACTGGATAAGGATACACTTAAATTAATTGATGCAGAATATGATTTAATGGCATCAAATGCAGATGCGGAGGTTGTGGAAAAGAGTAAAAAACAATTAGGACAAATGGAGGCGATTCTTGGCAATGACAAGACAATCGATTCACTTGTATGCGACATTTTAGACCATTATGAAAATAATAGAGCCAGTATTCTCACAGGAAAAGCAATGATTGTTGCATATTCACGTTCTATTGCCATGAAAATCTATAAAAGAATTCTGGAGTTACGGCCGACATGGACAGAAAAAGTCGGGGTTGTTATGACTGACAGCAATAAAGATCCGGAAGAATGGAAAGAGATTATTGGAAATAAGCGTCATAAGGATGAGATGGCAAAGAAGTTTAAGGACAATGATAGTCCGCTTAAGATAGCAATAGTAGTTGATATGTGGCTTACGGGATTTGATGTGCCATCTCTTGCTACAATGTATGTCTATAAGCCAATGAAGGGCTATAATTTGATGCAGGCAATAGCCAGAGTTAATCGTGTGTTTCAGGATAAAGAAGGCGGACTTATTGTTGATTATGTAGGTATTGCATCTGCACTCAAAGAAGCAATGAATGATTATACTTCACGTGATAAGAAAAACTATGGAGATACTGATGTTGCGAAGGTTGCATATCCGAAATTCATAGAAAAACTTTCAATATGTCAGGATTTCTTCCATGGATATGATTATTCTAAGTTTATGTCAGGCACAGATTTGGAAAGATCAAAAGCCATTAGCGGAGGCGTAAACTTTATAGTTGGTGTTAATAAAGAAAAAGAAAGAACAGAGTTTTTAAAGGAAGCACTACTTTTAAAACAGGCATTGTCATTATGTTCATCAATGGTAGAGGAATCACTTCGTGTTGAAGCAGCTTTTTTTGAATCTGTCAGAGTGCTTGTAATGAGACTTATGAATCAGGGACAGGGAAAGAAAATATCGCTTCCGGAGATGAACGCCAGAATAAATGAATTGCTAAAGGCAAGTATAAAGAGTGATGGTGTAATTAATCTGTTCTCTGATATATCGCAAAATTTCTCGCTCTTTGATCCAAAGTTCCTAGAAGAAATATCAAAGATGAAAGAGAAAAATCTCGCAGTGGAATTACTTAAAAAATTGATAGCAGAGCAGGTTCAAATATATCGAAGAACTAATGTTGTAAAGTCTGAAAAGTTTAGTGAAATCATTCAGCAAGTCATGAATAGATATCTTAATGGTATGCTTACAAATGAACAGGTAATTGAAGAACTTCTGAACTTGGCTAAGCAGATTGTAGCGGCAAAGGAGGAAGGAAATAAGCTGGGACTTACAGCGGATGAATTAGCATTCTATGATGCCCTTACAAAACCACAGGCTATTAAGGATTTTTACGAGAATGAAGAGCTGATAGCAATTACTAAAGAGTTAGCCGATACGCTTCGTAAGAACCGCACAATTGACTGGCAGAAGCGTGATTCAGCACGGGCTAAGATGCGAATGATGATTAAGAAACTTCTTAAAAAACATAAATATCCACCAGAAGGCATGGATGATGCAGTACAGACTGTTATGACTCAATGTGAACTTTGGACGGATAATAATGACATGGATAGAGTGGATAATGACATTGTAAATTTTAGTAAGAGTTACGTTTCATATGACAACGGGATTAGCAAATCTATGATGGTGGCAGAAGCACCAACGAAATATGGACAAGATTAAAATGGTTAAAGGGCGTAAAATGAAGCGGAATTGTAAAATTATCATATCGATATTTACAGCAGTTTGCATGGCAGCAGGAGTACTGCTTGCGGGATGCTCAAGTGAAAATGCAGTGTCATCGGATGTTTCGGCATCTTCTGTGCAGGCACAAACGCAGCAACAGACACAATTACAGTCTCAATTGCAGCAGACGAATCCTGTGGCACAGAGTGAAGAAGAGACGACAGCAGGTGCATCCAATGTGTCACGCGAGGAAAGTACGGGCGAAAACGGAAAACGCTTTGTAAATGATTACAATGCTTCTGATAAGAGCTATGCGGCTTCGGATAATTTTATTTCTCCGAAGGGAAATCGTGAATACGGGCAGACATTTACTGTTGACTATTACTCGACAACACTTGGCACAGTACGTCAGGCAGATGTAATTCTTCCATACGGATATGATGCATCACGTTCGTATCCCGTACTGTATCTTCTTCATGGTATGGGTGGCAACAATAAAAGCTGGAGTGATATGGGCGTAAAGTATATTGTCCAGAATGTTCATTATGAAAACGGCGTGAAAGATATGATTGTGGTATGTCCAAACTGCCATGTCTCATCGGATGTTGTGGATAACGGAAGCAATTACCGCAGTATTCTGCCGGGATATGAGCGCTTTGAACAGGAGCTGTTAAATGATTTAATGCCATATATTAACAGTAATTACTCCGCGGCAACAGGACGGAACAATACTGCAATCGCAGGATATTCTCTGGGAGGCAGGTGTGCATTATCAATCGGATTCAAGCATCAGGATATGTTCGGATATATAGGTACATTTTCTACGGCAGGCGGGGTAATACCATCAGGCAACAGCAAAAATGCTTCAAGTGCGCAGCTTCCGAACGGATTTGAAATCAATCAGGAATATGGTGATTTTAATCTTCTTTTTATGAATGTGGGAGAAAGTGATGGTGTCTGCGGACACACAAGCTATGAGTATGATGAGGAGCTTACGAAAAGAGGCATTAAGCACATTTTCTATGAAATGGAGGGCGACCACGAAGGCAGCGTATGGCAGAATGGGCTGTATAATTTCGTGAAAAGAATTTTTGTAAAATAAATGTTAAAAAATGTAAAAAATATATCGAATTTTTAACGGAAAAATGCTATTATAAATTCAGGTGTTTAAATACAAAGAGTTATTGGAGGGGGAATATGAAAAAGATAGCTATGTGTGCGGCACTTGGACTTTCAGTGATGCTTGCGGCATGCGGTCAGAAGCAGACGGAGGAGATTCCAACACAGCCGGAAGAGACGCAGGCAGTTGTTGATACATCATGGAGAGAAGGTAAGGACTATCTCGGATATGATGTCAATGATAAAAACGGAGCACGCAAACTCTGGGTGGATTTCGGGGCAGAGTCAGCCGGAGTTTATGAAGATAACGGAACACAGATTGCTACGCTTAACTATGGACAACTGAGTGATTTGGAATATGCAAAAGCAGGATTTAAGTTTGAGGATACCGATAATGACGGATATGTCGATATATCAATGCCATATGTGAAAAGTGTATTCGGAAACTATACATATCACTGGATTTACAATTTTGTAAGCAGGGAGTTCATGGATAAGTATTCTGAACTGACTAATGAGAAAGAAGTTCTCTGGCTGATTGCCAACGGAATTCTCGGACAGAACTCTTCAAGGCAGATAACACAGGTGTTTAACAGCACTGACATTGGTGTGGTTAATGGAAATATAACGCTGGACGGACATGTGTGCAAGGCATATAACATAGTGGACAATGGCAATGTAAGTGCAAGGCTTTATTTTGACCAGGACGGTGAGTGGTACATAGACGATGGCTGCCGGCAGATTTACAGCATAATTGACAGCCGCGATGAGTCATATTTCTTCAACGGAGTGTGTGCAACAGAGAGGGCAAGAGCAATTGCAGGATATACGCTTGGAGATTATTACGCCAACCCGTCGGGAGTCTCAGCAGCCATAATTGAGCTGTGGGTGGCTGCGGGAGATAATGTTTCTTCAATTTCAGCAGGCTCGATTCAGAATGCGGTTGAAGGCGTTGTGAATGCGTATGAGATAGTAATTGACGATGAGGGGACGATACGCAGAATGTCAAGAGCCACTAATGTTTTTGATATGGCATGTCAGCAGCTTGGAATTGACAGCGGCAGGTATTCAAACATCAGGTAATATGTCAGGTGTCTTTGAGGAAGTATACCGCAAGGGCACCTGCTTTGTATTATATGGAAATTTTATAAAAAAAGAAAAAATGTGCACAATAATTGTTATAAATTGATGTGTCAAAGGAGTGGGATAAATGCTGGATGTTTTGATTATAGGTGCAGGACCGGCGGGATTGTCCGCCGCAGTATATGCAAGGCGTGCCGGAATGAGCTGTATGGTACTTGAAAAAACGGGAATGCCGGGAGGACAGGCCCTGTATGCGGAAAAAGTAGAAAATTATCCGGGAATACCAACAATATCGGGATTTGATTTTATAAAAAATTTAAAAAATCAGGCTGAAACACTCGGAACACAATTTATTATGAAAGCTGCAAATACAATAGACATGGGAGAAGACAGTGGCAGTGTAAATGTACAGCTTACAGACGGAACCGCAATTGAAGCAAAAAATGTGATACTTGCAATGGGTGCAGAAAGGCGTCATCTAGAAGTTCCGGGGGAAGACAGACTCAGAGGAAAAGGTGTATCGTACTGTGCAACCTGTGATGGGGCATTTTTCAGGGATAAAACGGTATGTGTTGCGGGCGGCGGCGATTCTGCGGTTGGAGAAGCACTGTATCTTTCGGGAATATGCAAAAAGGTTTATCTTATACACAGAAGGTCAACATTAAGAGCGGCCGCGATTGTGCAGGAAAAACTGAAGAGTGCTGATAATGTGGAAGTGCTTCTTAACACGGTTATAATGGAAATCAAAGGCAGAGAAATGGTTGAAGCATTGAGAATCCACAATGTTATATCGGGAGAAATATCTGATCTTGCGGCAGATGGCATATTTATTGCGGTGGGAATGCAGCCTCAGACAGAGTTCCTTAGAAATGTGCAGGGGATTGAGCTTGACGAAAACGGATATGTTGTAGCTGATGAAAACGGAAGAACCGGTATGGCGCATGTATATGCCGCAGGTGACATAAGAAAGAAGCCGCTCCGCCAGATAGTTACGGCGGCATCGGATGGGGCAAACTGTATAAAATCAGTAGAAAACGATTTACGATGATTTTACAATTAATTTACAACTGAATGGTTTGAGATTTTACAAACAAATAATATATTAAGTCATGCAAAGAAGAAATAACGACTGCATGGCTTTTTTATTTGCACAAATAAAAACCGTAAACAACAGGCAGTCAAAAAATGGAGGAAAAGAAAAATGAGATTAAAGAAACTTATTTGCGCAGCAGTCTCAGTTATGATGATTGCAGGAACACTTACAGCCTGTGGCAATTCAAATCAGGGCGGCAGCACAGCAGCAGGAAGCAACGGAAATTCAGGAACAGCATTTGACACATCAAAGTCAATTTCAGTTATTTCAAGAGAAGATGGCTCAGGTACAAGAGGAGCATTTATTGAACTTTTTGGAATTGAAGAAAAGGATGCAAGCGGCAAGAAGATTGATAAGACTACAACAGAGGCAACAATCACAAACAGTACATCAGTTATGATGACAACTGTTGCAGGTGATGTAAATGCAATCGGCTACATTTCACTCGGTTCTCTTAATGATACTGTTAAGGCACTTAAGATTGGCGGAACAGAAGCTACGGCAGCTAACGTAAAGAATGGTACATACAAGGTTGCAAGACCTTTCAATATTGCAACAAAGGGCCAGGTTGGTGATGCCGCACAGGATTTCATTAATTATATCATGAGCAAGGAAGGTCAGGCTATCATCGAGAAGAACGGCTATGTATCAGTTAATGACAAGGCAGAAAGCTACAAGGCAAACAGCAGTGCTTCAGGCAAGGTTGTTGTTGCAGGTTCTTCTTCAGTAACACCTGTAATGGAGAAGATTAAGGAAGCATACAAGTCAGCTAACTCAAAGGTTGAGATTGAAATTCAGGAGAGTGACTCAACAACAGGTATGACATCAACAATTGATGGTATCTGCCAGATTGGTATGGCTTCAAGAGCACTTAAGGACAGCGAGAAGTCAGCAGGACTTAAGGAGACAACAATTGCCATGGATGGTATTGCGGTAATTGTTAATAAGGCAAATACAACAGATAACATGACAAACGAACAGGTAAAGAAGATTTTCACAGGCTCAGTTTCAAAGTGGGCTGATGCTCTTAAATAATTTTATAATTATGAAACCCCTTTAAAATGCAGGTTGTACAATATAAACAATACATCGCAGAGTTGTTTATATTGTACAACCGTCTGTTATAAACTATGAGTCTGCGATTAACTGCTATGTGGGTAATGAATGAGAGGCAATATGAAATTTAAAGAAAAAGCAATGGAAATACTGTTTTTGCTGGCTGCATGCGTATCAATCCTTGCGGTGGCACTGATTTGTATTTTCCTTTTTGCAAACGGAATTCCGGCAATAAAAGAAATCGGACTTTTTGATTTCCTTTTGGGGAAAGAGTGGAGACCGGGCAATGACATATACGGAATCTTCCCAATGATACTCGGAAGTATATATGTAACGGCAGGAGCAGTGCTTATCGGTGTTCCGCTGGGACTTTTAATGGCAATTTTTATGGCGAGGTTCTGTCCGATGCCATTATATAAAATTCTTCATCCGGCAGTTGAACTGCTTGCTGATATACCATCTGTTGTATATGGTTTTTTCGGTCTTGTTGTAATTGTTCCGTGGGTGAGAGATACGTTTGACGGGACAGGCAGCAGCATTTTTACAGCATCAGTACTTCTGGGAATAATGATTCTGCCTACCATTATAGGCGTGGCAGAAACTTCAATCCGTGCCGTGCCGGATTCGTATTATGAGGGTGCAAGGGCGCTTGGTGCCACACATGAAAGAAGTGTGTTCTTTACGGTTGTTCCGGCAGCAAAGTCGGGAATAATGGCAGGTATTGTGCTTGGCGTCGGACGTGCAATCGGTGAGACAATGGCGGTAATTATGGTGGCAGGTAATCAGGCAAGAATGCCGGCGGGACTGTTTAAAGGCATAAGAACGCTGACTGCCAATATTGTAATAGAAATGGGATATGCCACGGACCTTCACAGAGAGGCACTTATCGCAACAGGTGTCGTTCTGTTTGTATTCGTGTTGATTATAAATTTACTGTTTTCTGTATTAAAAAGGAGGTCGGCTGAGTAATGAAATATGACAAAAAAGAAATAATAAACCGAAGCTCCTTTAAGAAGACTGTAATAGAATATTTAAAAAATCCGTTTTCGCTGTTTCTGTGGCTTCTAGTCGTGCTCGCAGCGGTGATAACGGTAGTTATACTTGGCTTTTTGATTGGATACATACTTATAAAAGGTATTCCGCACCTCACACCTGAATTGTTTGCGTGGGAATATAATTCGGACAATGTATCTATGATGCCGGCAATCATTAATACCCTTATTATGATTGCAATCACGATGGTTATAGCAGTTCCGCTCGGAGTATTTTCGGCTATTTATATGGTTGAGTATGCAAAGAAGGGCAACAAGATTGTAAATATTGTAAGAATTACTGCGGAAACGCTCTCGGGTATTCCGTCAATCGTATATGGCCTGTTTGGTATGCTTTTCTTTGTTGTTGCACTGGGATGGGGATACTCAATTCTTGCAGGTGCATTTACACTTTCAATAATGGTGCTGCCGACAATAATGCGAACCACAGAGGAGGCGCTTCTGTCAGTCCCTGATTCATTTCGTGAAGGAAGCTTCGGACTTGGTGCGGGAAGACTCCGCACGGTATTTAAGATTGTTCTTCCGTCTGCAGTACCCGGTATTTTGTCGGGCATAATCCTTTCCATAGGACGATGCGTTGGTGAAACGGCCGCACTAATGTATACGGCAGGAACTGTAACGAGTGCGGCAAACAGCCTGTTTTCATCAGGAAGAACTCTGGCGGTTCATATGTATTCACTCTCAAGAGAGGGGCTGCATACCGACCAGACATATGCAACGGCAGTCGTGCTGCTTATTATTGTAATGATTATTAACTTTATATCAGGTTTTATTGCAAAGAAGTTAGCCAAGTAACCATGATGCTTAATTGCTGTTAAGCCGGACTAAGCTTTAATCATGACATAGAAACGAGGTAAAAATGGATAAATATACAGTGGAACATTTGGATTTATATTATGGAGATTTCAAGGCGCTCAAAGACATTAACCTTAAGGTAGAGCCTAATGAAATCACAGCATTTATAGGACCTTCGGGATGCGGTAAATCAACATTTTTAAAGACACTTAACAGAATGAATGACCTTGTTGAGGACTGCCGGATTACCGGAAAAGTACTGCTTGACGGAGAAGACATCTTCGGAAATATGGATGTGAATCATCTGAGAAAAAGGGTAGGTATGGTATTTCAGAAACCGAATCCGTTTCCGATGAGTGTTTACGATAATATTGCATATGGTCCGCGTACGCACGGGATAAGAAATAAGGCAGAGCTTGATGAAATAGTCGAGAGAAGTTTAAAGCAGGCGGCTATCTGGGATGAACTTAAAGACCGCTTGAAGAAAAGTGCGCTGGGACTTTCAGGCGGACAGCAGCAGCGTCTGTGTATAGCCAGAGCTCTTGCGGTAGAGCCTGAAGTAATCCTTATGGATGAGCCTACATCGGCACTTGACCCTATATCAACATCTAAGATTGAGGATCTTGTCCTTGAACTCAAAAAAGATTACACAATTATTATGGTTACGCACAATATGCAGCAGGCAACACGTGTGTCGGATAAAACAGTTTTCTTCCTGCTTGGAGAGATTGTTGAGGCGGCGCCTACGGAAGAGCTGTTTTCAATGCCGAAGGATAAGAGAACTGAGGATTATATTACGGGGAGGTTTGGTTGATGAGAAATCGTTTCGACAAACAGTTAGTGCAGCTTAATGATTATATGCTTGAGATGGGAAGTCTTATTGAGCAGTCAATTGAAATGTGTGTGAGGGCGCTTGTTAATCAGGATGCCGAGCTCGCAAAACAGGGAATTAATGCGGATGACGAGATAGACCATCAGGAAAAGAAAATAGAAACGCTGTGTCTGCAGCTTCTTTTGCAGCAGCAGCCGGTAGCTACCGACCTGAGAGTAGTTTCATCTGCTCTTAAAATGATTACTGATATGGAAAGAATCGGTGATCAGGCAGCGGATATATGCGAGATTACAATAGGGCTTGCAAATCAGGAGTATATTAAGAAACTCGAGCATATACAGCAGATGGCAAAGGAAACAACGGTGATGGTTGTGAAGTCCGTTGACGCATATGTACACAAGGATTATGCCCTTGCAGAAGAGGTAATTGCAAGAGATGACAATGTTGACAGGCTTTTTGCCGAGGTTAAGGCTGAACTTATCAGGCTTATTAACGAAAATGCCGATAATGGCGAACAGGCAACAGACTTTCTCATGATTGCAAAATATTTTGAGAGAATTGGCGACCATGCAACAAATATTGCGGAATGGGTTATATTTTCAATAACAGGCGTCCATGATGATTACAATGTTCATTGATGGAGGTAGGCGCCTATGTCGTATATATATGTTGTTGAAGATGACGAAAATATCAGGGAAATAGAAACATTTGCTCTTCGCAACAGTGGATATACAGTATTAGAGTTTGACTGTGCGAAAGAGTTTTTCAAAAAACTTGCAGAGCGTATACCTGAGCTTGTAATTCTTGATATTATGCTTCCGGATGAGGATGGGCTTGATGTTCTTAAAAAGCTGCGCAAGAGTCAGGAAACGAAAAAACTTCCGATAATGCTTGTTACAGCTAAGGCATCTGAACTGGATAAGGTTCGCGGACTTGACATGGGAGCAGATGATTACATCAGCAAACCCTTCGGAATCATGGAGTTTATCTCAAGAGTCAAGGCAATTATGAGAAGAAGCGGCTCCGAAAAAGAGAAATTTCTGCAGCTCGGAGAAATCTATATGGATAATGGAAGCCATACGGTATATGTCAACAATGACTTATGCGAGCTGACATTTAAGGAGTATAATCTTCTTGCGCTTCTTCTTGGTAATGCAGGGATTGTCATGAGCCGCGGAGAAATCCTTTCATGCGTATGGGGTACCAATTTTGAAGGAGAATCGCGGACTCTTGACATGCATATAAAAACACTTAGGAAAAAACTCGGTGATTCCGGAAAACGTATTAAAACAGTTCATAATGTTGGCTACATGATTGAATAGCAAAAATATATGTTACTGTTTCATGCGGGATGCGACGAAGCGGGACAGATTAAATGTCCTTGCTGTGATTGCATCCCTTTTTGATTTGCTTTTTAGTGCCCTGTAATAGCGGTTGGACAGATTATCGGAAGATGAGCAGAGCTCCTTAAAATCTTCACTGAGATAAACAGGGGCGGCATCATCCGAAAGCTCAAGGATATAAGAAACATCGCTGTAAGGCTTACTGCGGTTAATATGCTCAAAGTTGTATTGTGCAATCCAGAAGTCAGGATGTGAATATGAAAATATAATGAACAGCACGGTAAGCCCGACAATACAATAGCGGAACAGCTTAAATTTTCCATTATAAATTGATACAAGTACCCCTGTCATAATAAATGCAACGGCGGCAAGCCCAAAGAGAACCGCAATTCTTAAAAATGTCAGTTTATATGCCTGAATGTACATTATCATGCGCATTGCACTTGAGGCAGTCATGATATATGTGCATACTGAAATCACTGTAAGCGTCATCTGCAGGAATCTTGATTTGGAGAAAAAATACAGGCAGGCAAGCACAAGTATGACATTGAGAATACATACAAACAAAAGCTGGAAAAAGCCCTGCCTTGCGTACTCTGCATAAGTATAATTCTCCGGCAGTGTAAGGTTGCCGAGAAAAAGTCCGAAAATCTGTATAAAGCTGAAGAGAACATATATGACTGCAAGCATACATGTAAATGTTGAGGCGGTCAGTGGCGCAAATCCCATATTACTGCTGCAGTGTTCTTTGATTGTGCGTCTCCCTAAGAATGACCACAATGCATATGATACAACAAAAATAATGATTGTCGTGAATAAAATTCCGAAAATATTTGAAAATAAGTCGCTAAACCAGCCTGACAGGTGAATGTTAAATATAGAATCAAAGAAGTCACCAAGCATTTTATCAAAAAGGATATCAGCGCTTCTTAACAAAGAAACGGAAACCGCAAGAAGCGGAATGGCAATAACGATACCAAGAAGAATGCTTTTTATGGCATTGCTGTGACGGCGTAAAAAACCGGATTTTGCGGTATCTGTGATGTTCAGCCCCTGACTTTTAAGCCATCCGGAATTCTTTCTGTACCATTTGTAATCGGAAAATGAATTTAGAAGGCATCCGAGGCTTCCGAAAACAACTTCAAGAATTGCGAGCAAATGTTGCATAAAGCTCCACGCTGAGGTATCAAAAAGTGCGTGTATAAAGTAGCACATTATCAAAAAGAAAATTATCAGCTTGTTAAGAAAAATGACAGCAGGTGAGTCTGTAAGACATGTGGAAAGTCCGAGTAAAAGGCAGCTCACCTCATAAAATCTGCAGGCAGACGGCATAACCGCACCGGTTTTTGCATCTTCTGCAAAGTGCTTTTTTACAAAAAGTCTGAAGCAGACGATTGTGGCAAGCACAAAAAGCGGATAGGTTATCCCTGAAGGATTTTTGTAAAGGCAGAATGTGTAAATTACTGCGTAAATCAGGCAGCCTGTAAGAAAGTAGCGTACCTTTGAAACGTCCTTTGATACCTGAGCGGCATCAATCCCCTGGACATTATTTGAAATCCGGTTTTCGTTTTCATTGATAGAATTATCCATATTTCCTCCATTTCGAGAGCGCATTAGCGTCAATTTTAATTAAATTTGATTATATTTCTTCGTCATCCTTGACGTATTGAAGAATGTCACCGGGCTGACAGTCAAGTGCTTTACAGATGGCATTAAGCGTTGAAAGGCGTATTGCCTTGGCTTTTCCGGTCTTTAATATTGAAAGGTTTGCCAATGTAATATCAACTTCATTAGCAAGCTCGGTGAGGCTTTTTTTGCGTTGAGCCATTACAACGTCAAGATTTAGTATAATAGACATATTAATCCCCGTTCCGCAGACGCTTCGACGTCGCACTGAATTTTGTTTCTGATATTCTTATCTCTGAGCACTGTATGTTTGTTATATGGTCAAATCATTCTCGAGTTTATAGCTTACAGCCTTTTCAAAAACCTGTGCTAAAACCTTGCTGAACATTCCGGCAAGAAAAAATGTGGCTGTTACAACGATGACTGATGGCGTTATATAAAGGAAAAACCTGAAAAATGTAATGAATGCAATGCAAAAAGCGTATGTTCCCATTTTTTTAAGACTTGTTACATTGGAAGTGACAAAGCAATCATCCGCAAGTACTGTTTTAAACATTTTCCTGAGCTCTGTAACTATCAGCATGGCAAATATGCCATCCGCAAAGAACAGTATCCATAACTGCCACCAGAATCTGGCAAAATACGAGTTGAAATTTGAATAAAAACGAATTGCAAATGGCAGAACCGCCAGAAGGCAACCACCTGCAACAAGTGCAAAATCAAGAAGAAGTTTGGTTAATCGGGCCATGTTCATATTTTTCATATTAATCTCCGTTCCGCAGACGCTTTAGCGTCACACTAATCTTTGTTCCGCAATATTTGTAAAAAATTGTTGTTAGAATCTGATATATGCTTTATAAATGGAATATACAACCAAAATAATCAAATGTCAATAAAAAATTATTGAAAAACGATAAAATTATATTGAAAAGAAATAAAAGTCAAAAGAGAGACGAAAGGTTGAAAAAAGATGAGTTGCGTGTTAAAATATAGGCATAATCTAAATTGTTCGTGAACTTTGGTAATTGTGTTTTGGAGGGAAACTAATATATGGGAAAAAGGATAATCCTTATTGTGGATGATGTTGAGCTTAACCGCAAGTCTGCAGAGCTTGTACTGCAGGATGAGTATGAACTTATAGAAGCGGCATCGGCAAAGCAGGCCTTTGAAATATTGGAACATACGCTCCCTGACCTGATTCTGCTTGACATTGTTATGCCTGAAATGGACGGATATGAGGCGATTCAGATAATTAAGTCAAAGAATGCATGGAGGGGAATACCGGTTATATTTCTTACAGGCAATGCTGATCCTGTCAGTGAAATCAGAGGGTTTGACCTCGGCGCAGCAGATTTTATAACAAAACCTTTTGTGCCGGCGGTTATGAAGCGGCGTGTGAAGACACAGCTTGAGCTTTATGATTACAGACATCATCTTGAAAAGCTTGTCGATGAACAGGTTGAAGAAATTCAGAAAATGCAGGATTTGCTCTCAGTAGGTTTTGCAGAGCTTGTGGAATGCCGCGACGGTGTTACCGGAGGACATATTAAGAATACATCTATATATTTTACTGCATTTATTAATGAACTTAAGAAATGTCCTAAATATAAGAATGATTTGACGGATGACTTTGTAAAGAGTGCGATTCGTTCGGCTCCGCTGCATGATGTGGGGAAAATTGCAATATCAGACGATGTGCTTAGAAAAGCGAGCGCACTTGATAATGACGAGTTTGATTATATGAAGTCACATACAATAATCGGCGGACAGACATTTCGCAAGATACGCAAGCAGGTTACGGATAATTTCTTTATTTCGACTGCTGAGGAGATGGCGCTGTATCATCATGAGAGATGGAACGGCAAGGGGTATCCGAATGGACTTAAAGGAGAGGAGATTCCTCTTTCAGCAAGAATTATGAGTATTGTGGACGTATATGATGCTCTTACATCAAGAAGGCCTTATAAGGAGCCATACAGCCATGAAAAGTCAATGGCTATTATTGTTGAGGGGCGCGGAGAGTTTTTTGACCCGGATCTTGTGGATGAATTCATCAAAATCAGTCCGCTAATCAGAGAGTGCCTCAAGCAGAAAGAAAGGCTCAGAAATAAATATGTCGGAGGCGTTGAACAGGATGAATAAGATTGCTAGTTTTACGGTAAATCATTTGGATTTGCTTACGGGAGTATATGTGTCAAGAAAGGATTACATAGGTCAGGAGGTTATTACCACATTTGATTTGAGGTTTACACGTCCGAATGAAGAGGCACCGATGGATAATCCCGGGATTCATTCAATAGAACATCTGGCGGCTACATTTTTAAGAAATCATCCGGATTGGAAGGACAGAACGGTTTATTTCGGGCCTATGGGATGCCGTACAGGATTTTACGTCATCTTTGCAGGTGATTTGGAGTCACGTGATATAATCGGCGTGCTACGTGAAATGGCAGATTATATACTCAGCTATGAGGGAGAGATTCCGGGATATTCACCTAGGGACTGCGGTAATTACCTTGATAATAATCTTAAGCTTGCCAAGATTTATATGAAAAAATTCAAAGAGGAAGTGCTGGATAATCCGACACCAAAACGACTGGTTTATCCGGAATAAAATGTGTAAAGGGCATCCGAAACCTGTTGCGTCAGATTAAGGATGCCCTTTTAAAATGCAATGCAGGGATTAAATTTTCTCCGGTTGTGGATATTCAACACCAAAAGTATCAACTGTTACAGACTTTATAACCTGTGGTGTACGTGGACGGTCATTCCAGTCAACATCAACAGTGGCGATTTTGTCCAATACGTCAGTGCCTTCGGTGAGCTTGCCAAATGCGGCATATTGTCCGTCGAGATGCGGAGCGTCCTTATGCATGATAAAGAACTGTGAACCGGCTGAATCAGGATGCTGTGAGCGTGCCATTGAGAGAACTCCCGTGGTGTGCTTTAAGTCATTTTTAAAGCCGTTGAATGAGAATTCGCCTTTGATTGAGTAGCCCGGACCGCCTATTCCGACTCCTTCAGGGTCGCCGCCCTGAATCATGAATCCGGCAATAATGCGATGGAAAATCAGGCCGTCATAGAAGCCTTTTTTAATAAGAGAGATAAAATTATTGACAGTATTTGGGGCAATTTCAGGATAAAGCTCGGCTTTCATGATATCGCCGTTTTCCATAGTAAATGTTACGATTGGGTTTTGTGACATATTGATAATTCCTTTCAAATATAATTTTCAATAGGCGGTTGCCGAAAATTTCATTAAGCAACAGCCTGCTAATAATCTAGATTTTAGCCATATTCATTTAAAATGTCAATGCGTGAGCCTGCAGCACTGTGAAATATCGGCGGAAGCAGGCATAAAACGGTATGGGAATCAGGAGATATTTATATAATGAAAAATAAGGTGCTTTTGATAACGGAAGTAATTTCACAACAGGATTTGGATGAAATCAGAGAAAACTTAAGGGAGTGGCAGGTGGTAACGGACTGCGGGAAGTTCAATGATTTTAAGGAGGAAAGCCGGGTGGTGTGCCTTGTGACAAATCATGATGTGCCTGGGGCGCATTTCGGATTTGGCAGTGAATATAGCGGAAGTGCAAAATACGTCGCACTTGACGGGGAGGCAGTGACGGATAAATTTCTTGACCTTGTATGGGCAAGGCATCATAAAAAACCGTTGAAAATAGCTGAAACAGAAAGGCTTATTGTGCGCGAGATGACAGCAGATGACATTGAGGCAATGTATGAATTGTACGCATATCCGGGAATGACAGAATATGTGGAGCCGCTTTATGAGTATGAAAAAGAGCTGGAGTTTACTGAAGATTACATTGAGAATATGTACGGATTTTACGGGTATGGATTATGGCTTGTATTCCGCAAGGAAGACGGAGTGCTTATAGGGAGAGCCGGCCTTGAAAACAGGGTGATAGACGGGGAGACACAGGTTGAACTCGGATATATGATTGGAAGTCCGTTCTGGCACAGCGGGTATGCAAAGGAGTGTTGCGAGGCAATAATTGATTATGCATTTTCGGAAGAAGGACCGGCGCTTGAAAGGCTTGCTCTGTGCGCAAGAAGTGACAATGCCGCATCTATCGGACTTGCGTTAAAACTTGGCTTCAGTCTTTATGCGGAAAATCTGTCGGAGGGGATGAATCTGTATTTCCTGACAAAAAAATAAGCCCGGAGGCTTATTTTAAATCAAAGGCATATCTGATGAATTCAACGCCATTTTCTGTATGTGGTGCCGAAATTATAATTCCGAAGCACGGCTCCTTTACGGTAAGACCCATCTGTGTGACGATTCTGGTGTCGGATAAATCAACTGCATTTGGCACTTTAGTGCCGTCTTTGAGTGTATAGTAAATAATATGGTCTTCAATCGCCTTAAATTCTTCTTCCGTGAGGCAGAGACTTAAGTCCATGTAAGCTGACTGGTCATCCTTTGAGAAGCCGTTAATCTGTGCTTTTTCTGCAATAATTCCGTCAATGCTGCCGGTAGCAATCTGCGTCATGATTTTTTCTGCGCTGATATAAGGATCCTGGTCGATTGAGTTGATATAGGTAAGAGTATAGTTGTTGTCAAAATATACACGCTCGTCCTTACCGTCGATTCCAAGATACTCTGTAAATTCTTTTGTAAGGGCGTCCTCCTTTGCAGACATTCCCTCCATGCTGCCGTCAATTACTACAGTGTAAAACACATTTTCGTAATCATTCAGCTTGTACATATAAATAATTCCGATAATTGCTGCAATTAATACTATTATAGAAATAATGGGAATTTTGTAGTATTCCCAGATATGCTCCTTTTTCTGCTCCCACGTCATTTTGCCCAGACGCTCTTTTTCTTCGGCAATGTCTTCTTTAACTGATTTGCCATCAACCATTGCGTTGTTTCCTTCCTGAAATAGACTTTCAAATTTACTTTAACGTTTCTATATTAGCATAAAATCTATGCAATGGCATCCTCTTTTAGAAAAACTTAATAAAATACCATGAAATGTCCTTTGCTTTTTTATATGAAAGCAAGTATAATTAACTGCGAGTAACAATTTGGAATGGAGAATGGATATGAACAAATTCTTTGGATTGGACAGCCCCTTTTTTAAAGTGATGACAAAGGTTGCTGATTTTATCATATTAAATGTGCTTGTACTTGTATTTTCTATACCGGTAATTACAATCGGGCCTGCACTTACGGCCATGTACTATGTGGCACTCAAGGAGGTGCGCAACGAAGAAGGCTATCTTTGGAAAAGCTTCTGGAAATCTTTTAAGCAGAACTTTAAGCAGGGCGTAATCATTGAACTGATTGTGGCTGTGATTGCAGCAGTTCTGTGTATCAACATAATGACATGCTACAGATGGACGTATGAAGGAAGTATGGTTGGACAGATACTTATGTTCCTTAATATCGGTCTTGCAATTTTGTGCCTTGCGGCGCTTTTATACCTGTTTCCGCTTCTTGCACAGTTCTCAAATACGGTAAAGGGAACACTTTTTAATTCACTTCTCATGGCGATGAAGCACCTGCCTCAGACAATAGTTCTGTTGCTTGCGACAGGTGGACTTGTGTACACGATAATATGCTATCCACTGTTTATATTTTTGTTTATAGGACTTATTGCATATGTCCAATCATATGTAATGTCAAGGATTTTTAAGCAGTATATGCCAAAGGAGGAACCTCTGAGAGACACGTATGAGGTGCCTGAGGATGTCGATGATATATGGGACAGGCTTGCAGCAGGAACTGCTGATGATAAGGAGCCGCAGGAGGAAGAAAAGTGAAAGAATCAGTGAATTTTGCAAAAAAAGACGTAATGCTTATACTTGCAGGTGTAATACTCCTTGCGCTTGAGTTTGTAATCAGCATCGGAAGCATAAGAATTGACATTTGCTCGGATGTTGTAGCGTATGTGCTGATAATTGCAGGAATTTCCGGGATGACAAGGCGCAACAATATTTTTAAGAAATGCAGGAGTACAGCAGTAAAAGGTCTTGTTGTCGCAGTCGCAATGCAGTTTGTATACTGTCTTTCACTTGGGCAGTTTCAGGCCAACGCTGACCTTTTTATGAAGGGAGTTGCAACAATTTTCTTCATTTATTTTACGTATTATTTTACAGAGGGAGTTGCCCTTGAAGCAAAGATGCAGGATAAAGCGGCGGTATCAAGAAACTTTAAGATTACATGGGGAGTATTTGGCGTATTTATTTTTGCATACTATATTATTTTGAACTTTGAACTTAATGATATTGTTTCGATTCTTGTTCAGGCGGTAATGGTAATTTGTGCGGTATACTACTGCTATACGATTGCAGGGGCGTGCGAAAGGCTATATATGGAAGGGCTGCCGCCTCATGCGCAGGAAGCACTTGAACAGACGGGCAGTGCTTCAAATTAAAGCCTCTGAGTAAGGTGTTAATAAATCTTGCAAATTTTCAAAATGTGGTGTAAAGTTTTATTACCTTGTGTCGATATAATAGTTACCGGAAGGGAACCGGTTGTGGAAAGGAGGCCGCATTATGAGAATAGCAGATTTTGGTTATAATGGATTATATGACATGAATGGACGCATGTCAGTCAGACAGTCGAATAATGTGGATTCCAATGCAGCTGCAGTTGCACAGGGCAATGTTAAAGGCACGGATGCGCAGGAACAGGCAAAAGACAGTGTTAATATGCCGAAGACAGATGCAGAGGATGACACAGGTAATGAGCTTCTTCGCAGGCGCAGACCATCTGAAAGCATCAACAATCTTGTGTTTGATTTCAAGAAAGATAATGATTTCAATCTTGTTGGTGCCAGCAGCAAACTTGAGGACCTTGATGTGGAGAAGGCTCTTTCGGATATGCAGAAAGACAGCGTTCTTTCACAGTACCGTTTCTTTGTGAAGCCATCAGAGGGACTTGGAACTGACAGTGATGGTACGGTGCGCAAAGTGATTCGTGATTTCAATGAAATGTAATACGAAGAAATGTAGTACGAAATCCGGAATACAATTGGCATACAAAAAAATTATTAAAAAAATAAAAAAATAGCTTGCAATCACGAAATGTATATTGTATAATACAATTCGTTGCTATGTATTGGGCTTTCGCCAAATGGTAAGGCACTGGATTCTGATTCCAGCATTCTGGGGGTTCGAGTCCCTCAAGCCCAGCTTAAATCCCCCGCATTTCTTAGTGGGGGATATTTTTTACTTGTCTGATATTTGGATTATATATTATAATAAATATTCAGATTAAGATTAACGTGGAGACGTATCGAAGTGGTCATAACGAGCCGCACTCGAAATGCGGTTACCCTTTTTGGGTACGTGGGTTCGAATCCCACCGTCTCCGTTTTTTGTTAAGGACAAATTGCTTTTGGGCAAAAAGGAGGCAATGTTGTATTCGTTTGAGAACGTCATCAGGTATAGTGAGATAGACCCGGAGGAGAAGCTGTCGGTATTCGGACTTATTAATTATTTTCAGGACTGCTCCAATTTTCAGTCTGCGGATTTGAATGTTGGTGTGGATGAGTTAATTGCAGCCGAACGCGGATGGCTTTTGTCATACTGGCAGATAGATATACATGATATGCCGAAGTTCGGACAGAAAGTTACTGCAGGTACATGGGCGTACGAATTTGAGCGGTTTATGGGGCGGCGTAATTTTGTTATGCTTGACGAGAACAACAATATTCTTGCGTGCGCTGATTCTCTGTGGGTATTTATGGATACAAAGACAGGAAAACCAGCCAAGGCAGAAGGCAGATTTGTTGATGTATATGAGCTTGAACCGCGGTTTGAGGGAATGGAATATGAGCCGCGCAAAATAAAATGTGCGGATGAGTGGGAAGAAAGAGAAGAAATTGTTGTCAGACGATATCATCTTGATACAAATAACCACGTAAATAACGCAAGATATATACAGTTTGCACAGGAATTTTTGCCGGAAGGTTTTAAGCCGAAAATGATTCGTGCAGAGTACAAGCTGTCTGCACTTCTTGGAGATACTATACACGCATTTTCAGGCAGGACGGAAAACGGAAGAATTCAGGTGGATTTAAGAAATGATGCCGGGAAAACATATGCGCTGGTTGAGTTTGCAGACTGATATATGCGTTAATGCATGGAATGTTTTTGGAATGAGAGGAAAGTATGATTCAGATTGGAAAGAAACAGTGCCTGAATATAGTAAGTAAAACAGAGTTTGGTGTGTATCTCGGAACAAGGGAGGAAAAGGTACTCCTTCCGATTAAGCAGGTGCCGGATGATGTTGAGATAGGTGATGCGCTTACGGTATTTGTTTACCGCGACTCACAGGACAGGCTTATTGCTACAACTAATACGCCTAAAATCGAACTTGATGAAATAAAACGTCTCAGAGTGGCACAGACTTCGCAGATAGGTGCATTTCTTGACTGGGGACTTGAGAAGGATTTGTTTCTGCCGTTTAAGGAGCAGTCATATAAGGTAAAGCCGGGAGATGAATGTCTGGTGGTGCTGTATATTGATAAGAGTAACCGCCTTTGTGCATCTATGCGCAGGGTTTATAATTACCTTGTACCGGCAGAATGTTACCAGAAGGACAGTGCGGTTGTGGGAACGGTAATAGAGATTAATCCTGATTATGGCGCATATATTGCGGTTGATGATAAATATTACGGAATGGTTCCGAATAATGAGCTTTTTGAAAGTCTCAAAATAGGTGACCATATTGAAGGGCGTGTAATTAAGGTGCGTCCTGACGGAAAGCTTACACTCAGCCTTCGCAAAAAAGCATATATCCAGATGGATGAGGATTCACAGTTTATTCTTGATGAGATAAAAAAGCGCGGGGGACGGCTTCCGTTCAATGATAAAGCGTCACCTGAACTTATTAAATCACAGTTTAATATGAGCAAGAATGAATTTAAGAGGGCAGTCGGAAGGCTTTTTAAAGAAAGAAAAATTGTGATTAATCCCGATTCAATCGAACTTGTATCAGATTAGTGTGATTTATGCAGGATAGTTGCATATTACGCAGCTGATAAATATATTTTAAAAATGTTTAAAAATGGAGGGAATTATGCAGAAAGTAATCAGTACTGATAAGGCACCGGCAGCAATCGGACCTTACTCACAGGCAATCGAAATCAACGGAATGGTATACACATCAGGTGTGATTGGTGTTGACCCGGCTACAGGAGTTCCTATGGAGGGGATTGAAGCTCAGGCAGAGCGTGCAATGACAAGTCTCTGCAACATTGTTGAGGCAGCAGGCTCAAAGGTAGAGAATATTGTAAAGACAACCGTATTTATTAAAAATATGGATGACTTTGCAAAGGTTAATGAGATTTATAAGAAACATTTCAAAGAGCCGTTCCCTGCACGTTCATGTGTAGAAGTTGCAAGACTTCCAAAGGACTTGTTAATTGAAATTGAGGCAATTGCATTTAAGTAATTGTATTCAAACAATTGCATTTAAGTAATTAAGAGAGATTGGAAAAGACATATGTGTAAAAAAGCTAATCGGTATTATCTGGCAATGCTTTTATTTGTGCTTGCAGCTTCATTTGCGACTGCAATAATGCAAAGTTCAGGTGTAGAACTGCCTTACTGGTTTGCAATGAATGAAACATATATTGTTATGTTAATACCTACGGTTATATTCATGTGCATAGCCGGGATTAATCCTAAGAAAAAGCTGCCTTTTAAGGCGTTGAAACCGCTTGATATTGTTCTTTCAATATTATACGGATATATGCTGGTTCCAATGATGGTATTTCTTAATTTTATCTCAATGTTTTTTGTTGAGAACCATTTGCAGGAACCGACTGTGGATTTAATATATCAATATCCGTTTGTGGTTCAGCTGATTATTATGGCGCTTATACCGGGCATTGTTGAGGAGTTTATTTTCCGCGGTCTGATTTATCATTCTCATAGAAAAAACGGAATACTTGGAGCGGCGTTACTCAGTGCATTATGCTTTGCAATGTTTCATTTGAATTTTAACCAGTTTAATTATGCGTTGATACTGGGTGTGGCACTTGCACTTATTGTGGAGTCAACAAGTTCACTGTATTCATCGATGCTTGCGCATACTGCGTTAAATTCATTTTCAATAATAATGATTAATCTTATGCCGGAAGATATGATGGCGGAAAGTAATGAGGCAATACAGAATCTTTCCTCGGCGCAGATGATGGCATCCAATATTATGGCAGCTGTTGTATGGGGAATGCTGGCATTTGGCTTCGGTGCAATAGCTGTGGTCATATGTAAGAAACTTGCAAAACGCAACAATCGTTATGAGTATATGAAACTTAAGATTTCACAGGGCGTGCATGCGGTAAATGGCGAGAAATTTGTTACGGCTCCGCTGATTATTGCGATGGTTATATGCTTTGGGTTTATGATGTTGATACAATGAATAAAAAACTTCGGTATGAACGTATTTGAAAAAGATTCAGATTCGTACATACCGAAGTTTTTATAATGTGTTGGATTAAACTGAAAAATCAATATTCTGTCCTACGTTGGGGTTAACGGAAAGCTCCATCATTTTCTTGAGCGAATCCCCTTGTACGTCCATCATATCAAGACTTTTGGCAAGCACTGCAACGCCAATATCATTATTAGTCTGGATTGAATTGAGTGAAACTGATAATGCAGGAATATCCATGATACAAGCCTCCCTTCTGTTTTATGTAAAAAATATTATAACATATTATATTATAAAATGAAAGTGTATGTTTTGGCAGTCATCGGAAATAATTATAATATGAAAAAGATTAAAGATTATTTCAGGATGCTCGCAGGAGCATTTTTGATGGCGGTTTCATACAAGTGTATATTCGATTCGGCAGGAATGGTTACAGGCGGCTTTTCGGGGCTTTCAATAATTATAAAGGAAGTGTTTGGTGCGCCTCTTTGGATCAGCATGACAGCCCTTAACATTCCGGTCTTTATTGCGGCGTTTATGGTAAAGGGCAAAGAATTTGTCAAAAGTACGCTTGTGGCAACATTTATGCTTACATCTTTTCTTGGAGTGCTGCCGGAGTTTGCAATTGAAGAAAATGATTTGCTTCTGGCGGCAATATTCGGAGGTGTTATAGGCGGGACCGGAATAGGACTGGTTATAACTTCGTTTGCAACAACCGGCGGAACGGATATGATTGCGGCAATAATACAGAAGTATCTTCCTTATTATTCAATTGCCCAGATAATGCAGGTGCTGGATGCATTTATAGTTGCAGCGGGTGCGTTTGTGTTCGGAATTTACAGCAGTCTTTATGCGATTATTGCAATTTATGTAATGGCGCTGGTATCAGACCGGGTGGTTGACGGTATGAAAACAGCCAAGGCTGTGTATATAATTTCTGATAAATATGAACAAATTGCCAAAAAAATAATAGAGGAGCTTGACAGGGGAGGAACATTTCTGGAGGGGAGAGGAATATACTCGGAGAACAAAAAATCTGTAATAATGTGTGTTGTTTCAAGAAAACAGGCGGTTCTCTTGAAAAAAATAGTTTGGGAAGAAGACAGGAAAGCCTTTATTATGATAAGTGATGTCAGGGAAGCCATTGGCGAGGGTTTTGTGAAAAATTCACAGTGAAGCGGTGAATATGGGCAATTTGACTAAATTTACGCGTTTTTTTTGTTGAATTACCATATGGCAATTATTTTACTGATAATGTATTATAGGTACAGCGTTAAACATGCCCTGTGGAATATCAGGTATATTTATGTGGCATGTATTACTAAACAGCTATAATAGGAGGAATTTGAAAAATGGCAAGTTTATCACTTAAGAATGTTTGCAAAGTATATCCTAACGGCTTCGTAGCAGTTAAGGATTTCAACCTTGAAATCGCAGATCAGGAATTTATCATTTTCGTAGGACCATCAGGTTGTGGTAAGTCAACAACACTTCGTATGATTGCAGGTCTTGAGGAAATCAGCTCAGGTGAGCTTTGGATTGATGACAAGCTCGTTAATGATGTAGAGCCTATGAACAGAGATATCGCAATGGTATTCCAGAACTACGCTCTGTATCCACATATGACAGTATATGATAACATGGGATTTGCACTTAAGCTTCGTAAGGTAGCTAAGGCTGATATTGATAAGGCTGTTCATGAAGCAGCTAAGATTCTTGACCTTGAGCATCTTCTTGACCGTAAGCCAAAGGCTCTTTCAGGTGGTCAGCGTCAGCGTGTTGCCATGGGGCGTGCTATCGTTCGTAAGCCAAAGGTATTCCTTATGGATGAGCCTCTTTCAAACCTTGATGCAAAGCTGAGAGTTCAGATGCGTGTTGAGATTTCTAAGCTTCATCAGAAGTTAAAGTCTACAATTATCTACGTTACACATGACCAGACAGAGGCTATGACACTTGGTACAAGAA
>CAMECH010000012.1 GCA_945913015.1 uncultured Bacteroides sp.
CATTCGCCAAATGCTCATGCAAGCATGGCACTTGGCTCATTGCTACACGCAAAAAGGACACTCCCAAATTCTCACTTGGAAAGTGTCCTTGAAGTACAAAATATAAAATTGAATGTCGCACAAAACGTATTATTAAGTATTATTCCGTATTATGCGTAGCAAATTTGTAGTAAATTTGTAGTAAATCACAACTTGTAATCGCTGAAACCCTTGATTTTACTGGCTTTATTTGTCCAACGACTTCATCGTCGGGAACAGCAGTACATCCCTGATTGCTGCCGAGTCTGTGAGAAGCATTACCATTCTGTCAATGCCGAAGCCGATACCACCGGTTGGTGGCATGCCGTATGCAAGCGCATTGAGGAAATCCTCATCAGTGTGGTTTGCCTCTTCATCACCTGCGGCAAGGAGCGCTTCCTGAGCCTCAAAACGCTGCCTCTGGTCGATTGGATCATTAAGCTCGGAGTAGGCATTTGCCATCTCGCGTCCTGTGATGAAAAGTTCAAAACGTTCTGTATATTCAGGGTTGTCCGGCTTCTTCTTGGTGAGAGGTGAAATCTCAACCGGATGATCCATTACAAATGTCGGCTGGACAAGCTTCTCTTCTACATACTCTTCAAAGAAAAGATTAAGGATATCGCCCTTCTTGTGGCGTTCCTCAAATTCAATATTGTGCTCCTTGGCAATTGCCTTGGCTTCCTCATCAGTGTGAATATTGTTAAAGTCAACGCCTGAGTACTTCTTTACCGCGTCAACCATCGTAATTCTCTCAAACGGCTTTGAGAGGTCAATTTCAACGCCGCCGTAGCTGATTACAGTTGTTCCGTTGACCTTCCTGCATACAGTTCTGTACATATTTTCAGCAAGGTCCATCATGCCGTAGTAATCTGTATATGCCTGATAAAGCTCCATCAGTGTAAATTCAGGATTGTGTCTTGTGTCAACACCTTCGTTACGGAATACCCTGCCGATTTCATAGACTCTCTCAAGTCCTCCAACGATAAGTCTCTTGAGGTAAAGTTCAAGAGAAATTCTAAGATTTATATCCTCGTCAAGAGCATTGTAATGTGTTGTAAATGGTCTTGCCGCTGCACCGCCTGCATTGGCAACAAGCATCGGAGTCTCTACCTCAATAAAGTTCTGCTCATCAAGGAAGTTGCGGATTTCCTTGATTATTTGTGAGCGCTTTACAAATGTATCACGGACCTCAGGATTAACAATAAGGTCAACATATCTCTGACGATAACGTGTATCTGTATCCTTTAGGCCGTGGTACTTCTCCGGAAGCACCTGAAGGCTCTTTGAAAGGAGTGTGATTTCTGATACATGTATTGATATCTCACCCTTCTGTGTGCGGAATACTTCTCCCTTGACACCTACGATATCACCTATATCAAATTTCTTAAAGTCAGCATATGGTTCTTCTCCCACGCTGTCTCTTGCAACATAAAGCTGGATATTTCCCTTGAGGTCAAGCACATTGGCAAAAGATGCCTTACCCATTACTCGCTTTGCCATAAGGCGTCCTGCGATTGACACATTTTTCCCTTCGTACTGCTCAAAGTTATCCCTGATGTCACTTGTATGCTCTGTCACATCATATTTCATTATTGTAAACGGATTCTTTCCGTTAGCCTGCAATGTCTCAAGCTTTGTTCTGCGAACCTGAATCTGCTCATTTATATCAGGCATCTGTGTGTTCTGCGCTTTAGCGTTATTCTGCTCAGCCACTGTTCGTTACCTCTCTTCACTATTTACTGTCTGCCAATTACTGTCTGCTGATTGATATTACCTTATATTCAACCTCACCCATCTGAGTCTCAACCTTGATAACATCTCCGACTTTCTTGCCTATCAATGCAGAGCCAAGAGGAGATTCATTGGAGATTTTGTTCTTCAGGCTGTTTGCTTCTGTTGAACCAACGATTGAAAACTCAAGTTCCTCGTCAAATTCAAAGTCAAAAAGCTTTACAACACAGCCAATATTTATCTTATCGGAGTCTACTTCTGTCTCAACAACAACTTCCGCATTTTTCAGAATATTCTCGAGCTCTTCAATTCTTGCCTCAATATCACGCTGCTCATCCTTTGCTGCGTCATATTCTGCATTTTCTGACAAGTCGCCCTGTGCTCTTGCTTCCTTAAGCTTCTCAGCAACTTCCTGTCTTCTTACTACCTTTAATTCCTGTAACTCGTCTTCCAACTGCTTCAAACCTGTATAGGTAAGAATATTTTTTTTGCTCTCAACCATGACCCCAAATCACCTTTCCTTAAAATATAAAATAGTGCGGACACTACCTATTAGTCCGCACTATTATAAACTACAAAGCCCTTAATGTCAATATTTTTCAACATCAGCTCAGTATTCAGCTCAGTATTATCCCGACACCGGCTTCGTATTATGTCAGCATCAGCTCTGTATCATCTTCATCTTGTAGAACTCACCCTTTAATTCCATAAGCTCATCAAATGTTCCGTACTCTACACAGCGTCCGCCGTCGATTACCGCTATCTTATCGGCATCCCTTATTGTTGACAGACGGTGGGCAACGATAAATGTTGTCCTGTCCTTCGTAAGATTGCCGATTGCCTCCTGAATAAGCTTCTCCGAAATGCTGTCAAGGGCTGAAGTTGCCTCATCAAGCACGATTACATGCGGATTTCTTATCAGTGCACGCGCTATTGAAACACGCTGGCGCTGCCCGCCGGAGAGAGTTCCTCCATGCTCACCGACAACCGTATCAACTCCGTTAGGAAGTGAATCAACAAGCTCGGCAAGGTTAGCAGCCTCAATAACCTCACGAAGTTTTTCGTCACTAACACCTTCCTGACCATATGTGATATTCTCACGTATTGTACCCGAGAAAAGAATTGATGTCTGTGGCACAACCGCTAAGTATTTGCGGTATGTCCTCAAATCAATCTGCGAAATATCCTCGCCGTCTATCGTAAGCCTTCCGCCCGTCGGCAGATTGAATCCGATTACAAGGTTGAGAATTGTTGACTTACCTGCACCCGATTCGCCTACCAGTGCGATTGTCTCGCCTTTTTTAACCTTCAGGTCAAGGCCGTTAAGCACGTCATGGTCTGCATTATGATATCTGAAATGTATGTCTTTGAATTCAAATTCGCCCTGCACTGCCGGCAAAGGCTTCTTTCCTTCATTTTCCTCAACATCATCAGCCAGCAGTACTTCACCGATTGAGTTTACGGATTCAATTCCCTTGGCAATCGTAGGAATAAGTGTAACAAGTGCCGAAACCTGATTTACAATAGTCGTGAAATAACTCTGGTAAAGTGTTATATCACCAACCATGATTTTGCCGCTGAGTGCAAGCCATCCGGTAAATACGAGACAGACAATCTGAAATACCTGGAATATAGCCCAGCCTACCGAGCCGAACAGGGACTGGATAATGTCAAGTCTGTAACCCTTCTCGGCAACAGCAAAAAGCTGTCCGCTCATTTTCTTTACTTCTTCGTCCTCAAGTGCATGTGCTCTTGTCACAGGAATCAGCTCAACCATTTCCATTACACGGGCTGACGTCTCTTCCATCTCTTTACGGAATTCCGTATTGCGCTTTTTCATTACATTTCTGAAAGCAACCATCGTAAGCGCTGCAACCGGCGTAGTAAGCAGGAAGAATACAAACACGACCATGCTCTTTGAAATAGTTACCGCAAGAGCTATACCTACATTCAGTGCTATGTTAAGTATGCTGAGAAACATCTGTGTAGACAGCGTTTCAACGCCCTCAACATCACGCATAATCTTTGACTGCAGGCGGCCCGACTGTGTCTCTGTATGATATGCAATAGAAAGCTGCTGCAGCTTCTGCACAAGCGCCTTTCTAAGTCCCGTTTCACAGTATCTTGTTGCAAGGCTCTTATACCTTATATAGCCGTAGTTCATCGGTATATTAAGTGCAATAAGAAATACCATAATCAGCCCATAGATTATCATATTGCGCCAGCAGTCAGCATCTCCGATTGTAACCTCATTAATGATATTGGCCGTGATAATCGGAAGTACCCATACCGGACTGTGTTTAATAAAGAAGAATACTATCGCAAGAAAAAATTTATTATAGTTCCCTCTGTAAAGTCCCAGCAAAATCTTTATCGGGTGTCCTTCATTTTTCTTGTAGCACTCAATGAACCAGTCTTCGACCTTTTTTCCTTTTGGTCCTTTCATATTCAGCGTAAACATCTTCAAACCTTCTTTTTTGTTTATTAAATTGCAATTTAATATTACTTATTTATGATTGAATCTGCATTTTTGGCAACTATCGGTTCACCTTCGCAGCCCTCAACCTTTACATTATCAAGGATAAGTTCTTTGATATTGCTTACAATAATTCCGCTTCTGCATGATTCCTTACATGCAAGCATCATTGCCGCAACACCGGATTTTGCATCAGCAGCATAGCTTATCTCTACATTTTCAAATGTCAGACGCTCTATCTTGCTTTCAGGCAGTCCGCAGATGTAAGCGCCTGCCACATGACAGTTCTTTGCATTTATATTTTTAAATGTAAGACGTTTGATTGCAGGTGTTCTGTCGTCAACCGGAAGCTCCTTGTCAGTTCCCACATATTCTGTCTTTCCGTCAGGGTCACAGAAATAGAAACTGTTTACAACAAATGGAGTCATTACATTGTCCATGTCAATATTCTCAAATGAAATATCATCAAGCACTGAATCCTTACCACGTCCACGGCGTGTTTTAACACGGAGTCCGCGGTCTGTGTTCATAAAGAGGCAGTCCTTTATGTGAACATTTTTTACACCGGCTGCTATTTCGCTTCCCACAGTAACTGCACCGTGTCCGTCACGCATGCAGCACTGACGCACCTCCATATCCGATGTCGGAAGCTTGAACTTTCTTCCCATGTAAATCTTGCCTGATTTAATTGCAATGCAGTCATCGCCAACTGAAATATATGTACCAAGCACCTTTACATCTGTACATGATTCAGGGTCAAGTCCGTCTGTGTTATGTGAATTTGCCGGATTTTTAATCTTTACATCAATAAACTTCAGATGTTCGCTGAAATACGGATGCAGCGTCCATGATGGTGAATTCTGCACCGTAATTCCATGCATTGTAACATTCTTGCAGTGGTTGATAAAGAAAAGTCTTGGACGCCATGCTATATTGCGCACCTTTACGTTATGCCACCAGTTATCAAAACCTGCATTGCCTTCAATTACGCCCTCACCTGTAATCACCACATTTTCAACATTAATTCCGCACACAATTGCAGAAAAGCAGTCAAGCGGATTGCCTTCCCATGAACCTAAGTTATATTCGCATGACTCGTCATAGCTCTCTATTACGCCCGGAAGTATAGGGAACTTTTCCCTCTCCGTAAATGCAGAAAGCACTGCTCCCTTAGCAAGCTCCAGCGTAATATCGCTCTTTAAGAAAATACTTGAAATTCTGTACTCTCCCGCAGGCACAAGGATGCGTCCTGCCTTTGGACACGCCATAATCGCACACTGGATTGCATTGGTATCATCATGCTCACCGTTGCCATATGCACCAAAATCGCGTACATTAAGTGTGACAAATTCATAATCTGTTTTCACTTTTACCGGTGCGATTTCAACACCATCATAAACTGCACTGATTACATATTCCGTGTCCGGCTTAAGATTGTAAAGTGATGTGATAACCTTGTCACTTTCCATAAACTTCTCGCCGTTTACATATATGTCATACTTTTTTTCCGAATAATATTTACCGGAATCTGTAAGTTCAACAACAACACTTCTTCCTGTCTTTATTACAACCTGTAACTCCATTCAAAGCCTCCTGTTTATTATATACTAATTATTAATTCAAGATTTAATTTCTTAGCATTTCTGAATATGCCATTATAAATGGTCCGACGCCCTTGTGGTCATCATATACAACCGGCTCGCTGAAATAATACTTCAGGCTTCCGTCTCTCTTTTCCTTACCGCCAAGTCCTGCAACCGAGCATATTCCGCCAAGCTTAAGCTCGCCATCTTTTTCTTCTATCCTTGTATCAGCCAGTGTGTTAAAAATACGTTCTGCATTTTCCTGATACTTTTCTGCAAGTATAACCTTCATTCTGCATGCCTTAAGCATCGCATATGCAATCATTGCGGAGCCTGATGTCTCAAGATAATTTTCTGTTACATCGGCACGGTCAACTACCTGATAGAAAAGCCCTGTTTCTTTATCCTGATACTTAAGAATTCCTTTCAAAGCCTCTTTAAACAACACCTTAAGGTCATCATAGTATTCATATACGCTCTGGTCGATTGCCTCGAGGCACTCAATAAGCGCAAGCATATACCAGCCCATTGCACGAAGCCAGAAATTCGGTGACAGTCCGGTTTCTTTATCAGCCCAGTACATCTGCCTGCTCTCATCATATGCATGGTAATAAAGCTGCTTCTCTTCGTTAAATAGATTTTTACGCACAAGCTTGAACTGGCTTATAATATCATTGTAATGTTCCTTACCGCCAAATCTTGTCTCATACATCATATAAAACATCTGTCCCATATAGAGTCCGTCAAGCCAAACCTGATTAGGATAAATATTTTTGTGCCAGAAATTGCCCTCATTTGTTCTTGGCTGATTTCTTAACTGGTTCATGATATTCTCAATTGCATTGCGGTATTTCTCTTCCCCGGTCTCATCATAGGCAAAGAACAAAACTGTTCCGGTGCTTACATTGTCAATATTGTAATCTTCCTGCTTATAGAAATTAATCGTTCCGTCTTCATTAATATATTTCTTTAAATACTCAAGAATAAACTCCTTATACTTACTCTCACCGGTCACCTTATACATCATTTCAGCGCCTTTGAGTACGCATCCATCCTCATAATTCCACTTGTCTACCTTAGCACTCTTAAATCTCTTAAGGTATCCGTCAATAAATTTCTCAACTTTTTCGTTCTTCAACTCTGTTGCCCTCCTTAAATTTTCAGCCATTAGTTATCTTGCCATATAATGAAAATAATCAAATTCCGCCGTATACGTATATTTTTCTCCACCATACGCATACATTCCAATCATTGCGCCCGTAAAGCGCTTGCCCTTCTTAAGGCCTTCATCACACAGATAATAGACATTATCAAGTGTTACAAAATGTATATAATTCTCACCGTCATAGCTGTAATAAAAGCTGCGTTTCAAATAATTGGTTGCGATTTTAAAATAAATATACCGCTGCTTTGTGTCAATCTCTACTCCGTCACACGCAATATCTTCCTCATCGATATGTTGTGTTACATTGATTTTCATCACATATGAAGGTGATTTATCATCATCCTGTGCCGAAGCTTCCATAAAAATGCCGAACTTCAGAAATGTATTTTCATCATAGTAACATGTCATCCCTGCATTCTGCCCCGGAGCCATAGGATTAATACGCATCTTGCATTCCGCATCAAATCTGAAATGCTGCTGGCGCCTCAATACAATATTGCGGGCCTCCATGCTGCTCAAATCGTGCTCACTCCCCTTTATTTTGAGGAAGCTGCCCGAAATGTCAATTCCGTCATTCTCAGGCGTTCTTGGGAACATCCACTGCGTATCAAGATATGTATTGGAGAAATCGTCTTTCAACATCTCCTCGTATACACACTCCGGCAAATCCGGCTTAACCTGAAGCGTTCCCGGTCCATTCAGATTATTGACTATCGGCCAGCCGTCAGCTGTCCATGTAATCGGGTCCAATGCCGTCTCTCTTCCAAGCATGCTGTAACCGCCGCCAATCATTCTTCCGCACAGATACACCATATACCACTGTCCGTTCTGCGTCCGGACAGGCTTACCATGCCCGC
Organism: uncultured Bacteroides sp.; assembly: GCA_945913015.1. Lineage (GTDB taxonomy): Bacteria > Bacillota > Clostridia > Lachnospirales > Lachnospiraceae > Bacteroides_F. The sequence goes on from CAMECH010000012.1 coordinate 7,831, forward strand.
ATCGCTGTATTGCTGCGCCTGCATCAGTCTGACGCATTATCGGATTATACGGACACGCTTCATAATTGCCCATAAGCTCGCGTGAGCGTGCAACCGTGATGCGATGTCCCGGACCCGTTCCGCCCTCTGCCTGAAACAGATAATAGTAACCATCCTTCTTTAGAATATGCGGTCCCTCCGGTGCTCTTTTGTTGCTGCCGTAATACAAAAGCTTTGCCGGTGAAATCTGCTTTGTAGCATCCTTGCTAAGTTCAAATATCCTTGCTCCCCTGTTAAGAAGCATATATCTTCTTCCGTCGTCATCATTAAATATTGACGGGTCAATTCCATCTTCATCTATGATTGCAGGTCTGCTGTACGGTCCCTCCGGTCTCTCACTTGAGACCACAATCTGCTTTCTGTATACAGTTCCCGTATCATTCAGCCTGTATGTTGCCGTTATGTAAAAACGCCCTTCATAATATGAAATATCCGGAGCCCAATATCCTCTTCCGCCTTCAAGTCCGTCAATCATGGCCCATTCAGGATTGGTAATGGCATGTCCGATAATCTCCCAATGCACAAGGTCCTTTGAATGTGAAACTGGAATACACGGGAAGTAAATAAATGAAGAATTAACCATATAATAATCTTCACCGACCCTGACAACAGACGGGTCAGGGAAAAATCCCGTACGTATCGGATTACGGTACATTCCGCTTATCGGTGCGCCTGTGAGAGATTCATAGAAACTTTCTATATCCATAAATTTGTTGTCATGTGCTATATCATAAGGAGTCACAAGATTAAAATCTCCCTCAAGCGGCGACATTCCAACTTTTTCCACAAGATATTTAACACATTTCAGGCTTCCGGACATTGTTGCGTAATGCAGGATATTACGATGGTCTCTGTCAACCAGATCCATGCTTGCCATCGAATACTCAACAATATACTTCAAAATCTGTTCATTGCCCATTTTGGCTGCAAGAAATGCCATTGCAACACCATGTTCATCCTCCTGATGAATCGCCTTCGGATCTTCCTGAAGTATTTTCTTTATCTGTGCAAAATTTTCCAGGTAAATTGCATTTTCAAGTTGATTAATCAATTTTTCCTCAGCTTTCCATAAGACTATCTCAAATATTACTATTTCAATAGCTTATCAACAATTTCAATGGTTCACATACAAACTTAATCAATCCTTAATCAATCAGCAGTGCCGGATCTTCGTAATCACTGTCAGGTTCAATAAGCAGGTCGGCATATATTCCGCCAAGCTTTTCAAGCCCTTCTGCAATCAGCTTACCAAAACGGAATGCCCCCTCATACTGCAAATGTGTATCATCCTCTTTCCCCTCCGGAAAATGCGGATATATCCCCGCTTCCACATGCATAAACCACTTTCTGGTTGCTTCATCACCATATTGCTCAATAAGCGCCTTGCTTGCAGTACACAAATCAATTACCGGCACATTTTCTCTCTTCCCCAAATCAATCATCGCCTGCGGATAATCCTTATGTGTCCCCTCTACAAGAGTCTTTCCGTCAGCATTAAACTTTCTTCTGTATAACGGAGTAATCAGAACCGGATGTGCCCCATGCTGTCTTGCAACATCAATAAATTTCTTAAGATTTTCCTGGTATGAGCCGTAACTTTCAGTATATCTTGCCGGATCCTGAATTTTCTCGTCATTGTGTCCAAACTGAATAAATAAGAAATCGCCTTCGCCAATTCTCTTTTCTATTGCCGCCAGTCTGTTTTCATCAATAAAACTTTTTGTACTTCTGCCGTTCTGTGCATAATTTTCAATTCTTATGCTCTGCTTAATAAACAAAGAAAAAGCCTGTCCAATCCCCGTCTGTGGAAAACTGGTATAGTTATTTTGCTTTACCGTTGAATCTCCTGCCCAAAAAATTCTTGTCTCCATTGCATTCTCCATTCCTGACATATAAATACTGATTTGCATTAACTTCCAATTTATATATTACTACACTTTTTCCTTTATTTCTACCTTTATCAGTCAAATATAATGCTATTTTACTGAAAGTTTGCGCCAAGTATTGCATTTTTAATAAATGTTTTTAATAAATATAAAAAATAAAAGCCCCCGGTCATTAGAATATAATCTAACAACCGAAGGCTTCTTAAACCATACAGTTTAAATTCTGATGTACTAAGATTACTCCTTAACGGCACCTACGTTAACACCCTGTACAAAGTAGTCCTGAAGGAATGGGTACATAATCATGAACGGAAGGATTGCAACGATTGTTGCAGCATTCTTAACCGTATTAGGATCAACACCACCTACATCAGGAATATCATTATCCATAACCAAGCTACGCAGCTTAATCTGGAAGTTGAACAGTGAGTTATCGTTGATGTAAATCTTAAAGTTTGTGTAATCGTTCCAGAATGTTACCATGAACATCAGACCGATTGAGGCAATAGCTGCCTTTGAAAGAGGAAGTACAATCTTGAAGAATATTCCCATAGGAGAACATCCGTCAATCTGTGCTGCCTCGAACAAACTTCCCGGAATACCTTCAAAGAAGTTTCTCATAAGTACAAGGTTATATACATTGATAGCCAATGGGAAGATAACTGAACCAAGTGTGTTAAGAAGGTGCAGGTTCTTCATAACGAGGTATGTAGGAATCATACCGCCATTGAAAATCATTGTAAAGAGTAACATATTTGCAAAGAAGTTACGACCCGGCATCTCATACTGGATAAGTACATAAGCACCCAGTGTTGAAAGTGTAAGACCAAGCAATGAACCTACTGCTGTAACGAATACAGAAATAAGGAATGGCTTAAACAATACTGCGTTTGTAAGTACTTCCTTATAACCATCAACTGTAACTACCTGTGGCCAGAATAACATACCGTAGCCGGCACGTGCATCAAAGGAGTCGACAATGACCTTCCACATAGGGAGCAAAATGATTAATGAAATCAAAATGAAAATTAAGCCATTGACGAGTGGGAATACCTTAAATTTTTTCTTTTTCTTTTTTACTACTATTTCACTCATTCTTCACACCCTCCTTATACAATACCGCGTCCACGGACTTTCTTACTTGCATAGTTACAGATGATTACGAGCAGACCACTGACTACAGAACGGAAGAGACCAACGGCTGTTGTATAACCATAGTCAGGACGTCCGCCACCGAATGTCTTGTAGTATACGAATGTCTGCAATACGTTAGATACATCATATACGGCATCGTTCATAAGTACGAATACTGATTCAAACAGGTTCATAACCTTAGCAAGGTTAAGAATGAATACTGTGATAATTGTATTAGTAAGTGCCGGTAATGTAATAAATCTCATCTTGTTGAAACGGTTAGCACCATCGATTTCAGCAGCCTCATAAAGTTCAGGGCTGATACCGGACAATGTTGCGAGGAAGAGGATTGTTCCCCAACCTGTATCCTTCCATACATTGATTACGAAATATGAACCTACCCAATATCTTGGATCTCCCAGGAAGAAGATACCGTTAGATGGGTTACCGCCAAACATTCCAAATACCTCAGCAAGGAATGTGTTAACCATACCTGATGTACTAGGAGCAAGAATCAAACGGAACAGAGATGCTGTAACAACCCATGACATGAAGTGAGGGAGGTAAATAATTGTCTGAACCGTCTTCTTAAAGATAATGTTTGAAATCTCGTGTAACAGCAATGAAATGATAACAGCAGCGCCTGTGTTCAGGATGAGCTTGATAATACTTAAGTACAGTGTGTTCTTAAATGCTGTCCAGAAGTAAATATCTGCAGTTGCCATCTCATAGAAATGTGTAATACCAATATAGTAAGGATTGGTAATTTTATAACTTGTAAACGCATAACGCAAACCAAGCATCGGCCAGTAATTGAATATCAATACAAAGATGAAAGCCGGCAGGAACATTACATAGAACCATCTGTAATAGTATATCATAGACCATACACTCTTATTGATGGAGTTTGTCATGTACTTTGCGTCAACATTAATTTCTTTCTTAAAATACTTCAAAATGTCAAAAAATACACCAATGACAGCAACTACCAAACCAATGATAACAACGAAGAAACCAAGTCCTAATGTATATTCACCGTTTGATAAGAGGTTGCCTAACATTACATTGTTGTACTTATTGATTACACCGCCTTTAACCTGCTGTCTTCCGGCATATTCAAGGAATGGCGATACGAACATTGATACAGCAAAAATCACGCCTGCAATTGCAGTTGTAATAATTGAAAGCTTCTCCCTCTTTGCTACACAAAGGAGAATTGTTGCTACTAATGCAATCATGTACAGATACCAGAAAAATGACATCTGAATATTCATAAAGCTGTAGGCTATCTCAATATCTCCAGTATTCTGAACAAAAGGCAGCAGCCCACCAATAAACGCAATTACAGCACCGGCTATAGCAATTACCTTAAGATTCTGAGGTCCTTTATCGCTGACCTTGGTACCGCACTTAGGGCACACTTTTGCATGTTTAGGTAACTCTGTATTACAAGACTTACATTGCATCTCTATACCTTCCTTCTTTCCTAAAAATTTTTGTAATTCATTCAAGCCTACTTCAGAAAAGTTGCTTTAGAAAGAATCTGCTTTCAGGCGGTTTCCCGCCCGAAAGCAAACCCATCATGAAAACCAAATCAAATTATAATTACTTGTTGAGTGACTTAAGAACTTCATTAACCTTGTTACCAACCTTGCTCTGGTATTCCTTGATACCATCAGCAGCTGACATTTCGCCGTTAGCAACAGCAGCAACAATGATGTTTCTCTGCTTGTTGATATCAGAAATGTTATCAGCCATAGCTTCTGTATAAGGAACCGGAGTAGCAACTGTTGAGTTGTTAGCGAAGAACTCACCATTCTTCTTAGCAAGATCTGTCATTGCTGCAGCACCTGGATCTGTACCGTTCTTGAATGTTGCAAGAGCGAGGATTGGATCAATGTGGTTCTTCTTCATAAGACCTGTTGGCTTCTCAGGTGATGGAAGCATATGGAACTGACCTTCTGTATAAGTTGTTCCCTTGTCTTCCTTACCCTTTACAGTTACTGTCTCAGCCTTTGTATCCCAGTGAGTACCCTTAGCGCCGTACTCCCAAGCTGTCTGAACGTCGCCGCCATCAAGCATTGTGTCGATGAAGTACTTGAAGATACCTTCCGGATTCTCAGCGTGAGTTGTAATACACCAAGCTGGTGCAATACGCTCTACATATGTACCAAGTTCCTTAATAGGATTGATAGCAATAAGAGTTCCATCAAGTCCCTTGTTCTCAAGGTTCATCTTCAATGTATCAGCCCATGTACCAGCCCAATATGTAAATACACCTGTGTTGTCTGCATAGAACTTATCACGAGCGTTAGCTGTTGAGTTGTTAACTGATTCCTTATCAAGAACGCCATCCTTAACAGCTGTCTGGATTCTTGTAAGAGCATCCTGCATTTCCTTCTGAGCGAAACCATCAACGTACTTTCCGTCAGCTCCCTTATAGAATGAGTACTGTGCCTTCTGGTAGAACTCTGGAAGGTAGTTTGTGTAAGGTGCTTCACCGCCGATGTAACCAGCAGCAGAAATAACTACGCTGTTCTTAGCTACCTGCATCTTCTTAAGCATGTCATAGTACTGATCAAATGTAAGAGTCTTACCTTCGATATCTGATACCTTCATGCCTGCTGCTTCAAGCCATGTCTTCTTAACATATGTGCAGCATCCGTTACCACGGTATGGTGAGAATCCATACATTCTCTTCTGTCCGTCAAGGCCACCAACCTTAAGTGAATTGAAGATATTGTCAGCTGTCTTGATAAGTCTTCCTGAGTTCTTTGTCTCAGAAGCATTCCAAGCATCTGTCATATCCCAAAGGTAACCTGATGATGCATACAATGCATAGTAGTCAGCTGAAAGCAGAACTACGTCTGGCATCTGATCTGTTGCGTTGAATGCATTACCTACTGCATCATAGTATCCTGAGTGATCAGGACGAATCCACTTAATGTCGATTGTGCCATCGCCAAGAAGTGTCTTAAGGTATGCATAGAACTCCTTACCACCATTAGTCTCAGTTACAACTGTGTTATCAACCATAACTGTGAATGACTTTGGCTGTGTTACTTCCTTAGCAGCTGTTGAAGCGTCAGTGCCTTCTGCACCGCCCTGATTACCACAAGCTACAAGGCTCATTACTGATGTAAGTGTTAAACCTACAGCAGCCAGTTTCTTAACTGTCTTCTTCATAAAAATGAAACCCTCCTTTTTGGTTTTGGAACCTTTCGATTCCATCACCGACATTAGATTAATTTAATCGGTGAGTACATAATAACATTTTTGTGTAATTTTAACAAGACTATTTTTAACAATTTGCGTATTTTTTTTGAACAAATTATGAAATATTGTCATTTTTGCCTTATTTTAGGGCTTTTTAGGCTTTATAAAAAATGTATAAACTTATGCATTTCCGACTTTCAAAAAGTCTTTTTAAGCTTGTCAATTATTTTCCTGATAACATTTATATGGTAAAAATGCATAATTATGACTGCATTTTTACTTATCCATTTTGTCATTTTAACAGCAATATACCGTTTCAACGTCCAAAAATGTGTATTTGTGATTTTGATTTATCATTTTTTACCAATAGGACTTATATCTTTATAAATGAATACTCCGTTCTCCACCTCATACGTCACCCTGCCTGCCGTACTTTCCACAATACTGTTTATAAACTCTTCGCTTTCTGCGATATCAGCCATAACCTCCGCTTCAATTTTGTCGGTGTACTGTACATTATCAAGGGTGAGCTTAAGCTGCCCGGCAATATGCTGCAGTTTTGCAAGATTCGTATAATCAAATGTAAGGTGTATCCTTCTCCCTTCTGTCTGCTGCTGTATCGCGGCATCGGCAAGCCCTGCCTGTGCGGCCTGTGTGTACGCGCGCACAAGTCCTCCTGTTCCAAGCAGTATTCCGCCAAAATATCTTGTGACTACTATAAGACAGTTGTGCAGATTGTTCCCGTGAATAACTTCAAGTATCGGCTTTCCCGCTGTCCCTGACGGTTCACCGTCATCGCTGCAACGCTGTGTTTCGTCATGTGCCCCTATTACAAACGCATGACAGTTATGCCTTGCATCCCAGTATTTCTTTCGTATTGCTTCGATATGTGCCGCCGCCTCCTGTTCATTGCTGACATGAAATACGTTTGCAATGAACTTTGACTTTTTCTCAACAATTTCACCGTAGCCATTTTTACTTATTATATAAAAATCAGACATTCGTTCCTCCGTGACATTACATTTGCCCCATAGAGCGCTTATTTATAAGCATATCATACATTTCTGAATAAGTCATTTATATTTGTCAAAAATGAATGTGTGTGGTATACTCTCATACGTATCTTATTTTTATTAAAACAATAGGTCTTACAATAGGTCTTAGTTGGAGGATTTCTATGAACTATGGCAAAAAAGGTGTACGCCAGAAGAAAAAGCAGCTTACGTCCACCGGAAGCAGGATTGGTTCAAAGCTTGGGGTTAATATTTGCAAAATTCTTCTTGTATGTACCGTTACAATAATTGTTGCATGCGGTTGCGTTGTTGCAGGTATGGTAAAGGGTATTATCGATTCTGCACCTGATATTTCTACTATTGATGTATCACCGACAGGCTACGCCACAAAAATTTACGACAACAAGGGGAACGAAATCCAGACTCTTGTAGGCTCCGGCTCCAACAGAGTTGCAAAAAGCATTGACGACATTCCGCTGACACTGCAGCGTGCATTTGTTGTACTTGAAGACGAACGCTTTTATGAGCACAACGGTATTGATATCCGTGGTATTATCCGTGCCGCATCAGAAGTAATCAAGTCACGCTCCCTTTCCCAGGGCGGCAGTACAATTACACAGCAGCTTTTGAAAAATAATGTTTTTAACGCTTATAATGAAAGTACCTCAGAAAAAATAAAACGTAAAATTCAGGAACAGTATCTTGCCATCAAACTTGAAACAACAATGAGCAAAGAAAAGATACTTGAGAATTATCTGAACACAATTAACCTTGGTAACGGATATCTGGGTGTTCAGGCCGCTGCCAACGGTTACTTCGATAAAGATGTTTCCGAGCTTACAATTTCCGAATGTGCTGTAATAGCTTCCATAACGCAGAACCCGATGGGCAACAACCCGATTAACTATCCGGAGAAAAATCAGCGCCGCCAGCGCACCTGCCTTGAAAATCTCCGCAAGCAGGGATATATAAGTGAGGCGGAATATCAGGAAGCCTTGGCAGATGATGTATATGCAAGAATTCAGGATTTACATACTGAAGAAAGTGCATCCACCTACTCATATTTTGTAGATGAGGTCATCGAACAGCTTTCACGCGATTTACAGGAGCAGAAAGGTTATACGGAAACACAGGCGCTTAATCTTATTTACAAGGGTGGGCTTTCAGTATATTCCACTCAGGATTCGACAATGCAGAATGTTGCCAACTCGATAATTAATGACCCTGAAAACTGGCCATCGGATACGTACATTTCTATTTCGTACGCGCTTACGGTTACGGATGCTGAAGGCAAAAAGCACAACTATTCACAGATGTCTTTGCAGAAATATTTCCAGACTACCGGAGGAAGAGCCAACTTCAGTCTTACCTTTGACAGTAAAGAGGAAGCTCAGAAATATGTTGACCAGTACCGTGAGGCAATCCTTGCGCAGGGCAATACATTTGTTGCCGAAAACCTGAGCTTTACAATACAGCCTCAGATTTCATTTTCACTGATGGATCAGTATACCGGATACGTCAAGGTTATCGTAGGCGGCCGCGGCGATAAGGGCGGTAACCGTACGCTTAACCGCGCGACTTCAACGACAAGGCAGCCCGGTTCTTCAATAAAGCCGCTTGCCGTATATGGTCCGGCACTTGATGTAGGTGCAATTACTTTAGCTTCCGCAATAGACGATGCACCTTACTATTATCAGGGTGAGGAAGCACAGCTTGTAACGAACTATGAGAAGGATTATCTCGGTCTTATGTCCATACGTACGGCACTTAAGCGCTCGCGCAATGTGCCTGCCGTAAAGGTACTTACAATGATAACTCCTCAGGTTGGTTTTACTTATCTGCAGAAGCTCGGCATAAGCACTCTGGTATCACCAAAGGAAGCCATCAACGGAATGCATGACGTTGTACAGTCACTTGCACTCGGAGGTATGACAAAAGGTGTTACCAACATAGATATGACCGCAGCATACGCAGCCATAGCCAACAAAGGAACTTACACAAAACCTGTTTATTACACACAGGTATATGACCACAGCGGTAATCTTATAATTGACAATTCACAGGCTGAGACAAGACGTGTATTTAAGGAAACAACAGCATGGCTTCTTACCAATGCAATGGAAGACGTAATCAAATCCGGTTCAGGTACCGCTGCCGCAATCGAGAATCAGCCGGTAGCCGGTAAGACGGGTACTACTAATGCAGACGGCGATATATGGTTCTGTGGATTTACACCATATTACACAGCTTCTATCTGGATTGGTTTTGACGACAATACAACAATGAGAACAAGTAAATATCAGCACCGACAGATATGGTCAAAGATAATGACTGAGATTCACAAGAATCTGGCAACCAAGGAATTTGAGCTTGTTGATAATATTATTCAGCTTGATGATGTGTGCTCGCAGTCCGGTAAACTTGCAGTTGACGGATTATGTTATGCAGATCCAAGAGGCAGTCAGGTTGTCTCAGAATATTTTGCTGAAGATAACCAGCCAAAGGATTCCTGCGACACTCACGTAATTATTAAGGAATGTAACCAGTCGCATATGGCAGCCAGTGCAGCATGTCCAAGCACCACGACACGCATTTATATCAAAAAGCCTGCATCCAACGTGCTTAATCCTGAAGATGCCGGACAATACCCTGTTGCTGATGCCGAATATGCAATTACTGATAACTATCTCAGCAATTTGTGTTCAATACACAGCAAAGCGATAACTGTGGTTCCGACTTATCCGCAGAGTACCAAACAATCTTCTGCCGGAAGTTCGTCATCTGCAACAAAGCCACAAGCTTCAACGCAAAGCAATACCACACAGCGAAGCACCGCCTCAGCATCCGGTGCAGGTCGCTGACAGTTTTTTTAACATTTAAGCGGTGTTCATAAGAGCACCGCTTATTGCATAAATCAATTCATATACACAAAGTAGTATAAGAAAGGTACGCACTATGTTAAGACTTATATTGATTGTCATTTTTTTAATTATTTTCTTTATTATCAGCCTGCCATTGTTTGTCATTGAATGGCTTATCGGTAAATTTAATCCCCACGCAAAGGATATCAGCTCTCTTAGAATTGTCCAGTCAGCATTTAAAGTTATTCTTTTTATCGGAGGCGTTAAAACTACCATAGTCGGTTTCGACAATATTCCAAAGGATGAGCCTGTTCTTTTTGTAGGAAACCACCGCAGTTTCTTTGACGTTATTATTTCGTACTCAATGATGCCACATCTTACGGGATTTGTCTCAAAAAAAGAAATTGAAAAGATTCCTTTACTCAGAACCTGGATGCGATATCTTTACTGCCTGTTTCTTGACAGAAGCAACATAAAAGATGGGCTCAAAACAATTCTTTCGGGAATTGATAACATTAAGAACGGAATTTCAATAGTTATCTTCCCTGAAGGTACACGTAACGATGAAGACGGTATAAAGCGTTTCAAGCAGGGAAGCTTTAAGATTGCGGAAAAATCCGGTTGCAAAATTATTCCAATGGTGCAAAATAACACATCTGCTGTATTTGAGGAGCATTTCCCACGAATTAAACGCACGCATACAGTTATTGAATTTGGCACCCCGATAGATATAAGCACCCTTGAAGAAGAACAGCGCAAAGCCATCGGTGCATACACTCATGACATTATGCTTGAAATGTATGAGAAAAATAAAGCTCTCGTATAATTTACAGTTTTTACAGCGTTTTGGAACTTTTCACTTGTTTTGTCATTCACAATGTAGTATAAATATTAAGTACGGCTATTTTTTGCCACATTTCACTTTTATGGAGGAAACACACAATGCAGGTATGGCAGATTGTTTTATTAGTTATCTTCGTTGTTCTTGTTGCACTGTTTATTGCTTTACTCGTTATCGGTAACAAGATGCGTAAAAGACAGGAAGAACAGCAGGCACAGATTGATGCAACCAAGCAGGTAATGTCAATGCTCATAATTGACAAAAAAATAATGAAAATGACTGAAGCCGGTCTTCCTAAAATTGTCATGGACCAGACACCAAAATATATGAGAAGAACTAAACTTCCTATCGTTAAAGCAAAGGTTGGTCCAAAGGTAATGACTCTCATTGCCGATAACAAGGTATTTGATGAGCTTCCAGTTAAAACAGAGGTTAAGGTCGAGGTAAGCGGTATATATATCGTAGGGATTAAGTCAGTACGCGGAGGAAAGCCTCCGGTAGCACCGCCTAAGAAAAAAGGCCTTATGGCAAAGCTTCGCAGCAAGGCTCAGAAAACTCTTGATGAAGACAAGGCAAGAAGAGATGCTGAAGCAAAAGCCGGAAAAAAGAAGAAAAAATAATTACCAGCTTTATGAATCCTGTCTCTCACCGGTATATCCGCTGAGACAGGATTTTATTTTTATAAAAATACTGCATAAAATTGCATAAAAATATGGCAGATGTGGCATAAAGGTGATATAATAATATGAATCTTCACTGTGTATATACATCTGACAAGACACACGTGAAAAATAAGAGAAAAGAGGAAGATAATGAGAAATCTCACACTATTAACAGACCTTTATGAACTTACAATGATGCAGGGATATTTTAAATCAGGCATCAACGATACGGTAATTTTTGATGCATTTCACCGAAAGAATCCCTGCGATGGCGGATATTCAATCGCATGTGGTTTGGAACAGGTAATTGAATACATTAAAAACCTTCATTTTGAAGATGAAGATATTGAGTATCTCAGAAGTCAGGGATACTTTGATGATGATTTTCTTGAATATCTCAGAGGATTTCATTTTACAGGTGACATTTATGCTATTCCTGAAGGCACGGTTATGTTTCCGCGCGAACCGATTATCAAAGTAATCGCTCCTGCAATGGAAGCACAGCTTATTGAAACAGCCATCCTTAACATTGTAAACCATCAGAGCCTTATAGCAACAAAGTCAGCACGCGTATGCTACGCTGCCAAAGGTGACGGCATCATGGAATTCGGTCTTCGCCGTGCGCAGGGACCTGACGCCGGAATATATGGCGCCAGAGCTGCTGTAATAGGCGGCTGTATCGGGACAAGCAATGTTCTTACAGGACAGATGTTTAATGTTCCTATCAAGGGTACACATGCACACAGCTGGATAATGAGTTTTCCTGATGAGTATACCGCATTTAAGACATATGCCGATTTGTATCCTAATGCGTGCATACTTCTTGTTGACACATATGACACGCTGCGTTCAGGCGTACCTAATGCCATCCGTGTATTTAAGGAAATGCGTGAAGCCGGTATACCTCTTACATTTTACGGAATAAGGCTTGACAGCGGCGACCTTGCTTACCTGTCAATCCAGGCACGCAGGATGCTTGACGAAGCCGGTTTCCCTGATGCAGTAATCTCCGCTTCCAACGACCTTGATGAGTTCCTTATTGACAGCCTTAAAGCACAGGGTGCCAAGATTACTTCATGGGGTGTCGGCACGAACCTTATTACATCGAAGGATTGTCCTGCTTTTGGCGGTGTATATAAGCTTGCAGCAATCTGGGATAAGGAGAAGCAGGAATTTATTCCGAGAATCAAGATTTCCGAGAATACCGAGAAAATCACAAATCCGGGCAACAAAACCATTTATAGAATTTATGACAACAATGGCAAGATTAAAGCTGACCTCATCGCATTTGCAGATGAGCATTATTCGGAGGATGAACCGCTTCTTCTCTTTGACCCTGTTGAGACTTGGAAGAAAACTCTTCTTGAGCCGGGAGAATACACAATCCGCGAGATTATGGTTCCAGTCTTCAAGAATGGTGAATGTGTATATGAATCTCCGTCTGTCATGGATATTCAGGCATATTGCAAGAAAGAGCTTGATACTTTATGGGATGAGAGCAAGCGCCTTGTGAACCCTCACGAAGTGCATGTTGACCTTTCAAGCAAGCTGTATAAAGTAAAATGCTCCCTGCTTGACAATTATGGTGCAAATCACCAGTAATGCATTTTCAAGCAATTACAAGGGTTTTTAACACATATTCAAATAAGAACAAAAAATACGGCTTCCTAAATATATTGATTTAAGAAGCCGTATTTATATTTCAAAATATAGTGTCTGCTATCCTAAAAACGCAAACGGTTTGTCAGAAGCAGAATTGACAAACATCATAAGCATGCACGCACACCTGATTGACACCTCTTCTTCCTCAAGAATGCGCATAGCCTCAGCCTTATCGGCAATTATTACCTGTATATCCTCTGATGCCTCTCTTGCCTCATCTGAGACATTTCCTTTAGCGTATCCGAATACAAATGCATTACTCTCATCGCAAAGCCCCTGTGCCTGATAAAACGCTCTTCTAAAGGCAGCGGACCCACCGTTATAGACCTCGAATTCAAGCCCGGTTTCTTCATGCATTTCCCTTACTGCCGCCTCCTGCGGTGTCTCATCCCCGTCAATAAGTCCTGCAGGCACTTCGTACAGATATTTCCCAAGTGGATATCTGTACTGCCTTATGAGTACAATCTTGTCGGGTTCATCCTTAAGAATCGCATATATTACCGCTCCGTCCGGTTTCGTTACTCCAGTACGGCACACAAGCTCTTCTTCACTCTTACGCGTTGCAAAATAATACCCAAAATGCCTGCCTCCGGTATCAACCGCATCCATTGCGTACATATTAAGAAATGGATTATCCGTCTGTTTTTTTATTCCTGTAAATGTAGGTTTCATATCCGGCTCCGCTTTAAAACAAATGCTTATGATTTAATAATAGTAATAGCTTGATGTTGCACTTGACGCCGCTGCCCCTACACCAATCAAAAATACCATGAACAGCACTGTAAGTACAACTGTAATGAGCATATAAATCAAATACGCCCTGCAGAAATTCTTACGGCTTGTATTCCCCTCACCAAAGCCCCATACGAACAACATAATAATATTGGCAATCGGAACTGACATAATAAGAAGCGTAAGCATCCATCCTCCGACTGAAAGAGGCTTATCATTCTGTTCTTTCCATGCCTGCATATTAGCACTGGCAGTTGCATAATATGATGGTTGCATTGGCTGCTGCATTGGTTGCTGCACCGGCTGGGAGTTATACCTAATCTGATTATAAATATATGGATCGGAATTCTGCATATTATCCGGCTGTACCGGCTGCTGTGACTGTATCGGTGCTGTGTACGTATTCTGTACCGGCTGCTGCGGCTGTACCGGCACTGTATACGCATTCTGTTCCGGAGCCTGTGCCTGTACCGGTGCTGTATATGTATTCTGTACCTGTTCCTGCGCCTGTACCGGTGCTGTATACGCATTCTGTTCCGGTTCCTGTGCTTCTGCGGTATCCCGCACTGTCAGCACATCCTGCTCCTGATATTCCGCATTTGTTGTCACATCGTTCTTTGCCCCACAAAACGGACAGAATATTGAATCATCTTTGATTGACTGTCCGCATGAAATACATATCTTCATCTCTTGCTCCTCTCAAATTTTATTAATCTTAGTTTATTATATTTGATATCCGGCTATAATTCAAGCACTAACATGCTATATAATAAAACCGCCCACGAGGCAGCTGATACACCATAAATCTGTACTACACGGTATATCATGCCCCATGAGCGGCTATGCATTTTGTCTGTATATTATTCTTCTGTTACTTCTACTGTATCGCCTTCAACATCTTCCGATAATACAAGTTCATCATCTCCACCGAGATTTTCTATTTCATTGTATACACGTCCTGTATCAAGCTTTACATTGCGGTAACGGCGAAGTCCTGTACCGGCAGGAATAAGTTTACCGATAATAACATTTTCCTTAAGACCGATAAGCGGGTCAACCTTGCCATTAATTGCTGCCTCAGTAAGAACCTTTGTTGTCTCCTGGAAGGATGCTGCTGAGAGGAATGAATTTGTTGCAAGAGAAGCCTTTGTAATACCAAGCATAATCGGTGTTCCTACTGCTAACTCCTTACCCTCTTCTTCAAGTCTCTCATTTGTCTCATTGAAGTCAAGCACATCAACCGTTGTTCCCGGAAGGAACTCTGAATCACCTGCTGACTCAATCTTTATCTTCTTAAGCATCTGACGAACAATAATTTCAATATGCTTATCATTGATTTCAACACCCTGCAGACGGTAAACCTTCTGAACCTCACGAATCATGTAATCCTGTACTGCACGAACACCCTTAATCTTAAGGAGATCATGTGGGTTTACACTACCTTCTGTAAGTTCATCACCGGCTTCAAGGACAGCACCATCAAGGACTTTAATTCTTGAACCATAAGGAATAAGATATGTCTTTGACTGTCCGCTTTCATTATCAGTAATGATAATTTCACGTTTCTTCTTTGTATCCTTAATTGTTGCAACACCACCAAATTCAGCAATAATTGCAAGTCCCTTTGGCTTTCTTGCCTCAAAGAGTTCTTCTACTCTAGGAAGACCTTGTGTAATATCATCACCGGCAACACCACCTGTATGGAATGTACGCATCGTAAGCTGTGTACCAGGCTCACCGATTGACTGTGCAGCAATAATACCTACTGCTTCACCAACCTGAACTGCCTGACCTGTTGCCATGTTGGCACCATAACATTTAGCACATACACCTATATGTGAACGGCATGTAAGGATTGTTCTGATCTTAATCTTACTAATTCCTGTCTTAAGAATTGCCTCAGCTCTCTTAGGTGTAACCATATGGTTAGCTGCCACAATAACCTCACCGCTCTCAGGATCCACAACATCTTCTGCAAGATATCTGCCTGTGATACGATCCTTAAGTGACTCAATCATTTCCTTGCCTTCAGTAAATTCAGATACATACATACCCGGAATTTCCTTACGGTTTTCTGAGCAGTCAGTCTCTCTGATAATCTGTTCCTGTGATACATCAACAAGACGTCTTGTAAGATATCCTGAGTCGGCTGTACGAAGAGCTGTATCAGAAAGACCCTTTCTGGCACCATGTGCAGAAATGAAGTATTCCAGAACGTCAAGTCCTTCACGGAAGTTTGACTTGATAGGAAGCTCTATTGTACGTCCTGATGTATCAGCCATCAAACCACGCATACCGGCAAGCTGCTTAATCTGCTGGTTAGAACCACGGGCACCTGAGTCAGCCATCATAAAGATGTTATTGTACTTATCAAGTCCTGAAAGAAGTGCATCTGTAAGAGTTGCATCTGTATCCTTCCATACTTCAATAACTTCCTTATATCTTTCTTCCTCTGTGATAAATCCACGGCGGTAGTTCTTTGCAATCTTTTCAATTGTGCTTTCAGCATCTGCAATCAACTGCTTCTTCTCAGCAGGAACTGTCATATCTGAAATTGAAACTGTCATCGCTGCCCTTGTTGAGTACTTATATCCGATTGCTTTGATATCATCAAGTACTTCTGCTGTACGGGTAGCTCCGTGTGTATTGATAACCTTTTCAAGAATTGCCTTAAGCTTCTTCTTTCCAACATGGAAATCAACTTCAAGCGCAAGTAAATTCTCAGGCTTGCTTCTGTCTACAAATCCAAGATCCTGCGGAAGTATTTCATTGAACAGGAATCTTCCGAGTGTTGACTTAATTACACCTTCTACTGTCTCACCTTCAGCATTTACCTTGCTGACCTTAACATTGATAATTGAATGAAGTGTAATTACGCCATTCTCATATGCAAGAATTGCTTCGTTAACGCTCTTGAAGTACTTACCTTCTCCCTTTACTCCCGGTCTTTCCTGAGTAAGGTAGTAAATACCCAATACCATATCCTGTGAAGGAACTGCAACAGGGCCACCATCTGACGGTTTCAGAAGGTTATTAGGTGAAAGAAGAAGGAAACGACACTCTGCCTGAGCTTCTACTGACAATGGAAGGTGTACAGCCATCTGGTCACCATCAAAGTCGGCATTAAATGCTGTACATACAAGCGGATGAAGCTTAATAGCCTTACCTTCGACAAGAATCGGCTCAAATGCCTGAATACCAAGTCTGTGAAGTGTCGGCGCACGGTTAAGCATAACCGGATGCTCCTTAATTACATCTTCAAGTACATCCCAAACTTCAGGCTCAAGTCGTTCTACCATCTTCTTGGCACTCTTAACATTATGTGCCTTTCCGTTTGTAACAAGCTCTTTCATTACGAAAGGCTTGAAAAGTTCAATTGCCATCTCCTTTGGAAGACCGCACTGATATATTTTAAGTTCAGGACCAACTACAATAACAGAACGTCCTGAGTAGTCAACACGCTTACCAAGAAGGTTCTGACGGAAACGTCCCTGCTTACCCTTTAACATATCTGAAAGTGATTTCAGTGCTCTGTTACCCGGGCCTGTTACAGGACGACCTCTTCTTCCGTTGTCAATAAGGGCATCAACTGCTTCCTGAAGCATTCTCTTCTCATTGCGGACAATAATCTCAGGAGCGCCGAGCTCTTTAAGTCTTGCAAGACGGTTGTTACGGTTGATAATTCTTCTATAAAGGTCATTGAGGTCAGATGTCGCAAAACGTCCGCCATCAAGCTGAACCATAGGTCTAAGATCCGGCGGAATAACCGGAATTGCTGTAAGAATCATCCACTCAGGCTTATTGCCTGACTCTCTGAAGGCTTCAACAACTTCAAGTCTCTTAACTATTCTCACTCTCTTCTGGCCTGATGCTTCTGCAAGCTCAGCCTTAAGTTCAGCAGAATCCTTTTCAAGGTCAATTCTCTGAAGCAGTTCCATGATTGCTTCAGCACCCATTCCCACACGGAAAGCATTGCTTCCGAACTGGTCACATGCATCTCTGTACTCTGCTTCCGACAAAATCTGCTTGTCGGCAAGTGTTGTCTCACCTTTGTCAAGCACGATATAAGAAGCAAAATAAAGTACCTTCTCAAGAACACGTGGTGACAAATCAAGAATCAGACCCATGCGGCTTGGGATACCCTTAAAATACCAGATGTGTGATACAGGAGCAGCAAGTGCGATGTGACCCATACGCTCACGACGCACGCTTGCTTTTGTAACTTCAACGCCACATCTGTCACAGATAACGCCTTTATATCTGATTTTCTTATATTTTCCACAATGACATTCCCAGTCCTTGCTTGGTCCGAATATTTTCTCGCAGAACAGACCATCCTTCTCAGGCTTGAGTGTTCTGTAATTAATAGTCTCCGGTTTGAGAACTTCGCCGTGAGACCACTCCATAATCTTCTCCGGAGAAGCAAGACCAATCTTGATAGAATCAAATGTCATTGGCTGATAAGTTTCATTTGTTATTTCTTGTGACATTTTCCCGCACTCCCTTCTTATTCTTCATCACCTGAAAGGTCGTCTGCGAAATCATCCTCTGCGAAATCATCCTCTGACTCTTCCGGTTCTTCATTTTCAAAGCCATCCTCGCCTATTGTCTGTGCAGTATAACCCTGCTCTCCAAGGTTGCCATCCTGCTTGTAGCTCATTCCGGCATCCTCATAAATACGCTTGAAATCAGCTTCGCCATAGTCAACATTTTCCATAATGTCAACTTCCTCGCCATTTTCATCAAGAACCTTCACATCAAGTGCAAGTGACTGGAGCTCCTTAAGGAGTACCTTGAAGGATTCAGGAATACCAGGCTCAGGGATATTATCACCCTTGATAATTGCTTCATATGTCTTAACGCGTCCGATTACATCATCAGACTTAACTGTAAGGATTTCCTGCAGTGTGTAAGATGCGCCATAGGCCTCAAGTGCCCAAACTTCCATCTCACCAAAACGCTGTCCGCCGAACTGTGCCTTACCGCCAAGAGGCTGCTGTGTAACCAGTGAGTAAGGACCGGTTGAACGTGCATGAATCTTATCATCAACAAGATGATGCAGCTTGAGGTAATGCATGTGTCCGATTGTTACAGGGCTGTCAAAATACTCACCTGTACGTCCGTCACGAAGTCTTACTTTACCGTCGCGTGAAATAGGAACACCCTTCCACTCTTCACGATGGTCTTTGTTCTCCTCAAGATAAGCAAAGAGTTCATCATTAATCTTTCCTTTATGCTTTGCAGCGAACTCATCCCACTCAAGATTTACATAATCATTAGCGAGATCAAGTGTATCCATGATATCATTTTCATCAGCACCATCAAATACAGGTGTCGAAATGTTAAATCCAAGTGCTCTCGCAGCAAGGCTCAAATGAATCTCAAGTACCTGACCGATATTCATACGTGAAGGCACGCCCAGTGGGTTAAGCACGATATCAAGCGGTCTTCCGTTAGGAAGGAACGGCATATCCTCCACAGGAAGAATTCTTGAAACGACACCCTTGTTACCATGACGTCCGGCCATCTTATCACCAACAGAAATCTTTCTCTTCTGGGCAATGTAAATGCGTACTGTCTGGTTGACACCAGGTCCGAGTTCATCACCATTCTCTCTTGTAAATACCTTAGCATCAACAACGATACCATATTCACCGTGAGGAACCTTAAGTGATGTATCTCTTACCTCCCTTGCCTTCTCACCAAATATTGCACGAAGAAGTCTCTCTTCAGCAGTAAGCTCTGTCTCACCCTTTGGTGTTACCTTGCCGACAAGGATATCACCTGCACGGACTTCAGCACCGATACGGATAATTCCACGCTCATCAAGGTCTTTAAGAACATCATTGCCTACGCCCGGCACATCTCTTGTGATTTCTTCAGGTCCGAGCTTTGTATCTCTTGCTTCTGTCTCATATTCTTCAATATGAACTGAAGTGTAAACATCATCCTGTACGAGTCTTTCACTAAGAAGGACTGCATCCTCGTAGTTGTAACCCTCCCATGTCATGAAACCGATGAGTGGGTTCTTTCCTAATGCGATTTCGCCATTCTTTGTTGAAGGTCCGTCTGCAATTACCTGACCCTTCTCAACCTTATCTCCCTTAAACACGATAGGTCTCTGGTTATAGCAGTTGCTCTGGTTACTTCTTGCAAATTTAGTAAGGCGATATACATCTCTGCCATTCTTTGTCTTGATTGCTATTTCCTTTGATGTTGAGTACTCTACAACGCCTGCTTCCTTGGCAACAACACATACGCCTGAGTCAACAGCTGCCTTGTATTCCATACCTGTTCCGACTACCGGAGCCTCTGTTGTAAGAAGCGGCACTGCCTGACGCTGCATGTTGGAACCCATGAGGGCACGGTTGGCATCGTCATTCTGAAGGAACGGAATCATTGATGTAGCAACTGAGAATACCATTCTAGGAGATACATCCATCAAATCAAGCTTGCTCTTAGGGAATTCAGATGTCTCTTCACGATAACGTCCTGAAACTGAATTCTTTACAAAATATCCCTTATCATCAAGCTCTGCATTAGCCTGTGCAACATAATAATCATCTTCTTCGTCTGCCGTCAGGTAACGAACCTCATCTGTTACTCTAGGGTTCTGTGGGTCTGACTTATCAATCAGACGGTATGGAGCCTCAATGAAACCATACTCATTAATTCTTGCATATGATGCAAGAGAGTTGATAAGACCGATGTTAGGGCCTTCAGGTGTCTCAATAGGACACATTCTTCCATAATGTGTATAGTGAACATCTCGAACCTCAAATCCGGCACGGTCTCTTGAAAGACCACCAGGACCAAGCGCTGAAAGACGTCTCTTGTGAGTAAGCTCACCAAGCGGATTGTTCTGATCCATAAACTGTGACAGCTGGGAACTTCCGAAGAACTCTTTAACAGCAGCCGTAACAGGCTTGATATTAATAAGAGTCTGTGCTGAGAGCACACTCTGATCCTGTGTCTGCATTCTTTCACGTACAACTCTCTCCATTCTTGAGAGACCTATTCTGTACTGATTCTGAAGAAGCTCACCTACTGCTCGGATACGACGGTTTCCAAGATGATCGATGTCATCCTTTGTTCCGATTCCGTACTCTAAGTGCAGATTATAGTTAATTGAAGCAAAAATGTCTTCTATAGTAATATGCTTCGGCATAAGGTCGCCGGCATTCTTCTTAATTAAATCCCTGATATCAGCATCGTTATTCTCAAGAAGAGTCTTAAGTACCGGATAGTAAACTGCTCCTGTGATTCCAAGCTCTCTGGCCTCTTCCTCTGTGATATCTACCCATTTTGTAATATCTACCATAAGGTTTGAAAGAATCTTTACCTTACGTTCTTCTGTCTCTACATATACATAAGGAATAGCCGCATCCTGAATCGTCTGACCGATTTCACGTGTAATAAGTGTTCCGGCACTGAATGTCTCACCCGTCTGCTCAATAACAACATCCTCAGCAAGTTTCTGGCCTGCAAGTCTTGTTCTGAAATTAAGCTTTTTATTAAATTTATAGCGTCCAACCTTTGCAAGGTCATATCTTCTAGGGTCAAAGAACATAGCCTGAATAAGACTTTCGGCATTATCTACCGAAACAGGCTCACCCGGACGAATTTTCTTGTAGAGTTCGGTAAGACCCTTCTCATGGTCTGTTGAAACATCCTTCTCCATTGTAGCAAGGAGCTTTGGTTCATCACCGAAAATATTAATAATATCTTCGTTAGTACCATTAATCATTGCATTTTCCTTAGTCGGAGTAAGCAATGCACGAATAAGTACTGTTACAGGAACTTTACGTGTTCTGTCTACACGTACATAAAACACGTCATTAGAGTCAGTCTCATACTCTAACCACGCACCACGATTAGGAATGACAGTGCATGAATAAAGTTCTTTACCAAGCTTATCATGCTGAATGTCATAATATATACCAGGGGAACGTACTAACTGGCTTACAATTACTCGCTCTGCGCCATTAATAACAAATGTACCTGTTGCAGTCATCAAAGGAAGATCACCCATAAAAATCTCGTGATCCTTCATCTCACCTGTCTGCTTATCCTGAAGTCTTACCTTCACGCGTAATGGTGCTGCATAAGTAGCATCTCTTTCCTTGCATTCTTCAATAGTATACTTTGTCTCATCTGTACAAAGTCTGAATCCTGTAAATTCAAGACTCCAGCGGCCGCTGTAGTCACCTATTGGAGAAATGTCACTAAAAGCTTCATTGAGACCCTCGTCCAAAAACCACTGATATGAATCCTTCTGAACTTCAATTAAGTTTGGCATCTCAAGAACTTCTTTCTGTCTTGAGTAACTCATTCTGACATTATTGCCGAACTTCTTTGGACGTATTCTGTTCTTTTCCATCGACGTTTCACCCCTATGCTTAGTTTTATTAAAGCCCACTGTTTACGGCACTTCCAAGCATCTGAAAGCCCCTAGGCGGTAACTTGTCTTCCTAAAAAAAGGCATAACTAGCCCACCTCACCACAATAGTGCATCATCCATAATATCACACATAACAATATACGTCAAGCCAATTTTTTAAAAAGAGGTGAAAACAAAAAAGCGGACCCGGTAACGGGTCCGCAACGTAATATCTGTTAAAATTACTTAAGAGTAACCTTAGCACCCTCAGCCTCAAGCTTCTTCTGGATGTCTTCAGCCTCTTCCTTTGATGCAGCTTCCTTAACAATCTTAGGTGCTCCATCAACGAGATCCTTTGCTTCCTTAAGTCCAAGGCCTGTGATTTCACGAACAACCTTGATAACCTTAACCTTGTTTGCGCCAGCTTCTGTAAGCTCAACATCAAACTCTGTCTTCTCTTCAGCTGCTGCTGCGCCAGCACCTGCTGCTGCTACTACAACGCCTGCTGCTGCAGATACGCCGAACTCTTCCTCACATGCCTTAACAAGATCGTTAAGCTCTAATACTGATAAACCTTTGATTACTTCAATAATTTCCTGAGTTGTCATTATTATAATCTCCTTTTTTATTCTAATATTGTGATTTTAAATTTTCTACCCTCACCTAAGGGTCTGCTCAAACATTAAGCAACCTCTTCCTGCTTCTCGGCAATCTGCTTAATAACACGAGCAAAGTTTGTAATAGGTGACTGTATGCTTCCAAGGAATTTGGAGAGCAGCTCTTCTCTTGAAGGAATTGTTGCGATAAGAGAAATTCCCTTAGCATCATAGTATGTTCCTTCAACAACACCTGACTTTAATTCAAGTGCATCTGCTGTCTTTGAGAAGTTATACAGAATTCTTGCCGGAGCTGTTGCATCATCCTTGCTGATTGCAATTGCTGTAGGTCCGTCAAGCTCTGCTGTAAGTGGTTCAAACTCTGTTCCTTCAACAGCACGCTTAATAAGTGTGTTCTTGTATACCTTGTATACAACACCAGCCTCTCTTAACTGCTTACGGAGCTGTGTATCCTGTTCTACTGTTAATCCACGGTAGTCAGCAAGCACAACGCCCTTTGCTTCTTTCAAGAAACCTGCGATTTCTTCTACGATAGGCTGCTTAAGCTCTACTTTAGCCATGATTTTTACCTCCTGTCAGATTTTGACTGCCAAACGAAACTTTCGGTTCGCCTCAAATCTGCTTTTATAAGAAAAACCTCGTCTGCGCACAGACGAGGTCAAAATCTCAAAATCTTATGATTTGATATGATTTCCTCGGCAGGCGTATTACCTTTAACCCACAACGTGGGACCTAGCTGTCTTCGGCAGTTCACTTGTACTACTATAACTTAATATCTATTGAATGTCAATCGTTAATTTTAAATTAACCAACATATTTTGATGTGTTTACCTTTACACCAGGGCCCATTGTTGAAGAAACAACTACGCTCTTAAGGTACTGACCCTTCAAAGATGATGGCTTAGCCTTAACGATAGCATCCATAATTGCCTGGAAGTTGTCCGCTAATTGTTCTTCACTAAATGAAGCTTTACCAATTGGCACATGAATGATATTTGTCTTATCAAGTCTGTATTCGATCTTACCAGCCTTGATATCGTTAATTGCCTTTGTTACATCCATAGTTACTGTACCTGCCTTTGGGTTTGGCATTAAGCCCTTAGGACCAAGTACACGTCCAAGACGACCAACAACGCCCATCATATCAGGTGTAGCAACAACTACGTCAAACTCAAACCAGTTGTCATTCTGAATCTTTGGAATAAGTTCCTCACCGCCAACGTAATCAGCGCCTGCAGCCTCAGCCTCAGCCACCTTGTCACCTTTAGCGAATACGAGAACTCTTACAGTCTTACCTGTTCCGTGTGGAAGTACAACTGCTCCACGAATCTGCTGATCTGCATGACGTCCGTCACATCCTGTTCTGATGTGTGCTTCGATTGTCTCATCAAATTTTGCTGTAGCAGCCTTCTTTGCAAGTGCTACTGCTTCTGTTGCATCGTATAAAGCTGCGCGGTCGATAAGCTTTGCAGCCTCTACATATTTCTTTCCTCTTTTCATTATGAACCTCCTGTGGTATTAGTGGCTGTGCGGAAATGCTTATGCATTTATCCTATACACATGTCTCCCACTTGAAATTTATTGTTACAATTCCTGAATATTAGTCCTCTACTTTAATACCCATGCTTCGTGCAGTACCTGCAATCATGCTCATAGCTGCCTCAAGGCTTGCTGCATTGAGATCAGGCATCTTGAGTTCTGCAATCTTCTGAATCTCTGCCTTTGAAATAGTAGCAACCTTATCCTTATTAGGAACGGCTGAACCACTCTTAAGCTTGCATGCCTTCTTAAGAAGAACAGCAGCCGGCGGAGTCTTCGTGATGAAGCTGAAGCTTCTGTCTGCGTATACAGTGATTACAACAGGAATAATTAAATCTCCCTGGTCAGCTGTCTTTGCGTTAAACTGCTTTGTAAATTCCACAATATTTACACCATGCTGTCCAAGTGCAGGACCAACAGGTGGTGCCGGTGTTGCTTTTCCGGCAGGAATCTGCAATTTGATATAACCTGTTACTTTCTTTGCCATTGTTATGACCTCCTAAATATTACCTTACATCTTTTTTACTTCTGAGAAACTAAGCTCAACCGGTGTTTCACGGCTGAACATGTCGACATTAATTGTCACTGTCTGTCTGCTTTCGTTAACGCTCTGGATTGCCTTAACAGTACCTGCCCATGCGCCCGAAACGACAGTGATTATGTCACCAACCTTAAGGTTGACAACCACGTTCTTGCCAGATTCTGAACTATTGTTGCTTGTAAGACCATAAGGTTTCATCTCTTCTTCCGTGAGTGGTACCGGCTTGGATCCCGGACCCACAAAACCTGTCACACCACGGATATTACGTACCACATACCATGTGTCCTCATTCATGACCATATTAACGAGTACATAGCCCGGGAAAATTTTTCTCTCAACAGCTTTCTTTGCACCGTTGGCCTTGAGTTCATAGACCGTTTCAACCGGAACTTTAACCTCAAGAATCTGCTCCTCGAGATGTCTGTTGGCAACAGTCTTATTAATGCTGTCCATTACTTTTTTCTCATATCCTGAGTAAGTATGCACAACATACCAGCGTGGTTCTGAATCCACTACCTCTGTCCTTACTTCGCTTACTTCTGAATTTGTTTCTGTCATTTAATCACCCTCAACTTATTTTACCAGGAATTCCAAACCAAACCTGATAACAAAATCTAACGCCGCAATTATTGAACCCAATAATACGGAGACAACTAATACAGCAACAGTTTCCTTAGTAAGTGTCTTCTGGTCCGGCCAGCTAATATTTCTGAATTCAGCCTTAAGGCCCTTGAACCAATCCTTCTTGTTGGTCTTGTCCTTAACAGTGTCACCCATAGAATCCTCCTACCATCTCTTTGGAAAATGTCAATGCCAAACAAATTCCATTGAGACAACTGTCATACTACATACTACCTAAATCACTTTGTTTCCTTGTGTAATGTGTGTGACTTACAGAATCTGCAATATTTCTTTGTTTCCATTCTGTCCGGATGAGTTTTCTTATCCTTCGTCATGTTGTAATTACGCTGCTTACACTCAGTACATGCCAATGTTATCTTTACGCGCACAACCTTCCACCTCCATTAATTTTTCTTTGATGATGTAAATGTACCCACAGACAGGCACATAAACACCGCAAAAGGCTTTTTTAGGCATAAAAAAAAGACCTCTTCCATAGCTAGTCTAATATAGCACAGTTACCATGCTCCGTCAACAAAATTTTTAAAATGTAATTATTTTTTTAAATTTTCACGATATATAAATTTTTTCGTGACATTTTACATAGTATAGATTATAATATATATAGGTAATTAAATTGACTTTTTGCACTCTTTTTTAAAAAGTGATTTTTTTCTTCCTATATAATATTATTACTTTTTAGAAAATGCAATATAATCTTTAACCTTATTTTTAACATTTAGAATATTAACTTTCATATATATTTTTCCGAAAAGGATTTTGGAATAATATGGAAGTTCTCTATTATCATATTAGGACAAGGAGGTGACCTGTTATGATTAGCAGCGCATACAGCTATTATCTTTCCCAATACGGGAGCCGTCAGGCAGCAAAGTATGACACATCTGCGCGCAAGCCAAGCGATGTGAAGCGTTCATACAATAAGATGCTGCAGCTTAACAGAACAACCCCTACCTACAAAACAGACCTTTCAGTTGATGCCCAGAAGTACGCTATTGACCTTAAGGAAAATGCACGTGAACTGAGCAACATTGCAAGTGAGCTTTCGGGCGACAATTCTTCAGATATGATTTTACGCCAGTCTGCCGTATCAGATAACCCTGATACCGTAACCGCAAAGTACTCCGGCAACAGTTCCTCAAATGCTAAAGCATTTGACGTAAGTGTTCACCAGCTTGCGACACCGCAGATAAATACGAGCAATTATCTGCCTCCGGCCTCAAAACTTCTGACTCCGGGTGATTATTCCTTTGACTTGAATATTTCAGACATTACATATGAGTTTGAATTTGGCGTGAATGAAAATGATACATCAAAAAGTATTCAGGAGAAGATATCAAGGCTCATAAATCGCTCCAATATAGGTCTTGAATCCTCCGTTATTAATGACAGCATGGGGAACACGGCTCTGCTGGTTAAATCCACAGTCACCGGTATCAACGGCTTAAAGCCTGTAATTTTTGATATTCAGGATAATCACACCGAAGCCGCCGAGACAACTCCCGCTGTTGCAACACTTGGTCTTAACAGGATTTCACAGTATCCTTCCAACGCTGTCTATTCAATTGACGGCAATGAAAGGACATCTCCGACGAATACTGTTATGATTAATAACGCATTTGAACTTACATTTCACAGAGTACAGGAAGAACCGCCGGTCAGCATTTCACTCAAAGCTGATTCGGATGCCGCTGTTGACAGCATTAATGAACTGATTACAGGATACAATAACCTTATCTCAGTTGCCACTGATGACACCAGAAGCTCTTTCAGCGGAAGCGACAGGCTGAAAAGGCAGTTTACAAGCCTTTCACATGCCTATTCGTCACTACTCAGCTCAAGCGGTCTTGACGTTAATGATAATGGTTCAATCACAGTCAATGCTGATTCAATAAAGGCGATGGTGGAAAACAACTCTCTTAACAGTGTCTTTGAAAACCTCGGCAAATTTAAAGAGGCCATTCAGGATACCGCCGAGAAGATTGCCATGAATCCTATGGATTATGTCAACAACAAGATAATTGCATACAAGAACCCGCATCGTGTAACAACAGACCCTTATAATCTGTCTGCCTACACCGGAATGATGTTTAACGGATATATCTGATACTTTTATATCTGATACTTTTACATCCGATACTTTTCTTCCGATACTATTCTTCATATGCTGTATTAACATGCCTTAATTCAAACAGCGTTGGTGTTCAATGACTTTTTCTCCTTGAACTCCAACGCTGTTATTTTGAAAATCTATTCTGTAAAATTCAATCCTTTTTTCTTCTGCGCACACATTCTGATAACAGATATTCTATCTGTCCGTTGATTGAGCGGAAATCTTCCTCAGCCCATGCAGCTATATCATTCCAGAGCGAAGGTGACAGGCGCAGAACAATCTGCTTTTTTGAATTTTCTTTGCTTTTAAGCGCTTTCTCCTTAGAAATTATTTCCTTCTCGAGAGCGTCAATTTTGGCAAGTCGTTCTTTTAATCTGCTTTCTTTTTCATCCAGATTTTTATATTCAAAATCCGCATTCTTCTCACTGTCCACGGCGCCCTCCTTTCATATACTCATCAGATTTGAATAAAATTAAATTTAAACTTAATAAATGCTTCCACTGTTAACAATAGGCTGTGCATCTTTATTACCGCATAATACAACCAGCAGATTACTTACCATGGCAGCCTTGCGCTCCTCATCAAGTACAACTATCTCTTCCTCCGATAACTGGTCAATCGCCATCTTAACCATGCTGACAGCACCTTCAACAATCTTCTGTCTTGCTGCGATAATTGCCGTCGCCTGCTGCCTTTGAAGCATTGCTGCCGCAATTTCCTCAGAATATGAAAGATGTGTAATGCGTACTTCTTCAATCTCAAGTCCGGCAATCTCAACTCTCTTCTGAAGTTCTTCCTTCATGCTGTCTGCTATTTCCTGTGAACTTCCGCGAAGTGTTTTCTCATTATTCAAATCATCTTCATCCATACAGTCATACGGATAAAGTCTTGCAATATTACGAATTGTAGAATCTGTCTGGATGGAAAGAAACTTTTCAAAGTTCTGTACATTAAATACAGCTGCTGTCGGGTTCACAACTCTCCATATTACAACAGAGCCTATAATAATAGGGTTACCAAGAACATCATTGACTTTCTGCTTCTCATTGTTAAGAGTATTCGTTTTTAAAGAAACAACCTTATTCTTAGACGAAAACGGATTCAGATAATAGAAACCTTCTTTAAGAATTGTTCCGTAGTAATTACCGAAAAGCGTTATTACTCTTGCCTCATTAGGCTTTACAACGCAAAATCCCGCAAGCATTATGCTTAATACCGTAAGTCCCACAATTGATACCACAAGCGTACAGCCTCCGGCAACATTTCTTCCTGTTTCAAGCCAGATACAGCTTACAACCATAGCCGCTGCAAATACTACAAAAAGCAGAACAATCGTAAACAGCATCGTAAATCCGCTAATCGGTTTTAATTCTTTTTCTTCAATAGTCTTTTTCTCCATAATAATCCCCCATTCCGCAAACGCTTTAGTACGTAACGAGTTTGAGTCAAGTGCATACAGACACAAATCCCGTATGTAAGAGCTGCTTTGCTAATGATATCATTTTGATATCATTAAAATATCACTTATACAGGTATATGTCAAGAGGATTTCGTAATGTGAAATTTTAATTCCGTTTTTTCCAGTTTTGTAATGTGAATTTTTGTCTTACAGCGCATCTTTCGGACATTTTTCCACACACTCAAAACAAAGAATACATTCCGTTCCGTTTTTCCTTTTTCTTGAGTTGTCCGTCACGTCAACGTCCATAGGGCAGACCTGTTTGCATTTTCCACAGGAAATACATTTATCCTTATCACACTTTATCCTGATAATTGAAAAATAACTCATAGGCTTTAAAAACACTGTAATCGGACATATGTATTTGCAAAACGCCCTGTTATCTTTAAAAACAAATGCCAGCACAATCCCCGCAATATAGTACAGCAGATTACCTATAATAAATGCCCAAAACATGATTCGTTCCATGTTTCCCACATTCGCCAGAAAAAGTGCTGCCACAAAAATCATCGAGCCCGCAAACGTAATATATCGAATCCATCCCAGCTTTTTCCGTGGCTTCCCGGGTACTTTATAAGGCAGAAAATCAAGTACCATCGCCGTCCAGCACGCATAGCCGCACCAGCCCCTGCCAAATATTAACGGCCCGAAAATTTTTGCTACCGCATAATGGATTGTTGCCGCCTCAAACACGCCTGTAAACAGATAGTACCAGAATCCCTCAATCTGCATATTTTCGTTGCATATCAGACCTAAATAAATCAGCATATATAATCCGACCAAAAGCTGTGTCACCCGCCTGGCGTGTTTATACTTCATGACAAACAAAAAAAGTCCCAGCGCTATGGCAAAACCGATGTAGCTGAAATTCAGCAGATAAAACAGATTATCCTTTGTCAGCCAAAGAGTAACCGCTATGGTTTCAAATACCATCAATATTCCAAGCGGCATTAAATATTTTTTCATGCTTTCCTCCCAAAGGTTACAATTTCATTCTTTATCTGCCCCGCTATACTTTTTGCGTTCCAAACAGTTCACCAGCAATAAAGAGACAATTAATTCCGCAAGCACAACAAGAGTTCTCACTGTTAAAATCTGATAAAATTCATCTACAGCCGTTAACCTGTGCAGCATATCTCCGTAAAGAACGGTCAGATAAACAGCAGAAACTGATACTATGTATCCCCAGTGTATATCAGCTGACCTTTTCACATTTCTATACAGTTCAACAAATAAGATTCCAATATTAATTATAAAAATAACCATCAACTGCCAGTCAATAAATGGTCCAACCGAAGTCAGCTTCATTCCGAAAGGCATAATCCCATTTGAAATAAGTAACATAAAAATCCATGTCACTAATACACACCAGACAACCGATATAATTGAAATATAACACATGTGCCTGCCATGCTTCCTGTCAGGTTGAAAAGCTCCTTTATCCTGCGAAACACATCCGTATACTGACAGAAGCATCGTTATTGTCATCAATATTATATACACAGCCCCTGAATCATTTGCACACAGCATCGCCAAACTGCCAAAACATGCAAATCCTGCAATACAACAGCAAAACAGTGTTAAAAATGCAAATATATATCCCAAAAATTTTCTGTTTTTCTCCAGCTGCTGCAATTTAGAAAACCGCACAAGCTCGGTTATTACCTCTTCATTATCTGATTCAGTTTCACCGGTAACAATATCCTGTATTCTAATATCAAGAATTGATGACAGATTTTCCAACACGCCAACATCCGGAAAACTTTCTCCATTCTCCCATCTTGATACGGCCTTATTTGTTACTCCGAGCAAATCTCCCAACTCGCTTTGTGTATAATTCTTTTTTGTTCGGGCTTCTTTGATTAAAATACCTGTTTTTCTCTTATCCATAAGCACCGCCTCCATTTCTTTGGTACTTTAATCGTATCAGCTATATTTGCATATAACAATCCACTGTAGCGAGAATCTGTTATTTGTGGGGATTTTCAATAAACAATTGTACCCCGCCAATTCTCATCTATGTGGCGGGGTA
Organism: uncultured Bacteroides sp.; assembly: GCA_945913015.1. Taxonomy (GTDB): domain Bacteria; phylum Bacillota; class Clostridia; order Lachnospirales; family Lachnospiraceae; genus Bacteroides_F. Next base: position 39,200 of record CAMECH010000012.1, read on the forward strand.
CAGTTGCACGTTTTCCGCTTTCTGTACCCCGCCAAGCACATTAAAATGCATCTAAATCTCCAATTGCGGGGTACAGAGAGCAGAAATGTCTATATATGCCCCAGAGGCAAGAAGTATCCGGTTTCCTGCATGGATGGTGCTACTTCTTTCATTCTGCGTTCCACATATTATTATATTCTTTCAACAATTGCCTTTAAAAGAATTACTGAATTTTTAATTGCCTTCGCCTCAAATGTAGGGTAATCCACAGTTGCACTGTCGTCTGCCTTATCAGAAATTGCACGCACAATCAGAAACGGTACATTATTGATGTAAGCTGCCTGTGCAATTGCTGCACCTTCCATCTCCGTGCACATACCTCCAAAATTAGATATAATGCGCTCCTTTACAGCCTTATCGGAAATAAACTGGTCGCCGCTTACAACTCTCCCCACATGCACTCCGACATCAGGAAGCACCTCATGGAAACACTCTCTTGCTGCTGCGAGGAGACGCTCATCCGCTTTAAATGAGAGAGTATCCATTCTCGGAATCTGTCCTAACGGATATCCAAAGCCCGTAGCATCCATATCGTGATGAAGCACATCCGAGGAAAGCACAATATCACCAATATCAATAGCCGCATCAAGAGAGCCGGCAATACCAGTGTTAATAACGGCATCCACGCCAAAATCATCACATAAAATCTGTGTGCAGACTGCCGCATTTACCTTACCTATACCACTTCTTACAATAACTACATCTTTATCCGAGAGTTTACCGCAGCTAAACTTCATTCCTGCCTTTTCTTCAATTCTCTCTACCTGCATTGCCTCTACAATCTGCTCAACCTCTTCATCCATTGCACCGATAATTCCTGTCATCAATCCATCCTCCATCTCTTTAGGTAATCACATATCTCCAGATAATCTCATCATACTCAGACAATCACAATCTCCAGATAATCTCATCGTCCTCAAATAATCTCCATAATATCATCAAAGCTTTCCACTACGTAATCACAGTGTATTTCCAGATTATTCAGACATTTATTCCTGTTGAACCAGCAGGTCACAAGTCCATACTGAAAGCCGCCCTTCATGTCGGATGTCAGCGAGTCACCTATGACCATGACATTTTCCTTAGGAGGTTGTCCCATTCTTTCCATGCACCTGTCAAAAAATGCTTCCGACGGCTTATCATCGCCTATTTCCTCCGAAATAAAACAATCCTTGAAATACTTCATTATTCCGGCTGCATCGATTCTGCTCTTCTGCGTTGCCGTCACGCCGTTTGTCGCCATATACAGATCATACTTTGATGACAGATACTCAAGTAAATGCGTTGCACCTTCTATAAGCACATGCTGTTTCCCGAGTTCCTCACGATACAGGCTTTCAAACGCCGTACCGTCAAAATCGATATTCTCCTTTTCAAAAAACAGCTTCCAGCGCGTATCAATCAGTTCCTGCCTCGTTATAGTCTTCTTTTCAAGCAGTTCCCACATATGCCTGTTATGCACAATATACCGTTCAATCATGGCATCATCCGCCACAAGTCCTGCCCTTTTAAGAGAATTGCGCACAGCGCGCCTTGAGCACTCTCCAAAATCCATTATTGTGTCATCAATATCCAGCAATACAGCCTTAATTGACGGTTTGACATACAGCAAATCAAATGTCTCAAAATAATTTTCAAATGTTTTTTTGCAGCATCCCGGGTTATTAATGACAATTCCGTCTGCCCTAATGCCGGTAAGCGCCATCGACATTGCAATCCTGTGGTCATCATATGTCTCAATAAGCGCAGGCGCAGGCTGTCCCGGATAAATGCGTATCCCTTCCTTTTCGGGTATTTCTTCACACTTTATGCCCATGCGCCCAAGTTCCGTTATAATTGCCGCCATTCTGTCAGATTCCTGAAAACGTATATGTCCGACATTGTGAATCTCAGTAGGTGAGTCCGCATAGACCGCCACTGCTGCCATAGTCATAGTCTGGTCAGAAAAATCCTTCATATCAACCGTAAGTCCCGGATACCTGTCAACGCCATTGCCAAGCACCCACAACCCATCCTCTGACTCTCTGAGGCTGCATCCGAGCTGCTGCAGCGTTTCAACATATTTCATGTCACCCTGAAGCGATGGTCTGTGCACACGCTTCACGCATACATCACTTCCAAGCAGCGGTGCAAGGCTGTAAAAATATGATGCCGCCGAAATATCCGGCTCTATCTCATATCTGTCCACTCCAAATGACGTTACATGCGGCACCCTGTAACAGTTGCTGCCGCGCTCTACATTTATTCCGAACTGCTCCATCATTGAAAGCGTCATTTTGATATATGAGCCTTCAGTCCTGCTTCCCGTAACCTCAATGTCAAGTCCGCCGGAAAGCATCACACCTGCCATCAGAAGTGCACTGGTAAACTGGCTGCTTATCGTTGTATCAACCGATACATTTTTGAGAGAAAGCGAGTGAGAATGCATTTTAAACGGAAAATGTCCCTCTTCTCCCATAAATTCAAACTCCACTCCGCCGTCATGCAATATCGAAAGGAGCGGCTCCATAGGCCTTTTCATCATCTGTGTTGAGGAATTCATCTCATAGTCGCCGCCCGCAAGTGCAAGCATAACCGTAAGAAATCGTGCCGCTGTTCCTGCACTTCTCACATTAACAGCCGCATTAGGATTAGGAATCCTTCCTCCCGTACCCTGTATAATCACACGCTCATTTTCCTCGTCTGCTTCAATGTCAAATCCAAGCTTCATAAGGCAGTCAAGAAATGCTCTTGAGTCATCGCTGAACAGCACTCCCTCAAGCACACATTTTTTCTCTGACATTGCAGCAAGCATAAGTGCACGGTTAGTAATGCTTTTTGAGCCCGGCACCTTTACCGTAAAAGGCCCTCTGTAATGCAGTTTTTTTACCTGATATGTATTTGCAGTAATCATTATGCTAAGTATCCAATCCTTATATTTTATTTAAAAAATATAAGTTCAGTTTAACATGGATGTACACGTTTTTCCAGCAAAAATTGAACACCGGAAGCTTTGGAAGAACTGACCCAAAGCCACCGGTGCCCCATATATTATGTCCTATATATTTGTCCCATATATTATGATACCTGCTCAAACTGTGAATTATAAAGCTGCGCATAGAAACCATTCTTCTCAATAAGTTCATCATGATTTCCCTGCTCTACAATGTCACCGTCACGCATTACAAGTATTATATCTGCGTTTTTAATTGTAGAAAGCCTGTGCGCAATAATAAAACTTGTACGTCCCTTCATAAGATTATCCATCGCATTCTGGATTTGTTCTTCTGTTCTTGTATCAACAGAGGATGTCGCCTCATCAAGGATGATGACCCTGTTATCCGCAAGAATCGCACGTGCAATAGTAAGAAGCTGCTTCTGCCCCTGCGAGACATTGCTGGCATCCTCATTCAGCTCCATGTTGTATCCTCCCGGAAGCGTCCTGATGAATTTATCGGCATGTGCGGCTTTACATGCCGCAATGACCTCCTCATCCGTGGCATCCAGCCTTCCGTAACGCACATTTTCCATAATCGTGCCTTTAAAAAGCCATGTATCCTGCAAAACCATGCCAAATGCACTTCTCAAATCGCACCTGTTATAATCCTGTACATTATGTCCGTCCAGCCGTATTTCTCCTGAATTAACATCGTAGAAGCGCATCAAAAGCTTTACCATCGTCGTTTTACCTGCGCCCGTCGGCCCTACAATAGCTACTTTCTGTCCCGGAGCTACTTTCGCACTGAAATCATGTATTATAATATTATCGTCATTGTACCCGAACTTTACATGATTAAATTCAACCGCTCCATCAATACTATGCGTTGTTATGTCAACCGCATTTGCTGCGAACTGTTCTTCCTCATATTCTTTGAGAAACTCAAATACTCTTTCCGCTGCTGCCGCCATTGACTGCACCTGATTTGTAACCTGCGCAATCTGCTGTATAGGCTGTGTAAAATTCTTAACATACTGCACAAACGCCTGTATATCACCTACCGTTATGCTGCCCCGCGCTGCAAGAAGTCCGCCGGAAAGCGCAACACCGGCATATCCGAGATTTCCCACAAACATCATTATAGGATGCATCATTCCCGAAAAGAACTGAGACTTCCATGCAGACTCATACAACACTTTATTGGTATTGTTAAATTCCGCAAGTGTTTCCTCTTCCTTGCCAAACAGCTTGATAACGTTCTGTCCTCCGAATGTCTCCTCTACCTGTCCGTTTATATGGCCCAGATACTCCTGCTGCTTTATGAAAAACTTCTGTGATTTTCTCACGGTTACCGAGACAAGCCATGCAGAAACAGGAAGAATAACCAATGCAATAAGTGTCATAAGCGGTGAAATGCTTAACATCATAACAAGAACGCCAATCAGCGTTGTAACCGATGTAATTATCTGGGTAATGCTCTGGTTAAGGCTCTGACCGAGCGTATCCACATCATTTGTTATTCTTGAAAGTACTTCACCATACGGTCTGCTCTCAAAATATTTCATCGGCATACGGTTTATTTTTTCAGAAATATCCCTGCGAAGCTGATAACAAACCTTTTGTGTAACTCCTGTCATAATCATGCCCTGTATGAAATTAAACACAGAACTCATGCAGTATATTGCCAGCACAAAAATCAGTATGCGTCCGATATACGTAAAATCTATTCCACCTGTGCCCTGAATTTTGGCCATTACTCCTTCGGCAAGCCCGGTTGTCGCTTTACCCAGAATCTTTGGTCCGACCACATTAAATATTGTAGATGCAACCGCAAATACTATAACCAATACAATCTGTATTTTGAATCTGGCCACATATGCAAGTAATTTTTTAACCGAGCCCATGAAATCTTTGGATTTCTGAGGCGGTACCATAGCTCCTCCATGTTTCATATCACTGCACCTCCTTTTCTGCCTGCTGCAATTCTTTCTCTGAAAGCTGGGAATGTGCTATCTGCTGATATACTTCACAATTTTGAAGAAGCTCTCTGTGCGTTCCCTTACCGACAATTCTGCCCTCATCAAGCACAATTATCTGTTCTGCATGTATAATTGTGCTGACACGCTGTGCCACAATAATCATCGTGCTGTCCTGCACCGCACTCAAAAGCGCCTTGCGGAGTGCTGCATCAGTCTTTAAATCCAGTGCAGAAAAACTGTCATCAAAAACATATATTTTAGGATTTTTTGCAATTGCCCTTGCAATAGAGAGCCTTTGCTTTTGTCCGCCTGATACATTGGCACCGCCCTGGGCAATGCGTTCTTTATATTTACCGGGCTTTTCCTCTATAAATTCCTCTGCCTGTGCAATTCTTGCGGCATTTACCATAACCTCATCCGATGCCTGTGAATCTGAGAATTTTATGTTGCTTTCTATCGTTCCCGAGAAAAGTACCGCCTTCTGCGGCACAAATCCTATCATTCCACGCAGGTCATGAATTTTCATGTTTCTCACATCGACGCCGTCAACTGTTATTGACCCTTCACTTACGTCATAAAGTCTGGGTATGAGATTTACAAGAGTTGATTTTCCGCAGCCCGTACTTCCGATAATGGCTGTTACCTTGCCCGGCTCTGCCTTAAAATCAATTCCTTCAAGCACATTTTCTTCTGCATTCGGATATCGGAAGCTGACATTATTAAAGCTTACAACACCATTGTGTGTATCTGTTGCTTGTGCATCCTGTATTTCTTTTACGGATGACTCCGTTTTTATGACCTCATCAATTCTCTCAGCAGCCACCGCAGCACGCGGAAGCATTATGGACAGCATTGTAAGCATCAGAAATGACATAACTATCTGCATGGCATATGTCATAAACGCTGTCATTGCTCCTACCTGCATGTTTCCGGCATCTATATGATGTGCACTTACCCACACAATAAGTATCATTATTCCGTTCATTATAAGAGTCATGCCCGGCATCATAAATGTCATTACACGGTTTGTAAAAAGATTCGTTTTTGTAAGTTCTCTGTTAGCCTCATCAAATCTTTCCTCTTCCTTTTTTTCACGCCCGAAAGCCCTGATTACCGAAAGGCCTGTCAGTATTTCTCTTGATACAAGGTTGACCTTGTCAACAAGAGTCTGCATAAGCTTAAATTTCGGCATAGCAACCGACATAAGTACAAGCACAAATGCCATAATCAAAAGAACTGCCAGTGCAATCACCCATTCCATATGTGAACCGGTTTCAATCACCTTTATAATTCCTCCGATTCCAATGATAGGCGCATACGCAACCATTCTTAACAGCATTACCGTCACCATCTGAATCTGCTGCACGTCATTAGTACACCTCGTAATAAGTGAGGCAGTTGAGAATTTATCCAGCTCTGTATTTGAGAAACCTACCACCTTATGAAATACATTGCTTCTCAGTGTCATGCCGACTCCCGCTGCCACTCTTGATGCAAAAAGAGTAACAAGCACTGCAGCAACAGTCATCAGGAGTGCCAGAAGAACCATCTTTCCACCGGCAGCCAGAAGATATCCTGTCTGTAATCTTTTCATATCAAGTCCCGCATTTTCAGCACACTGCTTTGCAAATGTTGCACCCATTGAATAAACCATTGATTCACCGGCAGCTTCAACCATTTTATCTGCTTCTGACTGCATATCCGCAATCATTTCATCTGTAACGGCTCCTGCCTGCGCCATTTTAAGAAATGCCTCTTTTTCTTCCTCCGGCATCCTGTAATTAATAATTATAGGAACAATCAGTTCATTTTCGAGATTTTTAATATCCTTTTCCTTCTTCAGCCTAAGCCTGTATATTCCGTCTTCCATGCTATATGAAGATACCCATGCAGCAGCCTGCTTTTTTGTCATAAAAATTTGGGCACTTTTAAAATCTGCTTCCGTTACCGCCTGAGGAATCGAATATTTAACTCCGGCATTCTGTATGCCTACATCAATAATATCCGACGTATACTGTGGAAGCGCAAGGTCACATAAAGCCTGAAGCACCAGCAATGCAATTATTATTATCACTGATTTCCAGTATGGTATGAGATTGCGAAATATTTTTTCCATATTTACCTCGTTTCATTATTAAATTAATTATTCATTTAGACATTTGCGCTGCAATTGCCTATTATTAACTAATATTAAGTCACCAGTCATTAGTTAAACATTACGGTATGCAAAGGTCAATACCTCAAAAAAATATTTAATAAATATATCCGATAAAAATTATAATATATTAATAATTTGTACCCACTCCGTATAATGCATCTTCCGGCATATTGCCCGCATTTATTCCATGACTTTGTGTAAATATATGCTCCGGTAAAAAATTGGGGCGGTGCAGCATATATTAAATTGACACATTAATAAATATTTAATAAAATATTTATGTATAATTTAGGCGATTGCGAAACTCTTCATTAAGCGTATGTGATTGTACAATATAAACAATCCAACGCAGTACACGCTTGCGCTGCTTGTACCTCGTAGCGGTGCATAATATGCTAAAAAACAGCATATAAGCACCGACGGGTACAAAGCATACTGCTTATAGATTGTTTATATTGTACAATTTGCACTGTTAAAAGATGAGTTTCGCAATCGCCTAATGTATAATTAATTATAAGGAGGTTCAGTAATGATTCAGTTAAATAACTTTGCCAACAATCCAAACCTTGTCCAGATTGCTCAGGCCGGTGCATACACGGTATATGAGCATCAAAGAGACCTCAGTGTGTCACCCTCATTTGCTTCTGTTGCATATTTCATGCAGGAAATGAATGTACGCAAGCGTCAGGTGCTCTGCTGCCTCAATAACAGTGCTGTCAAAATTCAGGCCGGTGCAATGCAGTGGACTGCCGGCAGTGTAGAATCACAGACAGGTGTTAAGGGCGTTGGTGACTTTCTCGGTAAGGCTATCAAAGGTGCCGTAACCAATGAATCGGCTGTAAAGCCAATATATCAGGGATGGGGGTACCTTATGCTTGAGCCTACATACCAGTACATAATTCTCGAAGATGTATCCTCATGGGGACCGGGCATTGTTCTTGATGACGGTTTATTCCTTGCATGTGATGCACACCTTCAGGAGACAATAGTTGCACGTAACAATGTTTCATCTGCACTTCTTGGCGGAGAAGGTCTTTTTAACCTTTCGCTTTCAGGTCAGGGCATCGCAGTGCTTGAAAGTCCTGTACCACGCGAGGAATTGGTTGAGATTGTACTGGACAATGACATAGTAAAGATTGATGGTAATATGGCTATCGCATGGTCATCCTCTCTTCAGTTCACAGTTGAGAAATCATCAAAGAGCCTTCTCGGCTCAGCAGTTAACGGTGAAGGTTTTGTAAATGTATACCGTGGAACAGGTAAGATTCTTCTCGCTCCTACTGTAAACGGCACTACAATGTCAACATCAAATTCACCGAAGTCAAACGGTATCTCTTCTAAGGGACTCGTCTCAAGCATTGCAAAGAGTGCACTTGATTTATAATTTTCAAATCAAATGGGGCTGACGTTAGAGAGTCAGCCCCATATTTTCACACTATTCCAATAAGCTTAAATATCCAGTAAACAACTCCCAGAAGCCAGCTGCTCACAATTCCGTACAGGATTACCGGTCCTGCAATTGTAAATATTTTGCACCCTACGCCAAACACCCAGCCTTCCTTCTTATATTCGATTGCTGCCGCAGCAACCGAGTTTGCAAATCCGGTAATCGGAACAAGACTTCCGGCGCCTCCCCATTTTGTTATTGACGGATAAATATTTAACCCTGTAAGAATTACGCTCAGCAACACAAGCGATATCGTAGTCCACAGCGCCGCCTGCTCTGCCTCAATTCCAATCCCCTTATATATTTCAATTAATATCTGACCGATTGTACATATTATACCGCCCGTCACAAACGCTTTAATACATTCCGCAAAACAGTTGTGCACAGGTGTTACTTCCTTTACATAATTGTTATATGCCTGATCTCTCTTTTGCGGATTGTCGCTTTCGGTAAACTTAGTATCTGCTGCCATTCCAACCTCGATTCTTATTGTGCGGCGTAAATCTGCAATATTTCTTTTTTATACCACCGCCAATATAATTATGATAAAATATTTTCTGCAAAATCAAACTTTTTATTCATTTAAAATGTCTATATAGTAGAACACAAAAAAATGCGCATTTTAGTGTGACAATATACACACGGGAGGGAGAGTACAATTGAGCAAATATGATAAATGTGTGCAGTACATTCTTGAGAATCAGAACAATTTCTACAGAATAGCTTACTGCCACGTGCATAACGAACATGATGCACAGGACATAGTCCAGAATGCAATAATTAAAGCTTTGGAAAATATTCACACTCTTAGGAACTCAGGTGCCATACGCACATGGTTCTACCGGGTTTTAGTCAATGAATGCCTCAGCTTTATAAGCAGGAACAAACGTGAAATTCCTTTTGAAAACAGTGAGATATTTGACAGGGAGTACACAGAAAGCTTTTATGACCCGCATGATGAAATACTGGCAAATGTCTTCCGACTTTCCACTGACAATAAGGTGGTTATTCTGCTCCATATATACGAGCAGCTTACGTTGAAAGAAATTTCCGTAATACTCGGAATTCCTCTCAGCACCGTAAAAAGCCGCTACTATTCAGCCATCGAACAGCTCAAAAAACAGCTTACCAACAAGGGGCACAGTACTAACATTGCTTGATTAAAGCACCAAAAACGGATTTAGCGCCAAAGACGCGCAGAAATGAGGTTTAAAATGGATTTTAACGAAAGCCGCAAGGCATATAACCAGATACCAATACCATCAACACTTAACCGGAAAGTAGAGGAGGCGATTAATATGGCTAAGAAATCAAAAACAACATCTGACAGAAAGGTAGTACCATTCAAAAGGCACAAATGGCTCTATTCCGTTGCCGGAGTTGCAGCTGCACTCGTACTTGCCTTTGTTGTAAGTGTAAATGCCAGCACGGCATTTGCAGCAACGCTTTCCAAAGTTCCGATAATCGGAAATCTTGTAACAGTAGTAACAGGAGTTAATTACACACAAAATTATAACAATAACTCCAATGTAAATATGGATGTAAATGTACCGCAGATTAACGTAGACCCGACAGTTACAGATAAAGTTACAACTGTAACGGCAGAGCAGGTCAACGCGCAGATAAAATCCGCAGTTGATGAGTATGTTGCAGAGCAGCAGAAAGCTGTTGACGAGTATAAGCAAGCATTCCTTGCAACAGGCGGAACAATTGATGAGTGGAATGCCCGCCAGATTGACATTAAAGCAGACTATGAAATCAAGTACCAGAACAACCAGTATCTGTCACTTTATCTCTACATGAGTATGTCAGCATTTGCTTATACTCAGGAAAACAAATATTACAACTACAATTTTGCAACAGGAAAGGAACTCACACTCAAAGATGTGCTGGGTGACGACTACATCAATATTGCAAACAAATCCATCATCTCACAGATAGAAGAACAGATTGCATCCGACCCTAACAAAATATACTTCGGCTACAACTCAGGCTCATCAATGGATGATGCCAAATTCAAAACTATAACAGACGATACAAAATTCTATCTTAATGCAGACGGCAAGCCTGTTGTGTGCTTCGCAAAGTATGAAATCGCACCGGGCTACATGGGTGTATGTGAATTTGTTATCGAAAAGTAATTCAGACAAAAAGTAATTCCAAAGTAATTTCAGCAAAAGAAACTATTTTTGCAAAAGTAATACCGGCAGCTCTTACTTCGCATATAGTCCAAGGTAATACGCAAGTCCTCCGACACCTTTACCTATGGCTATTGCGAGTACGAGCCAGCCAAGTCCTTCAGCCATTCTCGTACGTCTTACAAATACGGGAATGGCTTTTATTGTCTCTGCAAGACAGACAACAAAGCTTCCCACGTATATTCCTGCCATAAGGCCGAAAAATGCCGTTGCCAAAGTTCCAAGCGACAGCTTAGGGCCGAACAGTATCCACAGATTGCCAAGCGTTGCCCCTGCAATAATCATTTCTTCATAAAGGCGAAGATGGTGTGCGGTATGCGTTACCTTTGCATACCGGTTGATAAGACCGACTGAGGTAATCAACGCAAAAATTCCTGCAGCTGCGAGTCCTCCGCCTCCCAGAGCCATTATTCCGAGCATTATAAATTTAAATATCATTGCACATCCTCTTCCTTCCCCGAACGGCTTCCACGCTCAATCAGAGCATAATCTATATCCTGTTCGTAGGTATTCATCTCCACCTCAATCGGCGTCGGGTCATTTGAAAATGTCTTTCCTCCAAAGTGATTATAGAATATTATAATTCCCGATGTCAGTCCGACCGAATACATTATCTCCATCCACTTTCCCCTGTTTTCGGAATCATCAATAAGAAGTTCATATGCCTTATCAAATATTTCCGTCGTGCCGACATCATTATTGTATGCCATGATTGCATAAGCGCTTCCGAAAAACACAACAATACATATTGCAATAGTTTTAACGATATCCAGTATTGATGCCAGCCTGTGGTCTCTGCTGCTTTCATCAATATAATCAACTATGAAATCACACTCTCCTATATTCTCAATCTGTGCGGACGGATATTCCTGCTGAATGAGTTCAATGACCTTCATTGCCGATACAGAATATCGCTTTTTCATTGCGCTGTGCTTATTCTTTGAACCGTTCTCATCCGGTATTGTCATGACCTTTACCGTCTTTAATTTATTTACTACGGCACTGTCACTGCAATATACTTTTCCCACATCGCCAATTGTAACATTTCTGCTGCTTACCTCATTATTACGCTCCAATTTCAAATATATATTCTGATTCATTGCACATTTCCTTTCAGCATGATTCACTCTGATATATTATGTGCAAAAAAAGACTCCGGCATACGCCGGAGCCTTAAAGTCAGACTATCCAAAAATTAGTAGCTTACACGGTCAAGTGTAACTGAATTGATTTTCCACTGTCCATCCTTATATACATATGTAAATGTGTCATTTAATGTATCTGTAACCTGCTTTACACTTGTATTGTTGCCGGACTTGTAATTAACAGTCGCATTTACCTTTGCAGTAACTGTAACCTTTATATATGGAAGACCACTTGTTGTACCTGTAGTAGCTTTTGTTGAAAAATCTGTAAAGTCAATCTTTGTTACGCCATAGCCGTTATTATATGTACGTGTAACAAATGTACTATATGCAGACTTGAGTGTATTAAGCTTTGAATCATCTGCAACGCAGAGATCCTTAACAGCATTGAAATCCTTATTTGCAATTGCTGCTGCAAAGAATGTACGCATATCATTCTGTGCTGCCATCTGGCGCTCAGTCTTTATGCTCTCCTTAATCTCTGATGATGTTGCCGTATACTTCTGCTCGTCGCTTGAGAAGTTGTAGTCCTTCTCGATATCCTCAAACATATCACTTGTTATTAATGCCTTGTGCTTTCCGCTGAACAGATAATCAATCTTATATGTCTTTGTTGTTGCCTTGTCATCTGTTGCAGGCTCAAGATAAGAATCCTTTACTTCAATTCCGTCAAGTATAAGCTTTGAATCTTTTCTTACAGTAATCTTTGTATCTTTAACAACGATTCTTGAAGCACTTACCTTATATCTGTCCCAGAAAATCATGAACTTTCCGTCACGAACGAGATTAACGGTTGTTGTTCCCTTTGATGAACCGCTTCTGAAATATGTTACAAAGAACTCTTTTGAAATGCTTGATTCGTTATAATCATTCTCAATTACTTCAAAATTTGTAATATCATATGTTGTCTCATCAGCCATTGCCTGAGCAAGTAAATCCTTTGTTATAAACTCGCCCTTAGGAATATCAACATAACCATATACTTTTTCCCAGTTTCCTGCTGAAACTGCTGTAAAATACTTTTCTACAGTTCTCTTTGGATTGCTGAGTACGCTGCCTGTGATAATAAATATAATAATCAGCGCAAATGCGGCTGCAGCCGCAATGATAATCTTAAGAGTTGCAGGTGACATAGGCTTCTTTGGAGCTACTGCCTGTGGCTGTGGTGCCGCCATCTGTGGCTGTGGTGCTGCTGCCTGTGGCTGTGGTGCTGTCATCTGTGGCTGTGGCGCTGCTGCCTGTGGCTGTGGTGCTGCTGCCTGTGGCTGTGGTGCTGTCATCTCCGGCTGTGGTGCTGCAATCTCCGGCTGTGGTGCTGCAACAGTATTATCAATAAGTGGTGCTCCACACTTCTCACAGAACTTAGCCGACTCTTCATTACTGGTTCCACATTTTGGACAAAACATAGTTTTCCTCCTCATAATTCATTTTATACTCAGGCGTTGGCATAACCTGTAACGGATTTTCTATCCGCCGACGGACTCACAAACACCTATGCAGTACATTTTATCATATAATATTACCTGTTTCAACAAAATTGTGAACAAATCGTGAATTTTCTTAAATACGCATTAACTTTTGCCTATTGCACGATTACATATGATAATATATATTATTCATTGTAATAATTAATTATATATAATTGGAAATGAGGAAAATTATGTGGGTTGCCAACAATTGGAAAGACTATGAAGTTATAGATACATCATGCGGAGAAAAGCTGGAACGGTGGGGCGATTATATTCTTGTACGCCCTGACCCGCAGGTAATCTGGGATACTCCAAAAAATGTTCCTGAATGGAAAAAGCTTAACGGTCATTATCACAGAAGTTCAAAGGGCGGAGGAAGCTGGGAGTTTTTTGACCTTCCGCAGCAGTGGAGCATTTCATATCAAAGCGATGTTTTTACTTCGCCGCTGAGATTTAATCTTAAACCATTCAGTTTTAAGCACACGGGGCTTTTTCCCGAACAGGCTGTAAACTGGGACTGGTTTGGCAGAAAAATTGCAGAGCGCAAGGCAGCAGAGCCTGAGCATGAAGTAAAGGTACTTAACCTTTTTGCCTACACAGGCGGTGCAACTCTTGCCTGCGCAGCTTCAGGCGCATTTGTAACACATGTCGATGCATCAAAAGGAATGGTAAACTGGGCAAAGGAAAATGCACAGAGTTCCGGTCTTATCGACAAACCAATCCGCTGGATTGTAGATGACTGCATTAAATTTGTTGAGCGTGAAATCCGGCGCGGCAACCACTACGACGGAATTATAATGGATCCGCCTTCATACGGAAGGGGGCCAAAAGGCGAGATATGGAAGATTGAAGATTCCATACACTCTCTCGTTGTATTGTGTTCACAGCTTTTAAGCCGTAAGCCGCTGTTTTTCCTGATTAACTCATATACAACCGGACTTGCTCCGGCAGTTCTCACATATATGCTTTCAACCGAATTAAAGCATTTTGGCGGCACTGTTGACTCTCAGGAAATCGGACTTCCTGTAAGCTCTAACGGACTTATACTTCCATGCGGCGCATCAGGACGCTGGAGTGCAGACTGATAAATTATACCCTGTAAATGGCAAATGAGCCGGGCTAGATTAATGCCCGGCTCAAAAATTATCTTACTTATTATCTTACTTATTATCTTGCTTACTATCTTACTCGGTTTTTGGCAGAATATCAAATTACGATTAATAAAATAAAGCAAAGCCCGGCTCAGCAACCTTTAATTTATCTTTTCCCTCAGTCTCATCAGAATCTTTTTTTCGGTTCTGCTCACCTGAACCTGCGATATTCCAAGCTCTTTCGCCACCTGCATCTGCGTCTGTTCGCGGAAATACCTTAAAAGTATAAGATTTTTTTCATCTTCCGGAAGCTCTTCGAGCACCTGCTTCAGCACCATGTGATTAATAAGGCGCTCTTTCTCATAGTCTGTCCACTCACACTCCGGCACCATTACCGGTGCATCACGCCCTCCACGGTCTGCCACGCGGTCAATCAGTGAAATCTCATTTCCGTCTGACTGGTATATTGTCTTATATATAGACTCAACCTCACATCCGGCTTCAAGCGCCATAACAATTTCTTCTTCGGGTATTTGCGTCTCTTTTGCAATCATTTCCATAGTCGGTTCTTCCCCAAGTTCTTTTTGGAGTTTTTCTCTTGCACGCTGCACCTTAACAACCGTTTCCTTTAAAGAACGGCTTACCTTTATCATGCCGTCATCTCTCAAGAAGCGCTTTATTTCTCCCGCAATCATCGGCACTGCATAAGTTGAAAAACGCACATCAAATGATGTATCAAATTTATCAACCGCCTTTATCAGCCCTATGCTTCCTATCTGGAACAAATCCTCGGCCTCATGTCCTCTTCCCATGAAACGCCTGACTATGCTCCATATAAGCCCCATATTTTCAGTTATCAGACTGTCCCTTGCTTCTTTATCACCATTGTGCGCCCGTTCTATAAGTTCTTTTGTATGATCTTGAGAATCACACATTTACTCCACCTTTATTTGCACTATTTTTATTCTTATTTACTATTAGTTTCACTCACTTCGCTTGCTTCCGTCATTTTACACGAAATTGTTTTTTTCATGGTAATACGTGTACCCTCGCCCTTCTTTGACTCAACCTCTATTTCATCCATAAATGCTTCCATAAATGAAAATCCCATTCCTGACCGTTCCAGCTCCGGCTTTGATGTATATAACGGCTCCATCGCCTGTTTTATATCCTCTATACCGACTCCATAATCCTGAACAACAACTGTAATGGTTCTGTCTTGAATCTCGCACTCAATAACGACTATGCCGTTTTCATTCTCATATCCATGAACGATGCTGTTCGTCACTGCTTCTGAAACAGCAGTCTTTACGTCTGATATTTCATCAAGCGTTGGATTTAATTTTGTGCAAAATGCTGCTACCACCATTCTTGCAAAGCTCTCATTGTCAGACCTTCCGGAAAACTCCAGTCGCATCCTGTCACCTTCATTAAAATTCAACATTGCGTTTTCCTCCCTTTCCTGCAGCGATATTATCATCATGGACTTCACAGGAATCCAATGCCTCACCGAGATCTCCGAAAACAGTGACCAGCTTATGTAAACCTGATATCTGCAAAATTCTTTCCACGCTTTTGCATGGTGCTACAATTGCAATTCTTCCGTTCTGATGCATCTTCTTATACCTCCCCATTATCAGTCCTATGCCTGAACTGTCCATAAATGTTACTTTGGAAAAATCAAATATTATGCTTCTGATTCCTCTTTCCTCAACAATCTCATCAATTACCTGCCTGACCTCATCTGCAAGATGATGGTCTAAATCCGTATTAAGTCCTACAACAAGAGAGCCTCTCATTGCCATGTAGTAATAGTCCATACTAATCTCCATTCCGCAGGCGCTTATGCGTCGAAGGAATCGCGAGCCAAATATCAGATTTGGCTCTGCGATAATGGCTTGTTTGTGGCGCCTGCGGCACAAACAGCCGTGTGAAATATCTGCAACAGAAAAACCCTTGTGCATTCCGCACAAGGGCTTTCATTCGTACATCAATGTTTAATTTCCACAAAATCAATGCGTTGACACATACGTCGTTGCCTCAGAAATATATCTGCTCGTCGGGAAATTAGTAACTATATACTGATAGTATTTCTTGGCATTATCAACCTGGTCAAGCGCTACATATGCTTTAGCACTGTAATATGCTGCATCGACCTTTGTACTGTCTAATTTATAAGCAACCGTCAGGTCTTCAACCGCCTGACTGTATTTTCCTTTTGCATAATTTGAATATCCTGTATTATACAGCTCATTGGCTGCAGTTGCCGTCGTCGCCGCTGCTATTGTATTATAAAGGCTCTTTGCATTATCAGACGGCAGTGCACTGACATCAATATCCACAAGATACTTGGCAGCCTTCGTCGGCTCATTGGCAATATATGCGTTGGCAGCATCAATTACTGCCGTGAGAAGCTTATTATTGCCATCTACACCTGAGATACTCTGCAGTTTCTCATTGAGTGCATCCCTTTCGGCAGTTACATCCTGCAGCTGCTTTGTAAGCGAATTAAGCTCTGCATTGCCATTGGAAAGCTTCTCGCTGTACTCAAGAATGCTCTGGTTATAATCGTTAGTCAGACCTTTATACCTTGCAGGCGTAATCAAAAACCATATCAGCGCCGCTCCGATCAGTGCTCCGACAAGAATATTAATTATCGTTATTGCACCGTTACTCGGCTCCTTGTATGAGGAATGCGGCATAATGACATCATTGCCGTTAAGCGGCTGCGACTCAATATTCTTCTGCCTGTGCTTAGGAAGGAAGCTGTCCTGGGCTTCATTCGACTTACTGCTTTCAAATCCCTTAAGTTCCCTCAGATACCTTCTTGCAAATGTATTATTAACATCAGATTTCAAAACTGTGTTGAGACATTTTCTTGCCCTGCCGAATTCTCTCTCCTGCATATACAGAAGTGCAAGCAAAAGCTGTGCCTTTATGAATTTAGGGTTCTGAGTTGTAACTTTCTTAAGCTGTATTACAGCAATATCTGTATTTCCATCTTTTGCTGCGGCAAGTGCTACATTAAATTTCTTGATATTTTGTGTTGTCGCCTCAAACTTTGCCTGATTTGACTGAATCCTTGTTATGTAGCTTCCTGCAATATTCTTTTCGGGCTTAATATTTTTACTTATAACCCATTCACTTAAAGCCTCAACCACATCACCCATTTCACAATAAATTAAAGCCAGAAGATTGCGGGCTTTAATATTATTCTTATTGTACATAAGGCTTGTCCTGAGACTTTCCACTGCACCCGTAAGGTCTCGTACCTGTGCTTTCTCAAGCCCCCGGTTATAATATGCATTTGATGCGTAAACAGCCGCTTTATATGCTGATACATCCGCGCCGCATTTAGGACACGTTGTACCGCCTGACAACTGTGTACCACAATGGTAACATTTCATGTTTCTCTCCAATCCAAACTAACTGTTGCTCTTATCTGCGTCAGCCAGAATTTTACCGATAATATCCGTTATATCAGGCATGTCCTTATTGTAAATAGCATCTTCTGCATCTTCAACCTCAAGACTTGGCTGAAACTTTTTAATTTCCTCATCAAAATCTATCATAACGATAAACCTGCCTTTCTCACTTCACCTGCAAGATACAAAGAACCGGCACAAAACAGCGTTGTGTCTTTGCCGCATGCGGTTCTGCCCACATTGACGGCCTCTGAAATATCTGCTTCGGCAATCACCAGCGTATCCGTATATTTTCCAAACTCCTCCGCGATTTTCCCGGCAGACAGACATCTTGCACCCTCAATCTGTGTTACCACAAATGCATCAAAAATTCTGCTTTTGCAAATCTCTTCTATCATACAGTCATAATTTTTATCATTGACTGCCGAAAACAATAGCGCAAAGGCTCCTCCGGTTAATTCTTTCATGCTTCCGGCTGTTTCAAGAAAAGACGCTATACCATCAGGATTATGTGCCCCGTCAACATAAATTCCCGGCGCAATCAGTTCCATCCTGCCTTCCCAGCTTGTCCCTGCAATAGCCCTTCTGATACACTCAAGCCACTCTTTCTGTCCAAGCTCCGAAATTGCACTGCCAAACGTCCCATTATCCTTAAGTACCCCCGCCGCAGTAAGTGCAAGCGAAGCATTCATAACCTGATACTTTGCAGGCGTACTTATCCTGAAAACATTATCTTTATAATAAATGTTATTTAGCGAAAAATCAATATGTTTAACCGCATTTTCACGAATTTCACATTGTCCTTTTTCGACACCGTATGCAAAAATTCCCGCCTCTTTTGCACGTTTTTCTATCACATGTGAATATGGCTCTCCCGCAATATAAACAAGAGGTGCCGACGGTTTTATTATCCCTGCTTTTTCAGCAGCAATCTTCTCCACCGTATTTCCAAGTATCGCAACATGGTCAAGGCTTATTGAAGTTATTATTGTAAGTATAGGACTTTCCACTGCATTGGTCGAATCCAGCCTTCCTCCAAGCCCTGTTTCCATAATTACGGCATCTGCATTTTCATGTGCATAATACAAAAATGCTATCGCCACAAAAAAATCAAAATACGAAATCTGTCCAAAGCCCTCCTGTATAAGCTCAAGTTCAACTTTATGCACAAGTTCATAATATTTAAGAAAATCCTCATCGCTTATGTCTTTACCGTCAATTCGTATGCGCTCATTTTCCCTTATTAAATGCGGTGAAGTAAACACACCGGTTTTAAGACCGCACTCCATCAGAATTGATGCAAGATACATACAAGTTGAGCCTTTTCCGTTGGTTCCTGCGACATGTATTATCTTTAATTTCTGCTCAGGATTCCCGAGCTTATCAAGCACTGCCTTCGTACATTCAACCCCGGGCTTATTGCCGTACCTTGACACACTGTTTATATGATTAATTGCCTCTTCCCAAGTCATGCTATTTTGTCAAAACCTTTCAAAAATGTTTTTATACTGCTTTATATTATTTTTCTTATATACGTTCTCGAATACAGTACTTTTGCATCCCTGCCGGGGCTTACCAGACATTTTATTCCATTATAGCGGATAACTCCGCCGTCCTGTTCTTCCTCTTCAATAAACATGCTGTATGCCTCAGTTCTTCTGCTGTCATGCATTTCTTTCAGGTATTCCTCAAGCTTTAAAAGTTCCGACCTTGTAAATGCAGTCACAGCAGTACTGAATACAATTTCATCAAATTTAAATCTGAAAAAATATGCTTTCCACTGCAATGCAAGCTCCCTGCTCTTTTTGGCTATCATTGCGTCCGTGTCTGACCTCAGCTCTGCAAACTCCCCTTCCATCTGTCTTATGAGTTCCTGTTTCTGCATAAGACGGTTGCCGGTTTCATCCATCTGCGCTTCTGCTCTTTCCAATGCCTCCTGTGCCCAGTCCCTGTTTCTGCTCGCCTTTGTCACATCTGCATAGTAGCGCTTTGTTTCGTCTTTTGTCTTCATTGTACCGGCATTTGTATATTCTTCTTTTTTGTCTTCCAGCTCTTTCCACGCATCATCCGCCTTCTTCTTATCCTCCAGTGCGCCAAGATACTGCATTTTTGCTTTCTCCAGCTTCTCGCTTATCTTTTCGGCTTCCTTAGATTGTTCTTCAATCCGCTTTTGAAAATCTCTGCGCCGCTTTATGCTAAGCCAATATTCCTTCTCCGCCTCATCAATTGCTTCCATTCTTGTTCCCTGAACAAAGCTCGGCAGCAAATCTGTTGCAAATGTAAACTTACGTCCATATGATTTCAGGGCAAGCCACACAAGTTCTGCCAACAGCACTCTCGGTATACGGTTAAGCGAGATAAGCTGGTCAAATACTGTTGACACCCTGAGTCCCGTCACGTTAAACGGTTCAAATCCCATCGCCGTAACAACCAGCTCCAGTTTAGCAGTTCCGCTCTCCCTTCTGATTGATTTTCCTATTCCCACACCTGAAAACTCAGTCGGATTAATTTTCTTTGCGAGGTCTCTCATAACCTCAATAGGAACTTTATTCAGTGCCGCCTGAATTTTTCTGTCTGTCTGTTTTATCTCATCCGCAGTCTCTGACTGAAGAATCTTATGAAGTCTTGCAAGCAGTCTCTCATTATATTTCTCTGTAATCATCACTGCAATATTTGCAGGAGAAACATTTTCACCTATTGAAAAGACCTTTGCCGCCTCACGTATAATCCAAACCGACAAAGTCTCCCGGTCCATAAGTTCCGGTATAACCCCCGAATCAAGTTCCCTGCATTTTGCATAAAGTTCATTATTGAAATGCTCATTAAGCTCAGCCCTGCTCATTGACTCCATCTGTTCAGACTGAGCCCGGACCATATCAACAATAGTAACCACCTGATAATCAATGCGTGAGTTTCCTTCTGTATTATTGGGATTAACAATGAGATTTGCCAGCTCTGCCAGTTTCCCAAGCACGCGTTTCCCTGTCTCAGCCGCAGCATTTGACAATGAAACACAGCGCATCAATGCTATTTCCGTGCGCAATTCATCATCTGTAATTTTTTCGACTGCACTGAACAAGTTCGGCATAATCTCACCTCCGTATCCGTTATAATATTTTTATTATAATAGATACATTATAATAAATTATGCCTAAAATAAAAAGACCTATAAATCATTTGTTGCCGTTTGTCGTCAGCTGCCCATGTAATTCTATTTTTAAGTTTCAAAAACCGAAAGTTATCATTCTAACATTTTTTCCATTCCGCTTCCGGTTTCGTTTTCCGACATTACTTGAAATCCTAAACTGCGGTAAAATGGCTCTTTCCCTTTAGCCACTCTGAGGTCAATGCATGTTTTCCAGTTTTCTTTCAATGTGCTTCTGATATAGTTTTCTGAAAAACGATAAAGTAAAGTACCTGCCATCTGCCCCTGAAAGTCCCTGCGTACAATAAAATCTTTCATAAACCAGTGCATACCATAATCGCCAAGCCAGCTGATTGTTGCCACAGCTTCTCCTCTATATCGTACAATAAATGTTTTTGTGCTGTTTTTAAGGGTACATTCCATCTGCTCCCTTGGAGGACAATTCCAACCGGCTGAAGCATACAATGCTTCAAACTCCTCAACGCTCATATCCTGACTTATTGTGTAATAGTCAATTGAGAGAGCCTGCAATATCCTGAGTTCCCGTTTTTTTCGTTCCTCAAGACATTGAATATATCCCTCGTAGCCCGACAGGCTGTTCTGCTTTCCGTATCCTTGCGATGTGTGGTAATCAATTACAGCGTTCATCCAGTTGATTCCTCGCTCAGCAAGAACGCTGTCAACTGTCTCTTTTGTGTCAGTTTTGTCTATGTAAATTATGATAGGTTTCAAAGGCTTGATGATTTCACCTATCTCTGCAATATATTTCAGGGAGGCTTCTTCCGGCATGCCAAATCTCATCATCGTTTCACACATCGGATTCTGTAAAAAAATGCAGTTGAAAACATATATTGTGTCTTTGTCAGCGTTTTCCACAAAGGACTGCCACTTTCTGAGTATTTTCTCCCTCTCTGTTGCAAAATCCGGGAAATCATAATCAGCATAATCAGCAGGGTGTTCCTGTGCGCCTTCATCAACACAGCAGACCTTCTTCCTTTTTTCCTTTAGCACCTCAGCAATCATGTCAGCTGTTGTACTTTTTCCGCTGCCCGGAAGTCCTTCTACTATAATCAAATTTGTTCTCATAAATGTCTCCCATAAATTCCGATTTGCTGTTATAAATTAATATCAATTTCGTACTTATCATCAACAAGCACATAGTTTACATTGTGATTTACAGCAGGTTCTCAAGGCAATAGTATCTATAATTAAAATAATCATTATTCTCTTCCATTCCCATAAGTTAATTTTTTTGTTTCTCCATTACATAGTTCGTCAGAGAAATTTCATTTCTAATAACCTGTTGCTCTTTAATTACTTTATATCCTCTTTGTTCAAAGAAGGTTTTAGCAGTAATGGACGCATGTGTTACTATTTTATTTGCATTGACCCACTGCTCCAATTCATCGCAGATAGCAGAAGCAATCCCCTGTCTTTGATAATCTTTGTGCACATACAATCTGTCAAAATATCCGTTTTTATCAATATCTCCAAAACCTACGATAATATCATTTTTGATAGCAACTATCGTAAAATGTTCCAAAAAAGAGTTGTCCCATTCATTCAGGTTCACATTGCCGGTTGCCCATACATCTAATTGCTCTTTGGTATAGTCTTTTGCATTTACATTATGAACTGTTTGATAAAACAATTCTGCTAAAAACTCACAATCGGAAGTATTATACCTTCTAAGAAACATAATGCATTACCTCGTCAAGTTTCCTAATAATTATACCATGACGGCAGCAGTTTGAAAACTCTGCCGCATTACACAAAAAAAGCGCAAAGCACGAACCTGTAAAGCTCTGCTTTGCGCCATGAAGTGCGGGTAACAGGACTTGAACCTGCACGGTCTCCCACTAGAACCTAAATCTAGCGCGTCTGCCAATTCCGCCATACCCGCAAATTAGTATTATCATACCATTTTGGCGCACTGCCGTCAATGGTACATTGCCTAATCCTTATAAATATCCCTATAAATAATACGCGCATATTTTTTGTCTTTTTTCATATACTTTCTTCAGGGAGGTGCCTATGAAACTTTCTTTAAAACAGACTGAAATCTATTGTTTTATTATTGCATCCATACTTGGTGTCCTTTTTCACTTTGTATATGAATGGAGCGGCAATAATCCGATAGCCGGACTATTCTTTCCTGTAAATGAGTCAACCTGGGAGCATTTAAAGCTCATTTTCTTTCCGATTCTTATTACATCAGTATTAGAATACAAAATGCTTAATTTTCGCCCGGACTGCTTTATCTGTACCAAGCTTGTTTCGTCGCTTACAGGCATGCTTGTCACAGTAGTCCTTTTCTATACGTACAGCGGTGTACTCGGTAAAAATATCGACTTTCTCAATATTGCCATATTTTTTATTGCAATGGCAACCGCATGGATTTACAGCTACCGGACTTTTTCTTCAGGCAAAAATGTATGCCATTTAAGCCATGCAGGAAAATGGGTGTGCATATTATCAGTACTGATTGTAATTTTGCTTTTCTTCATTTTTACAGTATCACCGCCGGGCATCGCATTATTTCAGGCACCATAAAATAACCGCTCAATGTCTTTTGCCCTGCAGGCCCATGTGTGCGCATTGACAGCCGTTTCATACCCGGCGCCGGCAACCGTCTCCATACGTTCTTCGTCATCAAGAAGCTGCCGCACGGTATCTGCCAGCAAATCCATATTTTTAAGGGGATAAAAAAAAATATCTGTTCCATCCCGAAGTATTTCCCGCAGATACAGGCTGTCATCACTCACGCTCACCGCACCGTTAAGCATAGTATTAAAAATGCGGTCATGCGCCCCGTCTTTAAACCACGGCATGACGTTTAGCGAAATCTTTGACTGTGCAATTGCGTCAAGACACTGCTGCGAACTGCATCCGCCATGACAAATTATATTTTCAGGGTGCACACATGGCAGTACATCCCATCCTTCGCCAAATGTATGTATTTTGACACCGGCATCCGCAATTGCCGCAACTGCCCTGCCACGAAACTCAAATCTGCTCCACAGGTCAATAAAAATCATATTGGCATAGCATGATTTAAGGTCATCATCCGAAAGCTCTCCCTCGTCCTCAAGCGCCTTGCGAAGCATCGGCTCTGCCACCTCCTCAAGAGTCTTTTCCGGGTGTTCAAGCTGTTCTGCCAGGATTTCATGATAAAAGTCAATATATTCTTTATCGAGATGCGCAATATATTTTTCAAATGTCTCCGGTCTCGTATAATTTCCGGTCATCACAACTTGCATCGGCCTTTTTGCAAGCGGTATCATACTCTCTCCGGTCTCAAGATGTGTCCCTGCAAGCGGAATAAAACCACCGTTTCCAATATTATGGAAAAAGCGCCGCATATAGCGCTCATGATTCCTGTCAATACTTATCTGCCTGTATCGGTTCGGAAGCTTTGCAAGATAGCGGTGATAATAAAACGGATGATCAAGCACCATATTTATACACAGTATATCCTCTTCATCCCAGAAAATGCTTCCATCCTCGCGGTACAGATACCTTTCGCCTGCAAGTCCGTTAAAATTAAATGAGAACATCACAACTGTCCCTTTAGCGGTCTTTACATCTTTAACAAAATGCTCAAGTCCCCTGTAGCTTTCTTCCTCGCGTAAAAGATTGTAAAAATAAATGGTGTATCCCATTTTATCCCATGCCTTTGCAAGCTCATATGCAAAAAACTCCTGAGTCTCCACACCTCCTGAAAAGAGCACAAGGCATGGCTTTTCCGGATTCTCTGACCGATATTTATGTTCCATCGGACACCCCCCCCTGTTTTGCACGCTAATCTTCAATTCCGCAGACGCCAAGGCGTCGGAATCTCCTCTATGATTACTGAATCAAAGTCTTTAACTCGTCAAACAGCTCCAGATCTGACTGTGTTATTTTCACATTTGTACATATATCCTCGCCCGTTGGCTGTTTAACATGCACCTCGATAATTGTTCCTTCCCTGACAGCTCCTTTGCTTACTGCCTGTATAAAAAGCGGAAACTTAGGGTGATTACTTACAAATCTCTCCCATGCTCCTTTTATTTTAAATAAACTTGCCGGATTAAACATATTTCACCTTCTCATAAAGATATTATAAATAATACATCTATAATACTGTTTTTTATAGAGAAAATCCATACTTTACAGAATATTATTTTGAGAAAATATTCTTGCTTTGAGCATCTATATAAACATCACGCGTTGTAATATTCTCATATTTTTGTCCGTCTTTTACAGCACTTACAACATTTTTCTGTGTACATACCCATGATGGTTTTATTCTATACTCATGATTTAAAGAATAATATTTTGCTACATACTGCAGTCTGAACTCAGTAAAAGTGATATTCCTGCCTATATTTCCAATTGAGCTGTAACTTTCTTCCAGAACATTGAGTACATCATTCGCACTACATACTTCTGCAACTGTTTTCTCCTCAGCTATATCATAGATTCCTGAAACATAAAAGTAAATAAGTCCTTCTTTATTAAACGCCGCATTAACCACCGACGGTTGTGTCAAATGTGATTCACGCTGCATTGGCAGTAAGGCATCTCCCACCATTATTGGTGCAATAATATAATATGACTCATCTTTTTTTGTCCAGTCAGGTGTTTTTTTATTATTCTTATCTGTAAAAATCAATTCATTTTCCTTTCTAAAATTGTTTGCACTGTCCGCATCCATCGCATAAATCTGTATATCATCGGAAATATTAATGTTTAAAGTTTTACATATGCTGGTAAATTTTTTTATTACATCTTCTTTTTCTATTCCGTCTATTGATTCATTTGGAAATCTTTCCGCTAAAACATCTCTGTCAGCAATCACGTCATCATTTTCAAAAAATGCTCCGTAATTATAAGTTGGCACATAATTTTTCCTATATGATATGCTTCCGTCAGAAACGCTTACACTTCCGTCACTTAGATTGTATATATACATCTTTCCCCCGGCTTCTGTACCATTATCATATTCTTCATATGAGCTTACATTATTACTGAACACCCCCTGTATGCGTTCACTGTCAGCTTTAGAAAACTGTCTCTTTACTGCCCTGTACTCTTTCCATTGTGTATTATTATCCTGAATTATCCCGGCATCTACTTTTATTCCGCAGGACAGCTTTCCGCTCGCATGATTTGAATCAATTGTCACCCCATGCTTTTCCTTTATGTCCGCACTGTATTCTGTTTTATCTGCAAATTTGCCGCATCCTGTTAATAAAGAGCAAAACAAAGTTACAGCTACAAACACAGTTGTCATTTGTACAGTTACTTTCTTAAATAAATTTCTCATTTTACGCTAACCTCCATTCTGCAGACGTTTTAATGTTGCCTGATAATAATACAGTTTTTACTATTAAAAAATCCCACCTTTTCAAGCAAAAAACAGAGCTGTTGCTCCGGCAGACTACTTATCTGCCTTTACAACAGCCCTGTTATCAGACTTTTAACAGAAATAAATTATGCATATTTCTGCATTAGCGAAAAATCCGGAAGCCAGAACAATTCTGACTTCCGGATTTAAATA
Organism: uncultured Bacteroides sp.; assembly: GCA_945913015.1. Taxonomy (GTDB): domain Bacteria; phylum Bacillota; class Clostridia; order Lachnospirales; family Lachnospiraceae; genus Bacteroides_F. The sequence goes on from CAMECH010000012.1 coordinate 65,758, forward strand.
GTGAGCCCACCGGGGTTTGAACCCGGGACACCTAGATTAAAAGTCTAGTGCTCTACCAACTGAGCTATGAGCCCATGGTGATTCATCTAACCAGGTTTAACGGGAATCGTAGCGACCAGCCGAATCGTCGTAGGTCGCGCGATCCAAGCTGGGCTAGTTGGATTCGAACCAACGAGATGCAGGGATCAAAACCCTGTGCCTTACCGCTTGGCGATAGCCCATTAAAGGGTGAGTACAGGGATTCGAACCCTGGACCTTCAGAGCCACAATCTGACGCGATAACCAACTTCGCTATACCCACCATAATTTAAAAAGTGTGCCCGAAGGGATTCGAACCCCCGACCCACGGCTTAGAAGGCCGTTGCTCTATCCAGCTGAGCTACGGACACACAAAGCGGGTGATGGGAATCGAACCCACGTATCTAGCTTGGAAGGCTAGTGTTCTACCATTGAACTACACCCGCATGAAAAATATTATATTAAATCACGATTCGCACTTCGTGCTTGACGATTTCTTCAAAATCTATCGTGATTGACATTCGCCGCTCGCTATGAACAAGCTTCGCTTGCTCCAGCTCACTAACGCTCATTAAATCACAATTTTCTTTGTGATCAATCGGGGTGACAGGATTCGAACCTGCGACCTCTTGATCCCAAATCAAGCGCTCTAGCCAAGCTGAGCCACACCCCGTTGCGCTTACTTTGTTGCCCTCAGTACCGCAACGCAAGTGTTATTATATTATATTGATTTGGGATTGTCAACAACTTTTTTCAATTTTTTCAAAATTTTTCAATATACTTTATTTCGCACTCAAACTCGCCATTTTCCTGCATTAACATTACAACATATGACGGTTTCCTGTTGTGCTGTCTCGGATAAGTAAGGCTTCCCGGATTAATTACAAATGCATCCCACGGCTCTCCCTTACTTATAATAGGGATATGAATGTGTCCAAACATAACAATATCCGCTCTTTTCTCCTTTGCAAGCAGCCTTAATTTCCAACAGCTCTCCTCAATATCAAATGATACACGACCTGTTCCATGCAGCATAAGTATCCTCTTTCCTGATATCGTAAGAAGAAGCTCATGAGGAAGCTTTTTATTACTGTCATTGTTTCCTGCAACGATTTCCATTTTGCAGCCGGCTAAAGTCTCCATATAATCTTCCTGCCCCTCAATATCTCCGAGATGCAGAATCATATCCGGTGTTCCTTCAATTTCAAGCATTTTTTCAAAATTATACGGTATTCCGTGTGTATCACTTACAATCAAAATTTTTTGCATTGATTATGCCCCTTTTCATAAGCTCATTTTTCATTGCCTCCAGCGCCTTTCCCCTGTGGCTTATTATATTCTTTATTTCAGGTGAAAGCTCCGCTGTTGTAGCGTTATATTCAGGTACATATACAATAGGGTCGTACCCGAATCCATTGCTTCCCTTTTCCTCGTAACCTATCAGCCCCTCAATCGTTCCTCTGGTAGTAATCACCTCACCGTCAGGCAGTGCTGCTGCGATTACACATACAAAACGTGCACTTCTGTCATTGCCGGTGACACCTTCCAAGCGGTCGATAATCGATTTATTCTTTACTGAATAAGGTGTATCCTCCCCCATATAACGGGCAGAATATACCCCGGGCTCTTTATTTAAGTAATCAACCTCAAGCCCCGAGTCATCTGCAAGTGTCAGCATACCACATTTTTCCATGACTGCTTTAGCTTTTATTATAGCATTTTCTTCAAATGTTGTCCCGTCCTCAACAAAGTCAGCTTCAATTCCTGCCTCTTTCATTGACAGTACCTCCACATCAAGGTCTGCCATAATCATCTTAATCTCCTTCAGCTTGCCGGCATTGCCTGTTGCAAATATTATTTTATTCATAGTACATTTTTGCCCTCTCTGCATTTAATTATTAACTTTATCCGTAAACATTTTGAGACATATATTGCAGTTCTTAGTTTCTTCCACATGCTCCCATGACCTTCCGTTAAGGCTTATATAGCCGCATCCGTCTTCAAGATTAACATCCGCAGTATAATAATCTGCCCTGTATTCAATTGCAATAGGTCGCACCGACCCCGGTGTCTTAATTTTTACAATTATGGCACACTGGGTCCCTTTGGCAAGCTGTATCGGTTCATCCAGCTTAACCGTATAATATCCTGCATTTACAAAGCTTCCCTTTTGCACAAACTTCATTTTCTCAAATGAAGCAGTACTTTTGTAGTCATTAACAATATAAATTTCGTAATCGGTTGCCTTTCCCGTTGCATAGAAGCTGACAGCCTTCAGTATCTCATCATCACCTATTGTGTAGACATTTGAAAAATATGCGGTAGAATCATCATAACCCATCTGACCTACCCAGCCGCACAAATCCGTCTGATAAATCACATCATAATTGTCTGTACTTTCAATCCCTGTGTAGACCACATTATGCATTCCTATATTTGAATCATAGTACGAAACATAAAACAGCCCGTTATCACCAAACTCTTCTCCCCAGCTGTTCATACATATAAATGCACCATCACCTTCAAGTTTGCTGTTAAAATTGGATTTTGGATAATTATCATCCCATCCTACAATCACGACATCATGATTAGGCCTGTTCGTTCCCACATAGCAGTATGCGTTATTTTCCTTATTATAATACCACGAATTTCCCGTACTGCCCGTCATCTGCGTATAAATGGATGTCTGCACACCACCATACAAAAAGACGGCCTTCTTTATGCTGTCAAAATTCTTACTGTCAATAATCTGAACTTCCTGTACATGCTTTGCCGCCTTTGCATCATAATTGCATATACCGTCGCCATATGGGTCATCTGACTCATGCACCGGGCCTTTCCACGATGCAAGATATGCAATTGCACGCATACACTCTCCGCCATCCTCCTGTGTCCCGCGAAACCCGTTATTGCGGCTCATATTGTCAACCGAAAATGTATACTTCTCCTTTGGCATGAGGCGTGATTCCAATGCCGTATTAGCTGCGAAAGCCCAGCATGTACTGAGATTTCCCTGATTTTTCACCTTCGGAAGTTTCTGTATATCAGCATACGAAAATCTTGACGGGAGCACGCTCTCACCTTTCCTGCTGTCAGTAAGATACAGCGTGTTTTTGTTAATATCCCACTTATACCCATATCCAAATGCCTTTTCAAGCACCTCAGCCTGAATGTACAGCTTTCCCGCTTCAAGCAACGCCGCATTTTTTACCTGGCTTACGCCATTATTAAGCGTGACAAAATCCTGTCCGATTTCTATTGTTGCCTTAACTGCTCCCTTCTGCAACACAACATTTCTGCTGTCCATGCATACAAGAGAACACTGAAACTCATCTGCAAATAAATCTTCGGCAAGCATCAGCAGATTATCTTCATTCATAAAAATTGAATTTTGTGCCGTAGTGATTTCCTTACCATCTACAATCAGCTTTATTCCATTTGCATTAATCTCGTCCGCAATCAGTGTATTCCATTCTCTCGGTCTGCTTGCCTGTTCAACCGCCTGTCCTACTGCAATTTCTTCCTTAAAAATGCGTTTATCAAACAGCAGGAACACCATAACCGCTGCAACAACAAATAATGTCAAATATATCTTTTTGTCTTTCAATACTGCCTCCATGCTGCCCTGCAACCGGCAGCCCATGGTTTAAATTACCAAATTACATTTTACCGCGTTTTGGCGGCTTCGGTCCGAGAAACTGATAGAAATATGTCTTTATCATTCCGTTATAAATCTTACGGTTTTTATCAGCTTTCCTTCCAAAATATTTTTCTGTGTCTTCATAAGAAGTAATTACATACGCAGACCATGAATCAAGCTTTGCAAACTGCCTTCCAAGTGCCGTATATATAGGCGGAAGCGCTGCCTTCTCCTCAAGACGCTCACCATACGGAGGGTTTGTTATAATAAACCCGTATTTCTTAGGATGGCTTAAATCCTTTACATCTCTCTTCTGAAAATGTATGAGTTTGTCCACACCAAGACGCGCAGCATTCATCCTTGCCGCCTTTAGCACTTCCTCATCTATGTCATACCCCTGGATATCTACATCAACAGACAGGTCTACAAGCTCTTTCGCCTCATCAATAACATCCTCCCATTCACTTACCGGAATTATGTTATCCCATTTCATTGCGACAAAACTGCGGTTCATGCCCGGTGCAATATTTGCTGCCATCATCGCCGCTTCTATCGGAAATGTTCCGCTTCCGCAAAACGGATCAACCAGAATGCGATCCTTGTTCCACGGTGTCAGCATAATCAATGCTGCCGCCAGCGACTCAGAAATAGGCGCTGCACCCGCAACAGGTCTGTATCCGCGTTTATGTAGTGAGTTTCCTGTCGTGTCAAGACCGATGATAACTTCATCTTTCATAATATTAACGCGAATAGGATACTCACTTCCGTCCTCTTCAAACCATTGCAGCCTGTATTTTAATTTAAGCTTCTCAACAATTGCTTTTTTTACAATGCTCTGAATATCCGAGGAACTAAAAAGCTTACTGTTTACTGAATTAGCTTTTGTAACCCAGAATTTTCCGTTCTTTGGAATAAACTCTTCCCAAGCAAGAGCTTTAGTATTTTCAAACAGCTCGTCAAATGTCTCCGCCTTGAAGCGTCCTACCTGCAGAAGAACTCTTTCTGCCGTTCTGAGTCCTACATTGGCCCTGCATATAGCTTCGGCATCGCCTTCAAAGGTAACTCTTCCATCCTCCACGAGGCTTATCTCATATCCCAAATCAATTATTTCTCTTTTTAACACAGCTTCCAGTCCAAAATGACATGGTGCAACAAGTTTAAATGTATTCATCTGTTCTCCTGACGATAATAATCATAGTCTAATTCATTGTAAATCGCAGGTCATTTGTTGTCAATGGATTTACCCGGTCTTAAGCTTTCCAATTTAACTATTCTCCCGTTTTTGAAGCAGATAGCTCTGATATCCGCCAATCACGCTTTTTGCGTTATATCCGATTGTATTGGCAGTTCTGGCCGCAATCATGCTGTTTGCGCCTCTGTCGCAGTAAAAAACAAGTGTAGTTGACGTATCGTATTTTTTTATGTCCCGCTCAAATGTTTCCATATCCATACGCACTGCATTTTTAATATGTCCCTCCGCATATTCTTCTGCTGAACGCAGGTCTATTATCACCACGTCGGGATTTCTCGCATATACGTCAAGCATTCTTGCATTTATTATTCCAAATGTCATAAAATCACCGCCGCTCTATTAAATGCTGTTATATATTATTATATTCATTATACTGAAAAAATGCAGCATGACCGATAGCCATGCTGCACCCCCGCATTACTCAAAACGCGATACTACATACAAATGCTTATTAGTAGCAATCATCCGCTTTATTAGAAGAATTGCCAAAGCTGTCTGAAGCGTTACTACTATTCTTTGAGCTGTTCTTTGAAGCATTTTTTGATGAATTCTTTGAGTAATTGCTTGCATTCGATGCGTTCTTTGAGTTTGATGCATTGTTTGCATTTGATGCATTACTTGAGTTTGATGCATTGCTTGCATTTGATGTGTTGTTTGCATTTGATGCATTATAGCTGTTCTTTGCCATTTTTGTGCCTCCTGCTAAAATGTTATTTGTTACAGGAATATTATTTCTCATAATTTATGTATTATTCATTTATTATAAAAACCAAAAAACTATATTTTAGAAAATATAAAATACTTTTTCTGTATTTTAGCCTCTGAAATTAATTCATCTCAATTTTTTTACATTTTTCGTGATTTTTTTGTTGCAAATCTGAATCTCTTATGATATATTAGTATTCGTAAAGAGAAATTCCCCTTATTATTTCTTTTTACTATAACCCCTTATTAATTATTTATACTCCCCTCAGAAGAATCACACAATCGTAATTGTGTGATTTTTCATTTTTATGGAATAAAGAGGAATTTCAGCAAAATAAACTCATATAATCTACCGTAATACTGTTAAGAGCCGTATAGCTGCAACACAATTTTCAGAGAAAAAAAAGAACCCGGCATATATGCGGATTCTCCTTCAAATGCAATGCGCCAAAAGGGACTCGAACCCCCAACCTTTCGGTCCGTAGCCGAACGCTCTATCCAATTGAGCTATTAGCGCATATATTCAATTATGATTCGCCTCACGAACCAGTGCCGGCAACCGGACTCGAACCGGTACGGGAATTTCTTCCCATTGGATTTTAAGTCCAAGGCGTCTGCCAATTCCGCCACGCCGGCTTAAAATGCATATTAGCATTTTAGTGGGGCCTATAGGGCTCGAACCTATGACCCTCTGCTTGTAAGGCAGATGCTCTCCCAGCTGAGCTAAGACCCCGTTATGTTATTAATAAAATAACAAGCGACCCGGATGGGGTTCGAACCCACGACCTCCGCCGTGACAGGGCGGCGCTCTAACCAGCTGAGCCACCAGGCCAAATTACTAGTGTATTATATCACTTTAAATTATTATATACAATACCTAATATTACTGTATAAATTTTAAAAAAAATGGACCTTCAGGGACTCGAACCCGGGACCGACCGGTTATGAGCCGGTTGCTCTAACCAACTGAGCTAAAGGTCCATATAAAGCCGACAATCGGACTTGAACCGATAACCTGCTGATTACAAATCAGCTGCTCTGCCAATTGAGCCATGTCGGCATATTAATAATAAAATTCTTATACGCAAAAATGACTCCAAGGGGATTTGAACCCCTGTTACCGCCGTGAAAGGGCGGTGTC
>CAMECH010000013.1 GCA_945913015.1 uncultured Bacteroides sp.
GCAATAGTGTCAAATACAATGCTGGATTTACCTGAGCCGGACACCCCTGTAAATACCACAATTTTATTTTTGGGAATCTCCAATGAAATGTTTTTGAGATTGTTCTGCTTTAATCCCTTAATAACTATCTTATTATACTGCACCTTACTCCCCTCTCTTTCTTACAGGAATCTGTATTTCCGAAAGCCACTCTGACTCACTTTCCTTATTCCATACTCCGTCAATATAATTTTCACGGATATTTCCACATATTTCATATCCGTTTTCCTCAATAAAGCGTAAAATCGCTGCATATGTGCGCGGAAACTCATTATAAGAGCCTTTATGAAAAATGCATGCCGCCTGAATTGGCGGAAACTCTTTAAATTTGACAAGTCCGCTATCTGCTTTTTTCTCCGTTACCGCCTCACAGGTTTCTATAAGAATCTGTTCATCTTTGTATGCAGGCTCCAGGTAATGCGTAAAACAATACTCCGGCATTGCGCACCCACACCCGAGACGCTCCATTTCCGCTCCCATTGCCGGCATCATTTCAAACAGTTCATCGTATGATTCAATACGTTTCTGCATAGTCGCGACAATCACAGCCGGAATATTTTTTATCAGCACCGGTGAGTCGAGGCTTCTTTGGTCGTCCGCGATATAGCTGTCTATCACCGCAAGCTGTTTTGTAAGCTCCGCTATTTTTGAAATAATCTCTGCTTTTTTCCTTCCAAGAAATGCTGCTTCATCAGTTCCGTTTTTCAGCTTAACGATATCATCCAATGTAAAACCCGCCTGCTTTAAGGCTGAAATCCGGTGGAGTGCTGCCATCTGGCTCATGGTATAGTATCTGTATCCGTTTTCTTCATCCACATATGCCGGATACAAAAGTCCCTGCTCCTCATAAAACCGCAATGTCTTTACCGTGATATGATTCATCTGTGCAAACATGCCTATTCTGTACAGATGGTCGCTTGATTTTTCTTTACAACTCTTATGCTCTTCATACATTCTCATACTAATCCTCCCTGTCGGAGCGTTTTTTGCGAAGACACGCGAGGAAAAATTTGCGAAAGCGATTTTTCCTCTGCGATAAGGGCTGCTTTGCGGCTCCGACGCAAACAGCCGTATGAAAAATCATCGCATCAGCATGATTTTTCATACTAATCCTCATTTCTGAACGATTTATCGCTCCGGAATTTTAGTTTCCACAGACAGATTGTACAGTCTTCCCGTAAGGGGAGAGTCAAGCATAAAAATCAGAAAAATTTTATATATAACATATATAAAAAATAACAGAGACTGTGTAATATCTCACAGCCTCCGTCCTCTTAAATCTGTCCCGGCAGCTTTATGTCCGCAATTCCCTTATAAATTGCAGGTTTTCCGGTGAAATGCGACCAGAATTTTGTGCCGTAATCAAAATGCCACCACTCACTCGGAAGATTGGTAAAGCCTGCGTCGAGCATTGCAAAATAAAGCATTCTGCGGTTCTTTCTTGCTTCAATATTGCTGTTACTCTTTTCATAGTATGCAGTCCATGCCGTTTGCTTGAATGAATCAAATGACGTTCCCATGTCAAGAGAATCTCCGTCCTCGTACACAAGCGACAAATCCACGGCTCCGCCGGTGTTATGCAGAGATGGCCTTTCAATATTATAGGACGGCTCTGAGACAAAGTATGACGTCTTTCTTTTTATCTCTTCCTCTGTGTCTTTCGGATTATTTTCGCGCACTATTTCAATAAAATAGTCCCATAACGCTTTTTGTATGGTCAACGGCCTGTATCCGTCATATATCTTGAAAACAATACCTTTCGGGAGCATTGACTGCGCCTTTTCAAGCATATCGGCAACTGACTTTCTCACATAGCAGTCAGGAAATGAGCCCGGAAGCCCACGTTTATAGTATTGCGAGCTTACCCTGAAGCCTCTGCTCTTTAGCGATACCAACTCTTCATCGTTAAAATCTGTTTCGTATTCTCCCACATCCGGCACCTGAATATCCGGCACTGCCCTTGAGGCGCTTTTTAAAGAATCATGCACCATGTCAAGAAGCGTATCGTTAAGTATCTGCCCGGCTTTTTCAGGAAAAATATCAAGTCCCTGCGCACAGTAAAATCTGAAATCATTAATTCCAAAAAACGCACTCAGCTCTTCCATATACATCTCGACGCTTGAGTGTTCCCTTATGTATCCTCCCGCCGTTGTTATGTAAATAAGCTTTCCTGCCGCACATTTTTTAATGAGATTTCCCTCTCTGTCATATTCAAATGTTATCCCATCAACGCATATATGCTCAAAATATACCTTCAATTTGGACGGAAATGAGGAATCCCAATACGGTGCAGCAACCACGATTATATCTGCATTGCCAAACTCCCTTGCCAGCCCGTACTTTTCTTTCTCAAGGTCATTATTTCTTATATCATTGTTACGTTCAATAATATCCTCCTCATTAAGTGGAAATATATCAAGCTGTGATACATTCACCTCTTTACAGACGATATCATCCTTCTTAAATACCCGTCCAATATAATCACGGCTAAGCTTTTCTGTTCTTGATTCCTTGCGGATACATCCGTTAACAAAAAGCAGGTTCTTCATTGCTTATGCCTCCTATGCCAATACATTTCTCTAGAGCGCAAAGATTTCTATAAATCAAAAATACTCAATTGCCGCTCTCTTAAAGATTTTACTTTTCTCTCCGTTATCTTATCGTTTTCATCGATTACACCGCACAGTATTGGTGACTTAGGGTCATATTTGATACAATTTCCTGCAACACTTTCTTCGTTGTAATTTGCATAACAGTATTTGCAGCCATTCTTGCAAGTGTTGTACGTGCCAATGTCAACGCTCTCAATGCACCCGCATTCCTGACGCTGTTTTTTGTCTTTTTCTGCATTTATCCTGTAGCCGGTTATTTTTTGTATAAGTGCTTTATCAATGCAACAGTTATGTTCAATACCGCATTCACTCAGGTCCATGCTCTCGGCACAGCTTCCTATCGCCATTCCATTTATCCGGGCAATTTTGCTTATTTTCTCTGCAAATGCCAAAATTTCCGGTTTATCAGGGGCATATGAGTTAAATGCTTCAATATTCTTTTTATTCTTTGCATACACATCAACAAAACTTATGACACATTTCTCAGTATAGCCGTTAAGCGCCTCTGCAATCTGCTCAAATGCTTTCAGATGATATTCCGGTGTATATTTTTTTGTAAATATAATCGGGTCATATCGCCAGATAATTTTTTGCTTTCCTGTCTTTTCCGATAATTCCCGAAATATCGGAATCATTTTTTCTTTTTTGTTCGGAACATTGCGCTCTATATCTTTTCCATATCCGGTCAGCGTGAACTGAAAATAGTAATTATAATCCGCAAGCTCATCTAGTCTGCATATCATCGGTTCAGGATTTTTCGTCCAAAAAACAATACAGTCTACCACGGCAGGTGATATGTTAATTTTGCTCACCTGATGCGGATTCATTGGATTTCTTACATACGCAAAGCCTTCTTTTATTCTGTTAAAAAACCATTCCGTATAATAATTGGGGATGTCAGTTCTACGGCTTACACTTAATATCATTTACGAATTTTTCCTTTTAAGATAATGGCAGTAGCTGCTGATTAAACATTTTTCAGCAGGCATAAAAGCAATGCCTGCTGCTGCCATATTACTCATGTGCTTTATTTCTGTCCTGTAAAAATGCTTTTTCCTTCCTCTGTTAATTGTTCTACAGCTTTGGATATATCATCCAGAATTCTTATGAGTTCAACTGAGGATGTCTTAATTTCCTCCATGTATTCTCTTGCCTTTCCTTCGTTACCACTGCAAATTGCAGATATAACAAACTGGCCTTTTGCATGGAAGTCTGCGTGAAGCTTCTCTATTTTTCCCCATTCGTCTGCTATAATAGGATTTTTTATCGGAACAGCATAATAATAATGTCCAAATGCACACTTATGCGAATTCAGCTGTAACGGCCTGACTTTCATATCATTAACCATCTGCTCAGCCGTTTCAATCCACTTTGTATGTGCCGTTTTCGCCTTTTCGATAATGTCCTTAAACTCATCATTGGAAATCATTACCATTCCATCTTCCACGCTCTTATACAATTCTGTTGTCACATCCGACAATCTGTCATCAATCTCTGCTATTCCGCTTGCATATGTAACACTCTCATCTGCTGACTGCCTGATTACATGTGTAAGATCTGTAAGATGTTCTGCATCATTGCTACACTGTTCCATTGCCGAATTAACTTCGGCAGTAGCCGAACGTATTGCCTGCATGCTGTCATTTATTTCATTAACGCTGCTAATTACCTTATTCAGCATTCCAATATTTTCTCCAACCGTCTGACCAACCTGATCAATTTTTCCGCTCATCTGGTCAACTGATTCCACGGCACGATTCATGCTATTTTTTCCTTGTTCTGATGCTTCATATATTTTTGCAACAAATTCTTTCATGTTAGTAAGTTCATACTTCGTGCTATCCGCCAGCTGACGCACTTCTTCTGCCACTACTGCAAAGCCTTTGCCATGCTCTCCTGCCCTTGCCGCCTCAATAGATGCATTTAAAGCAAGGAGATTGGTTTGTCCGGCAATGCTTCCCACACTCTCTACAATGTTTTCAATCCCCTTTACAAGCTCAACCAGCTGCGCCATTTTTTCTTTCAATTCATTGGTGTCCTGATACAAATTTTCCTTAAGAACACCAACTTCTTTTAAAAGTTTATTACTCTCATTATTTTTGTCTTCCAAATAATGGGACTCATCCGCCAAATCGCTTAAGGTTTGTGTAGTCTGCTCAATATTATTATTCACCTGATTCATCGTTGCATTGGTTTCTTCTACTACCGCCAGATTGGATTCACTAAGATCTGCCATTTCTACTGAAAAATCTTTTAATCCATTTGAAATATGAGCAAGGCCCACATCAAATGTTGATAATGAACTTGCTGTTTCCATAAGATTCATTGAAGAAGCTGTCATACGTCCGCTACTTTCAATCAAAATTGAGATTTCCGACGCAAGCTTATCCGCTGTCGGTGTTCCCATGACCGGTCTCTTTGGCTCCTTTCCTGCAATGTAATCCTGTAAATATTCAGTCAAATTATGTATATCCTTTTTTATTCCAGCCATATAGCTACCTCCAAACAGTGTTACTTAATAATCAATCCCTATTTATGATTATACAACTTTTGACAAATAATTGCTATTGTATAATTAATTTATTTAACACCAATTTAAAATCAAGCAAACACCAACTGCTGAATTCTGGGCAAAAAGAAACCCCTGTAAACATAGTTTACAAGGGGTTGTTCATATTGGTCAGATAAGTTTAGTAATTTCCTTTTTCCTTTATTATTTGCTTTAATCTGAGATTATTATCAAATATGTCTTCAGTCAGATTATTAATCTCTAACAAACTTTGAATACACCATTCCGGGTCCTGTGTATGAAATGAATAGTATACATCGTTCATTTGCTTATAATTAAATAGTTTCATAATAAATTTTGTAGATTGTTCTCTTGTATACGAAATATATCTATACATATATCCCATCCAAAATAGCGCGCTTTTTGAATATTTCACTTTACCATAGTCAGAGTTCCCGAATTGTTCTAAAATACTATTAATCCCCTCACTTACATCAAGAGATAAATATGCCGGATTATTTGTATCTAGTTTTTTTAGCAAATCAGAATGCAAAAATCTTCTAATATAGACTCCGGTTGAGCAGTTCAATTCATTCGATTTTTCGAATAGTTTTCCTTGATATTCAGCAAGTAACAGTCCATTATGATCAAAATTTCTCATTTCAATATTTCCTCAATATATAAACCTGTTTTAAACTCCCTTTTTGCAAGTTTCAGTTTAGTATCTATTTCATAGCTTCGCTCATTCAATAGTTTCCTACAATCCTCCCGTTCAGGATTAGACAGATAGTATCTTTCAATTGGAACTAAATTTTGCAATGCTTTATCTGTTTTAAATATAAATTGGAGTCCCAACTTTGATGCTGATAACGAGTGAAGCGCAACGTCTGCATTTATTTCTCCATCAGTAAACTGCGCCATTACATAAAACATTTTATTATCCGCTATAGGAGCAATAATCACATCTGCGGCTTCTATTTCGGCTACTATTTTGCTAACCATCTGATTTGAGGCGTATTCTCTTAATGTTCCGCGATAATAACAAATAGCAAGCATCCATTCCAGATTACAATCAAATCTCTTTATCTTTAAATCACTAAGTGAATACTTAAACGAATACACAGAAGATTTTTCTTTTTCACAAACAAACGATAATGCTTGATAATATGTTTCTCCCAGATAAAAGCCTTTTCCAAAATCACAATTATCTCTTGAACCGGTAATCGTAACCTCTGATAAACCATCCTTAGAACCATGAAACAATACGTCACGATATTTTTCTTTTATCAACTCTTCTTTAACGGAGTTAATTCTATATTTGTTCTCATAGGCATATGAATATATTTTTTCACAAACATCATCCCTAGCCTTACTTTTTTTCTCTATTCCATCTAACGTAGTCCTTGATACTTTTGTTCTTTCAGACAACTCAATGATATTTATTTTTTCTGTTTCTAATATAAACCCAATGTCATCTTTTATATTATAATCACAATCAACTTTAATCATACCTATCTACTCCTTTGATAAGTCTAATTATAAGTCAAAAAACTTGTTTGTTCAAGTTGTGCAAACAAGTTTTTTTTTAAAATTGACGCTATCTATTTATTGTGCAAGCAAAAGGTTTAAGATTTATATAATAATAATCAATTCCTCTGTTATCACGAAAAAACACTCCAGGACAAAAGTCCTGGAGTGTAATACACTTTCTGAAACGCCATGATTTTTGAAACTTTATTATCTCTTTGAGAACTGTGGTGCACGACGAGCTGCCTTCAAGCCGTACTTCTTTCTTTCCTTCATACGAGGATCTCTTGTGAGGTATCCTGCCTTCTTAAGAAGTGGACGATACTCGTCTGAATCAACCTCAAGAAGAGCTCTTGAGATACCGTGACGAACTGCGCCTGCCTGACCTGTGAATCCACCGCCATGAACATTTACGATTACGTCATACTTGTCTGTTGTCTCTGTCAGAACCAATGGCTGACGTACTACAACCTTAAGAGTCTCAAGACCAAAGTAGTCATCAATATCTCTCTTGTTAATTGTGATATTACCTGTACCAGGTACTAAATATACTCTAGCAATACTGCTTTTTCTTCTACCTGTTCCGTAGAACTTTGCCTTAGCTTTGCTTGTTCTAGCCAATGTTATATCCTCCTTATTCGTTCCTTAATTAAAATGTCAATACTTCTGGCTTCTGTGCTGCCTGCTCATGCTCTGGGCCTGCGTATACGTGAAGCTTTCTGAACATTTCTCTACCTAAAGGTCCCTTTGGAAGCATTCCCTTAACTGCAAGTTCGATAACTTTCTCAGGTTTCTTTGCCATCATTTCCTTGAGTGTAGTCTCTTTCATTCCGCCTACATACTCTGAATGATTGTAGTAAATCTTCTGATCTAACTTCTTACCTGTAACCTTAATCTTATCTGCATTAATAACGATTACATAATCACCTGTATCAATATTAGGTGTGTAGATTGGCTTGTGCTTTCCTCTAAGTACTGCTGCTACCTGTGATGACAGACGGCCTAATGTATACTGGGAAGCATCAACTACATACCATTTTCTTTCAATTGTTGATGGACTAGCCACAAAACTCTTCATCGGTTTTCCTCCTGATAATAATAAAAAAAGTAACTTATTTTTATGATTAAATGCTTATCCGGGGCTAATGGCTAAGCACCTATCGAACCTTATAACGGCGCACTTGTACCGCGCGCACTTAAAGATTATATAATACGTTGCCACGAGTGTCAACATTTTTTTCAAATTTTATTCATTCATTTTTTCATTTCTTCCTGCAATATCTTAAACTTCCCGTGTCCAACTCTTCGCCTGCCTGAAAGCCAGAATAACAAGTCTTAAAAGCGTCACAAGCAGAAAAAGAAATGTAATAAACAACCCTCTTGCTTCTGTTGTATTTACACTTGGCGAAAGTCCAATCATGATTGCTTCGCATACTGCTGCACCAAATATCACGGGCGCTATCCACTCATTTTCTTCTGCAACGCCTATAAACAGCATCACCAGCACAATGCATATGCACAAGATCCCGGCAAACATGGAAATCCACTGTCCATGCGATATTTCAAATGCATCTGAAGTAATATCAATATAATTAAATAAATACCGGCCAAGGAGCTTTACTACCGGCGTTGTGCCGTTATATCCCGACAACACTCTGTAAATACAGAAACTGCCGTAATACATTACAGGAACCGCAGCCACGCACCTGCATATTTTTGAGCTGTATCGTCTGCAGGTCATTGCAAATGCCGCCGCACTTATCAGTACAAGAATAATTCCAAAATACTCCTGTATGCTTTCAAGCATATTTGAGAGGGAAAATATAACGCGGTCCGCAAATGTATAAGTGTCATAGCATGATATATCCATTATTATCTCAAGCTTATAACGTTCCCAGCTTCCCGGTGCCGCCAATGTCACAGCCGTCATAAGCAGTGTTACTGCAAGCAGTATAATCTCTGTCAGTGTAAGAGATTTATATTTTACAGCATTAACAACCGCCATTATCAGCATGAACGCTGTCATAAATGCTGCCGTCTGCTCAAAGCTGCATCCATATATGCAGCATGGCACCAGTATAAGCAGCATTTTCTTAGAACATTCCCTGCCATACAGCCTTGAGATAAACGGATATAACGCACAGAATGCACATAGTGTTCCCCATATATACAAAACTGCCGCACATTTCCACAAAACAGAACCGTTGAGCATCGCCTGTTTTGGAAGAAATATAACTGCTGCCGCCAAAAGTACTGTTAAAACATTGACGCTTTGCACATTTTCCATGCCGGTACGGCTGTCTGCCGTACAGAATCTTATCAAGGCCCACACAAGCAGCGTCATAAATAATGCATTTAAAATCCAGAATACCGGCTGAGGAAGATTAATCAGTATAACCAGCAGCGTATGTGGGATAACCCTTCCGCTCCAGTGGCTGTAATAAAACTTCATAAATCCTGCGAGGCTTCCAAACTGCACCGGTGCATTCATAAATACAAAATCATCACCGGAATTTACAATTCCCATATTAATAATCAGGTACATAACAAATGTCAGAACAATTCCCCATCTGCACTTTATTTTATCCTTAATGCCTCCGGCTTTCTCTGATATATTTATCATCTGATAATTTCTCCTAATGTTATACCCGTCTTTATAATAAACTGCTCTTCATTATACCTTATAACAGTCAGCACCAGCTCACGGTCTGAATATCCCGATGCATACTTATCCGGTACATAGGCGTTAAATCCACAGTATTTATAATCGATTCCATCTCCGGATTCATTGTTGACATCAGGCCTTTTCTTAAGTCTGGTCGGAAATATTATTACCTCATTATCTTTAACAATGCCACAATGAAAATTATTATAAACTCCGTACAAAACAGTATCGACTCCGTAATTATACCCTGAATCCACACGTCCTGTATCTGTCAGCCAGCCTGTTACAACGGCATGTCCGTCACGATATACAGAACCGCCCTCTATCTTGTAGTCAAAGCCTGGCAATGCCTCATTATATTCACTTATATCAGTTTTTTTAACGCTCAGCCGGTATACGGAATATCCGTACAGCAATGCCGCAGTTACAGCCACAGCAGCCAGCACCGCAGCTATAAATATCCTGCATTTTCTTGTGTCATTATCCATCATATCCTCCGTTCCGAGAACATTTTTCGTATTACTTACAGATATTTAATCTCTGCTAAAGTCAGCCCCTGTGGCGGCGCTGTCGGCCCGGCACACTCTCTTTTGCAGGCTTCAAGCGCTTCTTTTACACTTTCAGGCGTCCGCCTTTTGTTGCCGACTTCAATAAGAGTTCCTGCAATAATCCTTACCATGTTATATAAAAATCCATTACCTCTGACACGTATGATAATTTCCCTGCCGCGCTTCATATTTTCCACGCTGTCCGCTCCATGCATTTCTTCGCAGCTACCACCATTGGAACCTGCCTCAGCTTCACAGAAACCGCCAACAGGCTTTGCAATCACTTCAAGTGAATAAATTGTACGCACCGTTGTCTCTGCCTGAGTATTTACCGAGCAGAAGCTTTTGAAATCATGCTCTCCTACAAGATACTGTGCCGCTTCATTCATTGCTTCCAAATCAAGCGGATAATGGAAAAACAGCGTATCACTGCGCATAAGCGGAAGTGAAAATGTTCTGTTCAGAATTTTATACTCATATGTCTTTACAGTGTTGCAGTGTCTTGGATGAAAATCAGCATCAACCTCGCATGATTCCTGCACTGACACATCATCCGGAAGATACGTGTTAAGCGCATAAGCAAACTTTTCGGCAGGTATTCTGGATTCAGTGTCAAATACCGCAATATTGCCAAGCGCATGCACGCCCGCATCCGTCCTGCTTGCGCCTATAACCCTTATATCTTCATTACAAATACCGGAAAGAGCCTTATTTAGCACCTGCTCGACAGTAACCGCATTAGGCTGAAGCTGCCAGCCGCTATAGTTTGTCCCGTCATATGCCACAACCAGTTTAATCCGTCTCATTTACAGCATCCTTCCAAAGTAATTTTTCATACTAACGCACCGTTTCTAAGCATTTTTATTGCAATCATTAATACAAGATAAGCAGCAAGAATTAAATATGCTTTTACATCCTTTGCTTTGTAGCGGAGCGGACGCATTTTTGTCCTGCCTTCGCCACCGTGGTAGCACCTTGCTTCCATCGCCGTTGCAAGCTCATTGGCACGTCTGAACGCCGATACAAACAGCGGTACAAGTATCGGAATCATCGCTTTTGCCCTCTGGATTATATTTCCATGTTCAAAGTCCGCACCACGTGCTATCTGTGCCTTCATAATTTTGTCCGTCTCTTCAATAAGAATCGGTATAAATCTGAGGGCAATCGACATCATCATTGCAATTTCGTGTACAGGCACTTTTATCTTATTAAGGAAACCAAGTCCTTTTTCAAGACCGTCTGTAAGGTCATTCGGCGTTGTCGTAAGAGTCATGAGCGACGACCCTATAATCAGGTAAATGAGTCGTATCACCATGAAAGCTGCCATCTCAATGCCTTCCCATGTCAGTTTGAAAATTCCAAACTGTACGATTGGCGTTCCCTCTGTCAGAAACAGGTTGAATACCGCACTGAAAACAGCAATAAATACAATACTTTTGAGTCCGCGCACCATAAATTTAAACGGAACTTTTGATACCTTAATTACAGCCGCAAGAAATGCTGTTGCAACCGCATACATAATTACATTGCGTCCAATAAAAAGCGATATCAGAAATACCATTGTCCCGACAAGCTTTACTCTCGGGTCAAGTGCGTGTATCGGGGATTTTGCCTGATAATATTGTCCAATTGTAATGTCTCTTAACATTTATTTCATCCCTTACCATTAAGCATTTTTAAAATGTTATCACGGGCTTCCTCAACTGTGATTGCATCTGTATCAACCGCAAAGCCTGCCCTTTTTAAATCATTCATTATATATGTTACATCCGGTGCCGCAAGCCCCACGCTCTCAAGCTCCCTGTAGTGTGCAAAAACATTTCTCGGCTTATCGTCAAATATCAGCTCGCCATCGTTCATAACCATAATTCTGTCAACATAGCGTGCTACATCCTCCATGCTGTGAGATACAAGAATTACGGCAATGCCTGTCTCATCATGAAGCTTTCTTATATGTCCCAATATCTCATCGCGGCCTTTAGGGTCAAGCCCCGCCGTAGGCTCGTCAAGTATCAGATAATCCGGCTTCATCGCAAGCACTCCTGCGATTGCCGCACGTCTTTTCTGACCGCCGGACAAATCAAACGGTGACTGATAATAAAGATTCTCCTCAAGCCCTACAAGCCTGAGCGCCTGAAATGCCCTAAGCTGCACTTCCTTCTCCGGCAAACCCTGGTTGCGCGGTCCGAAACACACATCCTTAAAAATATCAGTTTCAAACAACTGATGTTCCGGGTACTGGAATACCAGCCCGACTTTGTTGCGCAGCTTCCTCATATCATAGTCTTTATCATAAATGTACTCGCCGTCAAAGAAAATGTTTCCGCTTGTTGCCTTAATTATCCCGTTAAGGTGCTGTATAAGTGTTGACTTACCTGAGCCTGTATGACCGATAAGTCCGATAAACTCTCCCTTTTCAATTACACAGCTCACATCCTTTAACGCATGCTTTTCAAAGCCTGAGCCGATTTCATAAACATAGTTTACTTTATCAAGAATTATTGACATCACGCACCCCCAGACTTTACGACACGCGAAAGTGCCCTGATAAATTCCTCATGTGTCAGTATTCCGTCCGGCAGATTCACTCCTGCTTTCTTAAGTTCAAATGCAAGTTCTGTAACCTGCGGAACATCAAGGCGCAACTCCTTTAGCTGCTCCACATTTGAAAATATCTCATGAGGAGTTCCCTGCATCACAAGTTTTCCGCCATCTATCACAAATACCTTGTCGGCGTCAATAACTTCATCCATATAGTGTGTAATCAGAATTATTGTAACGCCCTCTTTTTTATTAAGCTCATGAAGAACCTTCATAACTTCTTTTCGTCCCGACGGGTCAAGCATGGCCGTAGGCTCATCAAGTACAATACATTTCGGCTTCATTGCTACTATTCCCGCAATAGCCACACGCTGTTTCTGACCGCCTGAAAGCTTGTTAGGTGACGCATTCCTGTATTCAAACATCCCCACTGCCTTAAGGCTTTTCTCAACACGCTCCCATATTTCTTCTGACGGCACGCCTATATTTTCCGGTCCGAAAGCTACTTCCTCGTCCACAAGCGTACATACAATCTGATTGTCAGGATTCTGAAATACCATTCCTGCACTCTGTCTTATCTCTAAAAGGCGTTCCTCCTCGGTAGTGTCGATTCCATTTACAAATAATGTTCCCTCCGTAGGATAAAGAAGTGCATTAATATGCTTTGCAAATGTTGATTTCCCTGAGCCGTTATGCCCCAAAACCGCCACAAAGTCACCTTTTTTAACTGTAAGGCTTATATTGTCCACGGCTGTCGTAATACCCTCAACATTACCCTCTTCATCACGCCTGTAATATTCAAATGTCAAATTTTCGGCTTTTATTATATCTTCCAAATTATCATTTTCTTTACGAAGCACGGCATATCCTTTCCATGATATGGCAAAGGCACAACAGCATTCACCGTTGTGCCCACCTATTACCATGTACAATTATTATACTAATTCAAGTACAACTTCCATTGCAGCATCGCCCTTACGTGGTCCAATCTTAATAATTCTTGTGTAACCACCCTTGCGGTCTACATACTTAGGAGCAATCTCGTCAAAAAGCTTTGCAACGAGGTCAACTTCCTTTGTATTCTTCTTTCTTCCTGCAGCTTCTGCCGGAACTTCTGTTACTGTATAGAGATCCTTAAGCATAAGGTGTCTTGCATGAAGACGTGAAGGTTTATCCTTCTTAATTGTCTTCTCTACTGACTCATATACTGTAACCTTCTTGCCGTCAACAACTTCCTTAACTCTCTTGCCTTCAGCATCCTTCTTAGGAACCTTAGCTGTTACTGTTACTTCCTCGAAGTTATCCTTCTCCTTAACAGCAAGTGTGATAAGGTGTTCAGCAATCTTTCTTACTTCCTTGGCTCTTGCCTCAGTTGTTACAATCTTACCGTTGTTGATAAGTGCTGTTACCTGGCTTCTTAATAAAGCCTTTCTCTGGCTTGATGTTCTTCCAAGCTTTCTATACTTTGCCATTATATCCTCCTTCTCCGCTTATGCGGCAACACCGTATATCGGCAAATATCCGGTGCCGTAGCCACGCTTCTTTGGACTTACTGGCTACTTTTTATTTTGGAAACACGCATATCACGCTTCTTTGGACTTACTGAACTGCGCGTATCACTACATTATATGCATCTGATGATTTGTATTAATCCTCATTAGGACTTAACTGCAAACCAAGCTCCTTAAGCTTTGCAAGAACCTCTTCAAGTGACTTGCGGCCCAGATTACGAACCTTCATCATGTCATCAGAAGTCTTGTTGCAGAGTTCTTCAACTGTATTAATACCGGCTCTCTTAAGGCAATTATATGAACGAACTGAAAGCTCAAGCTCATCAATTGTCATCTCAAGGACCTTCTCATGCTCATCAGTATCCTGCTCAACCATAATTTCTGCTGTTTTAGCATTCTCTGATAAATCAATGAACAGATTAAGATGCTCACTTAACACCTTTGCAGCAAGGCTTACAGCCTCATCCGGAGCAAGTGTGCCGTTAGTATACACGTCAAGTGTAAGCTTGTCATAGTCAGTTACCTGACCGACACGTGTATTTTCAACTGCCATATTTACACGCTCAACAGGTGTATAAATTGAATCGACTGCGATAACACCAACAGGTGTATCATCTGTCTTATTCTTATCTGAACCTACATAACCTCTGCCTTTGGTGATTGTAAGCTCCATTGAAAGCTTACAGCCCTCACCGCCGTTCAGATGAGCAATTACAAGGTCAGGATTAATAATCTCAATGTCACCGTCTGTCTGAATGTCAGATGCCTTAACAACACCCTCTCCTTCAAACTCAATGTATGCTGTCTTAGGCTCGTCTGAGTCGCTGTTGTTCTTGATAGCTAAATTCTTGATGTTCATGATGATTTCGGTTACATCTTCTTTAACACCCGGAATTGAACTGAATTCGTGCAACACGCCTTCGATTTTTACCTGACTAACCGCAGCGCCCGGTAATGAAGACAACATGATTCTTCTTAATGAATTGCCAAGTGTTGTGCCATAACCTCTTTCAAGTGGTTCTACAACAAATCTTCCGTACTTTTTGTCATCAGAGATTGTTGCAATCTCAATTTTAGGTTTCTGAAAATCGAACACTATTTAGCCCTCCTTATTTATTAACATACCATCTGCCACCCCGGCAAATGTCCCCTGTGAAACTGCAGAGCAGTTTCACAATGGTTATTACTTAGAATACAACTCGACGATAAGCATCTCGTCAACAGGGACATCAATGATATCTCTTGTAGGAATTGCCTTAACTGAACCCTTAAGAGCATCAGCATCAGCCTCAAGCCACTCAGGAACAACTCTTCCGCTTGTAGCCTCAAGAACCTGCTTATATCTATCAGAACCCTTTGACTTCTCTCTGATTTCAATAACATCACCGGCCTTAACAAGGTATGATGGGATGTTTACGCACTTGCCGTTAACAAGTACATGCTTGTGATCTACAATCTGTCTTGCTTCTTTTCTTGTTCTAGCAAAACCCATTCTGAAAATTACATTATCGAGTCTGAGCTCAAGCATAACCATAAGGTTTTCACCTGACTGGCCTGACATCTTCTCAGCCTTCTTGTAATAGTTACGGAAAGGCTTCTCAAGTACGCCGTAAATGAACTTTGCCTTCTGCTTCTCTCTAAGCTGAAGACCATATTCACTAATCTTTCTGCCTGCGTTGCTTGCCTTTCTCTTAGACTTCTTATCTATACCTAAATATACTGGATCAAGGTCCAATGATCTACATCTCTTAAGAACAGGAACTCTATTAACTGCCATCTTATCCTAACCTCCTAATTAGACTCTTCTACGCTTTGGTGGACGGCATCCGTTGTGTGGAACCGGAGTAACGTCCTTAATGCTTGTTACTGTAAGACCTGCTGCTGAAAGGGCACGAATAGCTGCCTCTCTGCCTGAACCAGGACCCTTAACCATAACGTCTACTGACTTAAGGCCATGAACCAAAGCTGCCTTTGTAGCTGTCTCAGCTGCCATCTGTGCAGCATATGGAGTTGACTTTCTTGAACCCCTGAAACCAAGTCCGCCGGCACTTGCCCATGAAAGAGCATTACCTTCTGCGTCTGTCAATGTAACGATTGTATTGTTAAAAGATGACTGAATGTGTGCCTGTCCGTGCTCAACATTCTTCTTAACACGCTTCTTTGTCACTTTTTTTGTAACTTTCTGAGCCATTGTTAAACAAACCTCCTATAAATTCGACTTAAAGATTAATTACTTCTTCTTATTAGCTACTGTCTTCTTAGGACCCTTGCATGTTCTTGCGTTAGTCTTTGTCTTCTGACCTCTGCATGGAAGTCCCTTTCTGTGACGGATTCCGCGGTAGCATCCGATTTCCTTAAGTCTCTTGATATTCATTGCGATATCTCTTCTGAGATCACCTTCAACAAGGATGTTGTCATTCTCAATTACATCACGAATCTTTGCTACTTCTTCGTCTGTTAAATCTCTTACGCGAGTATCAGGATTAACCTGTGCCTCTGCAAGGATACGATTTGATGTTACTCTACCTATTCCATAGATATAAGTAAGACCAATTTCAACACGTTTTTCTCTTGGTAAGTCTACACCTGCAATACGAGCCATGTGCTTGTTATACCTCCGTTAATATTCTTTATTCATTCATTGTCCGGACAAAATCATACATACGCAGCTCGTCACAAGTGACGCCTGAAATGTGTGCGCAGCACGAATCTGTCGTTATATATCATAGTAATAATCCGAACCGGGGCGGCGTTATACAACGTTGCCTGCCGTATCATTACTGCAGCCGCAAAACTAAAGCGGAATGTAATCACATTCCTGAAGCATGCCATAATGGCATATACACACAAAAAGACAGGAAGATACAATCTTTCCTGCGAATCAAGGACTCGGTATTATCCTTATTCTAATTAGCCCTGTCTCTGCTTGTGCTTAGGGTTTTCACAGATAATTCTGATACTGCCCTTTCTTTTGATGACTTTGCATTTCTCGCAAATTGGTTTAACTGATGATCTAACCTTCATTGCCAAAGCCTCCTTTCAAAAAAGTACGTTTAGTATTATATCACACATAAAATGTGAATGGCAAGAATAAATTTTAAAAATTGGCAACAATTTTTATTTATCTCTCCAGATGATTCTTCCCTTAGTAAGATCATATGGTGAAAGCTCAATTGTTACCTTATCTCCAGGAAGGATACGAATAAAATTCATACGAAGCTTTCCACTGATATGAGCCAGTACCTGATGACCGTTTTCAAGCTCTACCTGAAACATTGCATTAGGAAGCTTCTCTACTACCTTACCCTCGATTTCGATTACATCTGACTTTGACATTTAAATCCTCCTCATAAAAAATGATTATTTTCTTGAATTATATAATTTTATGCTTCTCTTTACATCTTCATTAGTTATCGGCAATCCCTTATCAAGCTTTGCCATGACCTCTTCTGCTCTTTCATTAATCAGCTGAAGGTGCTTTCTTTTTTTCCTCTTGGGATTATCAACAGTTTTAAGCCTGCCTTCTGAAAGATACACAAATCTTTCATCGCTGTCAAGTATCACATAAATACTTCCTGCATCATGGCCTGCCTTGGATTTTGCAAAATATCCTGTTACAAAGCGTTCGTCCATTATGTCTCCATCCTGCTAATAATTTATTGCAAATACTTTGCCGCATCTTCTTTTGATAATGACAGAATCTCGGGACCGTCATCAGTAATCAGCACCGTGTTCTCATAATGTGCTGAAAGCGAACCATCCGCTGCAACTACTGTCCACTGGTCATCCATCCATTTGACATTTTGTGTCCCAATGTTAATCATCGGCTCTATTGCAAGGGTCATTCCGCTCACAAGCTTCATGCCTCTGTGTGGCTGCCTGAAATTCGGTATCTGCGGTTCTTCATGGAGACTGCTTCCAACACCGTGCCCAACCAGGTCACGAACAATTCCGTATCCGAATTTATCAACATAATCTGCAATAGCATTGGATATCTCGTATAAATGGCATCCGTTCTTTGCAAATTTAATTCCCTCAAAGAAGCTCTGTCTCGTAACATCAATGAGCTGCTGCGCCTCTTTGCTGATTTCGCCAACCGCATGAGTCCTTGCTGCATCTGAATGATAACCTTTATAGATAACTCCGGCATCAAGGCTGACAATATCACCTTCATGCAAAACCCTTTTTCTGCTTGGTATTCCGTGAACGACCTCGTCATTGACAGAAACACATATCGAAGCTGGATAACCTTCATAATTCAAGAAGGAGGGTTCGCAACCATAACTCTTGATAATGTCATATCCGACCTGATCAATATGCTTGGTTGTAATGCCCGGCTCTATTATTTTTTCCAGTTCTTCATGCACGGCAGCCAGAATTTTTCCGGCCTCGCGCATTAATTCTATTTCTCTTTGTGACTTTACCGATACTGACATTCTAATCCTCATTTCCGCGCACGCTTCTGCGCATAACGAGTTTCAATCTATTAACCCAGAATTGCAACGATGGATTTAAATACTTCATCCATGTCAACAGTTCCGTCAACTTCTTTCATTATTCCCTGATTTGAATAGTAATCAATCAAAGGCTGTGTCTGATTGTGGTATACTTCAAGTCTGTTCTTGACAGTCTCAGGCTTGTCGTCGTCGCGGAGAATAAGCTCCTGACCGCATGCATCGCATACGCCCTCAACCTTTGTAGGATTATACTTGATGTGATATGTTGCACCACATCCGACACAAGCGCGTCTTCCTGACATACGGTTGATAATATTTTCATCAGGTACTTCTACATTGATTGCATAATCAACCTTTTCGCCAATTGCCTTCAAAGCTTCATCAAGTGCTTCAGCCTGAGGAATTGTGCGTGGGAAACCGTCAAGTACATATCCGTTTGCACAATCAGCTTCCTTAAATCTATCTATAACCAAGTCAACTACAAGTGAATCCGGTACGAGTTCGCCCTTATCCATGTATGTCTTGGCTTTCTTTCCAAGTTCTGTTCCATTTTTAATATTGGCTCTGAAAATATCACCTGTTGAAATATGTGGAATTGAATATTTTTCAGCGATTCTCTTAGCCTGTGTTCCCTTACCTGCGCCCGGTGCGCCTAACATAATAATCTTCATACGAATCCTCCATGCCATAACATGTGATTTACAATTATCTACTTATTCTTATATAGCGCTATAACGCATGTGCAAAAATTTTACACATACGTTATCTGCGCTTGTTTTATGTTCAAATTATCATTCTGATAAAAATCCCTTGTAATATCTCTTAGCCATCATAGACTCAATCTGCTTTACTGTTTCAAGAACAACACCAACAATAATGATGATTGATGTTCCGCCAAATGAAACATTTGCATTGAAGAGACCTGAGCAAAGGATTGGGACCAGTGCAACTACCATAAGGAATACTGCACCAATCAAAACAATGTAATTCAATACTCTGTTCAAATATTCGCTTGTCGGCTTTCCCGGATTAACTCCCGGAATAACACCGCTCTGCCTTCTTAAGTTGTTGGCAATTTCAAGCGGATTAAATGTAATAGATGTATAGAAATATGCAAATACAACAATCAAAATAAGATATACGAGCAGTCCAATCGAATATTTCCAATCGGATGTTCTGCACCAATATGATGAGCTCAAGTATCTAGTCCACTCATACTGCTTATTTGAAAACAGCTGAACAATAATTACCGGGAACTGCATTAATGATGATGCAAAAATAATTGGCATTACACCTGCTGTATTAACCTTGAGTGGAATGTTTGTTGTACGGCCTCCCTGATAAGGAAGCTTGCCTGCACCATTAATCTTGTTTGCATAGCGGACTTCGATTCGTCTCTCGCCATCCTGCAGGAAGCAGATAAATGCTACCAGTGCAACAAGTATTGCTATAATGATTGCGGCTGCCAAAACACCTCTTGCAATGTTTTGTGGCTTAACAAACTGCTCATAAAGTAATACCATATCTTCCGGTATGCTGGAAATGATATTAACAAGAAGTACAATTGAAATACCATTGCCCACACCGTTCTCGGTAATTCTCTCACCAATCCACATAAGAATTGCTGAACCTGCTGTCAATGCTGCAATTACAACAATGATGCTTGCTACGTAATGAATTGTACTCATTCCCCTATAGCCTTCAATAAGACCCTGATTACCAAAGCCGATTGCCATGGCAATACCTTCAATAAGAGCAAGTGCAATCGTCACGTATCTTGTGATGGCTGCAATCTTTCTTCTTCCATCCTCTCCTTCCTTCTGCATTTCCTCTAATTTAGGAATTGCAATTGTAAGGAGCTGGATGATAATTGATGATGTGATATATGGGGTAATACTCAATGCAAATACTGACATTTTCTCGAAAGAACCGCCAGTAAATGCATCAAGAATACTCAAATCTTCTACATTGCTCAAAAGTGTACTAAAATACTCTGTATCAACGCCAGGAATAGGCAATAAGCTACCAATTCTCATTACAATTATCATTGCAAATGTATAGAGAAGCTTTTTTCTAATTTCCTTTATCTTTAATGCATTCCAGAGTGTTTTTAGCATTAGCACACCTCACAAGTTCCGCCAAGAGCTTCAATCTTTTCCTTAGCTGCTGCACTGAAGCTGTTTGCCTTAACATTGAGCTTCTTTGTAAGTTCACCATTGCCAAGAATCTTAACGCCATCCTTAGGATTGCTTACGATACCTGATTCAAGTAATGTATCTATTGTTACATCTGAACCATTCTCGAATCTCTCAAGTGCGCTAACATTGATTCCTACGATTTCCTTGTGATTTCTGCAAGTGAAACCTCTCTTAGGAATTCTTCTATACAATGGCATCTGACCACCTTCAAAGCCCGGTCTTGGAGCTCCTGAACGAGCCTTCTGACCTTTGTGACCCTTGCCGGCTGTCTTGCCATTACCTGAACCATGTCCACGGCCTCTTCTGAAATTATCACTCTTAACTGATCCTGCTGCAGGACTTAAATTTGATAAATCCATTGTGGCACCTCCTTCTAATCAATAATAATTACATTTCCTCTACTTTCAACATGTAACCAATCTGCTGAATCTGTCCTCTTGTTGCTGCATTGTCTGGAAGTGTAACTGTCTTATGCATCTTTGTAAGACCCATAGCTTCAACAGTTCTTCTATGCTTTGGAACAGCACCGATTGGAGACTTAATTAAAGTAATCTTTAACATCTTATCTGCCATTTTACTAATCCTCCAAATTCACAACAATTATTCATAAATTTCAGCTACTGACTTGCCGCGAAGTCTTGCAACCTCGTCAGGAGTCTTCAACTGGCTGAGGCCCTGAATTGTAGCAAGAACTACGTTCTGCTTGTTATTTGAGCCTAAAGACTTTGTACGGATGTTCTTAACACCTGCAAGCTCAAGTACGGCACGCGCAGGACCACCTGCGATAAGACCTGTACCTTCTGGAGACTTCTTAAGAAGTACGCTTGCACTTCCGAACTTTCCGATAAAATCATGTGGAACACTATTATTTTCATCACGTGCTACTGTAACAAGATGCTTCATAGCATCTTCCTTACCCTTACGGATAGCTTCAGGAATTTCGATTGACTTACCAACGCCTGCACCTACGTGACCATTGCCATCGCCAACAACTACGAGAGCTGCGAAACGGAAGTTACGTCCACCCTTAACAACCTTTGTTACACGCTTGATTGACACTACTTTTTCTGTGAGTTCTAACTGACTAGCATCAACGATTGTACGTTTCATATTGTTTGTTTCCTTTCTTCAATATTAGAATTCAAGACCGGCTTCTCTAGCTGCTTCAGCTAAAGCCTGAATCTTTCCCTGATATATGAATCCGCCTCTATCAAAGACAACAGTTGTAATATTCTTCTCTAAAGCTCTCTTTGCAATTACAGTACCTAAGTATGCAGCTGCATCAACGTTATTAGTTTTTTCGAGTTCAGCTTTAACATCCTTCTGAAGTGTAGATGCTGAAACGAGTGTTTTACCAACTGTATCGTCAATAATCTGAGCGTACATATGATTATTGCTTCTAAACACAGCCAAACGTGGTCTCTCAGCAGTTCCGCTGAAACGATTACGTAATTTTCTATGCTTATTCTCACGAACTTCTGTTCTTGACTTCTTACTAACCATCTTTGTTCACTCCTTTAATTATTTCTTACCAGTCTTACCAACCTTACGTCTAATAACCTCATCAGCGTACTTGATACCCTTGCCCTTATATGGTTCCGGAGCTCTCTTGCTTCTGATTTCAGCAGCGTACTGGCCAACTTTTTCTTTATCTATACCTTTAACAACGATCTTATTCTGGTCTTCTACTACAGACTCAAGGCCTTCAGGGTCAACCATCTCAACCGGATGTGAGTATCCAAGTGAAAGGATTAACTTATTGCCCTGCTTCTGAGCTCTGTAACCAACACCGTTAACCTCAAGTGTCTTTGCATAACCTTCTGTTACGCCTGTAACCATGTTAGCAATCAGAGTTCTTGTAAGACCGTGAAGTGACTTCATCTTCTTGAGGTCATTTGGTCTTGTTACAATAATCTCTGCGCCTTCTAACTTAATGTCCATCTCTGATGGCAATACTCTTTCGAGTGTGCCCTTAGGACCCTTTACAGTCACCTTATTATTTTCTGCTATATCAACAGTAACACCTGCCGGTACAGCGATAGGCATTCTTCCTATACGTGACATGCCGTGCACCTCCTAAAATGTGTGAGTGATTTATAATTACCAAACGAATGCAAGGACTTCTCCACCAACGTTGAGCTTTCTTGCTTCCTTATCAGTAACAACGCCCTGATTTGTGGAAATGATTGCGATTCCGAGTCCGTTAAGAACTCTAGGAAGCTCTTCCTTATTTGCATATACACGAAGACCCGGCTTAGAAATTCTCTTAAGTCCTGTTATAATCTTCTCATTCTTGTCCTTACCATACTTTAATGTGATACGGATATCTTTAAAATTGCCGTTGTCAACAAGCTCAAAGCTCTTGATATAGCCTTCCTTGAGAAGAATTTCAGCAATTGAAATCTTCATCTTTGATGCAGGAACATCAACTGTATCATGCTTTGCAGTGTTGGCATTACGGATTCTTGTAAGCATATCTGCTATTGGATCTGTCATTGAAATGTACCTCCTATACTAATTACCAAGATGCTTTCTTAACGCCAGGGATCTGACCCTTGTAAGCTAATTCACGGAAGCAAATTCTGCAGATTCCGTATTTTCTTAAATATGCATGTGGACGACCACAAATTCTACATCTTGTATATTCTCTTGTTGAGAACTTCTGTGGTCTCTGCTGCTTAATCTTCATTGAAGTCTTAGCCATTGAATTTCCCTCCTATAATTACTTCTTAAAAGGCATGTTGAACAGTGTGAGAAGCTCTCTTGCCTCTTCGTCTGTCTTAGCTGTTGTTACAACGATAACGTCCATACCTCTTACCTTGTCAATCTTATCGTACTCGATTTCAGGGAAAATAATCTGCTCCTTGATACCAAGTGCATAATTTCCTCTTCCGTCGAATGAGTCTGCGCTTACGCCTCTAAAGTCACGTACACGTGGAAGTGAAAGGTTTACAAGTCTGTCAAGGAACTCGTACATTCTGTCACCACGAAGTGTAACCTTGCATCCGATTGGCATACCCTCTCTGATTTTGAAGTTGGCAATTGAATTCTTAGCTCTTGTAAGAACCGGCTTCTGACCTGCTATTGTCTCAAGCTCCTTCATTGCTACATCAAGAATCTTTGAGTTTTCCTTAGCCTCACCGATTGCCATATTGATAACTATCTTATCAAGCTTTGGTACTTCCATAAGGTTCTTATAACCAAATTTCTTTACCATAGCATCCTTAATCTGATCATTATATAAATCTTTAAGTCTACTCAATTTTCCTGACCTCCTCTCTCAATTAATTAATCGATAACGTCGCCAGTTGACTTTGCAACACGAACCTTCTTATCATCCTTGAATGTGTAACCAATCTTTGTTGTCTTTCCCTTGTAAACATACATTACATTAGAAATGTCGATTGGAGCCTCACGGTGAATGATACCGCCCTGCTGGTTAGCTGCGCTTGGCTTAGCATGCTTTGTAATCATGTTAACGCCCTCAACGATAACCTTACCATTCTTGGCATCAATTGAAAGAACTTTTCCTTCCTTATCTTTGTCCTTACCTGCGATTACTCTTACGAGATCGTTCTTCTTAATTCTGACAGCTGACATTCTCTCGGTACCTCCTTATAATACTTCCGGAGCAAGAGAAACAATCTTCATGAACTGCTTATCTCTCAGCTCTCTGGCTACTGGTCCAAAAATACGTGTTCCTCTTGGTGTCTTATCATCCTTGATGATAACAGCAGCATTCTCGTCAAATTTAATATAGGATCCGTCTTTACGACGTGTACTCTTAACAGTACGAACAACAACGGCCTTAACTACATCACCCTTCTTTACAACACCGCCTGGTGTTGCATCTTTAACAGTAGCAACAATAACATCGCCGATGCTTGCATATCTTCTGGTTGAACCGCCCATGACACGGATGCAGAGGATTTCTCTTGCGCCTGTGTTGTCGGCAACCTTAAGTCTGGTTTCCTGTTGAATCATGATATTACTCCTTTCAGCAATATTCAAAAATATTTCTATTACTTTGCTCTACTGATAAGCTCAACAACTCTCCATCTCTTATCCTTTGATAAAGGTCTTGTTTCCATAACCTTTACAACATCACCGATCATGTATTCGTTGTTCTCATCATGAGCCTTCAACTTGTATGTTCTATTTACAATCTTCTTGTAAAGTGGATGCTTAACGTGGTCTTCTACTGCAACAACGACTGTCTTATCCATCTTATTGCTTACGACTCTGCCTGTACGGGTTTTTCTCAAATTTCTCTCTTCCACGACAAATATCTCCTTTCTGGGAATCTATCATCCAACCAATTACTTTGATGCGATAACTGTCTGGATTCTTGCGATATTTCTACGAACTTCCTTGATTCTTGCTGTATTGTCCAACTGATTTGTTGCATTCTGGAATCTAAGGTTAAAAAGCTCCTTCTTAGCAGCTACTAATTCATCATTCAATTCTGCAGCTGATTTTGTTCTTAAATCTTCTACATATTTATTAATTTTCACTGTTATCACCGCCTTCTAAATCTGCACGTGAAACGATCTTACACTTGCAAGGAAGCTTGTGAGTTGCAAGACGCAAAGCTTCTCTTGCTACATCTTCAGGCACACCTGAGATTTCGAACATTACACGACCTGGTTTAACAACTGCTACCCAATATTCAAGATTACCTTTACCTTTACCCATACGAACACCGATAGGCTTCTGAGTTACAGGCTTATCAGGGAAAATCTTAATGAATACCTTACCACCACGCTTGATGTAACGTGTCATAGCAATACGGGCTGCTTCTATCTGATTTGATTTAATCCAACATGGCTCCATTGCAACGATACCATACTCACCATTGCTAATCTTATTGCCTCTTGTAGCCTTACCGGCCATTGAGCCACGGAACTGTCTACGATATTTAACTCTCTTAGGTAGTAACATTATTGCTCGCTCCCTTCCTTAACTGCTTTTGTTGGAAGTACCTCTCCTTCATAAATCCAAACCTTAACGCCAACCTTACCATATGTTGTATTTGCCTCAGCAAAACCATAATTGATATCAGCGCGTAATGTCTGAAGAGGAATTGTTCCATCACTATAGAACTCAGTACGAGCCATATCAGCTCCACCGAGACGGCCTGAGCAAGCTGTCTTAATACCCTTAGCTCCTGCCTTCATTGTTCTGCCCATGCAAGACTTCATTGCTCTTCTGAATGAGATACGGTTCTCAAGCTGCTGTGCAATGTTCTCAGCTACAAGCTGAGCGTCCTTATCAGGTCTCTTAACTTCCTTAATATCGATTGAAAGCTTCTTGTCTGTGAACTTCTGAACTTCCTTCTTAAGGTTCTCGATTTCTGCGCCGCCCTTACCGATTACGATACCAGGCTTAGCTGTATGAATAATAACCTTAAGTCTGTCTGTTGTACGCTCTGTTTCAATTCTTGAAATACCTGCGCTATATAACTTCTTCTTAAGAAACTCTCTTATATTGTAATCTTCAACCAGGTTATCTGCAAAATCATCTTCTGCATACCACTTTGAGTCCCAGTCCTTAATAACACCGACTCTTAAGCCATGTGGATTAACTTTCTGTCCCATTTGATACTCCTTTCATTATCTTTCATTAAGCACGATTGTAATGTGGCTCATTCTCTTCTCGATTCTGTAAGCCCTTCCCTGTGCTCTTGGATGAATTCTCTTCATTGTAGGTCCCTTGTTTGCATAACACTCTTCAACATAAAGCTTTGAAGGATCCATTCCATTGTTATTCTCAGCATTTGCAATTGCTGATTCCAATAACTTCTTTATTAATGATGAAGCATATCTAGGATTATACGTAACAATACCTAATGCAGTAGCAACGTCCTTACCTCTGATTGCATCTAATACAAAGCATGCCTTCTGTACTGATACTCTGGCATATGATAACTTAGCTGAAGGTCTTGTATCCTTTACAGCATTTCTTTCTCTCTTGATCTGCGATCTATGTCCGCTAGCCATGAGTGAGCCTCCTTTCAACTATTATTACTTTGACTTCTTTTCGTCTTTGCCGTGTCCTCTGTAAGTTCTTGTAGCAACGAACTCACCGAGCTTGTGGCCAACCATGTCCTCTGTAACATATACAGGCACATGCTTTCTGCCATCATGAACTGCGATTGTATGTCCAACCATTGATGGGAAAATTGTTGAGCGTCTTGACCATGTCTTAACAACCTGCTTGTCATTAGCAGCGTTAAGGGCATCAATCTTCTTCAATAAGCTCTCATCCGCAAATGGTCCTTTTTTAAGTGAACGAGCCATAGGTTTTAACCTCCTTAAAATCCTGAATAAATTACTTGATTGCCTTACCGTTACGTCTTCTGATGATTAACTTGTTAGACTGCTTGTTCTTCTTACGAGTCTTAAGACCAAGAGCAGGCTTACCCCAAGGTGTCATCGGGCCCGGACGACCAATAGGTGCACGTCCTTCACCACCACCGTGTGGATGGTCATTAGGGTTCATAACAGAACCGCGAACTGTAGGACGGATGCCCATGTGACGCTTACGTCCGGCTTTACCAAGATTAATCAGGCTGTGGTCACCATTACCTACAACACCGATTGTTGCACGGCAGATAATAGGCACCATTCTCATCTCGCCTGATGGAAGTCTAAGAGTTGCATACTTGCCTTCCTTAGCCATCAGCTGTGCTGCGTTACCTGCTGAACGAACAAGCTGTCCGCCCTTGCCAGGATAAAGCTCAATATTGTGAATCTGTGTACCTACAGGAATCTCAGAAAGCGGTAAGCAGTTACCAACTCTTACTTCTGCCTTAGGTCCATTCATAACTGTCATTCCATCTGTAAGTCCTTCAGGAGCAAGGATGTATGACTTTTCACCGTCTGCATAGCAGATAAGTGCGATATTGGCTGTTCTGTTTGGATCGTATTCAATACCGATAACCTTTGCCGGAACGCCTTCTTTATTTCTCTTGAAATCAACTAATCTATATTTCTTTCTGTTTCCACCGCCACGGTGTCTTACTGTAATCTTACCCTGATTGTTACGACCGGAATTCTTGCTAAGTGAAACAAGAAGTGACTTCTCTGGAGTTGATTTTGTAATCTCTGAGAAATCTGAGCCAGTCATATTTCTTCTGGAAGGTGTATAGGGATTATATGTTTTGATTCCCATTGTCTTAACTCCTTTCATGTTTTAAACATGTTGTGTAATATTGTTTTCTACACTATTGTGCTAATTAAAGACCCTCGAATAATTCAATATCCTTACTGTCATCTGTGAGCTGTACGATTGCCTTCTTTGTAGCTGCTGTCTTACCTGTAACCATTCCGCGTCTCTTATTCTTGCCAAGACGGTTCATTGTGTTAACCTTAGCAACCTTTGTTCCTGCAAACATCTTCTCTACAGCTTCTTTAATCTGAGACTTTGTAGCCTCTGTATGAACAAGAAATGTGTACTTCTTGTCAGCCATGTCAGCCATTGACTTCTCTGTGATGACCGGCTTGAGGATTACATCATAGTACTTAATATCTGCCATTATGCGTATACCTCCTCGATTGTTGCAACTGCATCCTTAGTAACAACAAGTGTGTCATACTTAAGAATGTCATATACATTAATTGTGTTAGGCTGTGAAACCTTAACATCAGGAATATTACGTGCTGAAAGAATTACGTTTGAATCGTTGTCATTAATAACCATAAGTGCCTTATCTACATTAAGGTTCTTCATAACATTAACGAAATTCTTTGTCTTAATTTCCTCAAACTTAATCTCATCAAGAACTACAATCTTCTTATCAACTACTTTAGATGTAAGTGCTGACTTAAGAGCAGCTCTCTTTTCCTTCTTATTCATCTTGAATGAGTAGTCTCTTGGAGTTGGTGCAAATACAACACCGCCGCCAGTCCACTGTGGAGCTCTTGTTGAACCCTGTCTAGCGTGGCCTGTTCCCTTCTGTCTCCAAGGCTTTCTACCACCACCGGAAACTTCTGAACGTGTCTTAGCTTTCTGTGTTCCCTGACGGTTGTTAGCAAGCTGCTGAACAACTGCCATGTGTACGAGATGCTCATTGATCTCTACACCGAAAACTGCATCGTTCAATTCTAATGAGCCAACTTCTTTGCCTTCAATATTATAAACAGATACGTTTGCCATCTGTGTGGTCCTCCTTCCCTAGTAAAGATTACTTATCACTCTTTACTGTTTCTTTTAGTGTTACTAATGATTTCTTAGGTCCAGGTACTGCACCCTTAACTAAGATGATATTGTTCTCGGCATCAACTCTTACAACTTCGAGATTCTGGATTGTGATTCTCTTAGCTCCCATGTGACCAGGCATTCCCTTGCCCTTAAATACTCTACCAGGTGTTGTTGCTGATCCATTAGAACCCTGATGTCTGTGGAACTTAGAACCATGAGCCATAGGTCCTCTTGACTGTCCAAGTCTCTTGATAGCGCCCTGGAAGCCTTTTCCCTTTGAAATAGCTGTAGCATCAATCTTATCGCCTGCTGCGAAGATGTCTGCCTTGATTTCGTCCTTTACATTGTACTCACTGGCATTCTCAAATTTGAACTCTCTTACAAATCTCTTGTAAGAAACACCAGCCTTGTCAAAATGTCCTTTCATTGGCTTGTTGACAAGCTTTTCTCTCTTGTCCAAAAAACCAACCTGAACAGCTTCATAACCGTCGTTCTCAACTGTTTTAACCTGTGTTACAACACATGGGCCAGCCTGAAGAACAGTTACCGGTGTCAAAACACCGTCTTCGTTGAAGATTTGAGTCATTCCGACTTTAGTAGCTAAAATTGCCTTCTTCATTAAATCTTTCCTCCTGTTTAATCTACAGCGGATAAGATGATTACATTTCCCAAGTCATCTCAGTACTACGTAAGCGCATCTTATCATCCTAGAACAGTCAATATAAGTGGAACCTTCACCACTGCTGGTTTTTGTTACT
This sequence comes from uncultured Bacteroides sp., assembly GCA_945913015.1. Classification (GTDB taxonomy): domain Bacteria; phylum Bacillota; class Clostridia; order Lachnospirales; family Lachnospiraceae; genus Bacteroides_F. The sequence continues at coordinate 29,568 of CAMECH010000013.1, forward strand.
TCTATATTAAACCCTTCAGGATTACTACATATTACTTTATGAAAAAATTCATTCTCCGTTGCTCATTCCCGTGCGTCAACCCATACACAGCAGCAACATGTTTAATAGAAAGAATTACTTCATCTTGATGTTGATATTTACACCGGCAGGCATCTCCAACTTAGAGAGCGCATCAACAGTCTTCTGTGATGGTGTAATGATATCAATAAGTCTCTTATGAGTTCTCTGCTCGAACTGCTCTCTTGAATCCTTATCCTTGTGAACAGCTCTAAGAATTGTAACAACTTCCTTCTTTGTTGGAAGAGGTACCGGACCACTAACCTGTGCTCCTGTCTTCTTAACAGTCTCAATAATCTTCTTTGCTGACTGATCAATCAACTGATGATCGTATGCCTTCAATGTAATTCTCATTACTTGATTTGCCATAATAAAAAAGTCGCCTCCTTTTCGCACTTTAAAAACATAAGTACGACAAGCGGTGACTGTACACTCCCCCGCGTGTATCATGAGTTTAAATTCTCAAAGCATCGCGGTCATTTCTGTCTTTGCAGATGATATTTTGTACAGTGACTTGTCGCCAGATTGTTGAAGCCGATGGGTTGTATCGGCTTTTTGACATTCGCTCCACGGAATAACCCGCTCTCGCAGCAACTTCTCGCTTCTTCGCTATCATGTCACAGCAAAAACTAGTATACACAAACAATTCTCTAAATGCAATATAAATTTTTCATAAATATTGTTTTTTTTTGAGAACAATTTGAATGTGTATACCGGTTAATCTAAATCAGTGAAAAAAAACTATTTTATATAGAAGAAACTCAGTGCACCATTGTTGCTTATCAACGGTTCCATTCCAAGTTCTTTCTCCAAATCATTTTCAAGCTCTCCTATTTCTTCTTCATAATAGGCACGCCTGTCTATGTAAATTCCGGCAAATCCTTTTTCTTTAACTGTTTTCAGCATTTCAGGAACATTACTGTTATCAATCCCGGAAAGCCAGTTATCAGCTTCACGCCCTACAACTCCGCCGTAGCTCCAGCGCAGGTCTTTTGAATGAATATACCCTATCCACAAATCATAATCATTCATTTCGTTGACAGCACCGCCCTCCGGATACTCATGATACGGCAGTTGGTAAATCATCGCACCTGTCGGCAGCGAAGCCTCGATACGCTCAACAAATTCCTTGTCGGATTTATAGTATTCCCTGAAATTCGTATAATCAAAACACATTCCCGGATACTGAAACCATATTCCCCACAGCATCGCAACAGATGATACGGCAATCGTCCCTGCATAAATGCAATTTCTTACAACGCCGTTAAATTTCTCTGATGCCAGAATTCTGTCGCATAAAACATTTAACAAAATGCATACTGCCGCAATTGAAATAAATGCAATAAAAATCGATATTCTGTTATAGCAGCGAATCATATCCGTTATAAAAAGCCCGAACAGGCTTCCAAATCCGCCTATTGTAGCCAGCAGTATACCCGCAATGTTAAGCAGTGATAATATTTCAAGGTGCACCTTATACGGCTTGTCATCCCCCATTTTGCGAAGGAAAAGCACCACCAGCAGAATAAGAAATCCAATGCAGCCCATGACACCGAGAAATGCCATATAGTTTTCATTGACAAGCGGCATTGTGTCGTTATATCCATCTATAACAGCCTGAATCGTAGAACTTCCATGTGAATTTAACGGCATAAAAAGCTGCGCAATCTTAAGCGAATATGTCTCAACTCCGTCCAGAGTCCTTACAAAGCCTTCCTTATTAACGCCATTCTTACTTATATAAATAACATTTGGAATAAGCGCCGCAACCATAAAGCCCGCAACCAGAACAATCAGCGCACACGCCTTGCCAAAGTAACACCATTTCTTCTCTCTGAGCGCTTTTACAATTCCTGTTACAACAAGGAAAAAACATGTGAAGAATGCATAATATGCTATTCCGTTATTGGCAATGCATACGGAAAGCAGTATTGCAAAATAATTCTTCCAGTTTTTAAAGAAATTTTTGTTCAGGCAAAAGAAGTTGTCATCCTGATAAACCCACAGACAGTACAATATTGAAACCGGAATGAAATAATAGCATGCAAGTACAAAATGATTCATGCCTCTCACAAACAGGTACGGCATAAATGTAAATGTGAGCGCACCGCCTACCGATATCCACGGTCTTATCCCCATCTGCCTCAGCACAAAATATGCAAAAAGTGCAATCATCGGAAACAGTAACAGAAACATCATATTAACCGCAACTGCCGGCTCATCGGTAAACTGTACTATAATTTTCAGAACCAAATTATCAAAGCCGTGCAGACTGCTCGCATAAAAATCATATCCTGCGTACCCGTATGGTGCCCCGAGCCTGTCAGTTTCCATCGTTGTATTACCTTCCATAAGCATTACTGCATTTACAAGGTATGACATACCATCGCCGCCATCATATGACATCGGATATGCCAGGTCAAAATTCTCCATATCCATAAATCCGTATGCAAGTACGCCGGTAAGAATCATAAGCACAACAACGGCAATTACATCCTTATATATTTTTAAAATAAATTTCTTCATATACAATCTCCACCTTAAAAACGTAGTAAGTTCAGATTTTATCGACACTATCTCAATAGTAGCCTTAAATACTGACTTCTGTCAACTAAAAAATTTGTGAAAACAGGATGTTAAAAATTGTAAAATATACATAAAAATACATTTTATATTAAAATATCCCCTGCGCCAGTTTTCAAACATATGACGCAGGGGAAACCGTTCATTATATAAGCTATGTACAGACTGAAGATTTTTAATTGAGTTTTGCACCGGCCTCAATCATATCATTTACGAATTCTTTCAAAGCACCTCTAAGGACTGCTGCTTTGGCAGCGTCATCATCATCCTGATATGCTCTCCCGAGGTCGCCTATCGCAGCATTAATCTTACCTTCATCTATAAGAATACCTATTCCCTTGAGGCAATCTTTAGTTCCGTTATATACCTGAATCGTCCAGTTAATTCCGGCAAGAACATTCTTCGCATACTCATCTGTATCTTCAAGCTTTCCGTTTTCAAATTCTCCGGCAAGATTGTCCATCGCCTTTACAAGCTTTTTGCAGTAATCTGCTGCCATTACAACTGCCTCAATCTGTTCACTTCTTGTGTTATCAATCACGTTATCCATTATACTCCTCATTTCTGCACTGCTTCATTGTACGGTAAAAGGCAGGCAGCAAGCAATGCCAATCCACATGCCCGGATATAATCATGTGGTTTATATCGGCACTAACCGCAAAAAACTTTACATTGCCCTGAAAGACAAAAGCATCTATAATTAATGTATAAGTGTTATAAAATGCTTTTGCAGACACATATAATAATATATTTGGAGAGAGATGCCGCCATGAAATTGCTTTTCTACCGGTACGGAAGTATCTGTGAGCCTGATATAATCGAAGCATTTACCAGACTTTCACTGACTGTTGAGGAAGTAACCGAAGAAATTTATAATAAAAATCTGACACCATCGGAAGGAATTGAAGCCGTACGCAGTCACTTAGATGCACCCGGCAATTCTTCCCGCTTTGCATTTGTCTTTACAATAAATTTTTTTCCGTGGCTTGCTGAACTTTGCAACATATATAATATAATGTACTTTTCACTTATCGTGGACAGTCCTGTTATGGAGCTTTATTCAAATTCAATTAAGCTCCCTTGCAATCGCGTCTTTCTGTTTGACCGCTGCCTTTACAATGAATTTGCGCCACAGAATCCGGATCACGTATTTCACATACCGCTTGCCACCAATATAGAGCGCAACAACCGTGTGATTGACACTGCATCATCTGCCGACAAAGCACGGTTTACTTCAGACATTTCTTTTATCGGTTCCCTGTATGCAGAAAAATGTCTTTATAATAAGGTAAAGCTTCCTCCTTACGAAGAAGGCTTTGCAAACGGATTAATTGAGGCGCAGTTAAATGTTTACGGATACAATTTTATCGAGGAATGCCTGACCGACTCATTTGTAAAAACATTTCTTGAAAATGCACCAGGCCACTATGACTTTCCCGAAAACAGCCGTCATGAATACAAGGCTCTTGTGGCACAGCAGTACATAAGCGTGAAGGTTGCCGAGCAGGAGCGCATCCGTGCACTTACAATGCTGTCCAACGATTTTAATGTTGACCTGTATACAGGAAGCAACACCTCGGCCATGCCGCGTATACATAACCGCGGCTTTGCAAAATCACTCACCGAGATGCCGCTAATCTTTAACCGGAGTAAAATCAATTTAAATATTACAGCCAAATCGATCCGTTCAGGGCTTTCGCTAAGGATTTTCGACATATTAGGCTGTGGCGGATTCCTTCTTACAAATTATCAGTCAGAGCTTTCTGAATGGTTTGAAATCGGTGTTGACCTCGAAACATATTCTTCAATGGAAGAACTTCATGACAAATGTGCATATTACCTTTCACATGATTCACAGCGTGAAGCAATCGCACGCAGCGGATACGAAAAGGTCTGCAAATATCATTCATATGATACACGCCTTCTGCAGATGATGGACCTTGCCACACAGGTATAACGTATATTTTTGTGCTTATCTACGGCTATTTTTCCATGCAGTTCATAATATTGTGTGAAATTAAACCCCTGCAACCCTCATCATCGCCGTAAGAGCCGTCGTATATGTGTGATTAGCGGCAACCTTTCTATGACCATTAGTTGCTATGCGCCGCCTTTCCTCATCATGTATCAGATAATACTCACATTTACCAAGCAAATCCTCATCACTTTCGTAATATACAAAATCCTCTCCCGGCACAAAATGTTCAAATAAATCAGCCTGATAATTGGAAAGCAGGAAACCGCCCGCCCCCATTATATCCATACAGCGCAGCGGAATACCGGTCTGTATGCTTCTAAGAGAGATGTTCAGATTTATTTTGCTGCATTTAAATACATAAGGCATTGTATCATAATAATCCACTGCACCTTTATTGCTGACTTTCGGCAGTTCAGGAGTAGGATTGTGTGTATAAAGCTTTACTTCATGTCTGTCGGAAAGCAGTGAAAGCAGATGCCTTCTCTCAAGCTCCGCAAGCTTCCTTGCCATAAAGTAATTGGCATACACATATTCAGGTGTTTCAACGCCGTCACTGTTAGGTTTGTATTCCAGTGCTTTCTTCATCTCCTCAAGCACAGGACCTTTCAGCATCTGCTCAATAAAGAAATATCCCTGTACCTTCATCTGTGCGGCAAGTACGCCATCAAGATATCCCTTTGCGAAATCAGGCATTGACGAAAGCCTTTCATATAAATTATGTTTTTCATTATACATTGCGCCAACAAACGAGATATCACTTGAAAATACACCTGAAATCTCATCTGTAACACTCATTGCGTCAAGCCGCTTTGTATTTGCCGCAAGCGGCATATAATATACAGTTGTTATGCCTTCATTTCGGAAACGCTGATAGAGTGCACTGTCAAAAACAAATACATAATTGCAGGGATTAATTATGGTATATGAAAACAGTGAAACAAGCGGCATGTCATAAACCCATGCCAGATATTTAAGATTATTGCGCTTACATGCATTAGAAACAAGCGGACTGTAATTAAACGTAAACACCCAGTCAAAGCTTCCTAAGTCAGCACATCTTGCTTTCATAAGGTCGTCAAGCCTTCTGTCTGCCTCTTCATTAACCCGTTCTCTCATCGCCTCAAACTCAATATGCTTTACATTAATTCCCAATTCATGCATTGCATCAATTACATCATTACTTCCAAAATTTTTCCATTCCAAAAAAAGTACATTCATATCGTCCCTCACACTCAAGAAATCCTATTCAGCTCAAGAAACATTACTTACTCTCATTAATCTCGCTAAGAATCTTCTCCATCTGCCTGTCAAATGTAAACACCTTTTTTACTTTTTCATAACCATTATCCGCAATTGCAAGTCTCTCATCTTCATGTTTCAGATAATACTCCGCCTTTGCCACAAGGTCTGCCACATCCGAATACATAACCAGTTCAACGCCGTCTTCAAAGTTTTGGGCAATCTCCTCCTGATAGTTGGTAAGCAGAAATCCCCTGCACGCAAGCACATCAAATACTCTTAAAGGAATCCCTGTCTGTATTGCCTTTAGTGAAATATTTAGATTTATTCTGCTCAGTTTAAACGCTTTCGGCATCTGTCCGTAATAATCGAGATACCCTCCGAAATGCACATTTTGCAGGCGTTCATCCGAATCATTTGTATACACATTGACTTTGTGCCTGTTTGAGAGAAGAGCAAGCGCCATATATCTTTCACGCCCCGTAATCTCACAGTTCATCGCAAATTCAAGTTCCGCCTCGGATACGGCAAATTTTCCGCCCGATGCCTTGCGGTACATATCATTAAGCTGCTTCATAAGCTGTGAATCAATCAGCTCACCAAGTATATACCCGCCATAAAGCTGTGACTGCGAAGAAATTATCCCCTCCAGATATCCTCTCTGATACTGTGTCAGAGGTCCGCAAAGATATGAAAAATCCGACTTATATAATTTACCTACAAGCGATACATCGCACTCATAAGCTTTCTTGTCCGCCTCGCTTATAGCCACTTTGTCATAAATGTCCGTATCTGCTGCAAGTTCCAGATGTCTTGCCCCGCTGACCCCCGTACTTTTATATGAATCAGCCTGTCCCCTGTCAAAGAAAAAGATGCGGTTACATTTATTAAAAAGGCTCCTTGTTTTTCTTATATGAAGCGGGCAGTCATAAACCCAGGCAAGATAAATGACACCATACTTTTGGCACACATCAGATATCAAGGGAGAAAAATTGACGGTCAGTACCGCGTCATACACAGAATGTTTTTCACCGCAAGCCATCTGCGCTGTTTTTCTTGCATTTTGTGACTGTTCTGCAAGTTTGCCTTCAAATATCTTTGTAAATATGTCATCCTCATCCCAATTCACAAACCGGTAGAAAAATGTTTCATATTCAAAATTCATCCTGCTTTTAAGGCGATTCAATGCATTTTCCATTCCTTTTTGCATGAATGCATCCCACTGTACAAATAAAATCTTCTTCATCATTCTCCATTCCGGCTTTGAAAAGCCGTAAACACTTTATTCATTGCAGCTTTCCGTTATCAATCATATCCACAAAACTGTCCACACGGTTTTTCCATCTGTGCTTTGCCGATGCATTTCTATATCCTGCCTCGGCAATTTCGCGCATCCTGTCATCATCCGATAGCAGATTCGCTACCTTTTGCGGCAGTTCATACAGCTTTGATAAATCAAACATCACAATATCCGTGCCATCTTTAAAATTCTTTTCAAGGTATTTTGTTCTGTCCGTAAGGCACACTGTTTTGTTAAGCATTGTATTGGCAATGCGCTCAGTCATTCCTGACTTATGCCACGACATGACATTTAACGCAATCTTAGACTGTGCCATTATTTTTATTCCATCCATGTAAGAAACATCCGGATGAATCACCATGTTACTTCTTCCTGCAAGAGGGCACTCCCGCCAGCTTTCACCAAACACATGAATTACAAGCCCCGCATCAAGCAGTACCTCCATTACTTTCTCCCTATAGAAAAACATCACAATTCTGCATGCGTCCATGCAACTGCTCAGAAGCCGGGCAAATTTATCATTGCTAACACTCTCTTTTCTGCCCTCAAGCACTGCCGTCATAGCTTCCTCTGATGTCATGTTGGGATTTTCTTTCATCACCTCAAGAAGCTGCTGCGCAAGCTCTCTTGTTGACGGTTCACACTCTTTTTCAAGTGCAAGCATCCTTTCACGGTAATTATGGTATGATGCCACAAACACTATATCATAATTTTTATCTTTCCAACGGACATGCCCACCCGAAAGCTCAATTCCCGCAGGCGGCAGATGAAAGCTTGCCTTTATCATCGGATAGTATCTGCTGATATATTCCGCATAATCTTCATCCTGGGTAAGCACATAATAATTATCAAGCTTAAGCGTAAAATGATAATAAAGATAAAGCGGATGGTCATACAGAAAATTAATCTTAGGCCCTGCAATCAGGTTATTTACAAGTTCCTCTGAATCCTTCATGTGCACAGAGAACAATGCTGTCTGGAAACCTACAACTGCCCTGAAATGCTTTCCTATAAATTCCGAAAGACCGCTTACACCTTCCTTTGACATATCATAAATAATTACCGGAATTCCGTGTTTTCTGAGTTCCTCCGCAAAGTTAAACGAAAATGAACGAAGAACATCAAAGCAGATTGGGTCTCCCATATATATAAGAACCGGCTGTATCGCATCATCCAGTTCGTAATATTCAGCCCTTTTGGCTATCATAGCCTCAAGCTGCTTCATAAACCCGTCACCTATCCCATACGCAGATGCCGATTCCATATATTTCATGAGCAGCCGGTCAAACATATTATCACTTCTAAGTTTACCGGCATATTTCCCAAATATATATGCATACATTTTATAGTGCTCTTCATATACCGGCTTTACCGGTTCATCCGACAGAATCACTTTAACCCCGCTGTCCGCAAGTCTTATTGCAAGTTCAAAATCTTCACCGCATGCAAGCTTTCCATTAAAACTGCCATATTGCAAAAGCGTTTCTTTTGGAAATGCACTGTAACAAAGGCACTCAGCTCCTGCATCAAGCAACTGTGTGTACGTCACTTCAGCGGAGTTCATAAGCTCTGACAGTGTATCATTATCAAAAATCTCACCGGGCTGTATATATACAAGGTATTCGCCATGTGTATACGGTATTGATGCATTTTTCAGCTGCGCAATAGTACGGTAATCGCGTCCGCCAAGATTAACCGCACTAACATAAAGTCCGTTATTGTTTTGACAAAATTGTGTTTCACAATTGTTATCCAATAATGCATGTTCATAGACTTCAAAGTTATCAGCACATGCAACTATACATTCCAAATTGATTCCGCTTATGCAACTAGCTGCCAGCGAACGCAGGGTTTCGTGTACATACTCTGCCGGCTCATCTCCACATACAACTATAATAACGCTTATCATTTTATTGTCATCCTTAATCACCCAACTGCGTTTTTTATTAAGTTCAAGTATATCCTTTACTTTTGTTTCAAAAATTCTTTTTGAAAAATGCTCTTCATAAACACGTCTGGAAGTCTCGCACATTCTCCTCCATCCGGTATTGTCTCTATAAAAGTTGACTGCTTCACTGATTTTATCGGCAAGCGCAGGCACATTCTCACTTTGAAATACAAAAGAATTATCACCGTCTTTAAGATAATAGGCAGCACCGCATACCTGCGTAATCAGGCATGGTTTTTCCATCATCATTGCCTCAACCGCAACCGTTGGAATAGGGTCAACTCTTGAAGGCACCAGCAGATAATCCATATCCTGCATAAGTTCGAGTACTTTGGAATGCAGCTGTGCAGGTATTTTGTGCACATTTTCATACTTTTTGCATACACAGGTCACAGCCTCAAGCACTTCTTCATCGTACATTTCTTCATTGCCACAGAAAACAAACTGACACCGGCTTCTTACATTTTCATCAAGCTCCTCAATTGCCTTTGCAAGAACATCCTGAGCTTTGAGTTTTGAATATGTTCCTACAATCAGAAAACGTACCTTTTCATGTGCCGGGTCATACTGTCCGAAAATACTTTTATCTTTATCTTCATTTTGCGCAAAATTGTCCTCTACCCCCATGTGAAGGATTTCCGTCATGACACCATATCTTCTCATTATTACATCCTGCACACGATGTCCTACAGAATATACATGAATGTTATTTCCCAACTTTGCGAAATCCGGAATTACTGTTTTAAAATACTCAAAATACTGTTCACCTTCATGCAGCCACCAGATAACCGGTACATTTGCCTGCTTCAACACATGTATAACCTGATATGTAAGCAGTGTATTGGCAACCACAGCATGAAACTGCTCCGCATAGTTTCTGAAATTCTCCCAGTCATTTACAAAGTCATCCTTAATCCTGACCTGAATTCCCATTTGCTCCAAATCACTTTTCAATTCACCGTCAAGAAGCGAAATAACCTCAGCCTTATAGCCTTCATTGATGCATACCTTAATCATATCAATAAGTACTATCGGCGCACCGGTTCTTGAAAGCTGATGTGTTACAAATAATATCGTATTCTCCATTGCCCCTCCATACATTAGCTTACATCCATTGTGTAATATTGTTCATTCCCTCAATATATGCTCCGCGTGAGACATTAATAAGCTTTGTCTTTCGCTCCTCATCAGTTCTTGCCGCAAGGCGTCTTTCCACCCAAATTCTGTAGTTATCAAGATTAACCGCAGTAGTCACGTCCCCACCTGCAACAGACTTCACCTGTCTTAAGCCGTTCTTTTCGGTCACAACAGAAGCTTCACTGCTGTGCCGCTTTCCGTCAGTATAAGCAAAATCCATCCCCATACAAACTATCTTTTTGCATCCAAATCTAAGACACATATCCAAAGCCAGCGTTGTGACAGAACCTCCTGACTCAAACAACTCAAGACTCCTTCTGTCTGCTTCAAGTTCAGACTGCGCAAAACCTTTCTGAAAAGCCATGTATCTCTTGCCCGTCCAAAGCTTTGGCACCTTATAATAAACCGTAGGAAGATACACCAGTGATAACCCGGATGTGTCAACCCCTTCTATCTGCCTCACCATGTTTGGCTGTGCATCTATCATAACAACATAATCCGGCTTTATGCCACAAGATATAAGATTTCTTAGTACAGTTCCAACACAGACAACAATATAGTCTTCCCCCGATACGACCTCAGAAAGCGGATAGCTTCTGACTCCCTCACATCCGTACTCTGTCACAATATATTCCGTCGCGCAACTTTCCAGCATATCCAGATTATCATCTAGTGAAGGTCCTCCTGCAATAAGAAGTACATTCTTACCGGAAAATTTTTCTCTAAGCTCATTGGCAAAGGCATCTATATCCTGCATATTCATTATGTAATTGCCGACAAGCTTTCTTTGCTGACTTCTTACACTGCTGTCATGAAGAAAAAAATCCTCAAGCTTCACCCTCATTTCTTCATTGGAAATATTCATCATTGACGGACGGTGAATTATAATCGATGTCGTTTTATCCTGCTCACCGGATATCTGCGACAGCCTTTTTGAAAATTCAGCAAGCTTTGGTGTATATATGATTGTAATTTTTCCGTCCGACAGCATATCAGCAAGGTTTGAATAATGCATTGCCGCCTTAATAACGTTAATATCATGCTCGTAGACTTCTACCTCAACGATATCTTCCCTTTTGGCAGCTGCCATCGCAATGTATCCCATTCCCAATCCAAAAACCGCACACTTGTCCGTACCTTCAGCGCAGTAATAATCGACCATTGCCTCTGCCTGCAAATAAGGATTGTCTGTACTGTCAAAAAGCAGTTCACCACCTGTTCCATTAATCAGCTTAAGTGAAAATGTTCCAATCTCATTTTCAACAAGTGCATACCTGTCAGGTATATCCGATGCATCATCCACTCCGTATTGATCAAGCATTCTCTGTGTAACCCTGTTGCAGGCAGCGTAGTTTGACTCATAGTAATCCTGTATCTCCTGCCACGTTCCGCTTCTTCGCAAATCCTCAAGCTCCTGTACACAAAGCTTTCTTATCCGCATTGAGCATATATCCGACAGAGCAACATAATCCCTTGATTCCTGTGCTTCAAGCAACATGAGCGCAGCGTCTTCGTACTGCTTTGCATACATCCGGTTATCTTTGGAATCGACAATAATTCCTGTAAGATTATTTACCAGGCGTGAATTGCAGTTCATACCATTATAATAATCCTGTACGCTCAGGAAACGTACAAGCTCATCAATATCTTTTATAAGGCTGCAAAGCTTGTTATAACGCGACATGCCAATCTCCATTCCAAACATTCTAATCAGATGTATTGATTATAACATTTCCGCCATCATTATCCAATTCATTATTGAAACTTTTATTACATTTGCTATAATATTTAAATAGATAATTTTGGCATACGCCGGATACTTATAAAGGGTTTTACTGACATGCGTGCTTCTATATTACGGGCATTTTCATTTATTTGTGTTCTATGTATGGTTTATACATTATATTTTAACTATAGCTATTACCTTTCATCTAATAGCTTTTTGCGTTGCACTCTTAATGAAGCACACGAAAACAGGAACTACGATATATGTTTTATAGGACCTTCCACAGCCTATGGCTCGTTTGTAACAGAGCAATTTGATGAAGCCCTCAATGTCAAGTCCATAAACCTTGGAAGTGATGGACAGCTTCCTTGTGATTCTTATATAATCCTTAAAGATTTCCTATCTACAAGCAAGCCCAAATATGTAATTATGGATGTATGGTACCAGTACTATATGAACAATAACATCTACTATAAAAAGAATACTAATTCAACAGAAAAAACTCTGACCGCAATACGTCCTTCATTGGCAAAAACCATTTTTGGATTTGATATGTGTATAAGACGCCCACAGTTATGGCGTACATTTGCCCTACCAAAAATAAAGTTTGATCCGTTAATTCAAGGATATGAGAAATATTACAGTTGGGAGTCCTGTGTTGATTCATACCAGTATAAGAACCAGTATTACATCTCCGAATCCGGAACACGCCTGTACAAAGATGGTATGGGAAACTGGAATTACGGGAAAATGAGCATGGACTCCGAAACCACATGGCAGGGTTCATATTCCTCCATAGCAACTGATTATTTCAATAAGATAGTCCGACTCTGCAGGCAGAATGACATAGAGTTAATTTTGGTGACTCCGGGAGCAGATGATGCCTATGTTCTTACTATGGGACACTACGAAGAAGCACACGCAATATTTCAAAAGCTTGCCGATGATAATGGTCTGCGCTACTATGACTTTACTTACGCCCGCCCGGAAGTCTTCGCACGTGCCGACTCATATTACCATAATTCTTCACATATGTCATCAGAAGGGGCACATGCACTTACAAATCTCATGATTGAACTGCTGAAAGAGAATCCGTCTGACCTTACTCCGTATTTTTATTCTTCTTATGAAGAATACTATGCAAATGTTGATATCGCTAACGCATGGATAGATAAAGCTGCTAACGGCAATCTCACAGCCAACGGTCTTTATGGAATGGACTCAGAGCCCGAATACTGCTTTCTAAGCCGTAACCGTGGTTCTAATGAATGGAATGTAATCGCTAACTACTCTGGTAAAAACTACCTCGAACCATCTGAATATAGTGGTCATGACTATGAAGAAATTCAGGTTAATATCCGCCTGAAATATGGAAGTAAAGTTAAAAAGGCATATTTTAAGCTGTAAATGTTCTACCACCCCACATGCTGATTATGACCATACCCCTGCATCCGTACTTCATATTCATCAAGCCTTAATTCTGCCTTCTCCTTTTCCTTTCCGGAAAGCTGTCCTGACGATACCATACGCTCATATATTTCATGTGCATGTTTTAGCGCTTTTTTCGCTTCATCCTTGTAGTTATTCGACAAATTCATCTGAATTTCTTCAAACGCCTGATCCAGCTCGGTTTTAATTTTCTTTTTTCTGAATGAGAACATTATTTTTCACCTGCTTAATAAAATATCGTAATCTTTGATATCTTCTTTCAAATCATAAAATGTCTTTCAACACTTCAATACAAAAATCAATATCTTCGTATCTTATTCTGTAATCAGGAAGGAATCGAAGAGTTCTGCCCCCATTAGTTCCCTGTATAATAACACCTTTTTCTACGGCACGTTTTGAAAGTTCAGCATAGTAACCGCGGTAATTGTCAAGCCCTGGGACATATAAATCAGCTCCAAGCATAAGACCGCAGCCTCTTGCTTTACAAAGCCCGACCCCATCATCGTTGCAGAGGTTCTGAAGCTTTTCAAGAAAATACTGCCCTTTTTCTTTAATTGCAGTCAAAAGCTTTTCATTTTCAACACATTCGATACCATAATTAATAATTGCTGCTGCAAAGCCGTCATTTTGATGTGAGCTGTAATGCGTCATTTTAAAGCCTTCTTTTGTGACATACTTTCCTGCCATCATTGCGATTGAAACCGGGTATCCCAGCCCCACCGCCTTTGCGCATGCAATCATATCAGGAAGACACTCAAGCGTCTGATAGGCAAACCATTCACCTGTACGCGCAAAGCCCGTCTGACACTCGTCAAAAATAAGCATTACATCATATTGGTCGCACAATCTTCGTATTTCTTTAAAATATTCCGCGCCCGGTATAATCATTCCTCCAACAGATACAATCGGTTCCATTACCACTGCCGCAATTTCGTCACAGTGATTTTTCAAAGTCTTCTCAAATATTTCTACTGCCTGCTGTACCACCGCGTTATCCGCAAATGTATCAGGTACCGGAACCGGATAGATACCATCTACCTCAGGTCTTGCATAAACACCGCCATAAGTTATACTCTGTGCGCCAAGCGTCAGTCCATGATATCCCTTATCAAAACATACAATCCCCTGTTTATTCTTTAAGAACTTGGCATATCGTATGCAGAACTCTACAGCCTCAGCACCTGTGCTAAGAAAAATACTGTATCCGTCAAGTTCACCACTTATACGATGCAGATTTTCTGCTGCCTTAATTGCCTCTTCACAAAGCATACCGGTATTGGTATGTGCAATTCTTCCGGCATTTTGTTCAAGTCGTTTTGCAAGTTCCGGATCCGAATGTCCCAAAACTGTACAGAACTGTCCTGAGTTTAAATCAAGATATGCTTTTCCATCATTGCCATACACGTAAGAACCATTTCCGTATGAAATTACAGGCTCATGCCAGCCTATAACAGGTATAAAATACGTATTTTCCAAATCACTCATAACAACTCTCCATTCCTAATGACCACCATTGCTAGATATGCAATTCTTCTATCATAAATTCATTAAGTATCTGCTGCCTGCATTCAATCAGCTCTGAATCATCCTCTCCTTTAATTATGAAAAAGCCTCTCCCCATTACAGAATGTCCGTCCGG
This sequence comes from uncultured Bacteroides sp., assembly GCA_945913015.1. Lineage (GTDB taxonomy): Bacteria > Bacillota > Clostridia > Lachnospirales > Lachnospiraceae > Bacteroides_F. The sequence continues at coordinate 44,624 of CAMECH010000013.1, forward strand.
AATCTTTCCAAGAACATCACTGTTCTTTATTGTGCATTCCCACTTTATCACAGGGTATTTTGACATAATATAGTCTTTTGCCGGAACACTGTGCACTACGCAGTCCTCAAAATCAAAATAACAAATCATCATTTTCTTTATGTAATGCGGCTCAATGCAGTAAGCAGCATCCGACTGGAATTTTATATATTCCTCAATTACCGACACTCCTGTTACAAGCGGAGTAAACAGATTATGCAAATGGTGTCCTGAAGGTCGTGCCGACATTTCAATCATAAAAAATCCATCTGAATTTTTAAGAATATCTGCATGAAATACACTGTTCTCAATCTCCATAGTCTTAACAGCCGTATCCATTAATACGTTAAGTTTATTCCATTCTTCCTGCTTAAGTTCATTTTCTTTCACAGAAATATACCCTGTACATTGTCTCTCAGGTGGTGCTGTCATCAGCTTTTTTCTAAGAAGAATAATCTGTGTCTTTCCATTAAAGCATGCTCCGTCAATGCCATATTCTTCACCGTCAACAAGTGATTCCAGAATATAATCCTCTCTACAAAGCTCATCCCCCAGCAAAGCCGCTGTTTTGTGCAAATCGGGCTCATTATTAATCATAAAAATACCTCTGCTTCCTGCACCAAACCGTGGCTTTAAAATCATCGGATACGACCTTACTTCCGATTCCTGTGAGATATCTTTAAACAAAATGCACTGTGCATCACGCATTCCTATTGCCTGCATTTTCTTATGAAACTCATATTTATCCGTACAGTTATCTGTTGCCTTAAGACTTACTCCTTTAAGTGCATAATGGTCATTAACCTGTCCACTCACCACAAGGATTCTCCCTATTGGTGTAGGCAGCACCATATCGGGGTGTCTGTCACCTATTTTTTCATATATATTTTCAGCATTGCGGATGTCCACCACATGACTTTCATCAGCGCATTTAAGTCCGGCTGCATCTTTGTTTCCGTCAAATGCTATTACATAGTGTCCCATCTTTCTTGCCAGTTCAATTGCATAAACCGATTCCTCACTTGCACCAATAACCAGACAAATCATTTGACATCCTCCCACAGTATATTTTTCTAAATCATAGACTCAATTACAAATTATTGCATCTTCATAAGAGCTTCGGCTATACGCCTTGCTCCGTTTCCGTCAACCAAATTTCCTGCTCTCTCACTTATGAGTCTGCGCTCTGAATAATTGCAGCAGAGTTCCTCTACAGCCATAACAATATTATCAAAATCTTCCGCGTCAAAAGCCTTTACCGCTTTTTGTTCAGAAAGGAACCCCACCAGAGCTTTCTGATTGTCACTTATCGCAAAGCATACACACGGCACTCTTCCGGCACATATCTCAAGAAGCGTAGTCCCGCCTGCCGACATGGCCAGCTGGCATTTTTCGAGCAGTTCATCCATTCTGCTTACATTCTTGTGAACTATAATGTTATTGTGCTTATTTTCAATAAAATGCAGTTCGTTTCTTGTGTTTTCATCAAAAAACGGGCCTTCAACCACATGAAGTTTTATAGAATCAGAAAGTTTCAATGATAATGCTTCTGCAATCTTACATGTCATTGCCTTTGGGTCACTTCCACCTGTCGTAAGCAGTATATCACTCACATTATCCAGACTTTTCACCCCGATATCTGAAAATTCTTCACGAAGCGGTGTATAAGCAAGTCCGGTAAGCATAAGCGGTTCCTTCTTCCATTCAAATGCATTATAACGCATTTTACAATCACACACCGCATAATTAACAATCATATCAACATCATACGGAAACCTGCACAAATCGTCCATATACACAAGCTTTACGCATTGGTGCAGCTTTTCAAAATATTCCTCACTTGCTTCATACGAATCTACAAGCAGCACTTCTACCTTATCCGTCAGCAGCACACGCTTCAACAGTTCAGTTTCCCCGGATTTATTACACCAGTCATTATGCAGTATATGATACTTAAGCCCCCTGCTTTCAAGCAATGGTACCGAATACTCATCCGATATGTAAAATTTTGTTTCAACCCCCATCCGATTCAGCCTGAGTGCAATTGCAATACATCTCATAATATGCCCTGATGCAATTACCTCGTTGGCATCTGCCCTGATTCCAATCATATTTACTCCCAATTTGCTTTATCCTTACATCTTCAGAATATCTGCAATAATGCAATTACATTTGTACATATTTCAAATCCATCGGAGTTCCTGCTTTCACATCCTGTGAAGCCTTCATTCCAAGAATTTCTTCATAGTGAACAGTTGAAAGTCCATACCCGGGTCTTATTGACCTCATATTCTTCTCTGTAAATTCCTCACCGGCCTTTATATCTTTTGTCACAAACAAAGACCGACAGTGTTCCCTGCTCTTTTTCTGCTTGTCCGTGAGCTCATATGTGACCTTTCCGAGTGCTTTCTCAACAATCCTTATGTCATCAACCATCTTCTTAAATTCTTCCGGTTCCATTGAAAACGCAGCATCCGCACCACCATCAGTACGTCTTAGCGTAAGATGCTTTTCTATTACCTTTGCTCCTGCTGCAACTGCCGCAACTGCAACCGTACTTCCCATAGTATGGTCCGATAATCCGCATATACAATTATAGCGCTCTGACATATCGGTTATTGTCTTAAGATTAATATCCTCATACGGTGCAGGATATGCCGAAGTGCATTTAAGAAAAATAACCTGTTCATTCCCCTCCTGCCTGCAGGTTTCCAATGCTCTTTCAATATCTTCAGGGTACGCGACTCCTGTAGATATTATAATCGGCTTTCCCTTAGATGCTGCCTCTCTTATCAGAGGAATATCCGTAATCTCAAACGATGCTATTTTGTATGCAGGCATATCCATCTGTTCCATAAAATCTACCGCTGTTTTATCAAATGGCGATGAGAAGCAGATGATTCCAATTTCGTCCGCATATTCTTTCAGCTTCGGCTGCCAATCCCACGGAGTATATGCACTCTGATACAGCTTGTAAAGTGTAGTACCATCCCAAATCGTCCCCTGCGTAACCTGAAAATACGGTGAATCACAATCCATTGTTATTGTGTCTGCCGTGTATGTCTGAAGTTTAACTGCATCGGCACCGCATTCCTTTGCCACACGGATAATTTCCTTTGCTCTGTCAAAATCCATAAGATGATTTGCAGACATTTCAGCAATAATAAATGTCGGCGATGTCTCATTTACAATTCTGTCACCAATTTTAATGCATCGTCTATTGTCCGGAAGCTTGTTGCTCTTTTTCTGCATAAGCATATTCTGATATTTTATTTCGGCAAGCTTCCAATCCTCTAATGTGTCTATATCCTGAACCTCTGACTCATCCATTTCAAATGGGATTATTCCGTCAAGGAATTCCCCCTTCTTATTAAGAAATGTATCTGTCTTATAGAAATAAAACTGCCCACAGTCATGGTAAAGTCCTTCTAAATCCTGTGAACGCTTTCTGAAATTTTCCGGACTCTTATATCGCATAACTCCTTCTTCAATAATAAATCCCCTCTGTGGCGGATATGAAAACTTAACCACCGGAATCAGGCAGTCACCATTCTTAGAGCACAATGCGTCAAATGCCTTCTTAAGTTTATCGGATGTAACAAATGGTGCAGTCGGATACAGGCACGCAAAATATTCAAACTCCTGTCCTCTCTTTGCATACTCCGCAATCACTTCCACCAGTACATCTGCTGTCGTTGCATAATCATTCGATGTCGACTCACTTCTGTAAAAAGGCACACTTGCGCCATATTTTGTCGCAATGTCTGCTATTTCTTCACTGTCTGTAGATACCATTACCTCATCAAACACTCCAGACTCTAACGCAGCCTGTATTGAATATGCCAGTATCGGTTTTCCGCAGAACTCCTTGATATTCTTTCCCGGTATTCTCTTACTGCCTCCCCGCGCAGTGATAACTGCAAGTGTTTTACCCATAGCAATCCTCCATGAAAAAATAATCTGTTACGCCGGCATCTCTTTCCCTAATATTATAACTCTCTCCAGTGAAATTCCCGCATAAAGCGCTATCTTATCGTAAGGCAGCACACCATCCCTGAGCATCTGCACTGCAGTTTCTTCTCGCACCTCTGCCCGGCCCACTAATCGGCCCTCCTCACGCAAATCTTCCATTATCTTACACATATCATTCACTCCCTCTCTTGTCTCTTTCAGATACCTCACACGTTCCGCCAGTTCTTTGTAATACATCTCGGATGCATCTTTACACCTGAAATCATGCATAAGCCTGCCAAGCGGTGTTGTGTCATCCTCATAACCTGCATTCACATAAATAATATGCTGACAGTCATTAAAATCACTGCCAAGCTCCCTGACACAGCGCTCCACATGATACACAGGGCAACTACCTTTTAACACATCATTCTTTGTAACAAAAATCACATAACTTTCCGGCAAATCCAAAGGTTCACAGCCCTTATCAAAAATATTCGCATCGATAAGACTGCTGTTATAGCGTGCACGCTTTGCATCTGCGCCTTTATTATCCTTCTGTACCTCAACATCATAAATATTGCCTGATGTATCCTGTGCATAAATATCCGCCTGTATTGAGCGTCCCCATAAATTCTTGATATAATGTTGTCCATGACTGCTTACAAGTGTAAGCTTTGGCTGCTTAAGAATAATTCTGAGAATCAGCTGTATACATGATGTTCCGTTCTCAAAACACTTCTTCATAAAGTCATCATCAAGCAGATTAAACTGTCTGATTAACTCCTCATATCTTTCGTAACGCTCCTGCAACATATCTTCCTGCAAGTTTATCCGGATTCACCGCCTTACTGCCATATAATTTTAAATATATTTTTTCATGCTATCATCTCTTTCCCTAATATCATAACTCTCTCCAGTGAAATTCCCGCATAAAGCGCTATCTTATCGTAAGGCAGCACACCATCCCTGAGCATCTGCACTGCAGTTTCTTCTCGCACCTCTGCCCGGCCCACTAATCGGCCCTCCTCACGCAAATCTTCCATTATCTTACACATATCATTCACTCCCTCTCTTGTCTCTTTCAGATACCTCACACGTTCCGCCAGTTCTTTGTAATACATCTCGGATGCATCTTTACACCTGAAATCATGCATAAGCCTGCCAAGCGGTGTTGTGTCATCCTCATAACCTGCATTCACATAAATAATATGCTGACAGTCATTAAAATCACTGCCAAGCTCCCTGACACAGCGCTCCACATGATACACAGGGCAACTACCTTTTAACACATCATTCTTTGTAACAAAAATCACATAACTTTCCGGCAAATCCAAAGGTTCACAGCCCTTATCAAAAATATTCGCATCGATAAGACTGCTGTTATAGCGTGCACGCTTTGCATCTGCGCCTTTATTATCCTTCTGTACCTCAACATCATAAATATTGCCTGATGTATCCTGTGCATAAATATCCGCCTGTATTGAGCGTCCCCATAAATTCTTGATATAATGTTGTCCATGACTGCTTACAAGTGTAAGCTTTGGCTGCTTAAGAATAATTCTGAGAATCAGCTGTATACATGATGTTCCGTTCTCAAAACACTTCTTCATAAAGTCATCATCAAGCAGACTAAACTGCCTGATTAACTCCTCATATCTTTCGTAACGCTCCTGCAATATATCTTCCTGCAAGTTTATCCGGATTCACCGCCTTATCAAAATAAATCTTTAAAGCATAATATATAAACCGCTTCTTTGTACAATGATTTTAACATTCTCAAACCATGTTATCAATATAAATTTTAAATAAAAATTAGCATTAAAATTTAAAATATATTTGTTGTATATCAACAAATATTATGTAAACTAACACTTTTTTACAAATATCAGTTGCAAGTTTTATTTTAAAAAGGACAGCCGCAATTCACAATTCGTTCTGTCCCTAATCGATAAATTTGTGTTTAATTGTAGAACCAACCCGGTTGCTGCACCGTTGAATCATAATGTGATAAATGGTACATCATGTTACACGCTAATATGCTGCTTTCACTTCCGCTTCTGGCCTACTATTCTTACACTTCTGACATAATCTCCATACTCAGCGACAATACGCATTTTCACCTGATAATTCCTGCTGCATTGAGAAATCACATCACGTTCAGCCGCAATCCATGCTTTTTTATCTTCATCATATATTTCAAGCGGAAGCTGTCTGTTTGCAACAATCTCCACCTTAACATTATCCGCATCAATGCCATTAACAGCAAACGGATGCAGATACATATATCCTCTGCCGCTTATTATATTCGCGCAGTCATTAATAGAAATCTTGTCTTTGACAAAATCGGCTGCCGTGCAGGATGCAATTAGTTTATTAACATTTCCTGACTGTAGTGGTATTATATTTCCGTCTGCAATTATATTTTTCTTAATATTTGAATATGCTACACAATAATCCTTTCCACTAATTTTCTTTTCACGTCTCATTTCCAGTTCAAGATTCTTCTTAAATCTTTCTGCAAATACCACAGAATATGAATCAGTAAAATTAAGCCTTACTCTGGAAAACTCGTCAAAGCTTATGTTGTCTCCTACCAGCACGCCGTCATTATTCATCTTTCTTATAGGCTCAATTGAAGAATCCTCAGTTACGATAAACATGACATTATTATAATTGTTACTTATCCTGCCCACTTTACTACAATCAAATATAAGTACTTCATCATCTCCCAATTCTTCGTCACATACAAAATCCCCACGCAACTGTGGCTGCTTTCCGCTTACCACATATTTCATATCTGCCGACAATTCGTTATTTACGGGCTCGCCGGTATGCATATTTTTCCAGATTACTTTGCGTTGCTTATCAGTGTTTCCAATAAAACATATATTTCCGCGCTTGTCCGGCAACAACTTATTTTCCCCGTCATCCATCTGTATCGTTAATTCTTGAATATATGTATATCCGCTGACATCCCCCTGATTATTATTTTTTCTTCGTATAATCATAAGTCTAAACTCCTCTGCCTGATTCTATGTATAAATCAATATAATATTCAAAACTCAGCAACAGTTCCCCTAACATATACCTGTTAGGATAAAATTTTAAGCTAATTTACCTGTTCCCCAAATAGCAATGTTTTCTTTCATAAACCGAGCCCCTTTTTATTCCAATACCACAAATTTTTCTGTCAATTCGCGCATACCTATGGCTGTTTTATAATTGCAGCGATATGAAAAATCATTCTTACCATCTAACAAATCAAGCCACCAAAGGACATCTGTAAACCCAAGCATATGCCGGAAGTACACTGTACCTGATATTCTGGGATTAATTTCAAAAATGTAATTCTTACCACGCTGCTTTCTTAACTGTATATTAATATATCCTTTAAGACCTATTCTTTCTGCAATCATCTTAGCTTCCGCATCAATATCCTTATCCTGCACCAGTTCCACAAATGAAGTATAGCCATGTTCAAGCTTTCTTTTAAAAATAATAGTTGAAACATCCGTCCCATTTGAAAAAACGCCAACAGTATATTCCTCATCTGAATTGCTTAAATATTCCTGAATTACATATTCATCTTTTTGTAAATTCAGTTCATCCAGTTCAGCTTTTGTTGTTATAATTTTAGAATATTTAGAACCGCATGAGTTCGTCAGCTTAACGAAATACTGATTGCCATCCTCAACAAACTCATCATAGGTGTATGTTTTTGGAACACAAATTTTTTCAATTTCCTGTAAATACCTGATAGTTTTATATTTGTCCAAAAAGTTATTAATAACAAATGGTGAGTTAATCATAAGCTTGATTCCTGCATTGTGAAACAACTCTGCATTTCCATTAATAGCTTTTATTTCAAATTCATTTACAGGAATCAAATGCGTAATTCCATATTCCTTACACTTTAACAGCAGATTGGGAATGTATTCTTCCGACACTGCCATGTCGCTCTTCCAATATTCCTGCACCTTATCCATTCCAACAGGATAATCATATATGTCACAGCCGTATACCTTGTCTTCACTTTCTCTTAATGCTTTCAAAATGCCGTTTGATACATTTCCACTGATAGCTGTTACAAGTATTTTTCTCAATATTTTAATTCCTTTCTTTCCAATACTTCCTTTAGTTTTTTTAAATCAGGATCGTTGGCATCTATTTTCTTATACAGCTCCGATTTATTAATTTCCACATTCTTAAAAACAACTTCCATACTGTCTGTATCAATTATAGCATATCCATATCCTTTCGCATCTCTTGGCTGACCTAATGCTCCCGGATTCACTACCAAAGTATTGCCTATATTTCTTTGCATTTTAAAATGTGTATGTCCAAGTATTACTAAATCATATTTCTCATATAATTCCTTTTCTTCCGCTTCTGTATTGGGATAAAGCCTTCCCATCAGCGAGTCCTTCGGGGTTCCGTGAAAAATGCCAATACGTTTACCAAAGTATTTTATTTCCATTTTTGAAGGTAATTCAGATATCATCTGCATTGTTTCTGAAGAAAATCGGGACTTTACATCCTTATATGAATGACCATATTTTTCAATATATTCTTTTTCGTCGGCCTCTTTATTCCACAGACTTACAAAGTATTCGTCATGATTTCCTTTTAGCCAGATAAGCTTATCCAGCTTCAGCAATTTATCAATGATGTATTGCTGGTCATAATAATATCCGAATATATCACCGCAAAATACCAGCAAATCATATTTAATATTTTTTAATTCCCGTAAAAATTCATCCAATGCATATTTATTCCCGTGCAGGTCTGAAAAAGTAACAATTTTCATACTAATCATCCATTCAAAAATGTTTTGTAACGAATTTACACTCTCATACTTTCGTATAGGCACATGATAGATTCTTCCAACGAAATCTGAGGTTTAAAATTTAATTCCTCAGCAGCCTTTTCAATTGATATATCCCATTTAAAATTTTCTTCTTTATCTTCTACATCTGCAAATACAATTGATGAATCTGAATTTGTAATCTTTTTGCAAAGTCTCGCTAGCTCAATATTAGAAATTGCCTTTAATCCCGCAATATTAAACAGACCGTTTTTTTCATAATCCAGAGTTTTTAAAACAGCCTGAACCACATCCCTTACATCGACATAATTCTGGCAGCGAAGCCCCTTACCATACAAAGAAACTTTTTCTCCTGAAATACATTTTTGCAAAATAATCGGCAGAAATGTATTCATATTCATACCGACGCCAATAGGTGACGGAATACGCAAAGTAATCTTTTTAATTGACGAATCACAGCACACTTCAAGAATTTTCTCACCTGCCAGCTTTGTCACATGGTATATTGTCATTGGATGTGTCTCATGATTTTCTCTGATTGGCAGTTCTTTCGGCTCCCCTATAACAGGAATGCTTGACATGTAAACAATCTTATCACATCTCCATTCGTTAGCCAGTTGACAGACATTATATGTACCAATGCAATTAGATTCTATATCTGAACGCCCGTCTTTCATGTCAATATTAGCCGCTAAATGAACAATGACATCACAGCGCTGAATATTAGCAACAATCATATCTGCAAAATCCCGACTGCTGATATCAGCACAAATATAATTATCTATACTGTCATTTGTGCTTCTTCCAACGCCATAAAACTCCATGTCCATATTTTTCAATTGTTTAATTAAATTGCTACCGATAAAGCCATTGGCTCCGGTTACCAAAATTCTCTTTGACATATTATAAACACTCTGTATACTTACTCAATATTTCTACGATTCTTTTAGGATACGCTCTTGATAGTATGTTAACATCTGCATCATAAATATTAGACTTATCATATGCAGTCACATCTTGCTCTAATTGCATAATAATCCACCCTGCTAAAAAAATCTTCTCTGCGCCTGCTCACTATCCGGTGCATTTTTAAAAAGATTCTTACTATGCGCATTTAAATAAACTCCATATTTTGTTGTATCCTTAGTAATGTAAGCAGTTGCTCCGACTAAAGTATAGTCTGCAACCCTGATTCCATTACTTATGGTGGAATTAGCACCTATAAAAGAGTTGGCACCTATGGTTACATATCCTGCAATCATTGAGCCTATTGCCACAAAAGAGCAGTCCTGTATTTTTGTATCATGACCTATACATACGCCTGATCCAAGATATACCCCTGCCCCAATCTGACATCCTGGTTGTATTACTACATTTTCCATAATAAAACAATTTTCCCCAATTTGAGTATTCTCAAAGAAACGACTAGATAAGTCAATATATGATGCCAGATGATATCCTCTTTCCTTTAACCACTGCATTTTTTGTGCTCTTATTCTATTCATGTCCTTGTAGCCTATTGCAACAAACGCATCATATTCCTCGGGAGGATAAATCTTTTCGCATTGTTCTGATGTCACCACCGGCAATCCGCATAAAGTATCTTCCTTTTTATACTCTGCATCAACCACAAAGCCTGCAACTTCCCATTCGCTGCGTTCTTTAAAATATATGTTGACCATAAATGCATAATCTGAAGTACCGAATATAAATAACTTTCTGCTTTTAACCACTTATTTGCCTCCGGTAATTACAATATTTTCTCCTGTTAGCCCATCTGACCCCGGTGACAAAAGAAATTCCAAAACAGGTATAACCTCTTCTATACGCAGGTTTCTCTTTTTAGGACTGTTCATTGCATTTTGCTCTACAATCAGTTCCGGAAGTCTTTCGAGGAATTTGGTCTCCGTCATCTCCGGCGATACAAGATTAAACTGGATTTCCTTATTTGCATATTCCGTTGCAACAGCACGAACCAATCCCACAAGGGCATATTTTTCCGTTACATAATCACTTAAATATCCCGGAGGAGTATTATTTGTACATGAAGATGCCATTACAACCACCTTGCCTTTTTTCATTTTTACCATGTTGGGCAAAAATCTCTGCAACGTCATTACCAGCGTTCTTAATGAAACATCCAGTCTTTCCTGATATTTCTCCCACATTATATTGCGGAATTTATCCGCCTTAATCTGTACGGACGGAATATGCACAATGTGTACCGGATGTCCTCCGTCTGACTCCACGGCATTCAGCAAATCAACAGTGTCACTCGCATTCGTCAAATCAGCATAATACCACTTTAGCTTATCTCCCACCTCTTCGCTGAGAACATCCATTTTATCACTATGGTGATAATAATGTGCAAATATGCGGCTATAATTTTTATGTACTTTTCTTATAAGCTCCTGTCCAAAATCTGAGGAACCACCTAACACCAGTAATTCTTTATCAGTCATCCATGCATCCTACTTTCATTTTACCTTTATATACCTTTTGCTGTTCACTGTTATATACTGTTATTTTAAGTTCGATAAAGCGAAATAAGTCGTTTTTTCCTGTAACTTCACCATATACTTTTAATTCTTCCCCAACATAAGCCGGTTTTAAAAATTTTCCTTCCATAGAGTGAATCAGACTCTTCTCGCCCGGCAAATACATTCCTGCAACCGTCGACATAAATGATGCAGTCAGCATACCATAAACAACTCTGCCTTTAAATCCTTTTTTCACTGCAAAATCATTATTGGTATGCAATGGATTTTTATCTCCTGTAATATTTAAAAAGCTGTCCATAATCTCAGGTGTAATACTTACATCAAAACTACACTGCATTCCAATCTCAATCTCTTCAAAGCTCAGCGAATTCATTTTCTCGTTTTCTCCTGTATAGCATCCGCCATATCTCCAACCTTTTTCATCTCCATTACTTCATCCATGGTAAATTTTACTTTAAAAGATGCTTCTATGGCCGTCACTAAATTGATATGTTCAAAACTGTCCCAATCCTCTATATCATTTGCTGTTGTATCATCAGTTACAATAATTTCATCATCATCAAATACTTGTCTAAATATTCCGTTTAATTTATCAAATACTTCATCTCTATTCATTCCCTATACCTCCAATTTGAATAACTTTATTTTTATTTACATAGTCATCGGTAAGATCTAACTGCCACTCAGTGTTTCCTATGTCATCTCCGTGTATCTTTTCAAATCCCTGCAATTGATAAAAGTCCTTAACCATAGCATTTTTAGCAGTTGGATAATAGCTGCCCTTTATGTATTTTAATCCCATTTCACGGCATTTTGCAACCATCACATCCATCATTGCAAATTCCATATTTCTCTTTAATACTCTGCAGCTCATAAGCCACAACTCAATATGACATTCATTTTCCATGATGTGCCCTATAACAACCGACACGACTCCGTTATCACCGAACTTATCTTCCAGTCTTCCACACAGCGTAATATAATCAGAACTATTGGATATCTCTTCAAGTTCACTCTGTGTGTATCTTCTTGTTGTAAGATTGAATTGATTACTTTTATTCGTCAATTGAGCTATTCGAGCCATATAAACGGGTGTAAACGCTTCAATTGTTGCTTTCATTTCCAGCGATTGCAGATATTCCTCATAATTATCACATGAAACTTGAAGCTTGCTTCTTTCTGCATTCTGTTTATACATTTTATTACGATTTAAATCATCTTTCGATAGTGTTGTGACTTCAAAAAAGCCTGAACGATCAATAACTTCAATATAATGCTCCACTCTTTCCAAATCAGGTGCACTTACCTTTGGAAATTTTCTTTTGACAATGTCACGTTCCATTGGATTATCATCAACTAATACAAGACTTTCCGGTAACACATTCAAGTCCGAAGCTATTTCCTCAAAATTATCGCTTTTAGGCTTCCAATTTGCCTTAATTTCCACAAAATCATCCGGTTTTAATTCACTGTTTGGATGATTAAGTCCCTTAACTGCATTTTCATAATCATTTTTTGAATTTATACTTAATATTACACCCAGCTGCTGATGTGATTTTATATACTTCTGGAATTCACTGTATGCCTGCCCGGCTGCTTCTTCCGGTCCCAAAGCAATGTTTTCCGCACCATCATCACCAATAGTGCCTCCCCACAAAGTATTGTCCAAATCCAACACAAGTCCCTTCTTATTTTTACCTAATATTGACTTGATAATGTTTGCTATATTGTATGACAAAAGTGGAATTGCAGGTATGCTGAGTGCATATTTATACATATACCAATAAAATGGATCCGCCCAAGCCTTTAGTCCGTAATCTGCAGCCAAATAATTTATATCGCAAATATAAAAATTATCGTGCATCTGTGCATAAGCATAAAACTCTGCATTCAAGTGATTGATATAATTAATTGTTCCATGTATGTCACTGCTGTCTTTATTGCCCATCAGTCGGTAATATGGCATTTCAAAATTATTCTGAATTATAGGGCAATGATATTTAACAGTTAACTGATCCCACATTTTCACAAATTTTTGAGATTCATTACTTAGCATTCTGTCAATTTCATCTTCTGAATCCATTATCGTAGGGAGCTTCTCAATATTTCGATTTGAAGTATGGATGTATATAATATCCGGTTGAAATGACTCCAACTGTTCATTCGGAAACATTGCATCCTGATAGTACTGGTTATATTCAGACTCATAAAAAGTCGGTCGTATTCCATTATTTAAAAGAAATAATTCCAATACCAACAGAACATCCCTGGTTGTTGAGCCACCAAGAAGCGCAATTTTTTTATCAATAAAATCACTCTCATTTTCTAACAATTGTCTCTTTATTCTTTTCTTATTACTGATAATAAAATCTGCATCAAACGGATACTCTAATTCTTTCATGTACACCTCTATACTTAATCAGCCATATAAAAATGACTTAATCATAACATTTTTTCTTTATGCTCATAATTTTTCTGAACAGGATTTCCATTCTCATCAAAGCGCTCCTCGCCAATAATAGACCAGTCATTACAATCATGGCATATTTCAGGAAGCTCAGCAAAACGATGTTCAACTTGAAGTTTCACCATTTTTTCGTTACGTATTTTCCATATTTCTTTTATACTATTTTCATTAACATTGCCCCATATAACACTTGCGTCTACATCACAAGCACAATTAACCACGTTGCCATCCCATGTTATAGGACATATACCCACAGCGTAACCGCAGGCAATTCTATCTTTCTCCTCAATTTTGATGTCTTTAACACTTCCTCCCCAAGTAATCAATCTTCTCTTTGTTGTCCATGCCCCCCTTTCACGCCAATAATCCATTATTTTCTGTATTTCGTGCTTATTTTCTTCCATCTCCATTACTTTGACTTCTATTTTTATGTTATCTAAGCCACGCTCTTTTTTTCTTTTTAATAAATGTTCTATATTTTTATATACGATATCTCTTTTAGCTCCTATACGAATTTTCTCGTATACCTCCGGCGAAAAGCCATCGCAATCAATACTTATAAAATCTATATTGGAATCTAACAGCATTTCTGCCATTTCTTCATCCAGCAAAGTTGCATTTGTGTTCATGCTAATATTTTTACAGCCTTTTTTCTTAGCATAATCTATCATATAATATAATTTAAACTTGCTTAATAACGGCTCCCCATAATAATCCAGCCAAACTCTTGCATACGGGTTTTCATCCGCTATCTCATCAATTATTCTCCGGTATAATAATGAATTCATATACCCCCGTTTTCTTGTCAGCTTATCATTAGAACAGGTTGTACAATTCAAGTTGCAGTAATTTCCTGTTTCTATTAAAACATTTAATGGAAAATCTCTTATTTGAAATTTTTCCTCCAGATTTTCAAGCTTTTCATACATTATAATATTTCTCCTTTACTACATTATTTTTTATCCAGTTTAATGTTAAGATAATTACTTCTCGCAGTTCTTCTTCCGAAATCCCATAAAACAGCGGGAATCTCACAAGCCTTTCGCTCTCTTTCGTCGTATGGACATCTTCTCCGCTAAATCTTCCGTATTTCATTCCCGCCTGAGACGAATGAAGCGGGACAAAATGGAATACACACCCTATCTTATTTTCTCCCCGCATATAGTCAAGAAATTCTGTCCTCACTTCCAGATTCGGGAATTTAATCCAGAACATATGCGCATTATGTACACATCCACCGGGCATGACCGGAAGTTCAATCAGTCCCTTTTCCTCAAGCGGTTTAAATGCATCGTAATATGTATTCCATGTTTTTATGCGGTTTTCATTAATTTCATCAGCCCTTTTAAGCTGCGGCCACAGATACGCTGCATTCAACTCACTTGGAAGATATGACGAGCCCAGGTCAACCCAGCTGTATTTATCCACTTCGCCGCGGAAGAACTTAGAACGGTCTGTTCCCTTTTCCCACAATATCTCTGCCCGTTCAATATATTTCTCATCATTTATCAGAAGCGCTCCGCCTTCACCCATTGTATAATTTTTCGTATCATGGAAGCTGTAACATCCAAGCGTCCCCAGTGTTCCAAGATACCTGCCCTTGTATGATGACATAACTCCCTGAGCGGCATCCTCCACAATTGGAAGATTATATTTTTTAGCCAATTCCATAATTGAGTCCATTTCACAGGCAACTCCTGCATAATGGACAACAACAATTGCCCTGGTTTTATCTGTAATCGCCTGCTCAATCAGCCGCTCATCTATGTTCATTGTATCCGGGCGTATATCCACAAATATAATCTTAGCTCCCTGTCTTGCAAACGCATTTGCTGTTGTTACAAATGTGTAAGACGGCATTATGACTTCGTCTCCCGGCTTAATATCAAGAAGCATCGCAGTCATTTCAAGTGCTGAAGTGCATGATGTCGTAAGCAGCACTTTTTTAGTGCAAAACCTCTTTTCCATCCATTCGCTGCAAAGTTTAGTATATCTGCCGTTTCCCGACAGTTTGTTATCCTCAATAGCAGATTTTATGCACTCCAAAGATTCTTCCAAACAAATTGCTTTATTAAATGGTATCATGGCGGTCTCCTTATTAATCTATCTGTGTATCCTTAAACCTCTTAATTGAAAGCTCCGTTATATCCAATATCCGCCTGCTGGCAGCCTCAACACTGTATTCCAATGCCTTTTCTTTCATCAGCTCACTCTGTTTCTCATTAAAAGCTACGTCAGTCTTTAATCTTCGCAGACGCATCATCATATCGTTGTATCCGTGAGTACAGTTTTCTTTACCAATCCAAAGTCTGCCGGCTGATCCTATATCGTTAGTAAGAACTGGAAGTCCCGACAGCATAGCCCATGCAATGGTTGTTCCTCCGCCTAATCTGTCGGGGTTTACATATACATCTATAAGCCTGTACAATTCCATAAGATTACTTTCGTATCTTACAAATTCTATCTGCTTTGTTATAACAAGCTCAGCATAATTTCTCTGTATGTATGCATCTGAAGCAGTTCCTACAATCACCCACTTCAACTCCGAATCTCTTTTCAGTTCACTGCAGACCACATCCGAAAATTCTGGAGAAAGATCATACTGCATACGGTTTCCAACTGTTATCACTATGAAATCACTTTCTTTCCAACCATAGTCTGAGCGCTTCCTCTCATTGAGTACATCAGGTGCAGGAATCATTGCGCCACGATATTCAACTATCGAATCCTCACATTCTGTCCATGGATATTTTGTATTCAGTTCAAGTAAATACTGCTTGTCCGGGCATGCAATGCAGTGATGATAGCCCGATGAAGCAAGTGAAGAAACTGTAGGTATGCTGAGTATCGGGAACATATCATACAAAATCCGCGTCGCACATGTGCAATCCTCCTGATAATAAACAATCCTATCCGGTGCGTATTCTATGACATTCCTCAGATGATTATTAATTCTGTCCGTCAGTGTGTTTCCTTCATTATAAACCAGCGCAACTTCCTCATCAAACACATTTTTATTGCTTTCTGCATAGACTTCCGTCTTAATTCCTCCGCCAAAGCACCTGCCATCTGCAAAGAATTCGCCTCCGCCATAACATTTTGACTCAATAAATACTGCCACTTCATATCCGTTGCGATTTAGCCAATTAGCAAGATTTGAAATAATTCCTGTTAAATGATAAGCTGCCCCGAAAACCGTATTTGCACATATTGCAACCCTGTTCTTATTCATAGCAGCCTGTCTGTCGGGAACACTGTACAGCTTTGATGCGCATTTATCAATAATTTCCCTCACATCTGTATAGTAATGCCTGTAACAGAAATCCGGACATCTCAATGTAACCCCTGCCATTACATTAAATGCCATAATATATACCCATTCCGGATACTTTTCTGCATTACTTTTCATTTGCCGGTAAAAATCCTGAAAAATTTCTTTATCACCGCAACCTGACATAAAAAGTATATATGCGCATACTGCCGTCGTCTTAAATCCTGCTTTTTCATAATACAGCTCTTTTATTGCCTGTATTAATCCGTTCATATTTTCTTTGTTATCACTAAGAACGCTCACTATATAATTAATTGACTTCTCTGAATCTGCTGCGTTTTTTCCAAATTGACGAAGCATATCCGCTATTTCTGCCGGATTGTCAATGTCTGCCATACCACTTTGCATCAAAAATGGTCTGTACCCTTTGCATATAATCCTGTCTTCACCTATTAACAGTTTTGACTTTAACGTATCCGCTATTTCTGAAACTGCTGCTGCATTAAGCGTTCCAATCAGTACATAATCATATTTGTCTCCATTATGTGCAAGCCATTCCGGTGAATATGCCGGTATTCCATACGGATTCCCGCCGACAGCCTTGTCTATAAATGCAATAACATTACAGTGTTTTACACTTCTTATCTGCTCAAAAAAGCAATATCCCGTTATATTCTCACCATAAATTACCACATTGGAATTGGATGGCAGGATTTTGGGGAAAATAATATCAATCATAAGTAATCCTCAAATTCTATTCACAATTTAATTTATTAATTATCTTCTCCAGTTCATCTATTGATTTTGGCATGAACACCTCTTCTTCATAATAGGACTTAAATCGCTTCATAAACTCATTCCATGTTTTGTCATACATATTCAGATAACCGCCCGAAATTCCGTATAGCAGGATAACCTTGCACTTTGATGAAAAAATCATCTTTGACGTAAGTACACATGAGGATGATGTTGTAACGAGCACCTTGTCATCCATATCCTGATTCATCATGCATATTTCCCATGGAATCTTCTTATCAAGTTTCATAAGATTTTTATCTTTATAGAATTCCCCTACACTTCTTGGATGAAGCTTTATTGTTATATTATCCTCCCCCGCAATCTCCATAAATTTAAGGAACAGTCTTCTCTCATTGCCGTTAAATCCATCCTCTTTAAAATACTGGTTAAATAGCAGGTACTTTTGTTCAAACACTGTATCGTCATATCCAAAAATATCGTTATACAATTTCCTGTCATTAATATTTAATGCCGGTATTTTTTTGAGTGATATATCACGTCTGTTAGAAAATTTAGGCTGATACAGCAGCGTACATCTGACCTCATCCCCCGACAATATCTTTTTTCCAAACAATGCACATATTATTTTTTCAGCAATATGAATTTTACTTTTTGTTAATGCAGGTTTTGCATATGTTCCAAAGCCATCTTCATACTCATAAAGCCTCATTTTATGATTTTTACCAGAAAGACAGCCATATATTGCAATTGCAGCAATATCATCCAGATTCGATACAAAAAATGCATCGTATCTTCCTAGCGAAAGCTTATATCTTTTCCATAATATGAATGCCGAAAAATTTCTATTTATGGCAATATTTATTTTTTCATTCCTCACAAATACGCTGTTATTGTTTTTAGAATAATAATCCAATTCATTAATCACATTGATAGAATTAAACATATTTACAGCTTTTAATTTCGGAATCACTTCTGAAAAATCAGTCGAGTCATTAACAACAATATCTGCCTCCCAATCTGAAGTCAGCATATTTTTTTTGATATTGATTACATTTAACAACTGATACATTGTAGTACAAAAAAACAACGCCCGCTTTGCCATTTAATTCTCCATTCCAAGTCTTTAAGTCTCTAAGTTTTTAAGTTGCTTCTTTTTATACTTTATATGCTGTTTACTATTGTTTCAAAGGAAATAATTTGCGCACTGCTACAATTCTCCAGTTTACTTCTAATCTCGTCATAATCCGCTACCGGAGTTACAATAATTGCATCTATATTTTCTTTTGTACATACTTCATCCGGTATTAATACCTCTACTTCATCCAACCCATAGGATAACTCCTCAGCATTCGCATCAATAAAGCAGCTTACTTTCACATTTGAATCGGCAAGCTCGTTATAGAGAATGTTTCCCATAGTACCTACTCCGTATATTGCAACAGTTCTGATTTGCTTTTCCTCAAAATAATCCGCTATCTTCTTTCCATCATTTTTCAACATCAGACAGCGGCTTGCAACACTGTAATACTGTTGGTATCTCTCGCGCAGTTTCCGTTCCTGTTCAATTGTTTTTTTACTGATGCTATTCATTATACCGGCTCCGAATACCATACCTGCTCCACCGGTTGCTAAAACCTTCAGCATTTTTAAGATATTATTTTTTAAACTCATCGCAGTACCTCCATGTAATACTTATATATTTTTATAGTGCATTATATCCAAACAAATAGTCATCCAAAAGGCTGTAGCACCTATTCTCCAGTTCCTGTGCAGGCGCGCCGCATAAAAATATGAGATTTCTCTTATTAAACGAAAAATCATCTACGTTACATATTGGTATTCCATCCTTCTCTCCGCCATGCTGCCATGAATCCAGGTACATTATGCACCGACTTTCAGGATACCATAAATCTAACAGATATTTGGTCTTCTGACCACCACTTCCGAGTCCCCATATTATATAATCAAATTTTTTATTATATCTTTCCTTAAGATATGCTACAACCTGACTAAAAAACAGAATTTGTTTGTACCCGTATCTGAATTGTGTGTTTGTTACGTTTTCCTGATACGATCTAATCATGTCAGATACATCTAAGTTTTGCTCTGTTATGAAGTTCCTTACCTTTTCATTGGCTTTTGCTTCCGCTATCTGTACATCAAAAGAATGCCGCCTTCTTTCAATATCTTCTTTTGATGCAATCCCCTCCAGTAAATCAATCGACTTTTTCCCTGATGCTATAACATCAACCACATGCCTGCTATCCTGCCCCTTATGTATTCTATATTCATACAGGCATTTATGGCTTATGACTGTTCTTCCGGGGAGCTTGTCTACCGAAAACATCAAGTACAGGTCATCTCCCTTGCCTACCGTTTTAAAAAACGAAAAATCTACTTTATCCAGAGCAGATTTTCGATACATAACTGATGGATATGTAGGAATTACATCCTCTGCTTCTGTTGCAAATTTTGTAAGCAGTCTTTCATTTTGATTGAATTCTGTTTTAATTCCATCCTTGTAAAAAAGTTTTTCAAGCAGCACATTCCCATTATTATCAATAATACTTGCATTGCATCCAACCATCTTTATGTCATCCGCACTTTTAATTATAGCATACTCTTCTTCAAGCATATTGGGACGCATAATATCGTCATCATGAGTGACAACAAGAAAGTCCCTGCTGAGTTTTCTAAAGTCAGTCCAGTGCTCATATGAATTTTTATTCTTTTCCTGCCTTATAACCCTGATTCCTTCATAGTCATCGGCAATTTTCTTAACATCTGTTTTTTCAGAACCATTATCGTAAATTATAAATTCAAAATCTTTCATGGACTGATTAAGAATTCCCTCGATTGCAGCTCTAAGATATTTTTCTTCCCTATTGTATGTCAGTAATATTACCGTTAAGTCACTCATTTTCCCTCCACTTCTATATGTCAAAACACCTCAGGCACTCTTCTATAGTTTCTTTTTCTGCTCCATTTACGATTTCAACAGCGTCATCGCACAGCCTCATACCATTGAGGCTGTAGAAATGCTTAGAAAAGTCATCCGGATATATAATAACTTTCTTACAATTAATTCCGCTTACAATATCACATATTCCACTGCGAAGTCCTATAAATGCCCCCATATATTCCAATATGCTCTTTGACTCTGATACGGTAAAATTAATAGGCTGAGTTCCTTTAATCGGATACTCCGTTTTTCCAAAGCAGTTTGTAAACACTCTATATCCTGCATCTGTAAGCCTTTGCGCTACTTCTTCCCACACAAAATCTGATATGCTTGTAAGCGATGTCGCATACGGCGCAAGCAATACGCTCTTACCCTTCTTAGCTCCCAATCCCAGTAATTTTACCTGTACTTCCTTTGTTAAATCAGGATATATCGGTTCTTCCCCATCGCCATCGCTTTTGTCAAGTCCAAACAAAGCATATTTGTATAAGTCACCCCAGTTAATCCTATGCTGAATTAATTCAAATCCCTCAAGGATATCCGTTGGTCTGTAGCAATGTAGCAACACATTGATATTTACCGCATTTCCAAGCAGTGAAGAACATTTTGCAAGTGAGTCTATCTGCTCCTGTGACATCAGAAGTGTTCTGTCCGACAAGCCATATAAATCTATAACTTTTTTGCTTCCATTTCCTACAACCACAAGTACATAATTTTGTATATTATACTTTTTCAGATATACATTGAGATACTTACCAATCAGATACACATCTCCCAATCCACTGCATGGCGAGATTAAAATCTGAACATCTTCACCATACTTTCTTTTTAAACTTTGATATAACTCCAGACCAGTTAATGCCTGAAGCTCATATATTTTTGCAGTATCTTCACTTATATCATAGTCTGTAAATTTAATAGTCTGAAATATGTGCTTTCCTTTTTTATATCCCATTTTAACAAGTTGCGCGCACATCTGGTCGTAGTACTTTGATGCAATTAATATAACTGCATTTTCTTTATATTCTTTAAGCACCGACTCCGGTGATGCAACCATAACACCAAATTTACGCTGTCCCCACGCTAAAGGGTTATTGTCAATAATCGCATCCGTTTCAATAGAATGTTCCCTGAGAAACTGAATACTTCTATCTGCCGGCTTATTGGCGCCAAACATAACTATATATGCATTTTTAAATTTGTTATCTGCATACAAGCTATTTAAGTTTTTGAACAAACTGTTTATCTGTTCCGTATTCATAATTCTCTTCCCTCTAAGTACCTGACAATAGTTTCTATTATTACATCTTCTTTTCCCATAAAAAGTTCCAATGTATCTTCTGACAATCCCATATTTTTTAGTCCATACAAATCCATAAGATTACCATGTCTTGCCGCTTTATTCGGATACAGTACTACTTTTTTACAATCAATACTGCTTGCCAGTTCACACATACCACTCCTGATAGATATAAAATTTCCTGCCTTTTCAAGAAAGCTCTTCATTATTGAAAATGTAAAAAATATTGGTTTTGTCCCCTTAATCGGCTGTTCGGCTCCACTCACGTTCGTGCATACCACATATTCTCTTTTGGCTAGTTCATCTGCAAGATTCTCCCAGAATATATCCGTAAACTGCGGTATACTATTTGCATGTGGAGCAAGTATTACTGTTTTCTTTTCCGGCAAATTCTCTTTGTGTAACAACGTCTCAGCTTCTATTGTCATATCAGGAAATTGTATCCTGTCAGACTGTGAAGTTTCTTCAAGTCCATAGATAACTTTGTAAAAATCTGAAAAGTTCAGCCCTTTGTATCCTTCCATGTTATTAAGAATATCCTGCTGCCTGCTGTACGGCTGCACAACCATAACACCACTTCCACTTCCCATCAAAGCTGCCACTCGCTCCAGCGATTCACACTCATTCTGAGTGATACTTATTACATTCTCAATACCGAATAATTGGGCAATATTCTGACATACCTTCCCTACTACCGCTACTTTCCAGCTTCCTACATTTGCTTTTCTTATGTACTGTCTTAAATAGGATGAAAGCAGATAAATATCACCATTAGCTTTAACAGGACACAAAAATATTATTGATGCACCATCTGATACCCTGTCCAATATCTCTACATCATTTCTGAGTCTGTCAACGCTTTCTTCAAATTCGTCTTGGTCTATACAATAATGCTTTGTCGCTGTCATATGTAACGTCTGAAAAATATGTATATCCTGCTTATATCCATATTCCTCAAGCTGATGGCACATCTCCAAATAATATCTGGATGCTATCAGAACTACCACATTTTCTTTGTATTCTCCGAGGTATTCCTGCGGCAAAAAAACCTTTATGCCATGTATATTACCTCCTCTGTTCGACGGATTATTATCCACAATAGCATTTACTTTTATATTATGTCTTCTAAGGTAGGCAATTGTTTCATCCCCCGGACGATTCATACCAAATACAACTATATCTTTACCGTCAAACATATGATTTTCTATCATATTGTCTAATTTTCTTTTCAGCTCTGACAGCAATTCATTATTCATAGCATCATCCCTATCTGTTATTATAATCTGTCATCCACCACAAAACTTTCTTCAAAAAATTCATCTCGCTTTGGACTCAGTGCAATTGCCGTCTTAAGGCCTGACGGTTTTGCATCGTTTATCAGTATTCGCTCTCCGTATGGTGCGTTCCAGATAATTTCGTCATACCGTATTCCGTTATCCGCAAGGAATTGCAGCGTGAGCTCTTTTTCTGCATCCGTTCTTGATGTAAGAAAAATAATTTTATCTTCCTTTGGAATATTCTGAAGAAATTCCAGTGCGCCCGGAAGTAATGTATCAGCTCCGTCAATTTTATATCCGTTATGCTTTACAATTGTTCCGTCGATATCCAGTATCCATGTTTTCGACAGTGCTGAAACCGTAATTTGTTTTTGTGACATTTTTCCTCCATTACAAACAGCTTTTAAATATCTTTTAACTCCTCACCGATATGTCCGCCCGGATGATTGCTCTTGAAATCTTCCAGTGACACGTTCATTCTCACTGCAACGCTCATTGCAAGCGCCTGCAGCACAATCAGATTCATTGTTGTGGAATTATTCGGTACAATATTCCACATATCCCCCTCATGCTCCAGATCAAGAATCAGACTTTTCGAAATTTGTCTCGTCAAAGTACTTTCCTTAGTAAATGTCAAAAGCCATATATTTGCCTTCTTTGCTTCAAGATGCCTGGTAAGATATATTGACTCTGTTGTCTCGCCGCTCTTTGTCAGTACAATCACCAGATCCCCTTCTTTGACCATTCCGATGTCACCATGTACAGCAGAATTAGTATGCAGAAAATTCGCATTTAACCCAAGTGACAGCATAGTACCGACAAATTTATCGCAGATTGGCACATTCTTTCCGAGTCCCGATACAATAATTTTACCGCCTCTTTGCAAGGTTTCAGCCGTCTCATCTATAAGCTGGTTAAACACTTTCTCATCAATACTTTCAACCGACTCCGACAGTATTCTTAACAAATCACTGAAATATGGTAACATCATAATCTCCATTCCGCAGGCACTCATGCGCTGCCACTGTTATTTTCTAAAGTACTTCCTCAAGATAGTACAGACCATTATAAAATGCTCCGCAGATTGAATCGTAGTCCTCCCATGCATATGTAGTAAGAGAAAGCCATATAATTGCATGAATTAATTTAATATCCTGCTTTGACACACAATTTCCAATCATTTCAAAGAAATCATTTTCCATGTCTTCCCATCCATTGGAGTCAATTGAAAGCTGCACTTCATGCTCTCCGATATTCAGGCGGAACCTTTTCAGATTGAACTGGTCATAATTCCCGACAATCGAATAATACAGCTTCGCCCAGTCATATGCCTCATCTCCGTACATTTCCGTATATCCGAAATACCCTCGCGGATCAATCAGCACAGGCTCTGTTCCCTTCCGCAGCATCATATTTGAAAATGTACAATCCCCGTGAAGGAATTTAAATACTGGTGTATCATATCCGGCAAACCTTTCTCTTAACTCATCCTGAAAGAAATACACATTACGGCACTTTCTTCCGTTAATTGTTATAAACCTTTCATCAGCAAAAGGAATCATATCGCGTATCTTTGAAAGCCTTTCAAATGTCTTGTCCACATATGCATTCTGCAGGCTGTAATAATCAGTTGTGCATTCTCCAAGTTCATGCAGTTTCTTAAGGCAGTCAATAATCTTTTGAAGTATCTCCTTTTTCTTTTCATATGTAAAATCATATGCGTAAATGTTTTTTCCATCGATTTTTTCCATCATAAATGGTTCAAAAGATTTAATCTGCGGTATTTCCGTGAAATTATATTTACTCACCTGACGATACCACTCTTTTTCACGAACCGCAAGTTTGCGTCCCTGCTCATCGATTCCCTCTTTGATAAGCCATTCTCCCGCATCCGTTATCCTGTTGAATGGCCTGCAGCGTCCTCCCTCGGCTTTTTCAGACCGGTTATACACCTCTAAAAGCCCATATTCCTTAGTTTTATATAAATCTACCGTATTAAACTGCACTTTAGCTTCTTTAAGCCAGCGCACAAACTCCCCTTCCACAGGGACATTCTGTAACTCTTCTTTATTTTTAAACAGAAAGAATCCGGCAACGCCTGTATCTTCCGATGGAATCTCCTCAAATTCTCCATTTTCATAACGCCATCTGCATCTGAAATCTTTGGATAAGCCGACATAATTGCTTTCACATGCGCCATCGGATGCATATTCTTCTGGAAGCTCAAACTCTTCAGGAAGAATTAAGTCAGACCAGATTAACATAAAATTTTTTCCGTCCGGAATAACTTTCAATGCCTCCCCGATACCTGCACATGTTCCTTTTCTTCCTACCGCACTGACCACAATATTGCGAACATCCGCAAAGGCTCTGAGATACTTCTTAAGAACATCGATTTTATAATCACCTATAATAATAAACTTTTTATCAGGATACTTTCTAAAAAGATGAAACAGCATCGGAAGATTTCCAACCGGCACCAGTGCCTTGGGCTTATTCGCTGTAAGATATTCCATGCGTGTACCCTTGCCGCC
>CAMECH010000014.1 GCA_945913015.1 uncultured Bacteroides sp.
GCCGTTGCAACAGCAGATTCAACAGGTGCCGCCGTTGCAACAGCAGATTCAACAGGTGCCGCCGTTGCAACAGCAGATTCAACAGATGCCGCCGTTACCGCCACAGCCTGTACCGCAGATTAATCCTGCGGATTACGGACTGGGAAGCAATATCAATGGCAGCAGGGCGATAAACCACAAAAATGTAGAAAACAAAATCGGTACATCAATGGGAATAATTGCATCAATTCTTGTTTTCATAAGTATTGTGCTTTTTGTGACACTGGTGTATTCATCACTGACAGACGTTATCAAGGTCATATGCATATTTACATTCAGCTTTGCAGTGCTTGCAGCGGGAACGTTCATGATGCATAAGAAGATGAATGTATTTACAATGTCTGTTACAGGCTGCGGAATGGGTTCGGTATTTTTGTCACTGTTTGTCACGCATGTTTATTTTGGCATGATTGATAAATTTGTGCTGTATCTGCTGATTATGCTGTGGGCAGGACTTGTATATTTCTTCTTCTCAAAGAAGTCCTACGCATTTAAGGTTATAGGGCAGTCGGGAATCACGATTTCGGTGCTGTTTGGATGTTACTCACTGAATATGGCATATGCGGGAACAAAGGATTGGTGGAGCCAGTACATTTTCCTGTTTGCATTTTTCATAATTATATCAGTATTCTATCTTCTGGTAAAAAGAGAAAATACAGTGCAAAAGGCAGCTCCGCTTGTGATTCTTGATTACATATCGGTGACAGCGCTTGCAGCGACAGGAATAAATAACACTTCCTCCGGTATTTTTACAATAGTGATTGTAACGGCGCTGTATATGTTTTTCCTGCTGTATGCGTACGTTTTTATGGCGGAGCAGAACAATCAGATACAGTCGCTTGGCAGCATTTATCTGGTTATGTCTGTATACACATGCATTATTATCTTCAATATGATGGAGGCACTTGATTTTGAACATGACGGCTGGGTAATGTTTGTACTGAGGGTTTCTGTGCTGGCAGCAGCATTTGTAGCCGAAATCATAAGAGGGTATAAGAAAGCGGATAATGACATTATTCATATTCTGATGACAGTAATATTATATATATTGTTACTTATGCGCACATCTGAATTTGAAATGCTGTACAGCTTTACCGGCGCCGGAATATACATACTGCCTATGCTGGCGGTGTCATATTTTTTCAAAGACAAAACAGCACTCAGGCTTTCGTATGCCACAATGTTTCTATTTGCGGTATCGAATGGGGAATACCTTATAATTAATGTGATATTGGCCATTCTGTCTATAATGGTATCATTTATTATGTTGCTGTATGATGAAAAAATGTACACTGAAGGATTAAAATGCTGGTGGTATCTGGCATCGTTACTGCTTATTACCGTATATTTTTCACGTGTGGCAGACGGGCTTGAATTGCGCTTCTCATTAAACATGGCGTGGTCATATATTCTTGCCGCATCAATTAATGCAGTTGCACCTCACATAGGGCTTGCAAGAGACTGGAGCGGACAAAATTACGGCAAAGAGCAGAAAATACTTTCCGTTACGGGTGTCCTGAATTTTATATTCATGATGATGGGACTTGGTTTCCTCGACAATAACTATGACTGGTGGCTTGGAATGCTGATGTTAATAGTGGTTGCAGGCGTATACATTACCAACATCAGTGTTATGTATAAGAAATACAGGGAAAAAGCATGGGCAGGAATTTACACAGGACTTAAGCTGAGTCTGTTTGTGTGGATCGCTTTAAGGGCATATTCGTTAAGCGGACCTTATGTAAGCATAGGATGGCTGGTACTTGCGATAATACTTATTTTTGCGGGATTTAAATGGCAGTATACATATCTCAGACTGTACGGACTGTTCCTTTCAATGTTTGCGATAGTAAAACTGCTTGCATTCGATATAAGTTATGATACGGGCGTTGTAAGGGCATTAAGTTTTCTTATAAGCGGTATTCTGTGCTTTGTAATTAATCTGATTTATAATAAATTCAGTAAGATGGCAGAAGACGAAGCCGGAAAATAGAAAAATGCGAAACTCATTTTTCAATAATGAAACATGGGTTTCGCATTTTTTAATACTTAAATACTTAAGTTAGCAGAATAATTATGCCTCAGCCTTCTTAGAAGCAAAGAGCTTGCTAAAGCAGCTGAATGCAACCATAACACCAAGTACCATAAGAAGTATGGCAATGATAAGCTGTAATCCGTCAACAAGGAAGACAAATCCGCCTGTTACAAAAAGCTTTGTGCAGATAGCAATTGTCTTCTGTATAAGAGCTGTAAATGTAACAACAAGCATTGTGCACATAGGAATATACAATGTCCATCCTGTACGGCCCGTAGTCTTTAAGAATACTGACAATGCAATGAGAACAAGTGCGGCAAGAAGCTGGTTAGCTGAGCCGAAGAGTGCCCATACATTGTTGTATCCGCCGAGGCAGAGAAGGTAACCAAAGAACAGTGTAATAATAGTAGCGAAATATTTATTGGTGATGAACTTTCTCCATCCCTCCATCTTAGCAGGATCTGTTGTATCCTTATAGAAGAGCTCCTGGAAAGACATACGTCCGATTCTTGCTACAGAGTCAAGTGATGTAAGTGCGAGAGCAGATACACACATTGTCATGAATACTTTTGCAAATGATTCAGGAATTCCCATCTGTGCGAGGAAACCTGCAACACCTGCTGAGAAAATAGCAAATGGTGTTCCGGCAGGCTTGGTTCCGTTAACAGCAACAGCACCTACAACAACGAGGGCAACAACACCAAGAAGTGATTCAACAACCATAGCGCCATAGCCAACCATCGGCATATCCTTTTCGTTGCTGATTGTCTTTGAAGATGTTCCTGATGATACAAGGCTGTGGAAACCTGATACGGCACCGCAGGCAATTGTTACAAACAGTGCAGGGAAAAGGTTACCTGTTCCGGCAACAGTAAATCCGTTGAAAGCATTAAGCTTCATATCAGGATGTGCAACAAGTACACCGAGAACAGCACCGATAATCATGCCAAGAAGCATAAATGTTGTCATATAGTCACGTGGCTGCATGAGTAACCACATAGGAAGAACTGATGCAAGGAAAATATAAGCCATTACTATGTATACCCATACCTGCTTTGTAGCATGGATTGGGAGCAACATACCGAGTGCAAACATAACTGCGATAAGGGCAATTGCAACGACAGCCTTTACCCATTCCTTCATGGTTCCGACTTTCTTCTGGATAAGACCGAAGATAACAGCACCAACGATGAAGAGCATTGAAATTGAAGCTGCACATGCATTGTCATAAGCTACAGTCTCTGTAATATTGGCAACACCTACGGAAGCAAATGTTCCTGCAACCATATCTGTAAAAGCTGCGATTACAAGAAGAGTAAACAGCCAGCAGAAAAGAAGGAAAAGCTTCTTGCCGGTCTTGCCGATATATTTCTCAATCAGCATACCCATTGACTTGCCTTCATTCTTAACAGAGGCATACAGTGCACCAAAATCCTGTACCGCACCAAAGAAAAGACCGCCGATAAGAAGCCATAATAATACAGGCACCCATCCGAATACAGATGCAAGGATAGGTCCGGTTACAGGGCCTGCTCCGGCGATAGAAGAAAACTGGTGTGAAAATACTGTAAATTTTGATGAAGGGACATAATCCTGTCCGTCTTCGTGAGTGTAAGCAGGAGTCTTGGCTTTAGGATCCAATCCCCACTTGTTTGCCAGCCAGCGTCCGTAGAAAAGATATCCGCATGCAAGTACGACGATGGCAATTAAAATAATAACCAATCCGTTCATAATAAAACTTCCTCTCCTTATTACATATGGTGGTTGGTATAGCCATATGCATAATTAATATGTATTGACAGAAAACATTATGTTGCCGGAAATAAAAAAACTCCCGCCTTGCACAGTCATATAACTGTCAAAGACGAAAGTAACTTCCGCGATACCACTTTGTTTGCCGCATGATGCAGCCACTCAATCCTGTCACCAATGTATTAAAGACATATATCAACAGGTTTCCATGTAACGGTGGAAAACCGGTGACGCCTACTGGATTAGGGAATAAGCAACTTTCAGCGCACTGCTCGCAGGGGATATCAGATGATTTTCATATTGCCTCACACCTTCCGGCAACTCTCTGAAAATGGGGAAATCAAATGACTTGTGCCTGTTCATGGCATTTAACATTTTCTGTTCGGTGTTTAATATAGCACTGTGATTATTAAATGTCAATAAAATATTTTACACTTTTTTTTACTTATTTTTGATTATTTAGCTTGCAATCCGGACATATTGTGATAGAATATTACAGTTACGAATAGTATTTACTTCTATAATATGGAAGATATTGTAAAAATAAGTATGACACTAAAGTGTCTGCGGAATGGAGAATAATATGATAACAAAACGCGAGGATGTAAGGAATATTGCGATTATAGCCCACGTTGATCATGGTAAGACAACACTCGTAGACGAGCTTCTGAAACAGAGCGGTACCTTCCGTGCCAATCAGGAAGTTGCGGAGCGTGTAATGGACTCTAACGATATTGAGCGTGAAAGAGGAATTACGATTTTATCAAAAAATACAGCAATAAATTATAACGGAACAAAAATCAATATTATTGATACTCCGGGACATGCCGATTTCGGCGGAGAAGTTGAGCGTGTGCTCAAAATGGTTAATGGTGTTGTTCTGGTTGTGGATGCATATGAAGGCGTAATGCCACAGACAAAGTTTGTGCTTCAGAAGGCTTTGGAAATGGAGCTTTCCGTAATAGTATGTATTAATAAGATTGACAGACCGGAAGCAAGACCACAGGAAGTAGTTGATGAAATCCTTGAGCTGTTTATTGACCTTGATGCCAATGACGACCAGCTTGACTGCCCGTTTGTATATGCGTCGGCAAAGTCAGGATATGCAATAGCAAATCTTGAGGATGAACGAAAAGACATGGTTCCGCTGTTTGAGACGATTATAAACAGTATTCCTGCACCGGAAGGCGATCCTGATGCAGATACACAGGTGCTTATAAGTACAATAGATTACAATGACTATGTAGGACGTATTGGTGTTGGAAAGGTTGACAACGGCTCAATTAAGGTTAATCAGGAAGTAATGCTTGTAAATCATCATGACCCTGATTTCCGCAAGAGAGTAAAAATCAGCAAGCTGTATGAATTTGAAGGTCTGAATAAAGTTGAGGTCAGTGAGGCCGGAATTGGCTCAATCGTAGCGATATCGGGAATTCCTGACATAAGAATAGGTGATACAATATGTTCGGTTGAAAATCCGGTAGCAATACCATTCCAGAAGATTTCAGAACCGACACTGTCGATGGATTTCATGGTTAATGACAGCCCGCTTGCAGGACAGGAGGGTAAATATGTCACATCGAGACATATACGTGACAGACTGTTCCGTGAACTTAATACGGACGTAAGCCTTCGTGTTGAGGAAAATGAAGGCATGGATTCATTTAAAGTATCAGGACGCGGTGAACTTCATCTTTCAGTGCTTATTGAAAATATGAGACGTGAAGGATTTGAGTTTGCTGTAAGTAAGGCTGAGGTTCTCTATCATTATGATGACAGAGGGAAAAAGCTTGAACCGATTGAACTTGCCTATGTAGATGTTCCGGAAGAATTTTCGGGAAGCGTTATACAGAAGTTAAGCCAGCGAAAGGGCGAGCTTCTCGGTATGACACCTATCAACGGCGGATATACAAGACTTCAGTTTTCCATACCGTCAAGAGGCCTCATTGGATACCGCGGAGAATTTATGACCGACACGAAGGGCAATGGTATTTTGAATACTTCATTTGAAGGTTATGAAGAGTATAAGGGAGATATCCAATATAGAAAGCAGGGCTCACTTATTGCGTTTGAGTCAGGCGAGGCAATCACATACGGTCTTTTCAATGCCCAGGAAAGAGGACAGTTGTTTATCGGGCCGGGTGAAAAGGTATATGCAGGTATGATAGTTGGCGAAAATCCGCGCTCAGAGGATATTGAAGTAAATGTATGTAAGACAAAGCATCTTACAAATACACGTTCTTCAAGCTCGGATGAAGCACTCCGCCTTGTGCCTCCTAAGATTTTAAGTCTTGAACAGGCGCTTGATTATATAGACACAGACGAACTTCTTGAGGTAACGCCGAAGTCATTGAGAATTCGTAAGAAAATACTTGACTCAACACTGCGTTACAGAGCTAACCGCAATAAATAAAAATAAATTTTAGCGCTTAAATATGAAATTTTACTTTTTTAGACAAATTTCACTTGTGAAACTTTTGTGAAATGGTACAATAAATACGTAAATTAGTATAAAATAGCATATAAGGTCGATGGAAACCAATGGACAAAACGGGTACTATTGGAATATGCTTATTAAGCGCGCATATAGTAGAACGTAACAGGAACGAAGGGAGAAATACAAAATGGTAGACAAGGTAATAGAAAATAATAAAGTATGCATTGTGGGTAAAATCGTATCTGAATTTGAGTACAGCCACGAGGTCTTTGGGGAAGGGTTCTATATTGTAAATGTTTCGGTGAACAGACTCAGCAATATGGCAGACGTAATACCTCTTATGATTTCAGAAAGACTCATTGATGTTACCAAAGATTACAGGGGCTCAATGATTGAGGCTATCGGACAGTTCAGATCATATAACAGGCATGAAGGTGTTAAAAACAGACTTATGCTTTCTATATTTGTAAGAGAGTTTCAGTTTGTTGATGAGGAGCCGGAGGAACAGAATAAATCAAATCAGATTTATCTGGACTGTTATATCTGCAAGGCTCCTGTATATAGGAAGACTCCGCTTGGAAGAGAAATTGCGGATGTCCTCGTAGCAGTTAACAGGCCTTATGGAAAGTCGGATTATATCCCATGTATCGCATGGGGACGCAATGCCAGATATGCAGCTACGCTTGAGGTAGGCTCACATCTTATTATTTGGGGCAGAGTACAAAGCCGTGAATATGCTAAGAAGATTAGCGAAGATGAAGTTGAGAAGCGTGTGGCATATGAGGTATCAATCAGTAAGATTGAAGTAGTTGACAAGGAAGAGATTCAATAATGCATTAAAGTCCGGAAAAACAACCTGTTCTTCCGGACTTTTCCGGTAATATAAACGATATGTTGACATATGAATATCATGATGATATAGTTAAACTAATTAAAAGTAGAGGTGCGTTATTCATAAGTAGGGTGGTGGATGTAACAGATACATAAGAAGCCATTTGAAAGGGGATGACGCCGAAGTGGAAGGAATGCTGGTTCTGACTGCTGGGGGCATGATTAACAGTTATGTCACTGTCACCTTTTAGAATTTGCGATTGCAGTTCTTGGGGTGGAGGGCTACTTAAAGAAAGAACTTTGTCGAAGTTCTCTTTTTGCAGCCCTGAAGGGCTTTTTTTTACGCATAAGTACAAAGAAAGGAAAAGAGAGTATGGCAGTATTTGAAGGCGCAGGCGTTGCAATGGTTACGCCGATGAAGGCAAATGGTGAGATTAATTATGACAGGATGGCAGAGTTTATTGATTTTCAGATAGAGAATCATACTGATGCAATCATTGTATGCGGTACAACAGGTGAAGCTTCTACACTGAGTGAGAAAGAGCATCTGGATGCGATTGAATTTACAGTTTCACATGTTAATAAAAGAATTCCTGTAATTGCAGGAACAGGTTCAAACTGTACTGAGTCAGCAGTATTTTTATCAAGGGAAGCACAGAGCGTAGGGGTTGACGGACTTCTCGTTGTAACACCTTATTACAATAAGGCAACACAGAAAGGCCTTATTTCACATTATACTTCAATTGCAAAGGCAGTTGATCTTCCTATTATTATGTATAATGTACCTAGCAGAACAGGCTGCAATATTCTTCCTCAGACAGCGGTCACACTTGCAAAGGAAGTTGAAAATATTGTCGGCATCAAAGAGGCAACAGGTAATATTTCGCAGGCTGCAAAGCTTATGGCACTTGCAGACGGCTGCATTGATATGTATTCAGGCAATGATGACCAGATTGTACCAATTCTTTCACTTGGAGGAAAAGGTGTAATTTCGGTACTTTCCAATGTTGCGCCAAAGCAGACTCATGATATTGTTGCAGAATACATGGCGGGAAATGTAGACAAGAGCAGAAAGCTTCAGTTAGAGGCAATTGAGCTCATTGATGCACTTTTCTGCGAGGTCAATCCAATTCCTGTTAAGCATGCACTTAACCTTATGGGAATTGACGTAGGACCACTGAGAATGCCGCTTTCACCGATGGAGGAGAAGAATCTTGAAACTTTAAAGACAGCTCTTAAGAATTATGGATTACTTAAGTAAATGTCATGGAGGGAAATATGATTAGAATATTAATGCACGGCTGCAATGGTAAGATGGGACAGATGATAACCAATCTTATGAAGGATGATGCAACAGCACAGATAGTTGCAGGAGTTGACCCATATGATGACGGTCATAACGCATATCCTGTATTCCCATCAATTGACAGTTGTGTTGTAAAAGCTGACGTAATTATTGATTTTACTTCTGCCAAAGCAGTAGATAAGCTGCTTGAGTACTCAGAAAAGAATCAGGTTCCGGTGGTTCTGTGCACAACAGGCTTAAGTGACGAACAGATTGAGAGAATTAAAGAGGTGTCAAAGAAGGTTGCAGTGCTTAAATCAGCAAATATGTCACTTGGCATCAATACACTGTTTAAATTGCTTGCAGAAGCAGCTAAAGTATTTAACCCGGCAGGATTTGACATTGAGATAGTTGAGAAGCACCACAATCAGAAGCTGGATGCGCCAAGCGGAACGGCACTGGCACTGGCAGATGCAGTAAAAGGTGCACTCCCTGAAGGATATTATTACAAGTATGACAGAAGTAAGGAACGTGCGAAGAGAGACCCGAAGGAAATCGGTATCAGTGCAGTACGTGGCGGAACAATCGTAGGTGAGCATGAAGTGATATTTGCAGGCGAGGATGAAGTGATTGAATTCAAGCATACGGCATACTCGAAGGCAGTATTTGCAAAGGGCGCAATTGAAGCAGCAAAATTTCTTGCAGGAAAACCGGCAGGAATGTATGATATGAGAGATGTTATAGGATAGATATTATATATGCTATAGGATAGATATTATGGGATAAATAATATCAATAAAAAGAAGGAATAAGTAAATTTCCCAAAGATTTTCTTTTGGAAATACTTATTCCTTCTTTTTTGTCAATGCTTTGCATTTCTGTTGATGTAGCGGGGCTCGTATTTGGAATATACGATTTTCTGGCTGCTGTAAAGGCTGTAATAGCCTGAAAGCAGGTAGCTTATTGCGATTACCATTATGCAGTAATGTATGGCATCGGTTCCAAACATTTCTATTGCCATCAGAAGAGAGGTAATAGGACAGTTTGTTACGCCGCAGAAAACGCCAATCATTCCGCATGCGGCACAAAGCGCAGTAGGGAGCCCTAATATTGATGACAGGAAACTTCCAAGAGTCGCGCCGATGAAAAGCGAAGGTACGATTTCGCCGCCTTTAAAGCCTCCGGACAATGTAATTGACGTGAGAAGAAGTTTTAACAGAAATACATACCATGCCTCGCTCTGCGTAAAACTTCTTGCGATTACATTACTTCCGGCGCCCATATAATCTGTCGTGCCGAGAAGAAAATTTATTGCTACGAGCAGCAGGCCGCTTACAAAAATCTTTATATATGGATTTTTAAAATATTTTCCAAAAAGTTCTTCGTTCTTATGCAGCGAAATACAGAAAAGGATACTTGCTGCGGCAAGGCAGGCGGCAAGAATAATTGATTTAAAACCTGTCACCAGGCCTAATCCCGGCACAGCGCCTATTGAAAAGGCTGTCGGCGGAATATCAAAAAATCCTGCAACACCATAGGCAATCAGTGAAGCCAGAACACATGGTACCAGCGCCGCATAATGCATAAGACCGACGCTTACAACCTCCATGGAAAATATGGCAGCAGCCATAGGCGTTCCGAAGAGAGCTGAAAAGCATGCACTCATTCCGCACATGATAAGTATTTTTGTGTCACGTGAATCAAAGTTTAATTTCTTGGCAATATGGTTTCCGAAAGAGCCGCCTATCTGAAGAGCTGCACCTTCTCTTCCGGCAGAACCGCCGCAAAGATGAGTAATCAGCGTGGACACTATTATGAGGAGTGAAACCTTTATAGGAACTTCTTCGTTGCTTTGTATTGCCTTAAGGACAAGGTTTGTTCCGGAATTTTTAAGTGAGTGCAGAAGATGGTACAGTGCAATTATCATGAGTCCGCCGACAGGAAGCAGGAAAAGTACATAAGGATGCCCCTGCCTGTAATTGGTAACAGCATAGATTGCCCAATAAAAGAGTGCGCCCACAATTCCGACAAGAAGTCCCATTATTACAGAGCAAAAAAGCCATTTGACCAGTATCCTGGCGGAATGTATGAAACTTGCAAATGTAAATTTAATCTTTTTATTCATTAAGTATATCTGGTTCATTGTGGTTCCTCGTTATTCTTTAGAAAACTTTCCGGCTCATTGTACTGTTGTGATATTCTCCCGATAATGATACATCCTCCGTAAACCAGTCGGGTGGGAGAAATGCGCATGACTCTTCCTCAGTATCAAATTCGACTTCAGCAAGTACGGTGCCTGTAAATACTCCTTCAAAAATGTCAAGCTCAATAGTAAGAAATGCAGGATGTTCGGGATACTTTCTGCAAATATCGGAAGGCATGTAGTATTCATATTCAATAGGAATCTCATATCTTTTTTTGGTAATTATATTACCGTCGGCTTTTGAAAGAAGGTGGTTATAGCTTTCGGCTGTAAGCGGAAGATTGTACTCCTCGCGTGATACTAAGCCATCAGACTTGTAGGTAAGATAATAATCGTCATTGTCACGTCTTACGCGTACGACAGGGGATGTTGACAAGTAGCCCTGTTCTATAAGTCTGCATTTGTACCGGTCGATGTCATCGGGGATTTGGGAAATAAGAAATTTCCGTTCAATTTCCATTTGAAATAAGTCTCCATTCATATAGATTTGTTATATGGCGAAAAAGAAAAGCCAAAAGCATGTGCTCTTGGCTTTTCATAAGTAACATAATTACTTCTTCTTGCTGTTGACAGTTTCCTTCAAAGCCTTACCAGCCTTAAACTTAGGAGCCTTTGATGCAGGAATCTTAATTGCCTTTCCTGTCTGTGGGTTCTTACCTGTTCTTGCAGCTCTCTTTGTTACTTCAAAAGTACCAAATCCAACAAGCTGAACTTTCTCACCCTTCTTTAACTCTTCAGCAACAGTAGCTGTAAATGCCTTCAATGCTGACTCTGCGTCCTTCTTTGAAAGCTCAGCCTTTGCAGCCATAGCAGCAACTAACTCAGTCTTATTCATGTTGAACAAGTCCTCCTTCAAAATAATTATAAGATATATATATCGTATTTTACGTGCTTTGTCAACAAAAATAGCAGATAAATGCGCATAAATGCTATGATTGGCGTTGATTTTGCATATCAGACTACATATTGTTGCTGCTTATCCTATTGTTACTGCTCATCGGATAATTTTTCCCACTGCTCATAAAATGCGGCAAGCTCATTATCAAGTTGTTCGCGTTCTTTATGCAGTTCCAGAAGCTTTGCTGTATTGGTACAGTTCTCAGGGCTTGCCGATTCTGCGTCGATTTCGGCAATGCGGTTCTCATGTTTTTCAATCGCATCCTCGAGTCTTTGGATTTCACGCTCTTTTTTGCGCCGTGCGCTCTGATCCTGCCTTGCAGCCTGCCATTCAGCCTTTGAAGAACCGGACTTGCGGTTGTCACTGTCAGAAAATTCATTATTGCC
Organism: uncultured Bacteroides sp.; assembly: GCA_945913015.1. Classification (GTDB taxonomy): domain Bacteria; phylum Bacillota; class Clostridia; order Lachnospirales; family Lachnospiraceae; genus Bacteroides_F. The sequence continues at coordinate 11,867 of CAMECH010000014.1, forward strand.
GGAGGTCATTGCGGCACCGGATTTTAAATTTACTGAGGATAGATACTGAGCCATTACATCATCATGTTTTTCTTCATAATAGTCATAGTTGCCGATGTAATTAAGCAGCGTATTGTGAGTGAGCTCAAGGATTCTGGTGGCAGTGGTATTGATAAAATACCTGTCATGCGAAACATAGAAAACAGTACCTGTATAGCTGTTAATCGCATTTTCAAGAATTTCCTTGGAAACCATGTCAAGATGGTTGGTAGGCTCGTCGAGTATCAGCAGATTTGCCTCGGAAAGCATAAGCTTGGCAAGTGAAACACGGGCTTTCTCACCGCCGCTTAAATCACGTATACGTTTAAATACATCATCATCCGTAAATAAAAATGCAGCAAGTGTGTTGCGGATTTTGGTGTTATTCAAGTCGGGATATGCAGTCGCAATCTCATCAAAAAGTGTTTTGTCCGGGTCAAGGACGTGATGCTCCTGATCATAATATCCGATTGCAACTTTGGTGCCCAGCTTAAAAGAGCCCGAATCAGGTGTCGTTATTCCGTTAATAATCTTTAATATGGTGGTTTTGCCTGTTCCGTTACTTCCTATAAGCGCAACATGCTCGCCGCGTTTTATCTCAAAATTAATATCAGAGAAAAGTGTCTTACCGTCAAAGCTTTTGGTAAGCCCGGTTACGGTAAGAACGTCATTGCCGCTTTCAAGCTTTGGCTCAAGAGAAATATTCATTTTGTCATTAATTTCAACAGGGCGTTCAACAAGCTCCATTTTACCAAGCACCTTTTCACGGCTTTCTGCACGCTTGATGGATTTTTCACGGTTAAACCGGCGAAGTTTGGTGATAACCTCCTCCTGATGCTTTATTTCACGCTGCTGGTTTAAATATTCCTTAAGCTTCATATTGCGGACTATCGCACGCTTTTCTGAATATTGTGAATAATTTCCAAGGTAAACGGTGCAGTTTCCGTTATCCAGTTCAATAATTTTGGTAACAATTCTGTCAAGAAAGTACCTGTCGTGTGCAACAATAAGCACACTGCCCGGATAATTGAGAAGAAATGTTTCAAGCCACTTGATTGATTCAAGGTCAAGATGGTTGGTAGGCTCATCAAGAAGAATAATGTCGGGCTTTACAAGGAGCAGGCGGCCAAGTGCAACGCGCGTTTTCTGTCCGCCGGACAGTGTGTTTACCGGCTTGTCAAAATCTGCTTCTGTAAAGCCAAGTCCCTTTAGAACGCCGGTAATCTCACTCTTGTAAGCGTAACCGTTCATCTGCTCAAAGGAATGAGTGAGCTTTGAGTAGCGTTCAAGCATAGCTTCAAGTTCACTGCCCTCGACATTTTTCATCTCAGTTTCAAGCTTTCGCATTGTACTTTCAATATTAAGAATATCTGCTTTGATACTGAGCATTTCATCAAAAATGGTATTATCGGTTTCAAGATTCTGGTGCTGTGCAAGATAGCCTAAAGTGGCTCCGTGTGAGAGGATTACCTGACCTGAGTCGGGAGCGCTTTCTCCGACCAGAATTTTCATGAGTGTTGACTTGCCGGCACCATTAATTCCGACAATTGCCGCTTTTTCATGTGCTTCAATATGAAAAGAACAGTGTTTTAATATCTCGTCTGTTCCAAATGCCTTAGATATATCGTTACATGATAAAATCATCATTTGCTCCTTGTCATCATTTTGCAATATTTTATATAGTATACAATAATTAGTTATAAAATAAAAGTAAAAACATTTGACACTGCATATTCGAGGATGTATTCTAAATAAGTTAGACTATTTAGAATTGTGTATATGACAGAGCCGGTTTTGCAGGCTTTGACAAGGAAATGAGGCAAAATTGAAATTTGAAGAATTAAATGTAGACGAAAAGATTCTGAAGGCGATTGGTGATATGGGATTTGAAGAGGCGTCACCGATTCAGGCAAAGGTAATTCCCGTGGTTCTTGAGGGAAAAGACATTGTCGGACAGGCTCAGACAGGAACAGGTAAGACTGCTGCATACGGAATACCTATGCTTCAGGCTGTTGACCCAAAGGCAAAATGTGTTCAGGCAGTTGTGCTCTGCCCTACGAGAGAACTTGCAATTCAGGTCGCCGATGAGATAAGAAAACTTGCAAAATACATGAGCTCTATTAAGGTACTTCCGGTGTATGGCGGACAGGAGATTGTCAAGCAGATTAAGTCACTTAAGTCGGGAGTGCAGATTGTTGTAGGCACTCCGGGGCGTGTGATGGATCATATGCGAAGAAAAACGGTTAAATTTGACAACGTGAAAATGGTTGTGCTTGATGAGGCTGATGAGATGCTTGACATGGGATTTCGTGAGGATATGGAAACTATTCTTACTCAGGTTCCGGAAGAGCGCCAGACAGTAATGTTTTCTGCCACCATGCCAAAGGCAATCATGGATATTGCAAAAACATTTCAGAAGGATGCTGAAGTTATAAAGGTCGTGCGCAAAGAGCTTACAGTCGAGAATATTGAACAGTACTATTTTGAAGTGCGTTCAAAGAATAAAGACGAGATTCTTTCAAGGCTTATAGACATTTACAATCCAAAACTTTCGGTTGTATTCTGTAACACAAAAAAGCAGGTGGATGACCTGATATCTGAGCTTAAGGGCAGAGGATATTTTGCAGACGGAATTCACGGAGATATGAAGCAGGCGCAGCGTGACAGGGTTATGAATGATTTCCGAAAGGGAAAGACTGAGATACTTATTGCGACTGATGTGGCAGCAAGAGGAATTGATGTGGATGATGTGGATATAGTATTTAATTATGACCTCCCGCAGGATGAGGAATATTATGTCCACCGCATAGGACGTACAGGACGTGCGGGGAAATCCGGACTTGCATTTTCATTTGTAACAGGCAAGGAAGTTTATAAGCTTAAGGATATTGAGCGCTACTGCAAGACTAAGATTATGGCAAGGCAGATACCGTCGCTTGATGATGTGAAAAACACAAAAATAGATAATCTGTTTGATCAGATTCGTGAATTAATCGAGGCAGGTGGCCTTTCAGATATGTGCGCGGTTGTTGAGGAAAAGATAAACAGTGAGGATTATACGTCAATCGACCTTGCAGCGGCACTTCTGAAGATGATTCTCGGTGATGACCATGACAAAGAGGATGATATTCTTCCTGTTCATTTTGATGAAAGCGAAGGAAACGGAAGCAAAATGGTCCGCCTGTTTATCAATATAGGCAAGAAGGACCGTGTAAAGCCGTCCAATATTCTCGGTGCAATTGCAGGAGAATCGGGAATGCCGGGCAAACTCGTAGGCTCAATCGATATGTATGATGCATATACATTTGTTGAAGTTCCAAGAAAGTATGCTGACAGCGTGCTCAAGGCAATGTCCAACAATGTGCAGATTAAGGGACGCACTGTCAATATTGAAAAAGCCGGGAAGAAAAAAGGGAAGCGGCATCACTAATTTGAAAAACGGATATAATCCAAAAAGAAGATGTAAAATTGTGAATTTTTAAAATAAGGTTGAGAATTTGAATAATACCGGATATAATGTAAGTGTAAGGAAAGTAAGGAATGTATTACTTTTGGAAGGAGAATTACCTATGGAACTTGCTAAAGTAACATCTAAGGGACAGGTTACAATACCTGTTGAAATCCGAAGAAAGCTAGGAATCAAGAATGGAGATAAGGTATTGTTCATGGAAGAATCAGGAAGAGTATATATGATGAATTCTTCTATGGATGCATTTCGTGAAGCACAGAGAGCTTTTTCGGGTGAAGCGGAAAGAGTTGGTCTGCAGGATGACGATGATGTTATGGCAATGATTAAGGAGCTTAGGGAAGAAGGTGCGGTGAAGTAGATGAGAATTATGCTTGACACCAATGTGCTGATATCTTCACTGCTTTTTCCGGGAGCTAAGATGGATGCAATGATGGACTGCATATTTACACAACATCAGCTTGTGCTATCATCCTATGTGGTGGAAGAACTAAAAAATGTTGTCAGACGGAAATTCCCCAAAAAAGAACAGGCAATTGATAAGTTACTTATGATGATGAGTTTTGAGTATGTATATACTCCCAAAGAGATAGAAGACGGACTTTTTGATATCAGAGATGTAAAGGATTATCCGGTACTGTATACTGCAATCATTGAAGATGTGGACATATTAGTTACGGGAGATAAGGACTTTGCGGATATTGATATTGAAAAGCCGGAGGTAATGACTCCGGCGGAGTTTATGGAAAAATTTCTATAATTTCTTTACCGGGACAATGGCTATAGTAATTATGGATAGTGTAGTCGACATTAATCGGATATAAGCGAAAATTGAAACAACTGAATATAAAGGCAGATAAATAGAGGGAAGCTGATACAGTGCAAATAGCATTGCGTAGGGCTTCCTTTTCTGTTAGAAAGGAGCTAAATCGTGTCAAATGATATCATGGCATAAATATTGGGAGTGTGTCAGAATAGTAACAAGTATAAAATGAAAATTTATGAGATGTGAGGATTAGTAGTGAATAACGAGATAATCCAAAAAGAAGATTAAAAATAGTGAAGCATAGCCGTGTTGGCTATGCTTCTAATATTGTGTCAAGAAATGTCAGTAAGGCATCCTTTTGTTTTTGTGGTAATCTGTTTATCTTTTTTATCAGTTGTTCATCAGGAGTATCTGCGGCTCCATCATCAAAGAAATCCTTTAAGGAGACTTCAAGTGTATTACATACAATTGATAACAGTTCAATAGTAGGGTTTTTGTTACCAAGTTCAATATCGCGAAGGTAACTTTGTGAAATGCCGGCAAGGTTTGCAAGTTTGTTCACTGTATATCCCTTGCAGGTTCTGAAATATTTAATTCTTTCGCCCACATTCATGTTGTTATCCCCTTTCTCTATAGTGATAACTTATCAAATTTTTATACCTATTATTACAGTTATAGAGTTGACAATTATTGTTATAGAGATTATTATATGCATGTATGCACTTATTGTTTAAGGGAGGAGATTAATTTGTTAAAAAATTGTAAAACAAATTAGGAGAAAATTAATGTTTAGAATGAAAATTGAGAAATTATCAAAAATTATTATATTATCAATATGGTCAGTTATAGTGACAATTCTTTTTGCAGAATGCATGATTTGTACAGTTGAGATAGAAGGTGTTATGGACATAACATTTCATGGAGATTCTGTTTTACTTAATTTAGTATGGATAGGATTGTTTTTTGCTATATGTGTCTGGGTTGGACTATTAATTAAAAGAGGTAAAATAAGAGAAATATTATCAGATGCCTCTAGAACACGTGTATTATATATTTTAGCAATCATTGTAACAGCGTTGTTGGTGGCATTGGTAATGGCTTTACAAATACTGCCGTTTAGTGATTGCGAAAGCTGTTTTTCGGTTGCTAGGAATATGCTTAAAGGTGATTATCGTGACTGGTATGTGGATGCAAATTCCAACGCGGGATATATGTTTTTATTTCCGTTTCAAATTACGTTAGTTTTATTTGAAATGCTTTTGATGATACTATTTTCAGACGATGCGTTTATTGTATTTCAGATTATTAATATCATATTTTTCGTGGCTTCTATTTTTGCAATGTACAGGACATACAAATGTATTTTTAATGATAAATACAATGAAACAATGGCTGCATCTGCGTTATTATTTTTCCCTTTTGCAGCATACACTGTATATTGTTATGGAACAATGATTGGTTTTGCATTTTCAATGTTTGCGGTAATGTACATGTACATTTATTTTGATAAAAGAAAATTACAATATTTGTTGTTGTGTGCACTTATGAGTACGGCATCTGTTTTATTCAAGAAAAATTACATGATTATTATGGTTGCTATAATTCTTTTTCTTCTTTATGATGCTATTATACAAAAAAAATGGAAAAGTGTATTAGGGACAGGTATGATTTTTGCTATATATTTCTTGGCGTTAGCATCAATTAATAATTATATTGGAAAAACAATCAATACGGAAATGCCAAAGGGTGTTCCTATGCTTGGCTGGATTGCAATGGGAATGGATGATGCTGTTAATACACCGGGGTGGTTTGACGGTTATCAGCTTTGGGCATATGGAAAGGCAAATTTTGATCATGACAGATCTATAGAAATATACATAGACCATATTTGGTATAGGACAAAACAGTATGTGAAGAGTCCAAAGTACTTTTTTAACTTTTACAAAGATAAGATAGTAAGTCAGTGGAATAATCCAACATGGGAAGCCTTTGGAATCCTTGATGAGAATAACACAAGGGTAGAAAATACATGGATTAAAAAGGAAATGAGGAAACCGAACAGGTTAAAATATATGTATATATTAAATATATTACAAACTATCATTAATTCGGGATTGATAATGTATACTGGCAGTTGTTGGATGAATTTTAAGAAAATAAGCGTATATCAGCTTATTTACCCTGTAATATTGATTGGCGGGTTCCTATTTTCCATTATGTGGGAGGCAAAGAACCAATATTGTGTGCCTTTCTACTTTGTATGTGTGCCATATGCGGTATTAGGCTGGGGAACTTTTACTAAATATATACTAAATAAAGTCAATTGTAGCAGTAAAAAATAAAAATTTTTGTAATAAAACATACTGATTTTATATGGGATAGCTTCATAGGGATTTCCAGCACTATTGGGAATCCTTTTTTTATGTCTATTGACGAAAGAACAGTTTTAAATGTATAATTGTACTATGCTTATAGGAATAAGGGGCGCTAAAGCGTCTGCGGAATGAGGATGATTATGATAAATATTGCAATTTGTGATGATGAGCAATGCTTTTATGAAAGAATCAGAAGATGCGTCGATAACTATATGCAAAAGAAGAACATGAAATATAAAATAAAGTGGTTCGAGTCAGGTGAGGAACTTCTTGAATTTCGTGATGAGCTACAGGGGTATACAATTATATTTCTTGATATAAATATGTATGGGATAGACGGTTATGAGGCAGCGCAGAAGATACGCGAGCGTAATAAGGATGCATTTATTGTCTTTGTTACGGCATATTTTGATTATTCGACTGAGGGGTATAAGGTAGATGCCATAAGATATGTGATTAAAGATGAGCTGTTTGCTGACAGAATGGCTGAATGTCTTGATGCCGTTTTTGATAAAATGCAGGACAGGCTTCCAATGCTGACGCTCAATTTTGCCGAGGGAATGAAAGTGTTTTCGCCGAATGACCTTGTATATATTGAAAGCAGGCTGCACAGGATAGAATTTCACATAGAGTCATTTGGCAGAATTAATACATATACAACGAACGGCGTGCTTGATGAATATGAAAAAATGCTTGAGGAAAGCAGCAGCTTTTTGAGAATTCATAAGAGTTACCTGATTAACATGAAATATGTTGATACAATCGGAAATTCCCGTATAGAAATGGTCGGTGGAGCAACTCTGCCTGTGCCCAAGGGAAAATTCAGGGAAATAAAAAGAGAAATATTGGAATTTCTTGGTGAATTTTAGTATGAAAAATCACGCTGAGGCGCAAAATCTAAAGTTTATGCGGAGTGAGGAATAAAAAATGCTGACAACAATTTTTTATAATCTGGCAATGAATGTGATTGAGGTCATGTGCTGCAAAATACTTTTTGAAACATTTTGCGAGAAAAGAAAAAGGAAGAATGACTGGAGCGGAAATCTTCTTATAATTTTGTTAATTTTCATATGTTTTCTATATTCAAATATGCCGTGGATGAAAGCACATCTTTTGGTAAAAATGCTGGTTGGTATTACCGCAACTGCAGCAGTAATGTGGGGATACTTCCAGACAGACATCAGAAAAGCATTTATAATCACAATATTATTTTATGGATTAATAACGGTTGCGGATTTCATAGTTTATATTATGGTTTACAGCTTTTTCTTAAATGATGATTTCATCAGGGAGAATTATCTTCTGGAAGGTCTGCTCATTGTAGCGTTTGGAAAAATATTTGATTTTATAATTATTCTCTTTATTAAGAAGAATTTCGGGCACAAATCAGTAGGAGTAATGACTGATGCAGAGTGGATACGGCTTATGATTTTCCCGGTATTTACAATTGTGACGCTGACAGCAATGGTAATGAATTTTCGTGAGCTTGATAATACGGCACAGGAGAATGTTCTGGTGACTATCGCTCTTGGAATGGTTGCTATGAATATAATGGTATATTACCTGATAAATGATATAATTAACCGTGAGACACAGCTTCGTGAGAAAACAGTTACAGAAACCAGAATGAAAAATGAACTTGCAATGTACCGCTCAATATCTGACAATTATGAGACTCAGAGAAGAAGGTCACATGAGTTCAAAAATCAAATAATGTGTATTGAATCGCTCATGCAGAACGGAGAATATGAAAAGCTTGAGCAGTATGTGAAGAATATATCTCATGCCATAAGCGTTGATAAAAACACAATCAATTCAAACAATGTTATTGTCAATGCAATACTGAATACAAAATATACTGAGGCTATAGAAAAAGGAATAGTTTTTACGTTTATGGTAAATGACCTTTCAAATATAAGAATAAGTGATGAAGACATTGTGGTTATACTCTCAAATCTGTTAAACAACGCAATTGAGGCATGTGAGAAATGTACCGGCAGAAAAATAATTAAACTGAAGTTTGTTAAGGAAAAGCAGATTATACTTTCTGTAAAAAATACATGTGCACAGAAGCTTGTTTTTGAGGACGGAGAGATAGTTACCACTAAAAAATTAAACCGTGAGGAACATGGAATAGGCGTAAAAAATATTAAGAATACCGTTGAAAAATATGGCGGAGAGTATTCAATCAAAAATGAAAACAATGAATTCAGTTTTTCAATCTGTTTTCCAATGGGTTGAGCAAAATATTTTGCTGCATAGTTATATAAATTCCGGAAGATAAATTTTAAAGGCGTTTGAAATATTTATTGTAAATATTTTCAGGCGCCTCTTTTTTTGGCATTTTTTAAATATTTTATGCGTTTATTTTTTAACATTTTTTGACAAAAAACTCCGTTTTCTGCAAAATTACTTCCGTTTCGTGCAGAATTTAACACAAAATGATTTTTTTGTGATATGTTTTCAGCACGGAGGTAAGACGATGGTTGAGAGGTTGGTATTAGCGGTTGTGGACCGGATGGAAGTAGAAAATATATCATCAGGTAATATGCATGAGGAATATATTTATGCGCTGACAGGTATGCTTGAAAAATGGATTACGCTATTGTCAGTAGTACTGTTGGCTGCCTTTCTGGGACAGCTCAAACTTACACTCATTTTCATGATGTTCTTTCTGACGTTGAGAAAAAGGACCGGCGGGTTTCATGCAGAACATTTTTATCAGTGCTATCTGGGAACTCTGGCAGTAGTTGCCGCAATGACATATATATATCCGCTGGCGGCAGAACACATTAATATTACATATGCGGTTCTTGCAATTGCCATTGCAGTGATTACCGTGATTGGTACAGTTAATCATCCGAATATTGATATGAGCAGTGATGAATTAAAAGAATCCAGAAAGGCTGCAAGATGGCTGCTTGCAATAGAAATCATGGTAATAGCAATGTCACTTATGATTAATATTGACAAGCTGTACATAAGCAGTATGGCTGTTGCAATAATTTTGTGTGCAATCCTTATGGGGTTAGCAAAAATATTTAAGCAGGAGGTAAAAACGGATGAAAAAAATTGAAAAGGTTGAGTTGGGAACATTGAAGCTTCTTGAGAAAGCAGCAAGCAGAGAGATGAAAGTTCACGGCTGGGACTGGCCACCGGCATGTTCAGCAATATTTCATCAGCCAAAAAGACCAAAGAGCATGAAGAAATAATTAACTGTAAACTGGTATACAATCAGAGATAAAAATATACTTAACCAAAGATAAAACGATACTTTGCAAAAGATAAATATAGAAAAAACAAAAGATAAGCATAGCCAAAGATAAATTATTGAAAAGCCAAAGATAAGTTTACAGAAGATGAACATAGCCCAAGATAATTAAACAAAAGATAGTGAATTAGACAAACGGAAGATATGGTGTATACCTCGCAAAAGACAAAATATTATGCATAAGATGAGGTTGACAATACACTAATCATAATCAGAATTACTAAACAAAAGATGGCGCCGGTGCTTTGTGAATTCTTTCAACAAAGGCCGGCGCTAAAAATTTGTCCTCCAAACTGATGATTATGCAATCGGCATCAGGCAGATGTAATTGAACATGAGTATAAAGTGGCACAGGCTTCCGCCCATTACAAAGAGATGGAAAATTTCATGTGAACCGAATGCCTTGTGTTTTGAATTAAATATAGGGAGCTTGAGCGCGTATATTACGCCTCCGATTGTATAAATAATTCCTCCGGCAAGAAGCCATCCGAATGCAGCTTTTGGAAGCGAATTCAGAATCTGTGTAAATGCGAGAACGCACACCCATCCCATAGCGATATATAGTATTGAAGAAAACCATTTTGGACATGTTACCCAGAATGCCTTTATTATGATACCTGCAATTGCAATTCCCCACACAAGGGCAAGCAGGGTATATCCGACTGTACCATGAAGGACAATAAGGCATACAGGTGTATATGTTCCGGCAATCAGAACAAAAATCATCATATGGTCAATTTTCTTGAGAATAAGATTGGCCTTATCAGACAGATTAAATGAGTGATAAGCAGTGCTTGCTGCATACAATAAAATCATGCTTACAATAAAAACAGCAAGGGATACAACATGTACTCTGTCAGGCTCTCTCATAGCTCTTATTAAAAGTGGTGTAGCGGCAAATATTGCCATAACCATTCCTATAAAATGTGTAATTGCACTTCCGGGGTCTTTAAGTTTTTTCATAATAATCTCCATTCCGCATCATCTCCATTCCGAAGACGTATTCTGCATTAATCGCGTTATAATAAATTTAGTAATCGGTACTATTATATGTTGTAGATTTAAATATAATACGATGTAGTTTTGAAAACTACATAATCTATATATGGATATTACAACACAAAATAATAAAATGCAATCCCCATATGTATATTTTTCATAATATTTCCAATAATATGTCTGACGGAACGCAAAAATTCCAATAAAAAAGCGTTCTTTAAATTTGTATTGAAATGGAGGATATGCAATGGGACGTGTAATAAAATGTGTCAAAGGAAGAGAAATTCTGGATTCGCGAGGCAATCCCACTGTAGAAGCTGTTGTTATAGTTATGGACAGTGAAAGCGGCGTAGAATATGTAGGGATGGCGGATACACCGTCAGGAGCATCCACAGGACGCTTTGAGGCACTTGAGTTAAGAGATGGCGGCAAAAGATATAATGGCAATGGCGTGCTGAAGGCAGTTGAAAATGTAAATAAGATGGCAAATGATGCAATTGCCGGAACGAAAGCAGAGAGTATTGAGGACTTATATGATATTGACAAAAAGCTTATTGAGGCGGACGGCACTGAAAATAAGTCGAGAATGGGAGCTAATGCAATGCTGGCCGTCTCAATGGCATGTGCAAGAGCGATTGCCAATGCCAACGGAAAGGCACTGTATGAATTTTTTGGAGAAGACAGAGAATATCTGCTTCCGGTTCCTATGATGAATATTCTGAATGGCGGGGCGCATTCCGATAATCCTCTTGACGTACAGGAATTTATGATTCTTCCGGTCGGAGCGAAATCAATGGCAGAGCGCATACGCTGGTGCAGTGAGGTTTATCATTCGTTAAAGAAAATCCTTAAAAGCAAGGGATTTTCAGTTGCAATCGGAGATGAAGGCGGATTTGCACCGGGAGTCGGTACAACACAGGAAGCCCTTGACCTCATCATGGAGGCTATTGAGGCTGCGGGATATGAGGCAGGACATGGAAAAGATTTCCTGATTTCGCTTGATGCAGCGGCAAGTGAATGGAAAGGTTACCACAATTACCATCTTCCAAAGGAAAATAGCGAATATACGACCGAGGAGCTGATCGATTACTGGAAGCGCATTTCTGAAAAATATCCTATATTTTCAATAGAAGACCCGCTTGCTGAAGAAGACTGGGAAGGATGGCAGGAGCTTACCGCACAGATTGGAGAAAAAACAGTACTTGTCGGTGATGACCTTTTTGTAACTAATGTAGGAAGACTTAAAAAGGGAATTGATATGAAAGCTGCCAATGCAATTCTTATCAAACCAAACCAGATAGGAACATTGACGGAAACATTTGAAGCGGTAAAGCTCGCAAAGGAAAATGGTTTCTTTACGATAATTTCGCACCGCTCAGGTGAAACAGAGGATACGATTATTGCAGATATCGCAGTAGGGCTTGCAGCTACCCATATAAAAACGGGTGCGCCGTGCAGGGGAGAACGTACTGCAAAATATAACAGACTGCTTAGAATTGAAGAAGAAATACACTAACTTAATAGTACACTGCATAGTACCGGGGACTGAAAGTTTTATACATTCAGTCCTTTTATTTGACTTGCGTCAAATAAATATGTATATTTCAGGTTTCCTAATTATTATAGAAGAAATATTAGATGGCGATTTGCCGGAAGAAATAAGGCATTATACAACAACATATAACAAATAATTATATATAATATAATAAGTATTGATTGTAATTATATAGCACGTTGTGGTAATATAACATTTGTCAGTAATTCTTAATTACGGAATGGAGGATTTTATATATGGTAAAAGCAATCGTAGGTGCTAACTGGGGTGACGAAGGCAAGGGTAAGATTACCGATATGCTTGCTGAGGAGTCGGATATTATTGTAAGATTTCAGGGAGGAAGCAATGCAGGACATACAATAATCAATGATTATGGTAAGTTTGCACTTCATCTGCTTCCGTCAGGCGTTTTCTACAATCATACAACAAGTGTAATCGGCAATGGAGTAGCTCTTAATATTCCTTATCTTGTAAATGAGCTTAAGAGTCTTACCGACCGCAATGTTCCGATGCCTAAGATTCTGGTGTCAGACCGTGCACAGATTATGATGCCTTACCATGTTGATTTTGATACATACGAAGAGGCAAGACTTGCAGGAAAGTCATTTGGCTCAACAAAGTCAGGTATTGCACCTTTCTATTCAGACAAATATGCAAAGATTGGTTTTCAGGTAAGCGAGCTTTTTGACGAGGAAGCGCTCAAAGAGAAGGTTTACAGAGTTGTTGAGTATAAGAATATTATTCTTGAACACCTTTATCACAAGCCGGCAATGGACCCTGAAGAAATATTTAAGACATTGCTTTCATACAAGGAAATGGTTGCGCCATACGTTACAGATACATCAGCATTTCTGCATAAGGCGATTAAGGAGGGCAAGAATATTCTCCTTGAAGGTCAGCTTGGTGCATTGAAGGATCCTGATCACGGTATTTATCCTATGGTAACCTCATCATCAACACTTGCGGCATATGGTGCAATCGGAGCAGGTATCCCGGCAAGCGAGATTAAAGATGTTGTTACTGTTGTAAAGGCATATTCATCAGCCGTTGGAGCAGGTGCATTTGTAAGCGAAATCTTCGGCGAGGAAGCTGACGAGCTTAGAAAGCGCGGCGGTGACGGTGGTGAGTTCGGTGCAACAACAGGTCGCCCAAGAAGAATGGGATGGTTTGATGCAGTGGCAACACGTTACGGTGTGCGTATGCAGGGAACAACAGAAGTTGCACTTACTGTTATTGATGTACTCGGATATCTGGATGAGATTCCAATGTGTGTGGGATATGAAATCGACGGAAAGATTACAAAGGATTTCCCTACAACATACCAGCTTGAGAAGGCTAAACCGGTTCTTAAGACATTCCCCGGATGGAAATGCGATATCAGGGGAATTCAGAAATACGAAGACCTTCCTGTTGAATGCCGCAATTATATTGAGGCGATTGAGCAGGAGATTGAGGCTCCGATTACAATGGTTTCCAACGGACCGGGAAGACATGAGATTATCCACCGTGTAAGTAACTACGGCAAGTAATTAACAGATGAAAGTTCAATCGCGCCAACTTTGTATCAGCGTATGAATTAAAAAGAATTTAATAAAAATAAGCGTTCAGAATGTCAGACTTAATTGTGACAATCAGGACGCTTTATTTATTATCCATAGTTTACAGGCTTGTATCCGTAGCTTATGCGCTTTATTCGCATTTCACACGTTTTATTTATCTTTGCCGGACAAGAATTTCCATGCAAGCATCATTGCGTAAAGTATAACCGGAAGTCCGATTGTAGCAATTATGCAGCCCTGGAACAAAAGCTTCGCCTCCGGACTTTGCATAAATGCAAGCACAAGAGTGACGAGGTATAGGGCGACAAGTATTATTACAACTATCAGAGCGCCAATGCGTTTTAATTTGTCCATACCGGATTTATTCATAATTATTTTTTACACTATGCCTTTCATAAAATTTTATAATATGTTATCATTATATATCATTGGTTTATTATGCGCAAGGGAGGTTGCAATGGCGATTAACGTACTGGAATTTCTTGAAAATTCCGCAAGAAATAATGGGGCAAAGACTGCGTGTGCAGATGAAAATGAATCTTACAGTTATGATGCACTCTTAGACTATGCGCAGCGCATTGGCTCCGCACTTATTGAGGTGACAGATGTAAGAAAACCGGTTCCTGTGTTTATGGACAAGGGCTGTAAAGCACTTGCTGCATTTATGGGGGCTGCATATGCAGGCTGTTTTTATGTGATGCTTGACCCGACGCAACCGCCTGCAAGACTGGATACAATTCTTGATACACTTAATGCCGACATAATGGTTGTTGATGAGAAGTCAGCGGCAAAAGTTGAAAAGCTCGCATTTACAGGAAAAGTACTCAGTGTGGACGAGCTTATGGACCATATTATTGACGAGCCGGAGCTTGAGGATGTAAGAGAGCAGGCACTTGATATTGACCCGCTGTATTCGATATTTACATCAGGCTCAACAGGAGTTCCGAAGGGGGTAATTGTAAGCCACCGTTCGGTAATCGATTTTATAGGATATTTCACAAAGTTATTTAATATAACGGCTGATGATGTAATGGGAAATCAGGCACCGTTTGATTTTGATGTATCGGTTAAGGATATTTATTCATGCCTTTACACGGGAGCCACCCTGCAGATTATTCCTAAGAAATTCTTCTCATTTCCTACAAAGCTTCTTGATTACCTTGAAGAGAGAAAGGTTACAACGCTTGTGTGGGCTGTATCGGCTCTTTGCATTGTGACGACACTTAACGGTTTTGAGTATAAGCGCCCGCAGTATATTAATAAAGTGATTTTCAGCGGTGAGGTAATGCCGATAAAGCATCTGAATGCATGGAGAGAGCAGTATCCTTCAGCAATGTTTGTCAATGTATACGGCCCTACGGAAATTACATGCAACTGTACATATTACATAGTGGACAGAGAATTCGGACTGGACGATACGCTTCCTATGGGAAAAGCATTTCCTAACGAGAAGGTGTTCCTGCTTGATGATGACGATGTCCTTGTGACAAAGGATACACCGGGAAAGCTTGGCGAAATATGTGTTTCGGGAACGGCACTTTCACTGGGATATTACAGAAACTGGGAAAAGACGGACGCTGCATTTGTGCAGAATCCGCTTAATGACAGGTATATTGAGATGATTTACCGCTCAGGCGATTTGGGATATTACAACGAAAGCGGTGAGCTGTGCTTTTCTTCACGCAAGGATTTCCAGATTAAGCATATGGGGCACAGAATTGAGCTTGGCGAGATAGAGGCGGCAATGGGAGCTGTTGATAATGTAGTAAGAAGCTGCTGCATTTTTGATACAGACGAGAATAAAATCATTGGCTTTTATGAAGGGGACACCGACAAGAAGACGCTCACCAAGACGCTTTCTGAGAAGCTGCCTAAGTTTATGATTCCGAGTGTATTTTGTCAGGTTGCTTCAATGCCGATAACGAAGAATGGTAAGATTGACCGTAAGAAGCTGATGGAGGATTACAAGAGTGAAGGCTGATATTTTGAAGGAAATTGCAAATGACTTTGGTACGCCGTCATATGTGTTTGACATTGACGAGCTTGCAGACAGAATTAGGCGTATCCGTGAGATTCTTGGGGAAGATATTAATGTGCTTTATGCCATGAAGGCCAATCCGTTTCTGGTAAATGCAATGAAAAATATAGGGGCAAGATTTGAGGTATGCTCACCCGGAGAATTTGCAATCTGCGAGAATGAAAATGTAGACATGAAAAATATAGTGCTGTCCGGTGTTAATAAAGAAAAAGAAGACATCGAATACGTCATGGATGAGTGCGGCGGAGTCGGTATCTATACTGTTGAGTCAATAAGGCAGTTCCAGCTCCTTGCATCGCTTGCCGAGGCAAGAAAAACTCAGATTCATGTTCTTCTGCGTGTGACGAGCGGCAACCAGTTCGGACTTGATGAAGAGGATATTGAAAAGATAGTTTCAACACGCGACAGATATCCGTATGTTGATATCCGCGGAATACAGTGTTATACAGGAACACAGAAGAAAAAAATTGACCACATCGAAAAAGAGATAGACTGGCTTGACGGACTCTGTGACAGACTTCTTGAAAAGTATGGCTTTAAAGCGGTTGAACTTGAGTATGGTCCGGGACTTCCGGTTTCATATTTTGAACCTGATGTTGACAATGACAGTCACACGATGCTTGAAGCATTTGCAAGAAAGCTGGATGAAATCAGGGGAAAGTACGAAATCTCTCTTGAGATGGGGCGTTACATAGCTGCAACATGCGGTGTATTTCTTACAAGAATAGAGGATATGAAATACAACAAAGGGCAGAAATACTGTATAGTTGACGGCGGAATTAACCATATCAATTACTACGGACAGACGATGGCGATGAAGATACCTGTGATTGAGCATATTCCAATGCAGCCTGCCAAAGAGAAAGAATTTGCCGTAAACGAGGCACAGGCCATGCTCGCAGATGATTTAAATGAGGCTGCCAAAGGCGCACAGCACTGGAATATATGCGGTTCACTGTGCACGGTTGGAGATGTGGTTGTAAAAAATCTCGAGCTTGAAAATGCTAAAATCGGTGATATGCTTGTATTCCACAATATCGGGGCATATTCGGTGACAGAAGGAATCTATCTTTTCTTAAGCCGTAACCTGCCTAATATTATAGAATACAGTAAAGAGAGCGGAGCGGTGCTTCTTCGAGGGCAGGAACCTACATATGTAATTAACAGCCGCAATAGCGATATTTATGCATAAACCATGAAGAAATTCATAATTAATCATTAATTATTGAAAAAGGTCTTGACTATATGTATAAAACACCATATTATTGTGTTGTTATTTCTAAATAAAGGAAGGTATGCGACATGGATGAATTACTTGATATTCTTACAGAGGTAAACGCAGATGTTGATTTTGAAACGTGCGATACGTTAATCGATGATGGAATTCTTGACTCATTTGACATCGTAAATATTGTTGGTGAATTAAATGATGCATTTGATATCGAGATTACTCCTGCGGATATCGTGCCTGAGAACTTTAACTCAGCAGAAGCAATGTGGGATATGATTAAGAGACTTCAGGATTAATGGGCAATTCATGCATAATATGTCAGATTATTCGTGAGGCCTGCTAAGAGAGCAAACCTCACGGTATTCTGATTACCTGACTCTGCATTTCTCAAGTGCACTGTCGATAGCCTTGAGTATCATGGTTGCAGTGTATTTGTTTTCGGAAGAATAAGTAACACCTTCGACTCCGTCGTTTTCAATGACGGAGTTTTTTATTTCCTCAAACGAGTTCTGTATCAGAGGATACATTGTTGTTACAGTCTCTGACACGTTCACCATTTCAATGTTATTAATATTGTTTTCGTCCACAGTTACGCGGATATCAACAGGGTTTCCATTGAGAGTGACCGAAGAGGAATATACACCTGCAGCATAGCGGCCGGAAGGTGTGGACTGCTCGCCTGAGTTTTTGTTCATGAATGCAATGATAAGAAATGCAATCAGGATTAAGGCGATAATGGAAAGAATGACTGCCGCAATCAGTTCCTTGCACTTGATTACGATGATACGGGTTTTTGTACTCATGGACGCTGCCTTTCAAAATATTATCGATTGTTATTATGATATTCTAAATAAATGAAAAATATGATATTCTAGACTAAGATATTAACAGACAATTTCAAAACATTCAGAAAAGAGGTAAGTATGGCGCTTAATCTGATACTTGGCGGTTCCGGTACAGGCAAATCGCATTTATTATATAATCGTATAATTGAAGAATCGGGGAAAAATCCGGATAAAAATTTTCTTGTGATAGTACCTGAGCAGTATACAATGGCTACACAGAAAAAACTGGTGCAGCTTCATCCAAACCATGCCATTATGCAGATAGACATACTGAGCTTTCAAAGGCTTGCCGGGAGGGTTTTTGCAGAGCTTGGACTTGAAGGACATACGGTGCTTGATGATACCGGGAAAAATCTTATCATACGCAAGGTTATGGAAAAACACAGAAAAGAGCTTGCGGTTTTTGCCGGTAATTTTGATAAGAATGGTTTTGTGTCTGAGGTAAAATCCGTTATATCTGAGTTTTTACAGTATTCAATTAAGCCAAATGACTTGCCGGGAATAATCGCATCAGTATCAAAAAGTCCTGCGCTTGTGGATAAGCTGTCCGATATAAACACGGTTTACAGCGCATTTATGGAATATATTGAGCAGGATTACATAACCTCTGAAGGAATACTCGGACTTCTTGCCGGACATGCAAAGGATTCGGAGATTATCCGAGGAAGCGTCATTGCAATTGACGGATTTACGGGGTTTACGCCTGTACAGTATGACCTGATTGGACAACTGCTTTCAGTGGCGGAGGATGTTTATGTTACAGTTACAATAGACAGTAATGAGAAAGTAAATGTACGTGACGGAATTGAGAATCTATTTGCACTCAGCAAGGAAACTATTGCGTCGCTTCTTCGCCTTGCCGATGAGCAAAGAATCCGTGTCGCACCTTACATAATGTGCGAAGATGCGCACAGATTCAAAACGGCAGAAGACATACATTTCCTCGAAAAAAATCTGTTCAGATATAATCATGAAAAATACAATAAAGAGCCTGAACACATCAGATTATACTGCGGTGAGAACCCAAAGGATGAGATAAAATATGCGGCGGGCAAAATCCTTGAACTTACGCGAAACGAAGGACTGCGTTACCGCGATATAGCGGTAGTGTCGGCAGATATTGAAAGCTATGGCAGCCTTGCGGCAAATATATTTGAACAGAATGATATACCCGTATTTGTTGATTATAAGCGCTCAATCATGGGAAATCCGATGATTGAGTTTATTCGCAGTGCAATGAAAGTAGTAGAAACCAACTATTCATATGAAAGTGTCTTCAGATTCCTGCGCACAGGAATTACAGGGCTTGAGAAAGAAGAAATTGATATGATGGAAAATTACTGCCTTGCGCTTGGAATCCGCGGCTACAGGAAATGGCATTCACAGTGGGACGGCAATTATCTGAAAAAAAACAGTGCAAAGGCGGATTTGAGTATTCTTAATGAGCAAAGATATCGTGTCGTAAAAATGTTTGAGCCGCTTGAGGAAGGGTATAACGGTGCGGACAAAGGTAAGGTTAAGGTCTTGGAAATGCTTACCGCGCTGTACAGATTTGTATCGGAGGCAGGTGTTGAATCCAAAATGCTTGAGCTTGCACAAAGCCTTGAGAATGAAGGCGAAATGGCACTTTCCTCCCAGTACAGACAGATTTACGCAAAAGTAATGGAACTGCTTGATAAAATCAACGGGCTTCTTGGTGATGAAATAATCGATAAAAAAGAATTTGCAAAAATATTTGATGCGGGACTTGAGGAAATCAAGGTGGGGCTCATACCTCCCACGGCAGACTGCGTGCTTGTCGGAGATATGGAAAGGACAAGGCTTGACAACATTAAGGTGCTGTTTTTTGCAGGAGTGAATGACGGTATTGTGCCAAAGAAGAAGGAAAATAAAGGCATACTGTCGGAGCTTGACAGGCATACGCTGCAGAATGCGGATGTGGTGCTTTCCCCGGATGCCGGAAAGAAAACGTTTATTGACAGGTTTTATCTGTATGTCAATATGACAAAGCCGTCAGACATGCTCTATCTGACTTATTCGGTAAACGCGCAGGACGGGAAAAGCATTCGTCCTTCGTATCTTATTCACACTGTATATAAAATGTTTCCGCAAATCATAACAGAAAAGTTTACAAATTCAACAAGTGATGCATGGCTTACAATACCTAAGGCGGCAAGAGTCTGGGATAAGATTAACCATGACGAGGGAATTGATAAGGATGCTGCCGCCGAGCTTTATGGTAAAGAGATGAATGAGAGTGTCACAAGACTTGAGCAGTTCGCATCGTGTGAGTTTGCACATTTCTTAAAATACGGTCTTGAGATTGCAGAGAGGGAAGAATATAAGATACAGGCGAGCGATACAGGCTCAATCCTGCACCGGTCGATGGAGCGTATTTCATGCGAGATGGTTAAGTCAGGGGAAGATTTTGTAAAAATGAGTGATGAGCAGAGAAAAGAGCTTGTCGGCAGAATTGTTACAGAGGTTGCGGCTGAATATGGTAATTCAATATTTAACAACAGCAGCCGCAATGAATATATGATTGAAAAGGTCAGGGTTTTAGCCGACAGGACAGTGTGGGCGGCAGGAAAGCAGCTTGCCTGTGAGCAGTTTGTACCGGAGAGCTTTGAAGTGCGTTTTTCACTGCCGCTAGAGGTCACAAACAAAAAACATACAATTAATCTTGTGGGAAGCATAGACAGAATAGATGTATGTGAGGATGATGAAAATGTCTATGTAAAGGTTATTGATTATAAAACGGGCAGTGACAAATTTTCTCTTTACAAAACATACTACGGACTGAAACTGCAGCTTATGACATATATGACGGCGGCACTTGAATATGAAAAAAGAAAGCATCCGGAAAAGACGGCAGTGCCTGCGGGGGCATTTTACTTCGGCGTTGATAATCCGATAGTTGATGCAGATTCAGACCCGGACAAGGTTGAGCAAAAAATCCTTAAAGAACTGTCATATGACGGGCTTGTCAACGGACAGCTTCCGGAAGATGTGCTTGGAAGCAGCGCTGATGCGGTTAAGGCGGACAGCCATATAACAACTAAGCAGTTTGATGTACTCTCAAAGCATGTGTTTGAAACAATGAATAAAATGACAGATTCAATGGTTAAAGGAAATGCATCGGTGAATCCGCTGACTGATGGCGGAACCGATTCCTGTACATATTGCGGATACAGGGCAGTTTGCGGATTTTACAGCGATTTGCCGGGTAATTCACTGAGAAGAGTAAAGCATTTGAAGGACTCGGAAGTGTGGGAAGAATTGTTTATGGAAAGAGAGGGCGCGTCTGATGGCGAGAAACTGGACAGGACAACAGAAGAGAGCGATTGAACTTCATAACAGTAATATTCTGGTTTCTGCGGCGGCAGGCTCAGGAAAGACAGCAGTTTTGGTTGAAAGAATAATTCAGATGCTTACAAGGACACCGAATCCCGTGGATGTAGAGCGTCTTGTGATTGTTACATTTACCAATGCCGCGGCGGCTGAAATGCGTGAGCGAATCAGCAATGCACTTGAGGAGCTGATTGAAAATAATCCGTCAGACAGGTATCTTCAGCGCCAGCTCGCAATGCTTCATATTGCGCAGATTACGACAATTGACAGCTTCTGCCTTAATATTCTGCGGAATAATTATATGAACATCAATCTGGACCCGGGCTTCAGAATAGCAGATGCAGGTGAACTTGAGCTTCTGAAAGCAGATGTTATGGAAGAAATGCTGGAAAAATGCTATGCCGAAGGCGATGATGATTTTTACGCGCTGGTGGACGCTTATTCAGGAAAGAAAAGTGATATTGAAATAGAAAATCTGATTAAGAACATTTGTGATTATGCAAGAAGCTATCCGTGGCCGGATGAATGGCTTGATTTGTGCGAAAAAACCGGACGTGTAAAGACGGTCAGTGAATTTGACAATACAATGCCGGTTAAGTATCTTTACGATTATGTTATGCGTTATCTAAAAAGCTCACAGATTAAATTCAGGCATCTGCTTGACATATGCAATGAGCCGGCAGGGCCTGACATGTATATTGATAATATTCAGGATGACCTTGAAAAGATGGACATGATGCTTTGCTGCACAACTTTTTCGGAGTGGGCGGAAGTTGCGTCAAAGGTTACATTTACAGATTTAAGCAGAAAAAAAGGCACAGGCACAGACCCTGATTTGAAAGAGCTTGTCAAGCTTTCAAGAACTCAGTACCGCGATACATTCAGAAAAATATGTTCAATGCTTTGCGGCTGCAGTATTGAGGAATATCTTGAACAATCAGAACAAAACGGTGCTCCGGTTGAAATGCTTATTAAACTTGCAAGGCGTTATATGCATGAGGTTGATGATGCAAAACGCGAGAAAAATTTAATTGATTTTAATGATATGGAGCATATGGCATTAAAACTGCTGGTTGATAAAGCTGACGGAGAAATAGTATATACACGTCTTGCAGATGAGCTTTCCGAATACTATGAGGAAATACTGGTTGACGAATATCAGGACAGCAATCTGCTTCAGGAGCAGATACTTACTGCGGTATCAAGAAGCAGGAAATCAGACGAAGAAAACAATATGTTTATGGTTGGTGATGTAAAGCAGAGTATTTACAAATTCCGTCTTGCAAGACCTGATTTGTTTATTGAAAAATATGATTCGTACCCTGATAAAGCTGACTGTGAGATGATTGAGCTGCATAAAAATTTCAGAAGCCGCCCTGAAGTGCTTGAGTCGGTTAATGTGGTTTTCAAAGATATAATGCAAAAAGAATGCGGCGGAATTGAGTATACGGATAACGTAAGACTCAATCCGGGACTTGAGTTTGAGAAAACAGATAAAGAATACAAGGGTCAATATGATAACAGGACACTGATAAAACTAATCGATACGTCAGACCTTACGGGAAACGGTGAGAATACGCCAAGAGAGTGTGAGGGCAGGGAAATTGCGCGCATAATCAGAGAGCTTACTGATGAAGATAACGGAATGAAGGTAATGGATTCGAGCTCCGGTATATACAGAACGGCACGTTACAGCGATATTGTCGTTCTTACACGTTCCGTCGACGGATGGGCCGATGTATTTGCCAATGAATTGATGAATCAGGGGATTCCTGCAATGGCACAGAGCTCCAGCGGATATTATGATACATTTGAAATTGAGCAGGTGCTTAATGTACTTGCCGTGATTGACAATCCGCTTCAGGATATTCCGCTTACGGCAGTATTAACATCATATTTCGGTACACTTACAATTAATGAGCTTGCCAGAATCAGGAGCGAAAGCAGGCGCGGAAGCATTTATAACGCACTTATGCATTACATAAATACGTACGAAAATGATGACTTCGGCGTTAAGGATTTTATGGACAGGCTCTCAAAATACCGCAGAAAAGCGGAGTATCTGTCGATATCGGAACTCATATGGCAGATAATTTATGATACGGGATTTTATGACTTCGTGGGTGGTATGCCTGCGGGGCAGCTCAGACAGACAAATCTTGATATGCTCTGCGATAAAGCAAAAAGCTACGAGAAGACAAGCTATCACGGACTGTTCAATTTCCTGAGATATATTGACAAGGTTAAGCGTTTTGACCTTGATAATTCTGCACAAGGCGCAGACAGCAGCAATATGGAACTTGTTCAGATTATGAGCATACATAAGAGCAAAGGCCTTGAGTTCCCGATTGTTATAATTGCAGGCATGGCAAAGGAATTTAACAATATGGATGCAAGGGGCAGCGTTATTGTTGATTCGGATATCGGAGTCGGTGCGGATATCATAGACCCGGTGCTCAGAACCAGAACAACAACGCCGGTGAAGGCTGCGGTTGAAATGAAAATCCTTGACGACAATCTTGCCGAAGAAATCCGCATACTGTATGTTGCAATGACGCGTGCCAAAGAAAAGCTTATACTGACAGGCACCATCAAAAATTGTGAGCGTTCCTTAAAGAAATGGGGACTGTCAGATGTCTCGTCACTTACAGACCTGCGTGCATGCCATACATATTTTGACCTTGTAATGCCGGTGGCAATGAAAGACGCACTGCATTTTGAAATAGTATCGGATGACAGGTCTGCTGAATATGCAGGCGGTGCCGATGCAGCGCAGGAGAATGCAGACAATGAAAACGTAGCGCAGGAGAATGTTGCGGAATGCGCAGATGGCACTGACGCAACACAGGCGGATGTTGCAGAAGACGCAGTACAGGGAATCATTGCAAAAAATACTGCGAAAGAAGCTTCAGAAGAGGAAAATGCAGCGCAGCCGAATGTTATAAAAGCGTACCCATATGAGTATGCAGCCGCGATGAAGACAAAAATGTCGGTTTCTGAAATCAAACATTTTGAGTATGAGGCGGAGAAAACTGAGGAGTTTATAAGAGAGGATGAGCCGGGGGTTCACAAAGAGGATGAACCGTTTGAACCGACAATTCCGGAATTTATAAGCAGGAAAGAAGAGATGCATCCGGCACAGCGTGGAACGGCGTACCACAGGGTTATGGAATGTCTTGATTACAATTATGCCGGAAGTCTTGAAAAGATAAAGGAATATATGGATAAAATGGTTGAGGAAGGACTGATGACCGAAAGACAGAAGTCGGCGGTCGAGCCGGAAAAAATTTTTGCATTCTGTCAAAGCAGTCTCGGCAAAAGAGTTGCCAAAGCTTTCAGCGAGGGAAGGCTGTACCGTGAGAAACCATTTGTTATGGGGATTCCTGCGGGCCGTATAAAATGTTATCAGGAGCTTATTGATAACAATACTGTTACGGCTGAGAAACTGGATGAAGAAACTGTGCTGATTCAGGGTGTAATTGACCTGTTTTTTGAAGAAAACGGTAAAATAATACTTGCCGATTATAAGACAGACCGTGTACGCAGGTCGGACGGTGCTCAGGTTTTGAAAGACCATTACACAATCCAGCTTGAATACTATGCTGAGGCTATTGAAAGGGTGCTTGGGAAAAAAGTTACAGAAAAGCTGATTTACTCATTTACTCTTGATGAAATTATACCTGTTGCAATGTGAATGAAACAAGCAGCTTTTCGCATAATCTGTATTAATTACAGGTTTATGGCGGGAAGCTATGGAGCAGTTGGTACATAAAACATTTGGAGCACTGAAAAAAACATGGAAGCAGATACCTCATGGGGTTAAAGCTGCCTGGCTTTTATTTGCTGTCGCGGCAGTTTCGATACAGTATTATATGGGAGGGGGAGCTGTGGCAGAAGTATCGCAGCCGAAGGTTATAAGTCAGGAAAAGAACAGTACTGTAAATGGAAAAGACCTTCCGATATACTGCGTGCAGACGGATAAAAAGCAGATTGCGCTGAGTTTCGACGCTGCGTGGGGTGCTGAAGACAGCCAGAAAATACTTGATATCCTTGATAAACATAATGTAAAGGTTACATTTTTCATGACAGGCGGCTGGGTGGAGGACTATCCGGATGTTGTAAAAGAAATCCGCGCCCGCGGACATGACCTCGGAAATCACAGTGAAAACCATAAGCAGATGAGCAAGCTGAGTGTTGAACAGAATAAAGAGGAAATCCAGAAGGTGCACGACAAAGTGAAGGCACTCACTGATTATGATATGTTTCTGTTCCGCCCTCCATACGGAGATTATGATTCGGAGCTTATCAGAACGGTATATGATATGGGCTACTATCCGATTCAGTGGTCGGTTGACAGCCTTGACTGGAAGGATTATGGAGTGGATTCCATAATTAAAAAGGTTGTTGACAATAAGAATCTTGATAGCGGAGCAATCATACTCTGCCATAACGGCGCCAAATATACGGCAGATGCGCTCGACAGCATGATTACTGCGCTTAAAGACAAGGGATATGAGTTTGTGCCGATTTCGGAGCTTATCATTAAGGATAATTTCCATATGGATGTCACGGGAAAGCAGATAGGTGATTAACTGCAATAATTTTACCACTTATACCTGAAAAATTACCTCTTGCGCTAAAGGTATTTACAGCGGCAGAATATCGGGTATACTTAGATTATCAAGCTTGACACCTGATAAAATATGAGGATTGGAGGTATCATGAAAGTAAAAATTGAGATTGATACCGGACTTGAAGAAACAGAGGTTGTGATTCGCTGTAAAAGCCTCGATGAGTCGATAGTAAGCCTTCAAAAAAGCATAACAGACCAGACGGACGGCAGTCAGTGCATAACACTGCAGAATGGTGAAACGCAGTATTATGTGCCTGTTGGAGACATTTACTTTTTTGAGACGGAGGGAGGAGAGATTCATGCACATACTGCCGACAGAATATTTGATGCGGAATTTAAGCTGTATGAGCTTGAGGAAATGCTTCCGGGCAATTTTATGAGAATATCAAAATCGACAATTGCAAATCTTGACTACATTTATTCGATAACAAGAAATCTGACAGCTTCAAGTATCGTGGAGTTTGCAAACAGCAGTAAAAAGACACTTGTATCAAGAGGATACTACAAGGCGCTGGTGGAAAGGCTTTCAATGAGGAGGATGTATCCGGCGCAGAATATACGTGCAAAAGCAGCACAGAAGTGAGGTAATTATGGAAAAAGGAAGAAAAATATTCTGGGGAGTATTATTTATACTCGGAGCGGCAGCATTACTTATTGGAAGGCTTGGCTATCTGGAAGGCTTCAGCTTCTGGAGAGTGCTTATTTCAATTGGACTTGTAGGCGTGTTGGTTGATGGTATCGTGCACAGAAATTTTACTACAATATTGTTTTCACTGGCATTCCTGATAATAGTTTATGACAAGCTTCTGGGCCTTGAAGCTATAACGCCGTGGCCGGTGCTTGGAGCAGCACTTCTTGGCTCAATCGGACTTACAATGATATTTCCCTCAAAAAAAAATTTGATAAATAAAATGGAGAATGACTGGAATTCAAAGGTGGATGCAGAAATAGTTGACGGAATGACAGGAGAAGAGATTGCGTTGTCAGCCAAATTCGGAGAGGCAGTAAAATATATTACAAGCAAGGAGCTTGGCAAGGTAAAGGTTGAGAGCGCATTTGCAAGTCTTACAGTATATTTTGATAATGCACAGTTAAAAAACGGAACAGCAAGTGTATTTGTCAATAATTCATTTGCAAGCACTGTGCTGTATATACCTGCTGACTGGAGAGTGGAACTTCACGTAAGCAATACTCTCGGAGCAACACAGGAGAAAGGCCACTCAAATCCAATGGGTACGAACGTGCTGAGTATTTATGGTGATGTGGCATTTGGAGCATTGGAAATCAGGTATGTATAAGTGGGAAAACATATTTATAAATATAATAAGCCGGAAAAGTTTCAGAAGGTCAGACGGAAGGGCGTATCATCAGAAATGGTGATGCGCCTTTTTTATGAATCATGAATTGTCGCCTGATATGCGGACCGGAGCGTGATACAATAGGCGGCTTTAATGGAATAATTGGGGGGTGAAAGCTCAAACAAAATTTCGAACAAAATTTCAATTAAAGAACAGTTACTGTTCAGTGATTAGCCAAATTCAGTAAATTTGAGGGTTGGGAAACTGGAATTTAAAAATTCACATTACGGATAAAGAATTTTGGCATGATTTGGATAAGCATTTGCCCGAACTTGAATTTGAGAAGAAAGTTCGTGATAAGCAAGGATATGGTATGGTGATGACTTCAACACAAGTTGATGAAGATGCACAACATTTTTATAGAAAACCGGGATATAAGGATTGTGGAGGATTCACTGTTGATACTCCCGGATATGAACAGCCTATGGAAATGTTTATGAATAAAGCAATATAGGAAACTCCAATTTTTTACTATTACTTCGCCATACGATGACCTTGGGCCTATATGGAAAAAGAGCTTCAAAAAGCCCACAATTTATTGTATTTTACACTTGAAAGGCTGGTTTCGTGGGTCTATAGATAAAAAAGATTCAAAAAAACCCACGCAGGCAGGATTTCGTGGGCCTATAAGCAGAATTTTCTTATATAAGCCCAAGATTGTGAATGATTATACGGGGCAATTTGCATACAGTGTTGATTTGATGTATGGAATTCTGTCACAAAATGAATGCTCAGAATCCTCGTTGGATGATACAAGACTTATATATGAGCTGCTTAGGCAATTGTCTTTGAAGATATTCTATGTATAGCATCAGCAGTCATATATTATGTAAATTTATATATTGACATAATAACCTCAAGTGGTATAATACAGTTAAACATATGAATGATTGTTCATATGTTAATAAGTAAAATAATAAATAGACTCCGGAAAGGATAAGTGTGAAAGATATGAAAAAGACTTATAAAATTGAGGTTGACTGCGCAAACTGTGCTAATAAGATGGAAGATGCGGCTAAGAAAACCGCCGGTGTTAAGGATGCAACAGTAAATTTTATGACACTTAAGATGATAGTGGAATTTGAAGATGGTGCAGACCCGAAAGCAGTTATGCAGGATGTACTTAAGAACTGCAAGAAGGTTGAAGATGATTGTGAAATTTATCTGTAACATGGAGATTAATTGAATATGAATAAAAAGCAGAAGAAAGTTTTAATTCGTATTATTGCGGCTGCACTGTTAATTATTGCAGTAAGCTTTATTCCGGCGGGCAGAGTAGTTCAGTTTGTTTTATTTATGATCCCATATCTTATCATCGGGTATGATATTTTGTTGAAGGCATTTAAAGGTATTAAAAACAGACAGGTCTTTGATGAGAATTTCCTTATGGCAGTTGCGACTGTCGGGGCAATTGTACTTGGTGATTATAAAGAAGGCGTTGCCGTTATGCTGTTTTATCAGATTGGCGAGCTGTTCCAGAGCTATGCGGTCGGAAAGAGCCGTAAGAATATAAGCGAGCTCATGGATATTCGTCCTGATTATGCTAACATTGAAAGAGACGGAAAGATTGAGAAGGTTGACCCGGACGAGGTGGCAACCGGAACAGTCATAATTGTGCAACCGGGTGAAAAGGTTCCTATTGACGGTATAATTATTGAGGGAAATACAACGCTTAATACGAGTGCACTGACGGGAGAAAGCTTGCCGCGTGAAGCAAAGGCAGGTGACGAGGTTATAAGCGGATGTATTAATATGACAGGTCTTTTGAAAATAAAAACGACAAAGGAATTTGGAGAGTCTACAGTATCCAAGATTCTTGACCTTGTTGAAAATTCAAGCTCAAAGAAATCAAAATCAGAGAATTTCATATCAAGGTTTGCACGTTATTATACACCTGCTGTATGTTACGGCGCACTTGCACTTGCAGTAATTCCTCCGCTTGTATGTCTGGCACTTGGAATGTCACCTGAATGGGGCAATTGGATTTACAGGGCGCTTACATTTCTTGTAATAAGCTGTCCGTGTGCGCTTGTAATAAGCATTCCTCTAAGCTTTTTTGCGGGAATAGGCGGTGCAAGCAAGGCGGGAGTTCTTGTGAAAGGCTCGAATTATCTCGAGGCGGTTTCAAAGACAAAATATGTCGTGTTTGATAAAACAGGAACTCTTACACAGGGTGTTTTTGAGGTTATCAAAGTTGTAAGTGAGATTGAAGAGTCAAAGCTTATTGAATATGCGGCACTTGCAGAGAGCTATTCTTCCCATCCGATAAGTAAAAGTCTTCAGAAGGCATTCGGCAGGGAAATCGACAAAACAAGAGTGACTGATGTCAGCGAGATAAGTGGTGAGGGTGTTACGGCAAAAGTTGACGAAAAAATTGTAGCAGCCGGCAATGCAAAGCTTATGCGCAATTTAAATATTGATTATGAGGAATGTGATGATGCAGGAACAGTCGTATATATTGCGGTTGACGGCCAATATGCAGGATATGTGCTTATTGCCGATAAAGCAAAGCCACACTCCAAAGAGGCAGTTGCAGCGCTTAAGAAGCTTGGAATTACAAAGACAGTAATGCTCACGGGTGATTCTGATAAAGTGGCACAGTCGGTTGCCAATGAGCTTGGAATTCGTCAGGTGTTCAGTGAACTCCTTCCGGGAGATAAAGTAAATAAGGTAGAAGAACTTCTTGAGGCGAAAAATCCTAAAGAAACGCTGGCGTTTGTTGGTGACGGAATCAATGATGCACCGGTGCTTTCAAGAGCGGATATAGGAATCGCAATGGGCGCACTTGGCTCGGATGCGGCGATTGAAGCAGCGGATATTGTGCTTATGGATGATGACCCGTTAAAGATAGTAAAGGCAATTAAAATAGCAAGAAAGTGTATGTGCATAGTTTATGAAAACATATATTTTGCTATAGGAATAAAGGTGCTGTGCCTTATACTTGGAGCTGTAGGTATTGCAAATATGTGGCTTGCAATATTTGCGGATGTAGGTGTTATGGTAATTGCGGTGCTCAATGCAATCAGAGTGCTGCTTGTTAAAAAAATGTAAATGAGGGGTAAACATGGCAGAAAAAGATATTGAATGTTGCGATAGTGTAGAAGTTCATGAGGAATTATTGAAAATAGTAAATGACACAATGCCTGAAGAGACAGAGCTGTATGATTTGGCAGAACTTTTTAAGGTGTTTGGAGATTCTACAAGAATAAGAATTCTGTTTGTGCTTTTTGAGGCTGAGGTATGCGTATGTGACCTTGCACAGGTATTGAACATGACACAGTCTGCAATTTCACACCAGCTCAAGATACTGAAGCAGAACAAACTGGTTAAGAGCAGAAGAGACGGAAAATCAATTTTCTATTCACTTGCCGATGATCATGTGCGCACAATCATAGCTCAGGGACGGGAGCACATAGAGGAATAAATAATAAAAATAAAATCCATCACGGAATATTGATTGACTACAATAATCTGTGATGGATTTTTTATATCTGTTTTTAATAAGAAATGCAGCCGGACAAAAAGACTTTAATTGCCGGATGCTTTAGCAGTAGTTTTAGTTGCAGCCTGTGTCTGCGATGTTACGCTGTCAGCCTTTGGCATCTGCTGAACCTCTCCGGTCCATAAATCGCCAAATACCTGCTGTGAAAGCTGCTGGCAGAATTCAAGTGAAAAGTCTGTTCCGTTTTCATCACGTCTTATTGCATTCTGCGCGGCAAGTTCAGAAGTATAATCGGACAGCTTATATGTTGTTATAAGGCCGGGACCGAAAAGCTTCTGTGTTACAAGAGGAACAACACTGTAACTCTTTACATATGCGCCTGAAGAGTCTTTTACCATTGAAACCTTTGCCATTGCACCAAGCATTCGCGGTGAGCGGTCCTGATTGGAAACAAAGTTGCCGAGTGAGTAGTAAACAAGCATCTGATGACCGTCTTCGCGTGTCTTTACTTCAACAGGCTCGATTACATGAGGATGTGTACCGATTACAACATCAACACCGAGCTCGAGGAAAAGGCCTGTCCATTTCTTCTGCCATGAGTCAGGGGTATATACATATTCCGTGCCCCAGTGAGGACATACGATTACAAGGTCGGCAAGCTCTTTTGCCTTTGTTACGTCAGTGCGTATTTTATCTTCATCAAGAAGATTGACAACATATGGGTTGGCTTGCGGAATAGGAATTCCGTTAGTTCCGTATGTATAATTGAGTATTGCGATTTTGAAGTCGTCTTTCTGATATACATAAATGCTGTTATACTGTTCTTCATTTTCATTGATGCCAAGTACTTTGACATTAGGGAAATTAGTTTTCCAATAATTAATACAGTTGTTGACACCCTTAAGACCCTTGTCAATTGTATGGTTTGTAGCGTGGAGAACAACATTAAAGCCGGCATTGCTGATTGCATCTGCAAGCTCATAAGGACTGTTAAATGTCGGATATCCGCTCAGTCCCAGTTCTGTACCGCCAAGAATTGTCTCCTGATTGACAATGGAAATATCTGCTGCTTTTACTTCAGGCAGAATGTTTTTGAAAAGGTGGTCGAAATTGTAGGTCCCGTCGCTTTGCATACCGCTTTTGTATACGCCCTCGTGAACCAGCATATCGCCAATCATCATAAGGTCGATTTCGGTTTTCTTAGGCGCGGCAGTTGTAGGCTCTGCGGTTGTCTGCTCTGCTGCCTGAGTGACCTGTGTCTGATTGCCGGCGGTTGCGTTGACTGTTACAGACGTATTGTTATTGCATGCAGTCATAAAAAGAGATGACATGACGAGCAAAAGTGCCATTAAACGTGATGCCGTTTTCTTTAATGAGTTCATTGAAGTATCCTTTCGTATAGAAATATTTGTTAAATAAAAATTATTATATAAGGAAATATTTATTTTATCAAGTTTATTTTAGCAGATTATTACTTATAAAAATATATGCTGTTACCAAATAAAAAAACTTATACCATGAGCATAAGTTGCGTTTGACATTTACATGGGCGGCTTTTATAATCTAGTACAGTAGATTATGAAACTATTTTTGGGAGGATTTGTGCGCTATGCATAATTATTCTAAGGAAGACATTTTCAGGATTGTAGAAGAGGAAGATGTAGAGTTTATCCGTCTTCAGTTTACAGACATTTTTGGCGTGCTTAAGAATGTTGCAATTACTTCAAGTCAGTTGAAGAAAGCGCTTGATAATAAGTGTATGTTTGACGGCTCGGCACTTGAGGGTGTTGTGCGTTTTGAAGAGTCAGACATGTATCTGCATCCTGATTTGAATACATTTGAAATATTTCCGTGGAGACCACAGCAGGGAAGAGTCGCAAGGTTCATCTGCGATGTTTACAAGACCGACGGAACTCCGTTTGAGGGTGATCCAAGATATATATTGAAGAAGACGCTTAAGGAAGCCGAGGAGATGGGGTACACATTTAATGTTGGACCTGAGTGTGAATTTTTCCTCTTCCATACGGATGATGACGGACTTCCTACAACTATTACACATGAAAAGGCAGGATATTTTGACCTCGGACCGTCTGACCGTGCTGAAAATGTAAGAAGAGATATGATTCTTACACTTGAAGATATGGGATTTGAGATTGAATCCTCACATCACGAGACAGCTCCTGCGCAGCATGAGATTGATTTTAAATATGATGAGGCACTTGCGACGGCTGATAATCTGATGACATTTAAGCTTACAGTCAAGACGATTGCTCAGAGACATGGCCTGCATGCAACATTTATGCCAAAGCCTACGGGCAATTCATGCGGTTCGGGAATGCATGTAAATATGTCACTTGCCGATAAGGCAACAGGCAGGGATATTTTTGACAGAGAAGACGGAAAGCTTGGCTTAAGCGAGGATGCGTATTATTTTATTGCCGGTCTTATGAAGCATATGAAGGCAATTACAGCTATTGCCAATCCGCTTGTTAATTCATATAAGAGAATGGTTCCGGGATTTGAGGCGCCTCTTTACATTGCATGGTCAGCTACTAACAGAAGCCCGCTTATCCGTATACCGGCTTCAAGAGGACAAAGCACAAGAATCGAGCTTAGAAGTCCGGACCCTACTGCCAATCCGTATCTTACACTGGCAGTATGCCTTGCCGCAGGCATTGACGGTATAAAGAATAAAATGGCAGCACCATCGGGAATTGACTGCAATATATTTGATATGACAGATGATGAGAGAAAATTTGTCGGTATTGAGAGTCTTCCTGTCGATTTATATGAGGCAATCCAGTGCCTTAAAGATGATAAGTTTATAATGAATGTACTTGGCTCACATATTTCAAAGAAATATATCGAGGCTAAGGAGAAGGAGTGGAATTCATACCGCAGACAGGTTACGCAGTGGGAATTGGACGAATACCTTAATAAATATTAATTTATATTAATAAAGAGGCATTTTTATGGCAACGATAGTAGTAGCTTTCCCCAAAATAGAGGACGCAAAAGCAATAAAAGGTCTTCTTGTCCGCAATGGATATAATGTGGCACCACCGTGTACAACAGGGGCGCAGGCAATTAATATTGCGGACGGTCTGTCGGACGGAATTATTATTTGCGGATATAAGCTGAGTGATATGCTTTACACGGAACTCTATGATTATAAACCAAAGAGTTTTCAGCTTCTTCTGGTGGCTTCAAAGAGTCTTTGGAGTGATTGTACATATAATGATATTGTCTGTGCGGCAATGCCGATTAAAGTAAATGATTTGCTGAACACGCTGCAGATGATGCAGCAGTCCCAGATCAGACAGAGACGAAGACAGAGAACCCAGCCGCGTCAAAGGACGGAAGAAGAGATAAAGATTATAGAACAGGCAAAAATTCTTCTGATGGAGAAAAATAATCTTACCGAGCCTGAGGCTCACAGGTACATACAGAAGTGCAGCATGGACAGCGGTAACAGTTTTGTGGAGTCTGCACAGATGGTTATAGGCATATACTCATAATATAATATCGAATTGTGCCGTTAATCACGGCAGATGGGGGTAATTCATCATGAAATTTACAAAGATGCAGGGTGCCGGTAATGATTATGTATATGTTGACTGCACGAAAGAGCCGCTTGCAAATGCAGGTGAAGTTGCAAGATTTGTAAGCGACAGACATTTTGGCATAGGCTCTGACGGGCTGATTCTGATTAAGCCATCTGACAAAGCAGACTTTTTTATGGAAATGTATAATTCGGATGGCTCACGTGCGCAGATGTGCGGCAACGGAATCAGATGTGTTGCAAAATATGTGTATGATTACGGTCTGACAACAAAGAAAAATATTGCAATAGACACGCTTGCAGGAGTAAAATACATTGAGCTTAATGTTGACGAAAACTCCGGTAAGGCAGTAAGTGCAAGAGTTAATATGGGAAGTCCTGTTTTAGAAGCTGCACAGATTCCGGTCAGAATCGGAGGAGAAGATATTAAGGGAATACTTGATACAACAATTAAAAATGCAGTGGTAAACAGGCCGCTTAATGTATCAGGCAATGAATACAACGTCACATGTGTCTCAATGGGCAATCCGCATTGTGTTGTATTTACGGAAGATGATTTTGATATGAAAGCATTTAAGATAGAGCAGATTGCTCCCGCTTTTGAAAATCATGAGCAGTTTCCTGAGAGAATAAATACTGAATTTATTAAAGTTATTGACAGGAAGAATCTTGAGATGCGTGTGTGGGAGCGCGGTGCAGGCGAGACATTTGCCTGCGGAACCGGAGCGTGCGCAAGCCTTGTGGCAGCAGTGCTTAACGGACTGGCTGACGATAAGGCGACACTTCATCTGCTCGGCGGTGACCTTGAGATTGAATGGAACCGCAAGGAAAATCTCGTATTCATGGAAGGACCGGCAGTTACGGTCTTTGAAGGTGAGATTGACATATCGGGTGTGAAGCCGTAACCATTATAATGGCTTCAAAAATATTTTTATAAATTACTTGGAGGTAAAAGAAAAATGTTTAAAATTAACGACAATTATCTGAAACTGCCGGGAAGCTATCTGTTCTCGACAATCGGAAAGAAGGTTGCGGCATACCAGAGCGCCAATCCTGATAAGAGCATAATCCGTCTCGGAATCGGTGATGTTACACTTCCACTGGCACCTGTTGTAATTGACTCACTGCACAAGGCAGTTGATGAGATGGGCAAGGCTGAGACATTTAAGGGATATGCACCTGATTTGGGATATGAATTCCTTCGGTCTACAATTGCAGAGAATGATTATAAGAAGCGCGGAGCTGACATCAGTGCAGATGAGATATTTGTAAGTGATGGAGCAAAGAGTGATTCAGGTAATATCGGAGACATTTTCTCTGTTGACAATAAGATTGCTGTATGTGACCCTGTATATCCGGTATATGTTGACACTAACGCCATGTCAGGAAGAACAGGTGATTATATTGAGAGCGCACAGAAGTGGAGTAATGTAATTTACATGCCATGTACGGCTGAGACAAACTTTGCACCTGAGCTTCCAAAGGAGACACCTGACATAATTTATCTGTGTTTCCCTAACAATCCTACAGGCTCAACAATCACAAAGGATGAGCTTCAGAAATGGGTTGACTATGCTAATAAGGTGGGAGCTGTAATTATATATGATGCAGCATATGAGGCGTATGTTTCAGAGCCTGATGTACCACACACAATATATGAGTGCGAAGGCGCAAGAACATGTGCAATTGAGCTTCGCAGTTTCTCAAAGAACGCAGGCTTTACAGGTCTCAGACTTGGATTTACTGTAATTCCGAAGGATCTGAAGAGCGGCGATGTCACACTTCACAGCCTCTGGGCAAGAAGACACGGCACAAAGTTCAACGGTGCACCTTATATTGTGCAGAGAGCGGGTGAAGCCGTATATTCTGAAGAAGGACGCAAGCAGACAGGCGAGCAGATTGCTTACTACATGAATAATGCAAAGGTAATACGTGAAGGGCTTGCATCAGCAGGCTACACTGTATCAGGCGGTGTCAATGCACCATATATCTGGCTTAAGACACCGGACAAGATGACATCATGGGAGTTCTTTGATTACCTGCTTGAGAATGCCAACGTAGTCGGAACACCTGGTTCAGGCTTTGGACCAAGTGGTGAGGGATACTTCAGACTGACTGCATTTGGTTCATACGAGAACACAGTTAAGGCTATCGACAGAATAAAGGCACTGTAAGACAGATATAGAACTGCGACATAGTTAATACACTGCGACAGAATAAATAAAAAGATTTTGATGAACGGTTACACAGTCTGTGTGACCGTTTTTCATTTGGTGCGCCTAGCGGCGTACATTTCCCTCTTTTCTTCTGCGGGCTCCGAGGACACCGCCTATTTTCCCGGCTTCTTTGGCGCTAAGCTGCTTCCATCCGTAGTCTGCAACTTTGTCAAGGAGTCCGAGCTCATCGGCAATTTCATATTTGACAGTGTCTTGGGGCTCACATTCTATGATATGCCCCTTGATTTCAAATTTTATGAGGTCTTTTTTCTTTCCCGGCATTTTTTATACCCCCATTCCGCAGACGCTTTAGCGTCGGAGGAACCGCGAGCCAAATATCAGATTTGGCTCTGCGATAATGGCTTGTTTGTGGCGCCTGCGGCACAAACAGCCGTGTGAAAAATTAGCGCATCGGCGTAATTTTTCACACTAACCTCCTATTCCAACAGAATTAAAACATCTGATTATTATATTTCCCAAAATGGGTGAAAATATAATTGAAAATTCCATATTTAGCAAGTATAATATTATGCGGTGTTTTAAAATCAGACCTGTAAATAGTAATTAACATAAATGTATGTGACCTGTGTCTGAAAATTTAGGAGGATTAAACTGTGGCAGATTTAACGAACGAGATTACAAAAAGGAGAACGTTTGCGATAATATCCCACCCGGATGCCGGAAAGACTACGCTGACAGAAAAGTTTCTGCTTTATGGTGGTGCGATTAATCTTGCAGGCTCGGTTAAAGGTAAAAAGACTGCAAAGCACGCTGTGTCGGACTGGATGGAGATAGAGAAGCAGAGAGGTATCTCTGTTACGTCATCAGTGCTTCAGTTCAATTATGACGGATATTGTATAAATATTCTTGATACACCGGGACATGAGGATTTCTCAGAGGATACTTATCGTACGCTTATGGCAGCAGATTCGGCGGTCATGGTAATTGATGCTTCAAAGGGTGTTGAGAAGCAGACAATTAAGCTGTTTAAGGTTTGTGTTCTTCGCCATATACCGATTTTTACATTTATTAATAAAATGGACCGTGAAGCAAATGATCCGTTTGAACTTCTTGATGATATTGAAAATGTACTTGGAATCCGTACATGTCCTATGAACTGGCCGATTGGTTCAGGCAAGGAGTTCAAGGGAGTGTATGACCGCAACGAGAAGGAGGTTTCGCTCTTTACAGCGGCAATGAACGGACAGAAGGAAGTTGCGACCAAAAAGCTTGGCATAGATAATCAAGAACTTGAAGGTGCACTTGATACGCATTTTTATGAGAAACTTAAGGAGGATATTGAACTCCTTGACGGAGCAAGCTCAGAATTCAGTCTTGATGAGATACAGGCCGGAAACCTCACTCCTGTGTTTTTTGGCTCTGCACTTACTAACTTCGGAGTTGAGAATTTCCTTCAGCATTTCCTTAAGATGACGACATCTCCGCTTGCAAGACATTCGTCAATAGGCGAGATTGACCCATTTTCAAAGGATTTCTCGGCATTTGTATTTAAGATTCAGGCAAATATGAATAAAATGCACCGCGACAGAATAGCATTTATGAGAATATGCTCAGGCAAGTTTGAGGCGGGCATGGAGGTTATGCATATTCAGGGCGGCAAGAAAATAAAGCTTGCGCAGCCGCAGCAAATGATGGCCCAGGAACGTCACATTGTTGATGAAGCATATGCAGGCGATATAATCGGTGTGTTTGACCCGGGAATTTTCTCAATCGGTGATACACTGACAACATCTAACGAAAAATTTACATTTGACGGTATTCCAACATTTGCACCGGAACATTTTGCAAGAGTGCGTCAGCTTGATACAATGAAGAGAAAGCAGTTTGTTAAGGGTATTACTCAGATTGCGCAGGAGGGTGCGATTCAGATTTTCCAGGAGTTTAATACCGGAATGGAGGAAATTATCGTCGGAGTTGTAGGTGTACTGCAGTTTGACGTGCTTAAGTTCCGTCTGGAAAATGAGTACAACGTTGATATACGTCTTGAGCCGCTGCCATACGAACACATCCGCTGGATTGAAAATCCGGAGGAAGTAGACGTAAGCAGACTTACGGGAACCTCGGACATGAAGAAAATAAAAGACCTCAAGGACAATCCGCTTCTGCTGTTTGTGAATAGCTGGAGCGTAGGAATGGTCCTTGAGCGAAATGAAGGATTAAAGCTTTCGGAATTTGGGAAGAATTAGATAAACTGGTTAGAAGCTTCGTTGTATTCGTAGTCGATTGAAGCTAATTTATCAATAATTAAATTTTTATCAATCAAATTAGCCTTGCAGAATTCTGTGAGGCTTTTGTAGTTGTCACGAAGCTGCATATTCATAAAACTCAGAAGCATAACGGGATCATTAGGTATTGACATTGACAAACTCCTTTTATTTATAGTCTTTTCACTTTTTACCACATTTACAAGGAAAAGTAAAGTGTGATATTATTTATTACGATATCAGTATGCGCAGGAAACGGCGCGGAAATGAGGGAAATATGGAGTTTGATAAAAAGAAAATAAGGCAGATAGCCGTTCTTATTGTATTTACGATGGTTGTATATACAGCATTTACCAATTATGACAAGGTATTTGCAACGATTGCATTTGTTTTGGATTTGATATCTCCGTTTGTACTTGGTGCGTGCATTGCATTTATTCTTAATCTTCCTATGCGCGGAATCGAAAAATTCTTGAAAAAACTTACCGGCAGGTGTGGCAAAGGAAAGGCAGGAAAGGTGCTTAATAAGCTTATAAGACCGGTAAGCCTTATTCTTTCGATATGCTTTGTTGTGATGATAGTGGCAATTGTTATCGGTGTTGTTACGCCACAGCTTATAAGGACAATTGAGGCGATAGGCGCTAACCTCATGGAACAGTTTCCTAAAATTCAGGCATGGGTGCAGAGCGTATTTGCTGATAATCCTGATGTTGAGAAATATCTGGGGCAGGTTGCGATTAACTGGGAGAGTATATTTGAATCGGTTAAGAATTTTGTGTTTAATGGTGCAACTAACCTTTTGTCACACACATATTCAGCTACGCTTGGAATTATAAGTGCTGTTACAAGCTTTTTTATAGCAGTTGTGTTTGCATGTTATATTCTTATGCAGAAAGAGAAACTTTCCGGTCAGATTCAGAGGGTGCTTAAAGTTACGTTCAGTGAAAAGAATGTAAGACGTATTAATGAGGTGGCTTCACTTTCGCACAAGACATTCTGCAGCTTTATAACAGGACAGTGCCTTGAGGCATGTATTCTTGGAGCGCTGTTTTTTGTGAGCATGATTATATTCAGGATTCCGTACGCGCTTCTTATATCTGTGCTGATTGCATTTACTGCACTTATACCTATTGTCGGAGCATTTATCGGATGCTTTGTCGGAGCATTTCTTATATTGATGATTAATCCGCTTCAGGCAGTGTTTTTTGTGATTATGTTCCTTGTAATCCAGCAGATAGAAGGCAACCTGATTTATCCGCATGTTGTAGGAAGCTCAATAGGTCTTCCGTCAATATGGGTGCTTATGGCGGTTTCAATCGGCGGCAGCCTCATGGGTATCCTTGGTATGCTTTTATTTATCCCGATAGTTTCTATTCTTTACAGTCTGTTTAAGACATGGGTAAAGAACCGTGAGGCAAAGGCAGAATGAGTGCCGGGTAAATACTAACGGTGTCTTGTGTTTTTCGGCAGTTTGTGCTATACTGTTATATAGATTTATTTTGTGCGTAAGTAAATGTACATAAGTCAAAAGGGGGAACAAAGATGGATAAGTCAAAAAATAAAGTAAGGAGATTTGGTATTCAGTTAAAATTGTCTGTTTTGATAGGTCTGTTGCTTCTCATAGTATGTGTGTTAATGGGATTGAACGTGTATTCCCGGGTAGAAGAGGGAATGATTGACATGGGTGCGCAGGAGGCAGAGATGGCAGCCAAGATGGCAGTCTCGGTAATTGATGGCGATGAACTTTCAACAATCAGGGCAGGCTCAGGGTTAAGTAAGGAGTACCAGAACACTCTTAAATCCCTTCGCAAGATACAGGAAACATGTGGAATTGCTTATATTTACACACTTTATACGGATGACAAAGTGACCTTACATTACGGCGTTGATACTGATGTGAGTGATGACGGACACGTTCATCCGGGAGAAGTATTCGAGTATGAATATTCACAATATGAATCTGTATTTAATGGCGAGACTTATGTAGAAAAGTATATTGACCACACTGAAGATGGAGATTTGATATCTGCCTATCTGCCGGTATATAACAGTAAAGGTGCTGTTGTCGGAATACTTGGATGCGACTATGATGCCCAATTTGTACAGTCAGAGCTTAATAAAGTACGCAGAAGTATTATATTGATTACAGCTATCTGCCTTATTGTATCATTTGTGGTTATGAACATTGTTATCAGCAGTATAATGCGAAGCCTGAAGAAGGTTAACAGCAAAATATATGATATTGTACATAACGAGGGAGATCTTACACAGAAACTTGACATTCATTCCGGTGATGAGATGGAATTAATTGCTGTAAATGTCAATAAATTATTAGAGCATATCAGGGAAATTATGCTTAACATTTCCCATAATTCAACTCAGCTCGGAGAGTCCACGGTTACTGTTGTACAGAGCCTTGCGAGTGCCAAAGACAGTATAGCTGATGTTTCGGCTACGATGGAAGAGATGAGTGCGGCTATGGAAGAGACAAGTTCTTCTTTGTGTCAGGTTAATGAAGCTGTTACCAGCATAGAGGACACAGTGATTTCTATTGCGAAGCGGGCTTCTGATGAGAGTGCCGGTGCTTATGATACATCAAGAAGAGTTATGGAGATATACAACAGAGCCGAAAGTGAGAGAGATGATGCTAAAAAGCAGGCAAAAGAAATGTCACAATCGGTTAATGAAAAGATTGAATCATCCAAGGCTGTTGAGAAGATAGATGCACTTACTGATGAGATTTTAAATATAACTGATCAGACAAGCCTTCTTGCTCTTAATGCAAGCATTGAAGCTGCCAGAGCAGGTGAAGCCGGAAGAGGATTTGCTGTTGTAGCAGGTGAGATAGGTTCACTTGCATCTAATTCAGCCAAAGCGGCTGAAGAAATCCAAAAAGTCAGCCAGGAAGTAATTGAAGCAGTAAATGCACTCGCTGATGAAGCCGAAAATATGATTAAGTTTATGAATGATACAGCTATGGCAGGATATGAGAAGCTTTTAAGTAACAGCAAAAGCTATCAGAATGACGTAGAGCATCTCAGCAATACCATGCAGGAATTTTCTGCAGGCAGTGATGAACTTCGTAATACCATAAGCAGCATTAAAGACTCAGTCGAAGCTGTTAATCTTGCAGTTGAGGAGAGCGCTAAGGGCATTGTAAATGTTACTGAGGTTGCCTCAGACATGACTGAGAGAATGAGAATGATTAATGAGGAGGCTGATGCCAATGAGAAAGTGGCAGAACAGCTAAGTCTCGAGGTAGGTAAATTTAAATTGTAAATTAAATTGTGAGTTAATAAAACTATCCCCCTTGTCAAAGATATTTTGACAAGGGGGATTTTTTATTGACTATCAAAAAGAGGCTTTAAACGTAAAAGTGTAAACTTTGCCT
Organism: uncultured Bacteroides sp.; assembly: GCA_945913015.1. GTDB lineage: Bacteria > Bacillota > Clostridia > Lachnospirales > Lachnospiraceae > Bacteroides_F. The sequence continues at coordinate 54,168 of CAMECH010000014.1, forward strand.
GAAAACGATAAATCAATTTTATTATATTATAAGCCTATAACAAAACAGACGAAAAAAGGAGATTTATTATGAACAGACTAAAAATCGCACAGTACATTGCATTAACAGCAACAATATTATCAGCGATTGGAGTACTTCTTCAAGGATTCTATGGTTCCGACTTTGGAGCATTTCTGATTTCTATCGGTTTCATAACAGGTTTAGTTTCGTATTTTTTTGGTGGTTTTGGAACTGCAATAAAGATGGCAGGAAAAATTGCAAAATGGGGATGGATTGTTGTTCCTTTTCCTTTTGATCTTGTGACTTTTCTTTTCTCATTTATATTTGCTATCTATGCATTTGCGTTCTTTCCAATTATTCCTGTAAGAAAGGCATATAAGGAGAGCGGACTTTGCTAAATCAAATTTGTTGAAAAGTATTAATAAAAAGAAAGGATAGTATGATTAACGATTTCTGATTAATCATACGGGAAAACAATATGAAGAGAGATTTTTTTAAAATTTTGCTAAAAGTATGATTGTCGGGACTACAGCCCTTACGCTTACATTCCCAACAATTGCAACATCGCTTATGCCGCTTACAACTGTATATGCTGCTGCTACATCAGGTACGAATTATTCAGAAATGGATTTAGCAGAGAAAGATACGCAGTTGATGACAGATATGGGCAGTGTAAAAGTAGCAAGCATGTCTGTATTGCAGAAGGCAATTGATGATTTTAAGACTGATGACACACTGGTATCCGGTAAGTTTTACAGATATGCTCCTATTTATGACGGAGAAGCAAGAGCTACTCTTTGGGGTAAGGGTGATTGTATGCATCCGGTTCATGCTCCGAATGATTTTATTTATAACGGAGAGACATCACATAAGCAGTATGGTGATTTTTACGCCACAATGAGTATCAGATATCCACATAATTATGATACACTTTTTATGGCGACAGATATTTATCGTGTTGATGGTCAGGCTTGTGAATCAATCAGATATGAAGCTAAGTGTTTTGAAAATGAAACTATCTTCGGTCTGAATGCTAAAAAAACTTCTGACATTAAGGCAAAGATTCAGGAACTTAAGACAACCGGAGCTTCATTTACCGGAACATCTTATGAAAAGGCAAAGGCGGCTTATAACTGGACTATCAATAATACAACATTTAATCCGCTTGGTGATTCTAAGACTTTTGCTTCAACATTCTACTGGTTGTGTGAAGGTGCCAATGTTGATTCAATGATGTATATTTCTGATGATGAAAGCAGAGTATTTAACGTAGTTTCTCTTGATAGTAAGAATTATCTTGTAGATACTTATGCTGCAGCTGATGAAAGTGATACAACTAATAAGTATCTTTGCTTTGCTCCTGCATCTACAGATACTTTGCATGCAGTAAAGGTTTCTGTTGCTTCTGAAAACTATGACCCTAATGCTAAAAATGATAACACAGCTACAAACCCGGGAACTCCGTCAGATGATAATAATGATAACAATGGTGGTTCTTCAGATGATTCAGACAACAGCGGTGACAATGGTGGCTCAGGCGATTCAGGTTCAGGTGATTCAGATGGGGGAAGTTCTTCAGATTCAAGTACCTCAGCTTCAACTCCTACATCAAATTATGAAGGTCGCATGCAGACTGCAGTAAGCGATTCATATGTGGCAACAACAAGTGCTCCATCAGTTGTTTCAAATGCAGATACAGGTATCTATGCATATGATAACAATGTTAAGGCGGCTATTCAGTCAGTGTTGCCTGAATATAATGTTCAGAGTTATATCAACATTGCAACATCTGCAGCAACAGGTACTTTCAGAATGCTTACACCGGTTGAGTGTCTGCTTAAGAATCCGGGACTTATTTCAGGGGATATAACAGCAGTAAAGAAGTATTACCTTGTATATTGCAACAATGGCATTGTTCAGGTTCTTCCAAACACATCAGATTCCCCATACCTTATTACGGCACCGATTTATGGAAGCGGTAATTATGCTATTGTAATGGCACAGTAAAAAACAAAATAAAAACATAAAAAGATTTAAGTTAAGGATAGATTTGATTAATTTCATCTCTATTCTTAACTTATTTTTTTGATTTAAAAATTTTAGGAAATACAATCCGCAATTCAAATGCAATAATGGTGCTGGAAAACGGCGAGATTATCGAGAGAGGAAATCATGAGCAGTTATTGGAACAAAAAGGCCGGTATTACGAGTTGTACACAGGAAAGGTGCAGCTTGGTTAGCTTAAACAGACAGTGCAATAAATGACATAATAAATATTAATAAATGGCATAACAAAAATCCGCAAACAGGTAAAATAAAATTATAAGCAACCGGTGAAAATACTTTGAAAAATGGAGGGGAATTATGTTTGAAACGGTGGATTCAGAAGCTTTCCGGCCATACGGACGGGTCATTAAAGATTATGACCTGACGGACATAATGGAGAGGATGCAGTCAACACCTGTCCCGGATGATGTCATTTATGTAAGGAAAGACGCCAGGCTTGAGAAAAGTGACCTGTATAAGCAGATGAAAAGACGCATGTACGGGGAAAGTGATATTCAGTTCGGATATTGCAACGGGCATAATAAAGCGCTTAATGCGCTTGAATATCACAGAAGCTCAGAGGTAAACATCGCAGTAACGGATATGGTGCTGCTTTTGGGACTTCAGCAGGATATATCCGACGACTTCAGTTATGACACATCAAAGGTGAAAGCATTTTTTGTTCCAAAGCATACGGCAGTGGAGATATATGCGACAACACTTCACTACGCACCATGTAACGTCAGTGACGAAGGCTTTAAGTGTCTTGTGGTACTTCCTGAAGGAACCAACGCAGAATTAAAGGAAAGTCATTTCACGGATAGCGGTGCACCTGATGACAAAACACCTGTGAGTGAGGACAGACTGCTTGCAGCGCAGAATAAATGGCTTATAGCGCATAAAGATGCAGCAATTCCGGGTGCGTGGAACGGGCTTACAGGCGAAAATATAATTATTTAAAGGAGGATTTTTGATGAATAACATGCCGGTATTAAAATTGGGAATTGTGTCGGTAAGCAGGGACTGTTTTCCGATGACTCTGTCGGAATCGAGGAGGCAGAGAGTTGTAGCAGCATACCGCGAAAGATATGCTGCAGATATGGGTGATATCTATGAGTGCCCTACATGTATTGAAAATGAAATACATATGCGCAAGGCACTTGCACAGCTTAAGGAAGCGGGATGCAATGCACTTGTTGTTTATCTCGGCAACTTCGGACCTGAAAGTCCTGAGACGCTTCTTGCCAAAGAGTTCGGAGGGCCTGCAATGTTTATTGCGGCAGCAGAAGAGTCGGGAAATAATCTTGTTCAGGGACGCGGTGATGCATATTGCGGAATGCTTAACGCAAGCTATAATCTTAAGCTTCGCAATATCCGTGCATATATTCCTGAATATCCTGTCGGAACGGCAGAGGAGTGCGCTGATATGATTGCGCAGTTTATGCCTGTTGCGAGAGCGGTTGTGGGACTTAACAGCCTTAAGATTATTTCTTTCGGACCGAGACCGCAGGATTTTATTGCATGCAATGCACCAATCAAGCAGCTTTATAATCTTGGAGTGGAGATAGAGGAAAATTCTGAGCTTGACCTTTTTGAAAGCTATAACAGGCATGCGGGAGACCCGAGAATCCCGGCAGTTGTCAAAGAGATGGAAGAAGAGCTTGGAACAGGCAACAAAAAGCCGAAGATTCTTCCTAAGCTTGCGCAGTATGAAATCACATTGCTTGACTGGGTTGAGGCACATAAGGGTTCGCGCGATTATGTTGCAATTGCAGGTAAATGCTGGCCGGCATTCCAGACACAGTTTGGATTTGTGCCATGCTACGTCAATTCAAGACTTACCGCAAAGGGTATTCCTGTATCCTGCGAGGTAGATATATACGGCGCACTGAGCGAATTTATCGGTACGGTGATAAGTCAGGATACCGTTACGCTGCTTGATATCAATAATTCAGTGCCAAGAGATTTGTTTGAGGAGGATATCAAAGGCAGATACCCTTATGAGCTTAAGGATACATTTATGGGATTCCACTGTGGTAACACCGCCGCAGGAAAGCTTTCGTTCTGCGAGATGAAGTACCAGATGATTATGGCACGCTCACTTCCGGAGGAATGTACACAGGGTACGCTTGAGGGGGATATTGTTCCGGGAAATGTAACTGTTTTCAGACTTCAGAGTACCGCGGACGCACAGCTTAAGGCGTATGTTGCAGAGGGCGAGGTGCTTCCTGTTGCAACACGTTCATTCGGAGCAATAGGAATTTTTGCAATACCTCAGATGGGACGTTTTTACAGACACGTGCTGATTGAGAAGAATTATCCTCATCATGCGGCGGTAGCATTTGGCAGATTCGGAAAGACGTTATTTGAGCTGTTTAAATATCTCGGCGTTGAGGATATCGGATTTAACCAGCCTGCCGGAATGCTTTACAAGACAGAGAATCCATTTGAATAGAACTGTTTAATGAAAATCGTATTAATCATGAAATGAGGAATTGTATGCGCTATATTGGTATAGACCTTGGAACGTCTGCCGTCAAGCTTATCTTAATGGACGAGAGCGGCAGAATATATAAAACTGTATCAAAGGAGTATCCGATAAGTTTTCCTAAGCCGGGATGGTCGGAGCAGAATCCCGAAGACTGGTACGATAAGGTTGAAGAAGGGATTAAAGAGCTGACAACGGGAGGTAATCCTGCGGAGATTGCAGGAATAAGCTTTGGCGGACAGATGCACGGACTTGTTATTCTTGATGATAAGGATGAGGTTATAAGACCGGCAATACTGTGGAATGACGGGCGTACAACCAAAGAATGCGAGTTCCTGAACGTGACTGTAGGACGCGAAAAGCTTTCAGAGTATACGGCAAATATTGCGTTCGCCGGATTTACGGCACCTAAGCTTCTGTGGCTTAAGGAGAATGAACCGGATAATTTTGCAAAGATTAATAAAATTATGCTTCCGAAGGATTACATTGCATACAGGCTGACGGGAGTCCACTGCACGGATTATTCTGATGCATCGGGAATGCTTCTTCTTGACGTAAGGAATAAATGCTGGTCAAAAGAAATGCTTGAAATATGCAAAATAAGTGAAAAACAGCTTCCAAAGCTTTTTGAAAGCTATGAGAGTGTAGGAACTGTTAAGGAAGAGACTGCTGCAAGACTTGGACTTCCAAAAGGTGTGATTGTTGCGGCAGGTGCAGGTGATAATGCGGCAGCCGCAATAGGAACAGGTACAATCGGTGACGGACGCTGCAATATTTCTCTCGGAACATCGGGAACAATATTTATATCAAGCAGTAAGTTCGGAGTTGATAAAAATAATGCGCTTCATTCATTTGCCCATGCAGACGGAGCATATCATCTTATGGGGTGTATGCTTTCCGCAGCATCATGCAATAAGTGGTGGATGGATGACATTATAGGAACTAAAGAATATGCAGCGCAGCAGGAAGCAATAAGTGATTCAATGCTTGGCAATAATCATACATTTTTCCTGCCATACCTTATGGGAGAACGCTCACCGCACAATAATCCGGATGCACGCGGTACATTTACGGGAATGACAATGGATACGACTAGGGCAGATATGACGCAGGCAGTGCTGGAAGGTGTGGCATTTGCAATACGTGATTCATTTGAAATAGCGCGCTCACTGGGAATTAATATTGAGCGTACCAGGATATGCGGCGGAGGTGCAAAGAGTCCTCTCTGGAGAAAAATTATTGCAAATGTACTGAATATTGAGGTTGACATACTCTCGTCTGAAGAGGGACCTGCACAGGGCGCGGCAATGCTTGCAATGGTAGCCTGCGGGGAATATGATAAGATTTCGGACGCCGCAGATGTAATTGTTAAAGTCGCAGGAACAGTACACCCGCAAAAGGACATTGCAAAGCGCTATGACGAAAGGTATAGTGTATTTACCGGGATTTATCCGGCTTTAAAAGAAGTATTTACAAAAATGCGTTGAACGGAGGGTAATCAAAATGAGATTTTTTATTGACACAGCTAATGTTGATGATATCAGAAAGGCAAATGACATGGGAGTCATCTGTGGGGTGACAACCAATCCGTCTCTTATTGCAAAAGAGGGAAGGGATTTTAATGAAGTTATCAAGGAGATTACTTCAATTGTTGACGGTCCAATCAGCGGGGAGGTTAAGGCTACTACGGTTGATGCGGAAGGTATGATTAAGGAAGGACGCGAAATCGCAGCAATTCATCCTAACATGGTCGTAAAAATTCCTATGACGGTTGACGGACTTAAGGCGACAAAGGTACTTTCATCAGAGGGAATTAAGGTCAATGTGACACTTATTTTCTCGGCTAATCAGGCACTTTTAGCAGCAAGGGCAGGTGCAGCTTATGTATCACCGTTCTTAGGCAGACTTGATGATATATCACAGCCGGGAATTACACTTATTCAGGATATTGTAGATATTTTCAGCAATTATGATATATCAACAGAGATTATATGCGCGAGTGTACGTAATCCTATTCATATCACTGACTGCGCACTTGCAGGGGCAGATATCGCAACAGTGCCGTATAAGGTCATAGAGCAGATGGTTCATCATCCTCTGACTGATGCAGGAATTGCAAAGTTCCAGGAGGATTATAAATCTGTATTTGGCGCATGATTTAATGAATTATTTAGCTTGCAATAGAAGCGTGACATATGATATCATAAACATTAGATATATCGCATGTTGTCAAATGTTGCGATGGAGTTTTTATTCTAGGAGGAATGATTATGTTCGGGCACAACAAGAAAAAGAAAACAGACAATAATGACATGGCACTTCTTCTTGCTGCAATGGACAAAGTTATCGGGGGAGACTATGAACCAATAGACACAAGCGGTTTTACAGATGTAGTCGTAGGCGAAAAACTCAATCAGCTTATAGAGGCATTCAAAAAGAGTAACAATAATTTTGTTATGCGTGCTAACGAAGCAATGGAATCTATCGGTGATAACTCATATGTTAAGGCAATGCTTGATCAGGTTCAGTCCCAGACAGTGACTATTCAGGACATGCAGAAGTCAAGTGTTAATCTGGAGAACTCTATTAATGATATCACGAATTCAATTGAACATATACGTGATAACACACATAGCGTGCTTCAGGCTACTAATGACAGCGCAGAGGGGATGCGCGAGAGTGTAAGAGTCGTAAGGAATTCTACTGAAGAGATTAATAAAATTAACGAGCAGGTACAGGAATTCCAGGAAAAAATTACCAAAATCAGTGAAATTATTGATATGGTTAAGAAGATTGCAAGTCAGAGTAACCTTCTCGCACTGAATGCTTCAATTGAAGCGGCAAGAGCAGGAGAGGCAGGAAGAGGATTTGCGGTTGTAGCTGATCAGGTACGTGAACTTTCAAGCAGTACGGCAGCATCTGCTGATGATGTTGTAAAGTATGTAAGTGAGCTTCAGACAAGTATCGGGGAGCTTGCATTGACAATGGATGCAACAACCAAGAGACTTGAAGATGGCAATAAGCGTGTAGAGCAGTCAATTGACAATATTAATGCAATGGCAGAGCAGATGAATGATGTCACCGGTGAAATCGACAGCATTTATCATGCCATTGACAGACAGTCGGCATATACTAAGGATTTGTCTACTGTTATCGGTGAGATTACAGAGAGCTATTCAGTTCTTTCTAATGACTGTCAGAGCACCGGAGAGCATATCTATAAGATCGGACGTTATATCGATACGCTCCGCAGTGATATGTACCGTGGCTTCTCAAATGTAACACTGCTTGACACATTAAGAATATTTGCAATTGACCACTTTATTCTTACATGGCGTGTATATAACAATGCGGTAGGATTTGAGACACTTAAGATTACACAGCTTAATAACCCTACAGGACCTAGTGCATGTAAATTTGGTAAGTGGGTTGATGCACAGACTGACAAGAAGCTTACAAGCTCAAGGCAGTATAAGAACATGGTTCAGTGCCATATTGATATTCATACCAATGCAACCGAATCATGGAAAGCAAAGGATGCAGGTAATGTTGAGCTTGCACTTGAGTACTTCCAGAAGACTTTTGAGGCATATGGAAGATTTAAGCAGGCGGTTAATGACACTATGGATTTCCTGCGTGCTAATGGTGAGACTGAGATGACTGAGATAGTTGTTTTCAGAAAATAAATGTCTTTGACAATGAATTCCTGACAACCCTGATACGTAGAATTATCAGGGGGTCAGGAATTTTTGCGTGAATATAAGAGTGAATGGAGATTGATATGTTTAAAAAGCCAAGAGCTAATGATGCGTGCTGGTGTTTGAGCGGCAGGCCATACTGTGAGTGTCATATGGAGTATGACAGGAAGATTGAATTTTATAAGAAGAAAAGGAATAAGGTGCCGCCAAGAAACATAATCAAGAATGAAAAGCAGCTTGCGGGGATGAGGGAAAGCAGCAAAATCAATATGGCAGTACTTGATTATGTGGCAGAACACATTCATGCAGGAATGACAACTGAAGAAATTGACAGGATGGTATATGAACAGACCACAAAGATGGGAGGAATTCCGGCACCATTGAATTATGAGGGATTCCCGAAAAGTGTCTGCACATCAATTAACAATGAGGTGTGTCATGGAATACCATCAGAAGAAATTGAACTTGCTGACGGGGATATTATAAATGTAGACTGTTCTACAATCTATAATGGGTATTTTTCTGATTCTTCAAGGATGTTTTGCATCGGAGACGTAGACCCTGAGATGAGAAGGCTTGTAGATGTTGCAAAAGAATGCGTGGAGCTTGGACTTGAACAGGTAAAACCGTGGGGGCATCTGGGCGATGTAGGGCAGGCGATTAATGACCATGCAAAGAAAAACGGTTATTCGGTTGTAAGAGAAATCGGAGGACACGGAATAGGACTTCAATTCCATGAAACACCGTTTGTAAGCTATGTAACCAGAAAAGGAACCGATATGCTTATGGTTCCGGGAATGGTATTTACAATAGAGCCTATGATTAATATGGGCGACCCGGACATTTTCATAGACGAAGACAATGACTGGACCGTATATACTGATGATGATATGCCGTCGGCTCAGTGGGAGATAATGGTACTTGTAACTGAGGACGGGCATGAGGTAATGTGCTGGTAACAGACGCTGTTATTTGATATTCCATGCCCTTTTTAATGCGGTAATTCCTGCAATTATATCATTTGGGGCAATATTTGCATAACCAATCAGAATTGTTGCGCGTGCAGGAAGTGTATCCGGGCTTTCCTCAACGCAGTATGAAGAAAGGGGATACACGCGTACACGCTCTTTTGCGGCACGTGCAACAAGTTCGGATTCGCTTATCTCATTCTTTGCTGTCAGCAGAATATGAATTCCTGAATACTCTCCGTGTACCTCAAATGTTTTTTCAAAAGGGCGCAGCTCATTGAGCAGAATATCATGCCGCGTCTTGTATAATGAGCGCAGTTTATTAAGATGGCGTTCGTAGTAGCCACCATTTATGAAAGAATTGACTATAGTCTGGTCAATACGCGATACCGTATTTGATAGAAAATGGTAATTGCTGCGGTACATCTCAAGAAGGTCGTGCGGAAGCACGGCATAACTCATTCTTATTGCAGGTGCGATGGCTTTAGAGAAAGTTCCCAGATAAATTACTTTATCAGACGGACCGGCACTTCCCTGAAGCGATGGAATCGGCTTGCCTTTATAACGGAATTCACTGTCATAGTCATCTTCAATAATATAACGTCCTTCCTGTTCGGATGCCCACTTGAGCAGTTCCTGACGGCGCTTTAACGGCATTACAATTCCCATCGGGAACTGGTGGGACGGCATTACATATGCTACTGTTGCGGTACTTTCCCTGAGTTCTTTGATATTTATGCCGTCTTTGTCCATTGAAATGGGAATGATATCACGACCGGAGCTTTTTAGGGTTTTATATGCCTGCCCGTAGGTAGGATTTTCCATTGCAAATTGGTCATTTTTATCTATAAGCTGGTTTATAAGCATGAGAAGATACTCATTACCGGCACCGATGATAACCTGGTTTGGAGAGCAGTTGACGCCTCGTGAATGATGAAGATAATTGCAGATTGTGCTGCGCAGTTCCAATTCACCTTCCGGTTCTCCGTTATTAAAAAGCTCTTTGTTATCATCTACAAGTACATTTCTGGTTACTTTACGCCATGCGTTAAAAGGAAAATTGTCAAGTGCTACACCTCTGGGTGAAAAGTCATAGTCATATATGTCCGGTTTGTTCTGATTAAATTCGGACATCACCGGTTTGGCGGCTGTAACGTCATATAATCCGTCTAGCTGGCATACGTAATATCCGCGGCACGGCGCTGATTCAATATAGCCTTCGGACAAAAGCTGGTCGTAAGCCATCTGTGTTGTGCTCCGGCTTACATCAATATAGGAAGCAAGCGCACGTGTAGAGGGCAGTTTATATCCGCATGGTATTCTGCCTGCTTTAATATCATTTTTTATATAATTATATATCTGCTCATACATCGGAACCGATGATGATAAATCCAGGTCAATTGTAAGTTCGTTCATATTTCTCCCATTATTTATGTAAAAATCACTATATGTGCACTATTGTAACACAATATGAAAGCAGGTGTAAATAAGATTAGAGTGTGGTAGAATTAATATATTATAAAACGATTGCAAACCGCTTTGACAAACAATTACAGTTGTCCGATATAAACAATCCATCGCAGTACCCGCTTGCGCTGCTTGTACCTCGTAGCGGTGCATAGTGTGAAAAATCATACTGATGTTATGATTTTTCACACGCGAATTTGTGACGAGAACGCCACAAATTCGTATATCGCAACCGGAAATCTGAAATTTCCGGTGCGTTCCTCGAACGTAAAGCGTTCTCGGAACAGCGATTAATATGCTAAAAGACAGCATATAAGCACCGACGGGTACAAAGCATACTGCTTATGGATTGTTTATATTGGACAACATGGTATGCAGGAAGTGGTTTGTAATTGTAATTAATATATTAATTATACACAGGAAACGACGCTCGAACAAAAAGCGTTCTCGGAATGGAGGATAGGTGTGAAAGACGAAAAGATTTATTCTATACCGGTGAATGAGGCATTTGAGACGGACTGCGAGTGCCCGGTGTGCGCAATGTATGACAGGCTGGAAACGGATGCGGTTGATTATGCGATGGGGCCAAGCTATATGGAGGCTGACATACGTGAAGTAACGGACAAGGTAGGATTCTGCCGGAAACACGTGAGAATGGTTGCAAAAAAAGGCAATACGCTTGGAATGGCACTTGTGCTTAAAACACATTTTGATAAAGTGATTGGGGATGTCTTTGAACTTCAGAAAGAATATGATGCACCTAAAAAGTCTTTGTTCAAAAAGAAGACATCAGGTACGGATGCAGTTACGGATTATATTAAAAAGCTGGAGTGCTCATGCTTTGTATGTGACAGGGTTGATAACACATTTGCAAGATATGTTGATACAATATTTTATCTTTGGAAGAGCAGCGATGAGTTTAGGGAAAATTTCAAAAAAACAAAGGGCTTCTGTACTTCACACTATGCTCTTTTAAGAGAAAAGGCACCCGAAGCACTTGGTCAGGACTCGCTAAATGAGTTCATCAAAGTGCTGGATGCCCTTTATATTACAAATATGGAGCGCGTAAGGGATGACCTTGAATGGCTTATAAAAAGGTTTGATTACAGGTATGCCAATGAACCTGTCAAAAACTCAAAGGATGCCATCCCTCGTGCGGTTACAAAAATAAATTCCGTCAATATTGAGGGGCAGGGGTAATCCGGATTAAACTGCCTGTACCCCTGAACCTGCATACATCAGCCAAGTGGCATAACGTGCAGGAAATAAAGCATTGCCGTGCAGATTGAAAGGCAGATGACCGTGGCAGGAAGAGCATATTTGCAATACTGTCCCCATGATACATGATGTCCGTTCTTTGCTGCAATTGATGTTCCGACAACGTTTGCAGAAGCACCGATTGGAGTGGCGTTGCCACCGATATCTGTGCCGAGTGCAAGTGTCCATGCGAGTGTTTCGATTGGAATTCCCTGTGTTACGGCAAGTGTCTTTATGACGGGAACCATTGTTGCCGCAAACGGAATATTATCAATTATTGCACTTGCTATAGCTGAGAACCAGAGGATTACCGATACCATTACCATAGTGTGTCCGCCGCTTGCTTTGCTGATTAAGCCGGCAATAATCTCAAGGATATGTGTCTGCTCAAGTCCGCCAACTACAACAAAAAGACC
>CAMECH010000015.1 GCA_945913015.1 uncultured Bacteroides sp.
GTTGGATTGTTTATATTGTACAACCACATGTGCTTAATGAAGAGTTTCGCAATTGACTAATAATTATATACAGTAATGCATACTGTTAATATTCTGCACACGCATTATATACCGCACTCAAACCCAATCATCAGTCCGCCTCTTTCAGCATAGAAGCTGCAAAGCCCCGTAGTCTTTTCGATGCGCACGTTGGCATCCGGGAATTCGCTTTTAATCGTATCCCTCAAAGCCACGGCAGCTCCCTCATTGAGGCAGTGGTCGATTACTACTGTGCCGCCCTTGTATTTCTGATTCTTCATGCATTGGAAGACCGATGCAATTGCTTTCTTTTCGCCACGACTCTTATGTACCGGGTGGAGTTGTCCTTCTTCACTTACATTTCCCACCAGACGTATCCCGATAATATTGACTATTGCGGCAACCGCATGGCTTACGCGTCCGTTATTGGCAAGATTCCTAAGCGATTCAAGACTGAATACAAGCGACGTATGCTCTTCCTTGTAAGCAGTTATTTCCCTGCAGATAGTGTCATAGTCCCTGTCTGAATTGACCAGTTCTCTTAGCTTCTCTGCCATAAGCTTCATCTCCGGTCCTGCCGAGTATGAATCAAGCACAAAAACCTTACGTCCCGGATGTTCCTCCTCATACTGGCTCTTTGCTGTCATAGCTGAATTATAGCTTCCTGAAAGTGTGCTTATAATAGTAACGCAATAAACCTCGTTTGCATCACCAAAAGCAGCAAGCCAGTCACCAACTCCCGGACACGCAGTACTTGAGCGTCCCTTATATCTGTACAAATCTTCTGCCATCAAAGACACATCAAGATTGGCATCATCAACATATTCCTTCTCGCCTGTAATAATAGTCAATGGTACGATTGAAAAATCTGCTCCGTCAAGTGTACGCATATTTGATGCCGAATCTGTTATTATTTTACGTGTCATTTTCCCTCATTTCCGCGCATGTTCTTTGACATTCAATTTTTATATTTCTCACATTTGCGCCTTTACATATTTTCTCACTCTGCATAATGTAGTTTTAATTACCACATAACATAGTCTTGAATATACATTAATATATAATAAAAGTCAAGGACTATATGCAATATATTTATACTTTATATAAATATATCTCAGTCCTTGACTTTCGATTAACTATACCGCAAGCTTTTCACGTAACTATGCTGCTTTCATTTAGTTATACCGTAACCTTCTCAATCGCGGTCAGATGTCCGTCCTCCACATCAATAAGAATAGTACTTCCTGCACTTATGCTTCCTCCGAGAATCAGCTTTGCAGCCAGCGTCTCAACAGTCTTCTGGACATAACGCTTGAGAGGACGTGCCCCGTACATCGGATCAAATCCGTTGTCCACAATGAAGTCACGTGCAGTATCACTTAATTCCACTGTAAGCTCCTTATCCGCAAGGCGGCGGTTTACATCCTTAATCAGCAAATCAATAATTGCTGAAATATTATCCTTTGTCAGAGGCTTAAACATAATAATCTCATCAAGACGGTTCAAAAACTCCGGCCGGAAGTGATTTCTCAAATCTCCCATAACCGCATTTTCTGCATCCTCACTGATATTGCCCTGTGCATCAATGCCGTCGAGCAGATATTGTGAACCGATATTTGATGTCATAATGATAATTGTATTCTTGAAGTCCACAGTACGTCCCTGCGAATCAGTAATACGTCCGTCATCAAGGACCTGCAGAAGTACATTGAATACGTCAGGATGCGCCTTTTCAACCTCATCAAAAAGGACAACCGAGTACGGCTTGCGGCGCACAGCCTCTGTAAGCTGCCCACCCTCATCATAGCCTACATATCCCGGAGACGCACCAATCAGACGGGACACTGAATATTTCTCCATGTACTCACTCATATCAAGACGTACAATGTTGCTTTCATCATCAAACAGACTTTCCGCAAGTGCTTTGGCAAGCTCCGTCTTACCAACACCGGTAGGCCCAAGGAAAAGAAATGAGCCTATCGGCTTCGTAGGGTCTTTAATGCCTGCCTTGGAACGTATAATTGCCTCGGTCACCTTAGTAACACCCTCGTCCTGTCCGACAACTCTCTTGTGCAGAAGTTCATCGAGCTTCAGCGTCTTCTGACGCTCTGTCTCACTTAGCTTTGCAACCGGAATTCCTGTCCATCTAGAGACAATTTTTGCAATTTCCTCCTCGGTAACACTCTCATGAATCAGTTCAAGATTCTTTGAGTGCGACAGTTCCTCAGCCTCATTAAGCTGCTTCTGAAGTGCCGGCAGCTTGCCGTACTGCAGTTCCGCAGCCTTCTCAAGATTGTAATCACTCTTTGCATTCTGAATTTCCTGATTAACACGCTCAAGCTCTTCCTTTAACTTGCTTATTTTATCAACTGCACTCTTCTCACTGTCCCACTTCTGCTTCTGCTGTGAGAAATTCTCGCGCATCTCGGAAAGTTCCTTCTGAAGTGCCTCAAGACGCTCCTTGCTAAGATTATCCTCTTCCTTCTTTAACGCTGCCTCCTCAATCTCAAGCTGCATAATCTTTCGCTGCATTTCGTCAAGCTCCGCAGGCATCGAATCAAGCTCTGTCTTAATCATTGCGCAGGCTTCATCGACAAGGTCAATCGCTTTATCAGGAAGATATCTGTCAGAAATGTATCTGTTAGAGAGCGTTGCCGCACTTACAAGCGCACCGTCGGTAATCTTTACACCATGATACACCTCATAGCGCTCCTTCAGACCACGCAGTATCGAAATGGTATCCTCAACAGTAGGCTCATCAACCATTACAGGCTGAAAACGCCTCTCAAGCGCAGGGTCCTTCTCAATATACTCACGGTGCTCATCAAGCGTTGTGGCACCGATACAATGCAACTCGCCTCTTGCAAGCATAGGCTTTAACATATTGCCTGCATCCATTGCACCGTCTGTCTTACCTGCCCCGACAATAGTATGAATTTCATCGATAAACAGGATAATCTGTCCATCGCTTTTCTTTACCTCTTCAAGCACCGCTTTGAGACGTTCCTCAAACTCACCGCGGTACTTTGCACCTGCCACAAGCGCACCCATATCAAGTGCAAACAGCTTCTTATCCTTCAGACCTTCCGGCACATCGCCGCGCACAATACGCTGTGCAAGACCTTCAACTACTGCCGTTTTACCAACACCCGGTTCACCTATCAGCACCGGATTATTCTTAGTCTTACGAGAAAGAATCCTGATTACGTTACGGATTTCATTATCCCTTCCGATAACCGGGTCAAGCTTGCCCTCCTTGGCACGCTCCACAAGGTCCTGCCCATATTTCTTAAGGGTGTCATAAGTAGCTTCCGGATTATCAGTCGTTACCTTCTGATTGCCGCGTACCGTTGACAGCACCTTAAGAAATGCATCCTTATTCACATTGTAACGCTTAAACAGCTCCTTTATCTCTTTGTTCGGGTCATTAATCATTGCAATAAACAAATGCTCAACCGAAACATACGAGTCCCCCATCTGCTTTGCGACATCCTCTGCATTGATTAACACCTTATTGAGCGAATTGCTGATATAAATCTGTCCGCCGCCCGAAACCTTCGGCTTCTTCTGTATAAGCGCTTCCGTATCCCTTGTAAATGCGTTGCGCTCAATTCCCATCTTCTCCAAAAGTCCTGCAATCAGGCTGTCTTCTATAGTAATAAGACTGTAGAGAAAATGTTCCTGATCGATTTCCTGGTTGCCGTATTCATAGGCAAGTTTCTCACAGCCCTGAACTGCTTCCATGGATTTCTGTGTGAATTTATTAATGTTCATCACTTTCACCTCCACTTTATTCTTGTGTTTTATGTGTTCTATATGTTATATATCACAAGTATTTTTTAATGTCAACATATAAAATACATTTTTATTAAAAAATCAAAGACTGCTACATTTGCAGCAGTCCTTTGTTGTAACGGTAAAATTCTTCACATCCGTTTTCTTCTATAAAATGCATACTGTAATACCCTGCGGCAAGCTCTGTTGTAAAAAGCACCATCTGCGGGCTGTCGCCAAATACCTTATCCATAAATTCAAATGCATTGGCAAGCTCTTTGGACACCCTTTCAACCAGTTCCTCGCGTCCCGTATTTATCTCTGCAAATTCTTGTCTTACAATTTCAAATGCTTTATCCTTATCGCATTCACCGCTTTCGGCAAGCTTTACCGACATATTTTCCAGTGCGGCAATGCATTTTACCATGCTCTTTTCGCCATCATGCGAGTAAAGCCCGGCTGTTTTCTTCTTTGTATATTCATTATTTTTTTCCTGAATCAGCGCTGACAGAACACCTATCGGAGGGACATCCGCATTTTCAAGGCGCTTCCTGAAAGTCTTTAACGCATCAAACAGGCTGTCTGTCATATTGCCAAGCACAGCACATTCGCCAAAGCTTCTGTTAAGCCTTGAGAGCAGCATGCTTACCACGCTTACCTTCTCATCAAATGAAGCTTCTGACAGCCTCATTTTCATCCTGTCATCAGTATTTCCCAAAAGAATAGAATTCATGTCATACGTTTTTTCATATACATAATAAAGTTCAAGATAATTGGCGAAATCCACTGAAATTTCAGGGTCGCACAAATACTGGCCCACAACATCTTTATCTGTTCTTATGCCGAGACGCTCGTATGCATACAGAATTTCCGACAAATCCTCCCATCCTCTTGCAGTCACAAAATGCTTTCCGTCAACCGTAGTTTCTATCTTATAGAAATTCTCCTGCCTTGAATCAAGGTACGCCGTAACAGCTCCGTGAATCCCCTGCAGGCGTGCATATTCGCGCCATACGCCGTAATCAGCTTCAACATTTACAGTCTTAACACGGTCGAGTGTTACAACATCAAATTCGCGCACGGAGCGGTTATATTCCGGCGGATTTCCTGCTGCCACGATAATCCATCCCTTAGGCACCTTCGCATTGCCAAATGCTTTTCCCTGAAGGAACTGAAGCATCACAGGCGCAAGCGTTTCTGACACACAGTTAATCTCATCAATGAAAAGTATTCCCTCTTTAATTCCTGTGTTTTCAATTGTATCGTACACCGAGGCAATTATCTCACTCATCGTGTACTCGGTGACAGAGCACTCCTTTCCGTCATACACTTTGCTGCTTATGAACGGAAGCCCCATTGCGCTCTGCCTTGTGTGATGCGTCATAGTATATGCAACAAGCGCTATCCCACATTCTCTGGCTGCCTGCTCCATTATTGCAGTCTTGCCGATTCCCGGCGGGCCGATAAGCAGCACCGGCCTCTGCCTGATTGACGGTATTATATAACTTCCCGTCTCATCCTTTTGCAAATATGCCTTAACGGTATTTATGATTTCTTCCTTAGCCCTCTTTATATTCATTGCAAAATCCAAACCTTTCGCTAAAATGTCTTTCCAAGCACTGCCTTAATTGCCCACGGCGGCATGTTTTTCTGAGCTTCATCCTCATCAGGGAATACAAATGCAGTTTTATACAAAGTCCTTGCTTTCGGATAAATGCCGTGTCCGTCAGTAAAATACAACAACCCGCTCACATTGACAAGCTCCTTTCCTGCAAGCAGCTCATTTACATATTCAAATGCCGGCCTGAAGTCAGTTCCGCCAAATCCTTTGACTTCAAAATTCTCTTTAAAATGTTCAATATCCGATTTTGACCTGATAACCGTATCAGACTGAATCCGATTATCACACTGTATTATGTGAATCCTGGTTCTGTCAGCAAACACCGACTCTGTCTTAAGCACAGCAAATGTTTCATCAAGGAATTTCTGTATTACTCTTCCCGAGCAGGAACCCGAGGTATCCAGCACAACCACAAAGTCCTCAATGCGCTGTTCCTCCTTATACTCAAGTTCCTCTATCAGCGGCATATTATTATATGTCATCAATCCATAATTATAAAAGCCATAGTCAAATGAATCAAGGTCTGCATGCATTTCTTCCTTTGATTTTGCAAATTTGCGCAGGAAATCCCTGTACGAAAACTGCTGTGACTGCATTGGTTTTAGTGCTTTGACCATTGATGCCTGCATGGTTCCCACATTTTTTGCAAGAGCCTCCATTTCATTGCCGGCACGTTTCAATGACTGTTCCCACTTTACCGAAAGCTGACGGCACAGACTGTCTGTAAGCTTCTTCTGTCCGCCGCTGTCACTGTCGTCCTGGTTGCTGTCCTGACTGTCTCTGTTATTACTGCCATTCCCATCATCCTTATTGTCAGGACTTTGGTCATCTCTCTCTTTGTCCGAATTTGAATACCAGTACTTGTGGTCATCCACCTTAAATGTATCAAGTGCCTCCCACTGCCCCTGCTCCTCCTCATTAAGCCGGCACAGATACTCATATACGTTCTGCGCGCTGATAACAGAGTATTTTTCCTCAAGGAGTTTATATACATTTTCTCTTCTTTCTGAAATAAGCTGTCTGACACATTTTAGTTCAAGCCCGTCAATAATATATTCCACCGCCACATCACAGGCAATATTCCAAAGCTCTGCCCTTAACCTCCCCGGTCTTACAAACGGGTGGCAGAACATGCAGTGCAGTACACTGTGCAGATATGCCCTGTTTACAAGCACCTGATTAATCATGCTTTTCTGCTCTATCAGCATCGGATTATATAAAAGCTGCTGCCCGTCCGTTGCAAGCAGAAATGTACTCTTATCAACAGCCGGTGTAAGACTGTTGAGCGGAAGAAACAGATATCTCATTGAAAGATACAGTTCGTTGCGTGCCTGCAGAATGCAGTCTTTAGCTTGGTTGTCTTTTCTGCCGTAATGCTCACTATTCAAAATCATAGCTCTTTTTCTTCGCCTGCCATCTCTTCTTTTCATATTCAAGAAGGATTCCCACAGCCTTAATCCTGTTATTGCTGCGGGCACCTTCGATTATTGTTTCAACGTCATCTCTTGTCTCTGCCATCATATCAAGAAACATAACGAGCTCATCATACATTTCTTTTTTAATGAGCACTTCTGCTATGTCATATTTTCTTTCAGACAGATACCTGCCGTAGCTTTGCGCATCTTTGTCAGAAAGTGCATACGGAAATCGAAGCCGCCAGTATGCCACCTTCCACGCCGACTCATTGACATCAATATTTTTCTCCACGTCAAAAATGCGGTCGTACTGGACGTAATTTATATCCTCACCGCCTATACATTCACGATAGTGTACACCTGACCCTATTGTAACCTGATTTATAATGCGCCCCGGTGTATTTTCCTCGTATTCATAAAGATAGTACGGAAATACAAGCACTGACGTTTCTTCACCATAATGTATCGTCACACGCATTTCCTGATTCATCTCTTCCATCAGAGCCTTAAGGCACTTCATGCTCCCACTGTCTCTTATAATTTCAATTTCACTTACCTTGTCACAGTTTTTAAATGCACCGTCTCCCATATCCCGCAGCCCATCGTACAGTGTAATATGCCTGAGATTGCGGCAGTTATAAAATGCGTGCGCCCCGATATCACTAAGCTGTTTCGGCAGACTTACCGATAAAAGCTCGCGATGCTCGCTGAAAGCATATTTGGCAATCGATGTCACGGCACATCCTTCTATCTCATCGGGTACCTCACAAGCCTGTCTGTCTTCGCCAAGATATTTTGTAATTTTGCACTGGTCTTCTGTTATCTCATACTCAAATAATATCATGTTCTTCAACTGCAGAATCTTTGTCTCAATCTGTTTTATGACTGCTTTAAATTCCTCATCTGATTGCCCCGTCGGGTCAGGAAGCCCCCAGTTATCGTCAAACGCTCTTCCGATAAAAGGGCACCCCACATTACAGCCCATTGATATTGCAATATCCGGATCCGGAATATCAGAAAGCAGTTTTGAGTACTGTGTCCGGTTCATATCAATATCATATAATTTTTTCATAATCCTGACGGCATCCTGATTTATCTCAGGCTTGGTTTCTGTTCCTGCCGAGTAACTGTCAAACACATCAGCTGCCAGATGCTTTCCGAGCGCCTCTGCAATCTGGCTGCGGCATGAATTATGAACACAGATAAATGCTACTATTGGTTTTTTCATAATACATATTTACCTTTATATTTCCTTTTTCAGAATATCAATCATTTCATCCTTTTAAGGACTGCTTATATTCAGGGTTTGAAGCCTGTCACCTCGTAGGCTGTATATCCTGTTTACGCTGTTACATAAAATATAGCAAATTTTCTCTGCTGCGTACACCATAATTTTACGCATTTAGATATTTTATATCAATAAAAAATAAAACAAATGGGACTGCGCTTTAAAGGTATCAAAATCTTTTACCCCATCAGAGCGCAGCCCCTGTTAGTATTATCCGAATTTTATCTGAATCCCATCCGAATTTCATTTGAATTTCATCTGATTCTTATCTGAATCTTCGCCATATAAAATGCTTTCAGGCATTACAGTTCCCTTTTTGTATAAAACCTTACTGACATCGCTACCGATGCAAGAAGCACCAGTATGCTTATGCCTGCCATCAAAAGCGTATCCGATAGTTTTACCATTATTTCATACGTTGATATATCAGTAAATGCCGCTGCTCCGATGCCGCCTGCCACTGCTGCAAGCAATACGATATATGCCATTCTTCCCTTTTCAACTCCAAGCTTAAATACCAGAGGATACATTACAGCCGTAAAAAACATGCCCGCAGAAAACATTTCAAGCATACGGTTAAAGATGCTGCCCGGTGACAATGTGCTGTCTGCTGACGCACCTTGTGCCACCCACAGCAGAATGCTTAAAACTCCATACATAACCGTCATAATAATTATTGCAAAAACGGGCAGCAGATATTTACTTACAACAACATCTTTTCTTGTAACCGGCAATGAATCGGCATACGCCTCCCAATGTCCGCGCTCATCATATGCAAGCGTATTCATTGATATCATCGCCGCATACAGAATCGGAAATAGCATCATAAACGACTGCTCCTCAGAAGTTCCGATAAACATAAATATCAGGGCAAGAATAATCAGCATTTTTCCATAGCTTACAAATGTATACAAATCCTTAATCAATAATCCCTTCATAACAATCCTTCCTCCATGTGAAGCAATTTTCTCAGTTCTTTTTTGAAAGATACACTATAATATCATCAATGTTAGCCGGGCTTATGTCAAATGTCGCAGGCACCCTGTCCCTTGCAACCAACGCCTCGACACCATACTCTGATTCCTTATGTCCGATAACAGCTCCTGTTGCAAGCTCGCCAAACACTTCCTTCGTGCAGTGGAGTATTCCGTATTTTTTCAGAAGTTCATCCTTCTCCTCACACATAACCAGCTTTCCGTTATGCATAAATGCAATATAGTCGCAAATTTTCTCAAGGTCGCTTGTAATGTGTGAAGAAATGAGAATTGAGTGGGTCTCATCCCTCGTAAACTCATTAAACATATCCAGCAGTTCATCCCTTACCACCGGGTCAAGTCCGCTCGTAGCTTCATCAAGTAGCAGAAGCTTTGCATTGTGCGACATTGCTACTGCAATTGACAGCTTCATTTTCATGCCGCGCGAATACTCTTTATACTTTTTCTTTCCCTCGAGTCCGAATTTTCTTATATACTCATCATACTTTGCCGCATCCCAGTTCTTATAAACCGATGCCATGATTTTACCTACCTGCGCCGCAGTAATCATCTCAGGAAAGCTGTCATCCGCAAGCACAACTCCTATATCCTGCTTTACGGACACATTTTCCTTAAGGATATCCGTGCCTAACACTGTGATGTCACCTGCATCTTTTTTTATCGAACCAAGTATAAGCTTCATCATCGTGGTCTTACCTGCACCATTTTCCCCTACAAGCCCAAGCACACATCCCTGCGGCAGTTCAAGCGTCACATTATCAAATGTAAACTCTCTGTATTTCTTTGTCACATTTCTTAATTCCAATGCATTCATAAACCTATCCCCATCCTTCTTCCTTAATCAGCGTGTCAAGCACATCAACAATATCATTTCGTGTCATATTGCATCCGGGCGCTATCTCAAGCACCTTCTTCAGATGCTCCTCCATCTCCATAAGAAGCGCTTCTCTGATTCCCTCTACATTCTTGGATGCCACAAAACACCCTTTTCCTGCAACCGTATAAATAAATCCTTCCCTTTCAAGTTCCTCATACGCTCTCTTCGTTGTAATCACACTTATACGCAAATCCTTTGCAAGATTGCGCATTGACGGGAGCGCCTCATCCTCAGGAAGTACCCCTGAAATTATCTGTGCCTTTATCTGCGAATAAATCTGGTCGTATATCGGCACTCCGCTCTTATTATCAATAAA
The DNA here is from genome assembly GCA_945913015.1 of uncultured Bacteroides sp. Classification (GTDB taxonomy): domain Bacteria; phylum Bacillota; class Clostridia; order Lachnospirales; family Lachnospiraceae; genus Bacteroides_F. The sequence continues at coordinate 10,305 of CAMECH010000015.1, forward strand.
AAGATTCATAACATCTCCATTTCTTTTTGTATATTCCGACTCATCAGCAGAAATATACACGTTTTGCATGCTATTATAACGCTGTAATGCATTACTGTATATATACACTATATACAGTATATACGCACTTGTCAAGTAAAATAATTTGCACTTTTGTCAATATCAGGTGCAAATTTTGCACTTTTTATTTCACATATAGTATCTCCTGCTAATCAGAATAACTTATGCTTCTTCCTATAAGAATTCGCTCCTATCATAATCAACCCGGCCATAACCATTGAAAAGATTACAATTACCACAACAGGTATTTTCTTAATATCTACTTTTAATAATGTAATTACCAATGCCTCTCCCAGAAAACTTCCAAACGAACACGAAATTATATAGAGAACAAGAATTATCTTTCCCTGTTTCGGAGAATACATTTCTTCATCATCATACTCACTCATATTAATCCCCTTTCCGCAGACGCTTTTAAATTTTTGTCTTTTTGCTTTATCCGGCTCTATTATAAAATAAATAGCTGTCCAATAATCACACCTGAAAAAATGGTGCCGGAGAAACTCCGACACCATTTTATAGGTTTTATAGTCTGTAATAATCTTCATCTTGTTATAAAGCTTTACTCTTCCGTAATTACCGCGCTGTCCATAACCACATCAACAGCCTTCTGCAAAAGCATATTCTGTACGATTTTATCACGACCGAACTCTTGAACAAATTTCTCCTCATCTGAGTATCCGTTGGCCTCTGCAAATGCATCAAGGTCACCCTTGTATTCATACTCAGTCACTGTAAGATTTTCCTTTTCAATTATAAGCTGCATAATCAGCTGTTGCACAACTGACCTTTTAACATACTCATCAAAGGAAATGCCGTAACGGTCAATACAGTACTCATTCTCATTCATTCCATACATCATCGAGTAGAAATTAATTGACTTTTTAAATTCTTCCGATTTTGTTTTGATAATATCCTCTGGATATCCCTTAACTTCTGCATTTTCCTGAAGCTTTTCAAGCACTGCCTGCTTCTTTGCATTGGCTATATTTTCGTCAATAGTATCCTTCATCTCATCAATGAGTGCCTGCCTATATGCATCAACCGTATCGTATCCGAAGTACTCCTTTGCATATGCATCAGTAATCATCGGAACTATCGGCTGTTCAACCTTAGCCATCGTTATCTCATAAACAATTCGCTTATTGGCATAGTCTTCAGCATCCTGAATTCCTTCAGGAACAGTCAGCGTAACTATCTTCTGTTCGCCTGCTTTCATTCCGTACAGCGCATCTGTAAATCCCGGAATTATAAACTCATCCTTACCGAGCACCATCGTGTATGAATCGCTGCTGAAACCATCTATCGTGCTGCCGCCGATTGCACCTGTAAATACAAGCGTAAGCCTGTCATCTTCTCTTGCCTCTCTTGTTACTTCGCTATACTCCGTAACATCCTCAAGGTCATTGTTCATCTTCTCTGCGACAAGCGAATCGCGGACTGACGTTGAATCAACAGTAACCTCTATACCTTTATACTGTCCAAGCTTAACATAATCATTGGCATTGCAGTCAAATGTAACCTTAATCTTAGTGTTGCATGCCGTAAGCCCTGTAACTGTTACTGCTACAAGCACTGCCGATGACAGCTTCTTTAACAAACTACTTTTTTTCATACTAATCCTCATTTCTGAGCGATTTATCGCGAAGAGGCGATGAAAAATCTGCGAATGCAGTTTTTCATCTGCCATAATTGCTATTTGCTTTCGCTCAGAAGCAAACAGCCGCACCGCCCTATAATTTTATCATAAATAACAATAAAATCATAGCTTTATCTTGCCCGTTTCACACAATCTACATAAATTATGTAAATGCTTTTAATCATCCGGACACTTTTAAAAATAATTATTGTAAGAAAAAATGGACAGGCACAAGCCTGTCCACCAGCATCCGTCTTGAAAGCAATTAAGCAGCAAGCTTTGACTTTGCAACCTCTGCGAGCTTTGCAAATCCTTCTGCATCATTGATTGCCATCTCTGACAAAACCTTTCTGTTAAGGTCAACATTTGCAAGCTTAAGACCATACATAAACTTGCTGTATGAAAGTCCGTTCATTCTTGCAGCCGCATTGATTCTTGCGATCCACAGTCTTCTGAACTGTCTCTTTCTCTCTTTTCTTCCTGCATATGATGATGTAAGGGCTCTCATTACAGACTGCTTAGCAACTCTGTACTGCTTTGATCTTGCTCCTCTGTAACCCTTTGCCAACTTTAATACTCTGTTATGCTTCTTCTTTGCGTTTAAACCGCCTTTAATTCTTGCCATTTCAGTCTATTCCTCCTATTTCGATTACAGATATGGTAAAATCTTCTTCATTGTCTTAACATTAGTTGAATCTGTCAGAGTAGAGTGTCTTAAGTTTCTCTTTCTCTTTGTTGTCTTCTTTGTCAGGATATGGCTCTTATAAGCCTTCATTCTCTTAAGCTCACCTGTTCCAGTCTTCTTAAAGCGCTTAGCAGCAGCCTTTTTTGTCTTTACCTTTGGCATAATAATCCTCCTTAAATATACTACAAATAATATTTTAACGTTTTTCAGTTAAAAACATCGTCATGCTTCTTCCCTCTAACTTAGGAAGCTTTTCAACAACAGCGACGTCTTCAAGTTTCTGTGCAAAATCAGTAAGGATATGCTTACTTGCTTCCACATGAGCCATCTCACGTCCTCTGAATCTGAGTGAAACCTTAACTCTGTTTCCCTTCTCAAGGAACTTTCTCGCAGCACTTATCTTTGTGTTAAGGTCATTAGAATCAATATTCGGTGAAAGTCTTACTTCCTTAATCTCAACAACCTTCTGCTTCTTCTTGGCTTCTTTTTCTTTCTTTGCCTGCTCATATTTAAACTTGCTGTAATTAACAAGCTTACATACAGGCGGATTAGCATTTGGCACGAACTTGACAAGATCAACGCCCTGCTCCTTTGCAATCTTCATCGCTTCCTTTGGTGCCATGATTCCCACAAGTTCACCGTTCTCTCCAAGGACACGAACTTCCTTGTCCCTGATTTGTTCGTTAATCATTAACTCGCTAATGTCAGTATACCTCCAAATCCTAAACTATAAGAATAAAAAAAGTGGATGACAGAAGCCATCCACATCAATTCAAGCATACACGATTATAAGACATAATCCAAGTCTGCATAAGCAGTCTTTGTGCATAATCTCAAATATTAACCCAAGTCGCCCATGCGCTAAGGTGAGAGTGGATACTCTGCTTCTTTACACAACTATTAAATAGTACCATCTGATATTCAATATGTCAATATCATTTTTTAAATATTTTTATTATTTTTCTTCTTTATCTCATCCCTGAATCTGACAAGCCGCTCGTAACCTTCAGGATTTTCTCTTCTAAGCATCTCATCCAGCTTATCCTGATGTTCGTACAGCTTTTTTGCAGCCTGCGGATTTACAGTCTCAAGATATCCTGCTATTTCATTTCTTCTGTCTTCAAGAAGCTCCGCAATAGTTATCTCATTATTATGAAGACGCTTTGCAAGCTCACTGACGTGCATTTCAAGACGCCGCAAAAGCTCATCCTCATCCACCATACCTATGCCGCTCCAGATGTGAGCGTGATTAAACACAGTGTCCAAAGACGCTTTTCCGTCTACAACATCCGAAATATCACTCTCACTGATATTTTCAATAATTCTGCCGACATCCTTCTTAATCTGCATCGGTGCAAATTCACCAAACGCCCACGAATACTCTTCAAGAGCTTCCTCTTCCTGTGTTTTCAGCTCAATATATCCCATCCGCAAAGCTTCAACGTCATCCATGCCAACAAGCTTATACGGCTTCTCATAGCCTGCATCACGAAGCGCAAGCGTTATTGTTCTTTTGACAAAGCCCTCTTCAATCAGACTGACAAATCCGAACTTTCTAAGCTGGTCATTGACAGCAGCTATATGCTCTGTCATATAAAATTTTATTCCACGCTCCTTAAGACTTGCGTAAAGCATTTCAAGTCTGTCAGCCGCAGTAATATCAATACTGCTTATGCCTCCTGCATGGAGTACCACACATTTTGTATCTTCCTTAAGCGCATTTTCTATATCATCCTGCAGTGCATTTACATTGGCAAAAAACAGATTGCCGCTGAATTTATAAATAATTACATTCTCAATCGGCTTCGCATTATGATTTCTCTTCAAATCGTAGAAATTCCCATGTCCCGGTATAACACCAAGAAATGCTCTCGGAGGCTTTGAAGCACTAAGAACAACCTCTGCAAATGACAATACGATTCCTATTACAACGCCATAGATTGTTCCAAGCACAAGCACACTCATAAATGCTGCCATAAAAATCCAGAACTCTGAACGGCTCACCTTAAAAAGTCTTACCGCCAGATGATGCTCAACAACACTCATCAACGCAGTTATGACAATTGCTGTAAGAACAGGAACCGGAAGATAACCGATAAATCCCGTTCCCGACACAAGCAGCACTGTAAGAAGCACCGCTGCCACAATAGACATCATCTGTGTCCTTCCGCCGAACTGCTCTCCCATCGCAGTCCTTGACACACTTCCGTTAACCGAACAGCAGCCGGTCAGGGATGCTGCGATATTACCTGTGGCACACGCAAATATTTCGGCATTATCATCAAGCTTATATCCGTTTTTAAATGCAAAATTATTCTCAGCAAGAAGAGTCTCAGCCATTATTACCACTGCGACAGTTATACTTGTTCCAAGACACGACACCACATCTACCGATGCGAAATCCGGCAGTGCAATGCGTGGAAGCCCCGGTTCAACCGATGCAAGCAGCGCCACTCCGTAATCGTCTATATGAAAGAAATATGTCAGCAGCGCCCCCGCAGCCATCACAAATATAGCCATCGGAAATTTCGGAAACAGTTTCTTTGAAACAAGTATTATCACAAGTGTTCCGACTCCAAGGGCAACCGACACCGGGTTAACCGACTGCAGCGCCTTAAAAATCGCATACATAAGCTCAAAAAGTTCACCGTGTGCTGCCTTTGAGCCAAGAATCTTAGGCACCTGCATAAGAATAATAGTCACTGCTATTCCGCTTATAAATCCGCCCATTACCGGAGTTGAGATAAAACTTACAACCCTGCCTGCTTTCATAACATAAAACAAAAGCAGCCACGCACCCGTTAAAAATGCAATCACCGGAACCATTTTCAACGCTTCTTCGGAGCCTGCCACAATACCAAGCGGTACAAGCGAGCTTCCTATAATTGCTGCCGGCGCTGCATCAACGCCGAATATAAACTGTTTCGAGGTTGAAAACATTGCGAAAAGCACAAGCGGAAGTATCGAGCCGTAGAGCCCATACACCGCAGTCAGCCCTGATATTTCGGCATATCCCATTGAAATGGGAATCGTCATTGCAGCTATAATCAGCCCTGCAAATGCATCCTTTGCAAAATATTCAGACTTATAACCCTTTAATGTCGGAAACAAAACAAATTTCATTCTTTCTCCTGTTGCGGATTTACTGCTGAATTTGTCTGCCGGAGATGATTAATGTAATTCCGTTGCGCTGTTGGCATTTTCATATGCCATCCTGAACAGCTCTTCCTGAACATTATATGGAGTGTCACCTGCAGCCACATGTCTGTAACTTCCGTCCTCCATCTGCTCCCTTGCCTTTACATTGTCGCTGAGAAGACTGATAAAAAGCTCTCTTATGCGAAGCTTTATCATCTCGTCACGTATAGGGACAGCCACCTCAACACGGCGCACTGTATTACGCGTCATAAAGTCCGCTGAGGAAATATATATCTCCTCTCTTTCACCCTCCCCGAAAATGTATATGCGGGAATGTTCCAGATAGCGTCCAACAATACTGATTATTCTGATATTATTTGTATACTCCGGCACCTTTGACTGAAGACAGCATATTCCTCTGATAACCATTTCAACAGTTACGCCGGACTGTGACGCTTCAATAAGCTTATCAATTATCTTCTTATCCGTAAGAGAATTGAGCTTCAGCCCGATATATGCTTTCTGTCCGCTCTTTGCAGCTTCAATTTCCCTGTCTATAAGGGCAATAACCTTGTTCTGCAGGCATTTCGGTGCCACCATTAATGCATTTGTCTCATCTACGACATCTCCAAGCGACAGTGCCTGAAATACATTAGCCGCATCCCTTGCAATTTCTTCATCAGATGTAATCAGTGACAAATCAGTGTAAATCCTTGATGTAGTTTCATTATAATTGCCGGTTCCAATCTGTGTTATATGGACAATCTTTCCATCACACTTTCTTGTAATCTGGCATAGTTTTGAATGGACCTTAAGTCCGTCAATACCATATATGACATGACAGCCTGCATCTTCCAGGCGCCTTGACCATTCTATATTATTTTCTTCGTCGAAACGGGCCTTAAGTTCCACAAGCACATCAACCTGTTTCCCGTTCTCTGCCGCTTCAATCAGGCATTCAACCACTTTGCTGTGTTTTGCAAGCCGGTACAGCGTCATTTTGATTGACACCACATCAGGGCTTTCCGCAGCCTCATGAAGCATATTAAGAAATGGTGTAATGCTTTCAAACGGAAACGAAAGCAGCACATCCTCTTTCATTACCTTATCCAGAAGCATTTCTCCCGGTGCCAGTGCCTGTGGTCTTTGCGGCACCCTCTTTTCATAGAAAAGTTCAGGCTTGCTTCTAAGCCTGCTCTGTATAGTTGACAAAAATGAAAAATCAAGCGGACTCTTATACAAAAACACCTGATTTTTCTCCAGTCCGAGATAATCACATATGCTGTCAATGCATCGTTCATCCATCTCACGGCTTATTTCAATTCTTACCGGGCAAAGCTTCTTTCTGAGCTTTACGACCTCCGCCATGTGCTCTCTGTAATTCAGATCCTCATCATAAATGCTGTCTGCATCAATGTCAGCATTACGTGTCACTCTTATAAGTGCCTTCGACTGAATCTTGTATTTCTCGAATACCTTTGGAAGAAAATGCAGAATACACTCTTCCGTAAGCATAAAGCAGTTAGGTCTCGACGGGATTTCAACCATTCTTTCAAACACACCTGCGTTACATGGAATTATGCCGATTTTACCCTTATCATTCTTTGTTCCAAGAAGCGCAATCGCATATAAGCCTTTATTTACAAGAAACGGAAAAGGCTGCTTTTTGCCAACCACTATCGTTGACAGAAGCGGAAGTATCTCCTGTGTGAAATATTTCTCAAGAAATTCTCTCTCCTGCTCTGTTAAATCCTGAAATTTAACAAGTATTATGCGCTCTTTCTTCACACTATCCATCAAATCAGCATACACAAGGTCTTTCTTGTCCGTGAGCCTTTTTGTCTCATCGATAATCGCATGAATCTGCTCTTTTGCAGTCATCTGCGTCTTATTCTCCCGAACCTCGTTTTTAAGAAGCATCATATCATGCAGTGAGCCCACCCTCACCATAAAAAATTCATCAAGATTGCTCTGAAATATTGATAAAAAGCTTAACCTTTCACAAAGCGGATTATTCGTATCCGCTGCTTCTTCAAGCACCCTCTCGTTGAATTTCAGCCATGACAGCTCCCTGTTCTGGTAACATCTCGTATCTTCCATCGCACACCTCTCGTGATTATATAGTAATTATTATTCGTATTATAAAAATTAATCACAAAAGGTAATATCCTCAGAGAGTAAACTTAATGTAAAATTACTGTAAACCGGTAATAATCATGGCATGCACCATGCCGGCCGCATACCTTCCATACCGTTTTATTGCATCTTCGTACCATAGAAAGAACCTTCAAACTCGCTGAATTCTTTTTCTATGTATTTAATGAACATCACCGTAGCACATTCATCCTTAAATGTAAACTGCAGCATGATACTTCCAACACATTCATCAATAAGCTGCGCATTGACAAGAAATGTATTCCTGTCCACCCATGCACCACAGACGGCGGTTTTGTATCCGTCCTCCCCTGTGAACTTGCCGATTTCATTATATCCGATGCCAAATCTGAATTCATACCGCCTGTCTTTAAAAATAACCTCAGCACTTCCGCATTTATTATCAAACGAAAGCTTAAATGCCTCAAAATCATTTTTATTGTCGGCTATTTTGTAAGTAATTCCATTTACAAAAGCCGCCATATTTTCGCCGCATATACCCTTCAAAGCGGCAAGCTTCCTGCTGTTATTAAAATCTTCAAAAGCCTTCTTATCGCTGTCAGAAAGAGGCGGCAGCTTTTCATCCGAGGCCTTATCATAAATCTCATCAAAAAATGCATCATAAATCAGTTGTGTTCCGCCCTTTACCCCCTGCGTATCGGCAGTGGTTATATATATTATATCTTTTTGTGGAAGGTAAACCGCATACTGACCGCCCATGCCATAACATGCATATCCGCCGTGCCTTGTCATCCAGAACTGATATCCATACCCAAACAGTTCTTCATACGTAGCCCCCTTCGCATCCGTTGAAATCTGCTTTGATGTCGCCATAGCAAGGTACTTTGCCGGTATAAGCTGTTTACCGTTATAAACTCCGCCATCCGCAATAACCTTCATAACCTTCAGCAAATCCTTCGGAGTGCACACAAGGCCTGAACCTCCGATTGTAATACCCATCGGATCCTTAAGAGCATATGCATCCTTTGAAAATCCTATCTCGTCCAGAAACTTACACCTCAGATAATCAAGCAGTGATTGCCCGGTAAGCTTCTCCACAAGCGCCGTAAGCGTGTGCGTGGCTGATGTGTCATACGCAAAAAATGCTCCCGGCAGATGCTTAGGCTCTGCAATAAAAAATGTCTTGACCCAGTCATCGATTTCAATCTGCTTATAGGTAGTCTTATCATGCGGTGATGCCATTCTAAGCATATCTCTTACAGTCGTCTTTGCAATAAGCGGGTCAGCCCCGCCCTCAGGCTGTTTTTCCGGGAAAAAGCCGACAATTTTATCATCAAGCGATAATTTCCCCTCGTCCTCAAGAAAACCAATAGCAAGTGAAGTAAAGCTCTTTGTTATTGAAAACATCCTGTGCGGGATATCCGCACTGTACGGCTCATAATAAGTCTCACTTAACACCTTCCCGTGACGCATCAATAAAAACGAGTGCATCGGCAGCTTGTGATTTTCAAGTCTCTCAAGAAAATTTCTTATTGCCTGTGAAGGAATCCCCATATCTTCCGGTGATGCATATACAAATTCAGTCTTCATACTCATTCCAGTCTCCCATTCCGCAGACACCACATTTATGTCATGTATGCGCAGATATAATAATTTAATTTGATGTACGTGGTTTAAATGTTCTTGTCTTTCTCTTACGCCCTGTAACCTGATTGCGTTTTATCGTCTCCTCACAGAATATTTCCTGTGCATTGATTGATTCTTTTCTTCCGCGCCTGTCAGGCTTTTCATAAGAGCCATCAGCCTGCATTATATGAGCCTTTTCATTGTCTGCAAGCTGTACATTCAGCACATGCAGTACCTGCTCCTTTAATTTTTCATCCTCAACAGGGAAAAGAATCTCTACACGCTTGTCAAGATTTCGCGGCATCCAGTCGGCACTTCCCATATAGATTTCGCTGCTGCCGCCATTTTCAAAGTAAAAAATTCTTGCGTGTTCCAGGAAGTTTCCGACTATCGAGCGCACGCTTATATTATCGCTCAGTCCCGGAACTCCCGGTTTGAGGCAGCATATTCCTCTTACTATAAGCTCAATCTTAACACCTTTGCCTGACGCCTCATAAAGCTTCTCGATTATTGTCTTGTCACAAAGCGAGTTCATCTTTGCAATCACATATGCTGTCTCCCCATTGACCGCATGCCCGATTTCACGGTCGATAAGCTTTAAAAATTTATTGCGCAGCCAGAGCGGTGCAAGCGCCAGCTTATTCCAGCGTATTGGCTCCGAATATCCTGAAATCATGTTAAATACAGCCGTTGCATCCTCGCCAATCTGGTTAGCGCACGTAAGCAGCCCCAGATCCGTGTAAAGCTTTGCCGTCGAATCATTATAGTTACCTGTTCCCAGATGTACATAACGTCTGATTCCGTCATCCTCACGCCTTACCACAAGTGTTATCTTACAGTGTGTCTTAAGCCCCATAAGTCCGTATATTACATGACACCCTGCCTTTTCAAGCTTCTTTGCCCATATAATATTATTTTCCTCGTCAAATCTTGCTTTAAGCTCAACAAGCACCGTAACCTGCTTACCTCGCTCCGCCGCTTCCGCAAGCGAGGCAATTATCGGCGAGTTACCGCTAACGCGGTAAAGAGTCTGCTTGATTGCAAGCACCTTATCATCCTTTGCTGCCTGCCTTACAAAATCCACGACAGGGTCAAACGAGTCATACGGATGGTGCAGAAGAATATCGCTGTTCCTTATCTGTTCAAATATATCCGCATCATTTTCAAGCTGCAAAAGCTCCTGCGGAACATATTTCGCATGCTTTAAATGTTCAAAACCGTCAAGACCGTATACCTTCATAAGAAATGTAAGGTCAAGAGGACCATTAATGGAATAAATGTCATTGTCATCTATCCTTAAGTTCTTCTTGAGTATCTTAAGAAGCCTCTTATCCATATTATCCTGAACTTCAAGCTTGATAGCCTCACCCCACTGGCGTTTTTTTATCTGCCTCTGGATTTCCTGAAGAAGGTCTGCAACCTCCTCCTCATCAATCTCAAAGTCCGCATTTCTCATAATTCTGTACGGATGTGTTGAAATAACATTATAGTTGAGATAAAGCTTCTGTATATTCTTTTCGATTATCTCCTCAAGAAGGATTATCGTCCTCTGCCCTTCCGTACCCGATGGTATTTCCACAACTCTCGGAAGAACCGAAGGTACCTGAACCGTAGCAAATTCCAGCTCTTTGTCGCCGTTTTTCTTTCTCATAAGCGAAGCAAGGTTAAGAGTCTTATTCCTTATGAGAGGAAACGGTCTTGATGAATCAACCGCCATCGGCGTAAGTACAGGATATATCTCATTCATAAAATACTGGTCAACAAACTCGCTCTGCTTCTCATCAAGCTCTTCAAAATTCCTTATAAGAGTAAGATGGTTCTTTTCAAGAAGAGGAAGCAGCGAACGGTTAAGTGTTGAATACTGCTGATTTACAAACTCATGCTCCTTTGCCCCGATTGCCTCAAGCTGCTGCTTTGGCGTAAGTCCCGCAATATCCTTCTTACTGTATCCTGCATTGACCATGTCTTTGAGCGAGGCAACCCTTATCATAACAAATTCATCCAGATTGGACGCAGTTATACTAAGGAATTTCAAACGCTCAAAAAGCGGAATACTTTTATCTCTTGCTTCACCAAGCACTCTGGAATTGAATTCCATCCAGCTTAATTCCCTGTTAATAAAATTGTCTGCATTTGAATACTCCATACTTCCTCCATTCCGCCTGCAAAATTTATCGTGAAATTTTATGCTGGCGCAAAACCGGTTTTACGCCGTATATTTCTTCAAAAAGCTCTGTTTTTTCCTTAAATAGTCCGTACTCAAGCGTAATGTCCTCGTAGGTTGATGTCATAATCACAAGCTCATTACCGTCAAGAGTAACCTTAATGTCCTTCATCTTCTGTCTGTGGCTTCTGTCCAGCGCATTGGCAAGCCTTAGAATTGCTGTAAGCTTTGACTCCGTAAGGCTCATTTCCCTGTAATCAAAATCTTTGGCATTGTACTTGATAATCTTTGCAACCGTCTGTCGCTCCTCATGCGAAAGTCCAATTATCTCAGAGGCCATTATTATGTCATATCCTGCTTCTGATGGATACATGAGGCTTACAAACTTCCCGCTGTCATGCATGATTGCCGCAAGCTGCAGAATAAGCCTCTCACGCTCACCAAGTCCGTGCAGCTTCTTAATCGCATCAAAAATCCCAAGTGCCGTCTTCTCAACAAACTGTGTGTGCGCCTCGTTACAGCGGTATCTGCTTGCAATCTGCCTTGTTGCCGACAGAATATCCTCATTAAAATCATGCTTCAGCTTTATAAGCCTGTTCTTCTGTGCATAATCCACAACAAGTCCGTCACAGAGCTTTACATCCGGCGTCCACAGCTTACCTGCATCCGTAAATGAGAAAAGCCTTGCAAACAGCATGAGACTCGGTGCAACAAGACTCGCATGTGTCTGTGGTATATCAAGCTTATCCGCAAGTTCTTCCTCGCTGTTGCCTATAAGCTGCTCGTAAATCTTTGTAAATTCTTTCTTTGTCACATACGGCTTCTCGCCCTGCGCGAAATTTACATATGAAAGGTTCTCACCTGTTCCGACTATGTTACTTACCTTATAATTTTCAAGAAATATCTTTGTAAATGTCTCAAGGTCATTATCAATATATTCCTCAAGTATCCCTTTATATTTGTCAGCATTTTGTGCAAGTCTTGCAAGAAGCTCCCTTATTCTTAACACGCCAAGTCTGATATTCTGTGTAGTAATCAGATTTCCCTTGTCAAACAGAGTAATCTGGGCGCTTCCGGCACCTATGTCAACAAGTAGCGTACATTCCTTCATTGCCTGGTCGGCAACCTGGTCTTTCATTGAAAATGCTTTGTAGCTGATAAAACGCTGTTCTGAATTGGAAAGCAGATTTACATCAAGCCCTGTTCTTACCTTAACTCTGTCAAGAACATTCTTTGAATTGACTGCTTCCCTGATTGCACTTGTCGCACACGCCCTGTACGCCTTAACCTTGTACCCCTTCATTATCCGGCTGAAGTCGTACAGTATATCACACAGCTTATCCACCATCTCAAAGCTTATCTTGTCTTTGTTATATGTATCACGCCCAAGCTCAATCACGTGTGATATGCGGTCAACCTCTCTTATGCCGTTTTTTGGCGAGAGCTCAAATATTTTCATTTCAAGTTCGTATGAACCGATACTTATTGCAGCAAAAGTAGTAACCATATTTTTCACACTACCTCCATTCCGCAGCCGCTACTTATCAGTAATTACCCAGGAATTTTAACTTATTGGCCTCTTCCTGAATTCCATGAAGTGCGTTAATCACATTTACATCATCAATATTACCGTTAAAATCCACAAAAAATCTGAATTCCCACTCTCTTCCTTCAATCGGACGTGACTCAATTTTAGTCATATTAAGACCGTTATAAATGATGTGGCTTAACAGGTTGTACAATGCGCCCGGCTTGTTATTGGTTTCAAAGCAGATGCTCATTTTCCCTGCGCCCTTGACAAATCTTCTCTTATTGGAAACGATTACAAACCGTGTTGTGTTCTTGTCGCTGTCATTTATTCTCGGCTGAAGCACCTTAAGTCCATATACCTTGGCTGCCTCTTCACTTGCGATTGCCGCCTTTGATACATCATTTTCATCAACAACCATCTTGGCACTTACAGCCGTATTAAGCTGGCTGATTGATTTCCAGTCACGATGCCCGTCAAGGTATTTCTGACACTGCATGAGTCCCTGCGGATGTGAGTACACAACCTTAACATCACTAAGCTTGGCATTGGCAAGACCAAGCAGTGAGTGTTCCACTTTTACATACTGCTCTCCGATAATATAATTATCATATTCTTCAAGCAGGTCATAAACCTGATTTACCATACCTGTTGTTGAGTTATCGATAGGCAGTACCGCATAATCTGCCTCACCGTTCTTCACTGCCTCCATTGCATCGCCAAATGTCTCGGCGTTGAAATTATTTACATTTTCTCCAAAGAAACGCCTCATTGCTATGTAGCTGTATGCACCGGGAACTCCCTGATATACCACCGTGCAATGCTCTTTATCTATTGCATCCATCGTTTCAAACGGCTCACGCAACGTAAGTCCGTGTTCTTCAATCAGCTTGTACTGCATTTTGCGGCTTGTCGCCATAAGCTGTGAAAAAAGCTCCCGCACGCCATGCTTATTCTCTTCATTCTCCACCAGCTCCGAAACCTTCTCAAGCTTTACCTGCTCACGTTCCTCATCAAAAACCTTCTTGCCTGTCTGAATTTTATAGTTAGCAACATCAGTTGCAAGCGCAATCCTTTTTTCATATAATGCGACAAGCTGTTTGTCAACATCATCTATCTGTTCCCTGATTTTTGTTAAATCCAACATACTAATCTCCATTCAATAAGATTTTTACACCAATCACTGTTTCAGCAACATTTTGCTGATTTTGTTCCAAAATTATACTCAATATATATTAACACAAAACATAACATTTCACAATATCAAGCACTTATTGCACACATTAAACTAAAAAATATTTCCATTTATCCGATAAATATATTAATATATAAAAAACGGAATGCGACGCTGAAGCGTCTGCGGAATGGAGAACTGTATGAAAGAAAAACGTGCCAAAATAATCGTGCTCTCCTTAGCTGCCATTCTTATTATTTCGGTCTGCGCAGGGGCATTTATGTATATCAACCGCTTTAAGTTCAATGACCCGAACACAACGGGCAACACAACAGGCAATCTTAACAACGGCGGAATGTTCTGTGAATATGACGGCAAAATTTATTTTTCAAATCCTTATGACAACGGTTCACTTTACAGAATGAACTCCGACTGTACACAGGCACAAAAGTTAAGCAGCGACTGTGTTGCCTACATTAACACTGACGGACGCCGCCTGTATTATGTCCGCAATAACTCAGGCTCACAAAGAGCTGCCGCCGTGCTTCACGGATACCTCTACGGTGTGTACCGCACGGGAATGGATGGTTCCCACCCATACACATTATACGCCAAGCAGTCAGGCGCAATAAGCCTCTGCGGCAATTACATTTACTACCAGCATTATGACACCAAAACCGCACTGACTCTTTACAAGGCCAAGATAGACGGAAGTGAAAATGTAATGGTATCCGACAAAAACTATATGCCATCAAGCTACTATAACGGCAAAATATATTTTTCAAATGTTTCAGGAAACCACTCAGTTTATGTGATGGATGTCAACAACAACGATTCAATGTCTCTGTTTTTTGATGCTAACGCATATATGCCTGATATGGAGGGACAGTATCTGTACTACATTGACCAGTCTGCAGGATACGCTCTGATGAGATACAATCCCGCCAACAAAATAAAAGAAAAGCTGATTGACGGCAAATGTGTACACTACAATCTATATGGCACCAAGATATTTGCCATGGTCGAGGGCGATGAAATTCACGGAATTTACCGCATGAATGTTGACGGTTCACAGAAAGAACTGATTGCGCAGGGCGATTTCAACAACATTTCCTGCACATCGCAGTACACCTTTTTCCAGTATTTTAACGATAATGTAACATTGTACCGCGTTCCTACGACCGGTAAAATAACAACAATAGAGCAGATTTATGTAAAATAAAAAATGCCGGTGTCCAAAGGATAAGTTCCTATGAACACCGGCACTCTTTTTATTCATTTATTCTTCAAACTTAAATATATTTACCTTTTCTTCCAAAAGGTCTGTTACGCTCTTTAGATTCTCTGCGACTTTGCTTAATCTTCCTGCCAGTTCTGCCACCTGGTCAATTTCTGCTGCTGTCTCCTCAGTACTTGAAGCATTTTCCTGTGCTATTGCCGAAACGTTCTGTACAATCTCAACAGTCTTAATTCTGGCGCTGTCCAGCACCTCTGTCTGTTTCTGAATGTTATCTATTCCTTCAATAGATTTTTCAATGCTGTTTCCTACAGTTTCAAAAACAGCATTTGTATTGGAAATCTTTTCTTCCTGCTCCAATATAATCTGCTGGACTTCCTGCATTTTATCAACAGAATTTTTGGAATTAGAGCGAAGCTCCTGCAGGATGTTCTGAATATCAACCGCTGACTGGCTGCTTTGCTCTGCAAGCTGCTGAATCTCTGAAGCCACTACCGCAAATCCCTTACCATGTTCGCCTGCACGCGCTGCCTCAATGCTTGCATTTAATGCCAACAGATTCGTCTGCTCTGCAATTTCCGTAATAACCTCTGTCATACGGCTTGCCTCTTCTACAGAAGCATGCGTCTGGTTTGTCTTTTCCGATATTGATTCTACCGAATCCTTAACCTCACGCATATTTTCATTCAGCTTACGCAGAATATTCTGCGTATCATCAGCCGCCTTAGACATTGCTTCTGTCATATTTACAAGATTTTTAACCTGTGTGCTTGTATTTTCTACTATCTCACCCATGACAGATACGTTGTCGTCCGCATCCTGTGCATTCTGTGCCTGAGTTGTTGTTGAGCCTGCAATATCCTGAACAGCCTTATCCACCTGATTAATTGACTTGCTGATTACATCGGCTGTCTGCATACAGTTTTCAGAAGCCGTCTCAAGTGTATCACACTGCTGCTTTACACCATTTACAATTTCACTCAGATGTTCATTCAGCGTTTCAATTCCACGGCACATATTTCCAATTGAATCACCTCTTGCCAAAAGCTTTGGTGAAACCTTCATGCCAAGCTGTCCGTTACTCATCGCCTCCACATATGAAACACCCTGTTCAATTGCATTTACAATGTGACGTGCAATAAGATAAGCAATCACAATGGACAGAAGCAATACTATGATAATACCTATAAACAGTGTTTTAAACGAACTGCTGACACCATTTCTCACATCAGAATAATCTTCACCGATAAAAACCATTCCGGCTATCTGTGATGTTCCCTCCTGATACAGAGGCATATAATATCCAATGTAGCGTTTCCCTAAGATATCAATATTTCTGTTCTGGTAATCATTCCCCTGTTTTAATACCTTCTCAATAACCTCGTCAGATGCTTTCGTGCCAATCTGGCGCTCCCCCTTTTCATTGGTTATGGTTGTCAAATAGCGTGTATCCCCATAAAACACCGTGACATCATAACCTGAGCGCTTTTTTATGTCATCAATAATTTCTATCTTATCTGACAACTTTACCTTGTCGCCCTTATATAACTCCCCGTTCTTAATCTGATAATTCCCCTCTGCGCTGGCTTCAAGCAGATTGCTTACCGCAACAGTTGTAGCCTGCATGCCGTCATATGTACGCTTTACCGCACTCTCAGTCATCTGGTACGATGAAAGCCCCAGTCCAAATGTTCCAAGTACCATAACCGGAATTGCTGCAATCGCAACTATTCGCGTCCGTAACTTCATATTCACGTCCTCCTTCATAATGTCAATAATACCTTTTTCGTCAACGTCGCCTTTGATTAAAGTAATAGCACTTTTTTACAGTTTTGACAATATAAAAATAATAGTGCCGGTATTCAATGAATTGCTTCATTTGAATAGGCACTATCACTCATCCTGTTTTTATATATTTTTATATGTTTTTCAGTGTGTCTGTATCCATGTACTGGCTGATTCCAAGCGCATTAATAATCATTCCCGATGCACCAAGCTCGTTAATCGTATCAATCAGTTCATCAAATGTACAGAGCATATTTTCATACTGCCCCGGATAACATTTATTCATTTCAAAACCGTCAGTAAATGCAGGAATTGCAATTACAGGCTCACCATCCTTACTCTCAACACGCTCGGTAATATCAATAAACTGGAATGAGATTTCAACCTCATCACCGTTGTCCTGCTTAACACAAGGAACCATATACTCAGCATTTTTTACTGCCGTAATAAATTCTTTTTCTCTCTTTTCAAGCATTTCCCTGAATGCCTCCTCAGGTGCACCCGGCTCAACCTTTGAGGTCTTTCTTGTCTCCTGAAACAGCGCAATCATTGACTGTGAAAGTGCAGGATTGGTTATATAATCTTCCTTCATAAACTGTTCATAAGGATAAATCTCTTCTCTCGCTACAATGAATGGTGTACCGTTACCGCTGACAAATCTGATGTTCTTATAGCCGTTGCGGTACATATGTGAAATTTCGTTTGCAAACTGTTCAGGCGTAACAAGTGAAAGCACCGCAAGATATCCCTGTGCATTAAGTCTGTCCGTAATTGTTTTTGACTGTGTGTAATCATACACAACAAGCATATCCCGGTCAACTGAATACGGATATCCTGTGACATCACTGTAAACAACCCACAGGTGCTCCGCATTTCTAATCTTATCAATTACAATAGGTCGAAATGCTTTCTTCATATCTGAGAAAAATGCTGCATCGTTGGCATTTTTCTTCTCGTCAGCCTGCTTAATACATACATTGAGCAAATCTTCAATGACTGCTATTGCTTCATCAAGCGGAAGCTTCTCCATCATTGCCTTTCCGTAATCTTCATCCCCTGTAATATGTCTTAACAAATCCTGTGCTCTAAGTGCATCCATAATAATATAATCTACCTTTCCGCAGACGCTTTAGCGTCAAAAATTATTCAAATCTACACTGCCGAGTGAAACCAGAATACCTTGACAGGCTTTCCCGGTTCACACTTTATTGTATGCTTTACCCCCGGTGCCGCAAGGAATGAATCTCCCGGCCTGATATCGATTTCAAGCTCATCAAGGCGTGCCACCCCTTCGCCTTCGAGTACAAGGAATCCCTCCTGGTCTTCATGTGCGCCGTAATCTTTTGGGAACTCTGTATTGTCATATACAGAAACTCCGCAGCAGCATCCGCTTGTACATCCGTTTTTTTCATCAAGAAGTCTGTATCCCAATTTACCGGGATTTCTTGAGGCAAGCGCCTCCTCCAACTTAACATATGGTTTCATATCTAACTCCTTTCAGTCAAAACAAGTTATAAAAAAGAATATCGCCCGCAATATTCTGCGCCGCTTTTGCGTCGCGATAAGCGACAAAATACCTATGCAAAAGCGTGCGCATCCTTGCGGAGCATTTTTATGTAATAGGGAAGTCCGAAGGACTTTACTATTACATAAAATAGGGGCTGTTATTCACAGCCCCTTATTATTTAATCCATCTTCTTATATCTCAAAAGTTCTGTGTAAGCAAG
The DNA here is from genome assembly GCA_945913015.1 of uncultured Bacteroides sp. Classification (GTDB taxonomy): domain Bacteria; phylum Bacillota; class Clostridia; order Lachnospirales; family Lachnospiraceae; genus Bacteroides_F. The sequence goes on from CAMECH010000015.1 coordinate 29,183, forward strand.
AAGGAACGGACCAACGCCCTTCGCATCATCTTCAACGATTGGCTCTGACATATAGTAATCATATGTTCCATGACGTCTGTCTTTACCGCCAAGACCACCGACAAGGCAGATACCACCAAGATGCATCTCTCCGTCAGTTGTCGTCAGGTACTTGTCACAAATGCCATTAATTGCCTTCTCTGCATACTGTCTGTAGCTTTCAGGAAGATATCCGAGACGTACACCCTTAAGGAGTGAATATGCCATGATGGAACTTCCGCTTGTCTCAAGATAGTTCTTGTCCATTCCGCCAAAGTTTACTATCTGATACCACATACCGCTTTCGTCCTGATACTTAAGCATTGAATCCATAAGGTCTACATATGCATCCTTCATAAGCTTGATATCATCAGCATATCTTTCATCTGTCTGGTCGCACTTATCAATCGTATCAAGAAGTGCCATTGAGAACCAGCCGATTGCTCTTAACCAGCTAAGCTGCGAAAGTCCCGTAACCTTATCACACCAGAACATCTGCTTTGATGTGTCAATCGCATGGAAGTATAATCCGTTAAGAGGATTGCGCATATTTTCAATTACAAATCTGAACTGCCGGAAAATGTCTTCATAGTTCTTCTTGTTGTTATATCTTGTCTCATATTCCATGTAGAACGGCATTCCCATGTAAAGACCATCAAGCCATACCTGCTCAGGATAAATGTCCTTATGCCAGAAGCTTCCGTTCTTAGTTCTAGGCATAATTGAAATCTGGCTGTAAATCAGGTCAATTGCCTTACGGTACTTCTCCTTGCCTACTACATCATACAACTCGAAAAGTGTCTTACCTGCATTAACATTATCTATATTCTTCTCTGTAATGTCATATCCTTCGATTGTTCCGTCTTCATGGACACGATAATCGATAAAATCATCCGCAAACTTAAGATACTTCTCATCCTTAGAAATAGTATACATTTCAAGCACAGCCTTAATCATGCAGCCGTCAATGTAGTTCCAGTTTGATTTAAGCCCCTGCTTAATCTTCTCAATGTTCCACATTGGAGCTTCAGGCGTACTTCTTTCAAGCAATTCGTCAATATACTTTACAATTATGTCCATATTAGCAATGTACCCTCCGTCATTTTTACCCGCCGCTGCCCGTACAAATACCAGATTGTATTTTTTTAAGAACAACGATTACTTTTACAGTTTACACTAATTGAGACATTTTTGCAAGAAATTTATGGCAAATTGCATAAAAATGCATAAAACCCAATAAAATAACATAAAGTAACATATTACTCAGCCTTTACATTTATTTTACGAATTTCCTTTGTACGGATTTCCCTGCATACAGCCTCAATAAATTCATCAAGCGGCTTCTGTCCTTCATCGCCCTCATAGCGGCTTCTTACAGAAACAACTCCTGCCTCCTGCTCCTTTTCACCGACAACAAGCATATATGGAATTCTGTCAAGTCTTGCCTCACGAATCTTATAACCGATTTTCTCAGCTCTTGTATCGATTGAAGCATCAATTCCGTTAGCCTTGAGCTTTGCAAGAACTTCGTCCGCATAATCACGGTACTTGTCAGAAATAGGAAGTACTCTTACCTGCTCAGGGCACAGCCATGTCGGGAACATGCCGGAATATTTTTCAATAAGCCATGCAAGTGTTCTTTCATAGCAGCCAATTGATGTCCTGTGGATGATATATGGTCTCTTCTTCTCACCATTCTCATCAATATAGTACATATCAAACTGCTCGGCAAGCAGAGCATCCCACTGAATTGTAATCATTGTGTCTTCCTTGCCGTATACATTTTTTGCATTGATATCTACCTTAGGGCCATAGAACGCAGCCTCGCCGACATCCTCAACAAACGGTATATTCAGCTCGTTAAGCACATTTCTTATATGCTGCTGTGTCTCTTCCCATACTTCCGGCTCACCGATATATTTTTTCTTGTCGTCAGGATCCCATTTTGAAAGATGATATGTTACATCCTCCTCAAGTCCGAGTGTCTGCAGGCAGTACTGTGCCAGCGCAATGCATCCCTTAAATTCCTCTACCATCTGGTCAGGTCTTACGATAAGGTGTCCCTCTGAAATAGTAAACTGACGCACTCTCGTAAGTCCGTGCATTTCACCTGAGTCCTCATTGCGGAACAATGTTGAAGTTTCGCCGTATCTGCAAGGCAGATCGCGGTATGACTTCTGGCTTGCCTTATATACGTAATACTGGAAAGGACATGTCATCGGACGAAGTGCAAATACTTCCTTGTCCTTTTCCTCATCACCAAGCACGAACATTCCGTCTTTATAGTGATCCCAGTGTCCTGAAATCTTGTAAAGGTCTGACTTTGCCATAAGCGGTGTCTTAGTTCTTATATAACCTCTGTTGTTATCTTCCTCGTCTTCAATCCATCTCTGAAGCTTCTGGATAATCTTAACACCCTTTGGCATGATAAGCGGAAGTCCCTGACCGATAACGTCAACAGTCGTGAAAAGCTCCATCTCACGTCCAAGTTTGTTATGGTCGCGAAGCTTGATATCCTCCAGATGCTGAAGGTACTCATCAAGCTCTGCCTTCTTGGTATACGCCGTACCATAAATTCTTGAAAGCATTTTGTTCTTCTCTGAGCCTCTCCAGTACGCGCCTGATGATGAAACAAGCTTAAATGCTTTAATCGGCTTTGTGCTCATAAGATGAGGTCCCGCACACAAATCAGTAAACTCTCCCTGACTGTAGAAGCTAATTTCGGCATCCTCCGGCAAATCTTCAATAAGCTCTACCTTGTACGGTTCATTTCTGTCCTGCATAAATTTAATTGCCTCTGCTCTCGGCAGCGTAAATCTCTTAATCTCTGCGCCTTCCTTGATAATCTTCTTCATTTCCTCTTCAATCTTATCAAGGTCTTCTCTTGAAAATGATGCATGGTCAAAATCATAATAAAATCCTGTGTCAATTGATGGTCCGATTGCAAGCTTTGCCTCAGGATACAGTCTCTTTACCGCCTCAGCAAGAACATGTGATGCAGTATGGCGATATGCAGCCTTACCTGCCTCATCATTAAATGTAAGAATTGCCAGTGTGCAATCCTTATCAACTACTGTTCTCAAGTCAACCACTTTGCCGTCAATCTCACCTGCACACGCCATGCGCGCAAGTCCCTCACTGATGTCTGATGCAATGTCAATGACAGACATTTCCTTGTCATACTCCTTAACAGAGCCGTCTTTCAATGTAACCTTCATAGCTAATCTCCATTCTGAGAACTTCATTTATTGTGGTAATGTACATGCTTACGGTTGTCATGCACTTGCTTACGGTTGGCATGCACTACGTTCGTGCGTACAGATTGATGAGTTCTCTGCACCAATCTTCGCACTGTTTGTTTCTGTTAGTTTCTGTCGGTTTTCTATGATTTTCCAATAAAAAATCCCCTGCAGAAACTCATTCTGCAAGGGACGAATATAATTCGCGGTTCCACCCAGCTTGCTTTCGTACGAAAGTCTGTCAACTTCTCACACAAAAGCCACTCATTACGATTATAACGGAATCACCGGACCGGATTGGGGTCACTCAGAGCCAGTCTTCACATAACCTACGGCAAGGCACTCACAGCAACGGCCTCTCTCTGCAGCTTTCAGCAATGCTACTCATCTCGTCAACGTGTTAACATATTAAATTATCATTAATTATTGCCAAAACAATCTCTCGTAATCATTTTGACAGTGCTATTATAGCACGAAAATATGGTGTGTCAAGCTTTACCGCCGGATTTATGTTTGATTTATACCGGAAATATATTGGACTTGTATTGGATTTGTGCCGGATATATGTTGGACTTGTATTGGATTTGTGTTTGGCTTATATGCCTTTGCTTCTTAATTCCGCTGTCCGGGCAAGCCGAAACTTCTCTTGAAGCAAATTGCCCAAATCACTTGAAATCATGCTGTTTTGCGGCTTGTTTTTTCATGCTTTGGGCAATTCGCTGATGATGCTGACGCCGCTTGCCCAAACGGGCGACATGCTGCAACTTCCGGCACCGCTTGCCCAACTCCATACCTCTTGTTTTTTCGCACATTTTTTATAATAATCAGTACGACCAGCTAAGTTGGTGGTACTGATTATTTATCTGCCACTTCTTCTAATGCCTTGAAATCACAACAGAACTTAACCACTTTCCCTGTTGCCATCTGCTTGTCATACAGCTTATTGGCTTTTCCTATAACTTCATTAATAACCTTCAAGCAAAAGGAATATTCCTTATTTAGCAAGTCCTTGTATTTCTTGACATCATCGGTATCCTTATCATCCGGATTAATATTGACTCTGCTATAAACACCATCAACAATCGGAATCATCTTTTTTATATCCATAACAGAAAGTATATGCTTTACATTACCATCTTCTGCTGCCACCCAGATGTCATCTTGTCCCATACTTGATTTTTTTGCTATCTCATATACCAAATAGCACTCTTTATCGACATTTTTCCATGTCTTATGCTTCTCCTTGGCTGAAGATAATGGAATAACATATTTTCTGTCATTTTTATTTATCAGTATTCCTATGTATGGCTTGTTCTCATACCCGCTTGGCTTATAATATACCTCTGAGCATGCACCATGCAGCATTTTGAGATAGTTCTGTTCAATATTGATAAATGTCAACTTTCCCTCTAGTGTAAACATAATGCTGCTCCTTTGTATTTTAGGGTAAAAAATGTGGGAAGACTAAGCTTCCCACTCTTTAATGTTCATCTCTTTACGGATTGATTACCGAAGGTTAATGGAGACCCTCGTTAATGTTCATCTCTTTTATGGTTCAAGACCATAAGGTTAATGGAGACCTCTCTATAATTATAATATGGCAATTAACAGACTGTGTCAACTGCATATTACACTTTTATTTTTTGCTTTTTCGTATTTTCTATTCAACAAACACCTTCTAAATATTCATTGCCATTGAGGAAAACAGCACCAAAAATATCAGCAAAAGGATCCGGCTTGTCACAAAACAAGTAATCTATAAATAATTTGCCTACTTCTTTCGGTTTCCTTTTCTATTTGCAAGTATACGCTCATTCATTTCTTCTCTTGTCCAATTCTGATTTTCGACCTTTTATAATGAAGCATTTGTTGTTTCCTAAACTTTATCTGCCACAACTTCACGCTTTATCCACATAGCAGGACGTATTCCCTCTGTACTTATGCCTACACCCGTGCCTGCTTCTGATATCTTTCCGGTATCAAGCACACATGCAGCTTTCTGTTCACCTGCCATACTCCTCAGCCACCAGCTTGTACAGCCCTGATATGAAGAAGCTCCTTTATTTTTAGCCTGCGCAGTAACTTGTGCACGCCTTGAAGAGTCATCAGCGAAATATTGCTCTGCTTCTTCAACACTAAGACAAAATATTCTGTCTTCGGTCGGACGGTAGCCGTATTTATTAAATCCCGTGCCTGAATTACTGAGTTTTGAAACCGTTATTATATCCTGTTCCGGAGTTGTAAATGTTTCACTCATAAAATCATTATTGAGCCACTGGCGCAAATCGGAGTTATCCCATTCAACCTCGTCCATATGATAACGGTCTGAACCGGCGGTCTTTTTAAATACTCCGATATCAAGGCAATCCTTACTGATAACAAATATTTTGTCATCCTGCTCATCCAGCACAAGCCAGCAAATTGCCTCTTTTCCATCAGCAGTATTACCATCCTGCTCATATGTACCAAGTCTGATATACTCACCTTTTTTCGCATTACTTATATCAACAACACTGACATCGCTTTGGGGCGTTCCGTTTTCTGAATGCGCGGACGTTTGCTGTGGCTGCTGTGACTGATTTGATTGTGGCTGCTGCGTTCCGGACTGCCTGCCATTATCAGAATCCCCGCCTGAAGCGTCATTGCGCACACTGTCAAAACTGCTGCTATAATACAGCCTGCTAAGATTTTTTTCCTGTCCGACTGCATTTTCCAAACCTCCATCGCTAAAATTCTTTATATAGATTAAATCTGCGAAATTACATCATTGTAGAATCAAGCTTAAAGCCGCATGTTCTGCAAAATGCTGCACCTGGGCTATATGGATTGCCACACTGAGGACAGACAGCCTGTCCCTGCTGTTGCTGTACTGCACCGTCATCCACATACCTTTCAAATTTCTCACCGCACATATTACAAAACATGCTGTCAATCACAAGAATATTACCGCATTTATCACATTTACGAAGTCCCTGCGCTGCAAGTTTCTTCTTTTCATACATTGCTTCCTGCACATTTAGCTGCTCATATTCCATAAGCATATCTGCATAAGGTGTTCCCTGCACCTGTCTTGCAGTTGTTGTGCTCACAAACTGCTGTCCCACTGCATAAATAACCTGATTTCTTCTGGCTGCTATCGCAGCAATCTGCCTGTCGCACTCTGCGACCTCCGGTGATACTGTGTTTTTGTCAAATAATCCCATAACTTTCCTCCTGTATAAATGTTTTTATTTATAAATATTATTACTTATTCAATGATGCCAATACCTTGTCCACTTTCGTTCCTACTTTTGCACGATACTCAGTAATTCCGCTATCTGCTGACATCTCACCATTAGCGACAGCAGCAATAATGATATTTCTCTGCATATTGATATCAGCAATGTCATTTGACATTTCATAGGTATACGGCAATGCCTCCGTGACTATCGAATTATTGGCAAAAAATTCCTTATTGGCAATTGCCGTCTCCGTCATATAGGCTGCTCCCGGGTCACTTCCGCTCTTGAATTTTGCAAGCGCCAGCATTGGATCAATGTGGTTCTTTGCCATAAGCGATGTTGGCCTTTCAGGTGACGGAAGCATATGGAACTTACCTTCTGTATAAGTTGTCCCCTTGTCTTCCTTACCCTTAAGCGTTACAGTCTCAGCCTTTGTGTCCCAATGCGTACCTTTGGCTCCATATTCCCATGCAGTCTGCACATCACCGCCATCAAGCATTGTGTCAATAAAATATTTGAAAATTCCTTCAGGATTTTCTGCATGCGTTGTTATGCACCAGACAGGAGGCATTCTTTCAATATATGAACCAAGCTCCTTAATTGGCTTAATTGCAATCAGGGTACTATCCTTACCTATGACTTCAAGATTAACCTTTAAGGTATTGGCCCATGTACCAGCCCAATATGTAAATACACCTGTGTTATCTGCATAAAACTTATCACGGGAATTCGCTGTTGAGTTGTTAACGGATTCCTTATCAATAATTCCATCTCTTACAGCCGTCTGAATTCTTATGAGCGCATCCTTCATATCCTGTTCAGAGAAACCGTCCACATACTTACCTGATGAATTTTTATAAAATGAATAATGCGCATTCTGATAAAATTCAGGAAGATACTGTGTATATGGATTTTCAGAACCAATGAACCCTGGAGCAGAGATAACCACGCTGTTCTTTGCCGCCTGCATTCTCCTTAATATATTGTAATACTCATCAAATGTAAGTGTTTTGTCTTTAATATCAGACACCGGAATGCCTGCTGCGTCAAGCCACGATTTTTTCACATATGTACAGCAGCCGTTGCCGCGATATGGAGAAAATCCGTACATTCTTTTCACTCCGTCAAGGCCTTCAACCTTAAGCGACTCAAGAACATTATCAGCAGTACTTATCAGTCTTCCTGAGTTCTTTGTCTCTGAAGCATTCCATGCATCTGTCATATCCCACACATAACCTGATGATGCATACAATGCATAGTAATCAGATGAAAGCAGAACTACGTCCGGCATCTGATTTGCTGAGTTAAATGCAATGCTTACAGTATCATAGTACTTGGCATGCTCCGGTCTCACCCACTTAATATCAATAGTTCCGTCTCCAAGCAGCGACTTCAGATATGCATAGAACTCTTTGCCGCCATTGTTTTCAGTTACAATTGAATTATCAACCATAACGGTAAATGACTTTGGCTGAGTAACTGTCTTTGTCTGTTTTGTCGTTACTGCAGCAGCTGTTTTATCTGTAGCTGCCTGCTGTGTCTGCTGTGTTGCATCACTGTTTAAATTATTATTTTCTGCATTTGCTTCAAGCTCTTTTATTTTCTGAATGTAGCTTTGGATTTTGCTGTCGCCGGTATTGGCATTTCCCTTACTCAAAATCTTAAAAGCTTCATCATAATTCTTTTCCGCTTCGTATATCTTAGCCAGACTCACATATGCATCAACTGCTTTCGGATCAATTGCGATTGCCGCCTCATATGCCAGTTTTGCCTGCTGGTAATTAAGCTCTCCAAGATACTTTTCCCCCAGCTTCATCTGCTTGGCAGCCTTCTGCCCCGGTGTGTTGTCATATGCAATTTTACCTCCGACACCAGCCACTGCAATTACAAGCAGAACAGCAAGTGCAATTAAAATCTTTTTCGATTTGCCGGACTTGGATTTTACTTTCCGGGTATCAGCACTAATCATTGCCGAGCCTGCCATTTCAACTTTAGAACCGCATTTCTCGCAGAAATTTGCTGTATCCGGCATCTGATTGCCGCATTTTTCACAAAACATATAAAACGCCTCCTTATCATCCCTGCTTCTTATCCTTTGCCGGATAATTCTTTCTTTTTCATCATGCTCTCTTCTTTTTTGTACCTGTATGTTATCTGTATTTTGGCTCGCACTTATCGTGCTCGCCGATTTGGGGCTTCGCCCCTGATTTTGCCTTCCCGTGGCTTTCGCCTCGGAAGGCTTGCAATGGACTATGTCCATTGCAGATTTGAGGAATTAAGATTAAGGTTTTAACGCTATCCACAAAGCGGGACGGACGGCGTGAGTATCAATGCAGACAGAGTTGCCGACGCCGACGACGTCGCCATTGTTGAGGACATAGGCAGCATCATACTGACCATAGTCCTGCGACCGCAGCCACCACCAGCAGTTGCCTGCGTACCAGCTTGTTGATGTACTTGCATAAGCTCCCCTGCTTACTGCATATGCCGTTGGTTTTGTTGCCCTTGCTTCCTTAGTTGCAAAATATCTGTTAGCTTCATCTATACTTAAGCAGAATACATTATCACTTGTTGCATTGCCTCCCTGTGTACCCCGTCTGGCATTATTGGGATTTTCTACTGTTGTTGTGATTACCGATGCTTTTTCACTGTCACTGAATGCCGTGTTATAAAACTCTTTATTAAGCCAGGTTCTTAGTGTACATGTCTCCCATGTTACATTAGTCATTGTTGTATTGTATGGCTGGCAGTCCAGTCCGTAACGGCTTATTACCAGCATTCTGTCATCCTTCTTGTCAAGTACAAGCCATTCTATTGGCTCTGCTCCGTTACCTGTATTGCCATCCTGCTCGTAGCTTCCGAAAGTGATATACTCTCCTACTTTTGCTGACTGTATTCCCGTCTTTACCGGAGCTGTTGTTGCAGGCTGTGTTGAAGCTACTGTGGTTGTCTCGGTTGGTGCCTGCGCCGTTGCCGGTGTTGTCGTTTGCACCTGCTCGCTTTGATTTGTTACCGCTATCCACAAAGCGGGACGGACGGCGAAACGACCATCGTAGACATAGAAGCCGCTGTCGACGACGTAGCCATCTTTGCGAACATCAGCAGCATCAGACTGAGTACTGCCCGGCGACCGCAGCCACCACCAGCAGTTGCCTGCGAATTGGTCTTTTTCCGTCCATGTACTTGCCCCCCTGCTTACTGCATATTCCGTTGGTTTTGTTGCCCTTGCTTCGTCGGATGCAAAGTATCTATTAGCTTCATCTATACTTAAGCAGAATACATTATCACTTGTTGCATTGCCTCCCTGTGTACCCCGTCTGGCATTATTGGGATTTTCTACTGTTGTTGTGATTACCGATGCTTTTTCACTGTCACTGAATGCCGTGTTATAGAATTCCGAGTTAAGCCAGTTTCTTAACGTACATGTCTCCCATGTTACGGCTGTGTCTATTGTATTGTATGGCTGGCCGTCCAGTCCGTAACGGCTTATTACAAGCATTCTGTCATCCTTCTTGTCAAGTACAAGCCATTCAATCGGCTCTGCTCCGTTTCCTGTGTTACCATCCTGTTCATAGTTCCCGAATGTTACAATATCGCCTGTCTGTGCTGATTTTAGTTTTATTAATACTTCCTGTTTTTTAGCCGTTTCCAGCTTGGACTTTATTGTATCTGTATTAATACTGTTTTCTACGCTTTCAAGCAGTTCAACTGCTTTTCCCGGTTCATCTTTCTTTACATAGATGTCTGCCATTCCAAGGTACGCCTGCTCACACTTTGGGTCGATTTTTATTGCTTCATTGTATGCAATAAGTGCCTGCTCGTAGTTCATCTCTGTAAGATACTTTTCTGCAAGCCTGAGCTGTCGTTTTAACCGGTTGGCAGGTGTTGCCTGTATTATCAGTGTTCCGGCAATTAACGCCACAGCAAGTGCAAGCACTACGCATATTAATGCAATCGTCTTCTTGCGTTTTTTTATTTTTTTATCAGAAGTAAAGTCTATATAGTTAAATTTTTCAGGGCTGCCCGCTGTCTTTATCGTTGATGATGAAAATTCTTCTCCTGCTCTTGCCCCGCATTTCTCGCAGAAATTTGCTGTATCCGGCATCGGATTGCCGCATTTTTGACAAAACATATAAACCGCCTCCCTTGTTTATTATGATTTATTATTCGTATTTTGCTTTGCACATTGCTGATTAAGATTAAGGATTTACCGCTATCCACAAAGCGGGACGGACGGCGGAACAATCAGGCTCCTGTTTAGAAGAAGTACCATTTCCATAAACACCGGACATCTTATTCAAATAAGCTATATATCCGGAGCTACCTACCTTTGATGAATTATTTTGCTTATCGCCTGGAGAACGCAGCCACCATGCACATTTACTTGATGAGCCTTTACTTACTGAATATGCTGTAGCTTGTGTCGTCCTTGACTCATCTGAGACAAAATATCTGCTCGCCTCGTCAATGCTTAACAGGAATACTTTATCGTTTGTTTGATTTCCGCCCTGCGTGCCATATGCCGCATTATCCGCATTTTCATTCACGACTTCTAATATCAGTTCTTTTTCACTTTCACTAAACGCTTTGTCATAAAAGCTTGAATTAAGCCATCTTCTTAATGAGCACATTTCCCATGTAATGTCTGTTCTTTCAATGTTATATGGTTGATAATCAAGTCCTAATTTACTGATAACAAGCATCTTATCACCCTGATTATCAAGAACTATCCACTCAATTGGTTCAGCACCATTTTTTCCGTTACAATCCTGCTCATAGCTTCCAAGTGTTATTGTTTCACCTACTTTCGACGAAATAATATTGTCTGTTGACACCTGCGTATCCGCCTCAGAATTAACAAATGAACTGATATCTTCAGTTCTTACCCATAAAGCCGGACGAACCGCATAAAAATTGTGGTTAGGCATGGATGGACCAAACTCGTCACTACCATGATAATCAACATAATGTCCTGAATATCTTATTTTTCCATCATAATTAACCACAGTTGCTCTATTCTGTTTATAGCCCGGTGTTCTCAGCCACCAACTGCATTTACCTAATGAATTATTGTCATATACTCCGTTTTTTATTGCATATGTTGTAGGTACTAATTCTCTTGCCTCTATTGATTCAAAGTACCTTTCTGCTTCTTCTACGCTAAGACAAAAAACTTTATCATCCGTTACATTTCCACCTTCTGAGCCATATGTATCATTGCCTATATTTTCTATCTTTGTTGTAATTACTGATTCTTTTTCATTATCATTAAATGCCTTGCTGTAAAATTCCGAGTTAAGCCAGTTTCTTAATGTACATGTTTCCCATGTTACAGAAGTGTACGATGAGTTATAGTGCTGACGATCCAATCCATACTTACTAATTACAAGCATCCGGTCTCCCTGATTATCCAGCACAAGCCACTCTATTGGCTCTGCTCCGTTGCCTGTATTGCCATCCTGCTCGTAGCTTCCGAAGGTGATATATTCTCCAACATTGGCTGATTTAATTCCTGTCTTTGCCACCTCTGTTGCATCCTGTGTCGCGGACTGCTCCCGTGAGCCGTTTCCGTCATCCAAAGGCTGATTGATAGGGTCAACTATGTCATTCTGCCCCGACTGTTGCTGTGACTGTCCGGCTGATGATGCCTGCTTCTTTGCCTCTTCAATTTTCTCAGTCATTGCGTCTGTCTGAATATTCTTCTGTCCTTCTTCAAGAATTGCTATGGCTTTTTCTGCTTCACCCTGCTTTATGTAGATATCTGCCATTGCAAGGTACGCCTGCTCACACTTAGGGTCGATTTTTATTGCTTCACTGTATGCAATAAGAGCCTGCTCGTAGTTCATCTCTGTAAGATACTTTTCTGCCAGTTTAATCTGTCTTTTCACTTTGCCTGCCGGTGTTGCCTGTATCACCAGCACTCCTGCAATTAACGCCACAGCAAGTGCAAGCACTATGCAAATGATTGCTATGATTTTTTTGTTGTTTTTTGTTTCCATCGAGCAGCCTCCTTTGCATTTATCCTTAATTTATCCGATTCTAATCTGATGATATTTAATCCTTTATCACAATTTTTTCTTCCGGGAGTACTTTTTTAACTTCCTCAATTACACCCGTATTACCGGATCTTATTTCTACAGTTTCAAGACTTGGAAGATTACTTAAAATTGTGTAATTATCAAAGCCGGAACTTCCAAGTTCAAGTTTCTTTAAATTTGTAAAATTCTGAATAACCGACAAATCATATACACCTGAAGCATTCTGTGTACATAAGTCGAGCGATTCCAGCCAGTTAAGCCTGCTTATTACCGATATATCTTTTACATTAATATTAATGTGTGCTCTAAGACGTTTACATTCTTGTGTAAGCGTTGCAAGATACTGTATATTGCTTTCATCCACACTTATCTCGATGTAATTAAGATTCTTACAGCCTGCAAGCTTGGAATAGTCTCCTGATGACAGATGCAGCGTTTTAAGATTAGGCAGTGATGCCACTGCTTCCATGTTAACATCATCAACTCCAGATAAAGAAAGCGATTTCAAATATATAAGATTAGTAAGCTTTTCCGTTGAATGCATTCCCTTATTACTTGAAATTGACAAAGAACTCAGGCGTGTCAACGCCGATATCGGAGTAAAATCAGTAATATTATTATATGTAAGTGACACATCCGTAAGAAACGTAAGTGTTGAAATTGCTGAGATATCATTAAGTCCGTCACCAATAAGACTAATCATTCTCAAATTAGGAAAATTGTCCTTATTTTTCAGTATGGATATATCAACTCCAACATGGTAATTTACCGTAAGCTTCTTTAAATTTCTGAAATAATACAAATCATCTAATGTACGAATTGTCTGTGTTGTTGTATGCTTCGTTTTATCAGACGATGTAAAGCCACTGCTGTAATATGACTTTACATCTGCTTCATCTCCAACAAAATCTCCCCAGATTTTCACTTCTTCCACATACCACACATCGCTTATCATGATGTCGCCGGCAGGCTTATTAATTATTTTGCGGATATCCTTTTCAAGCACAGAATCAGTAAATGTAATTTTTGCATCGGGCACATTCATCTCAACTGTTTTGCCGACAAGTTCTTCAAGCATTTTTGAAAGGTCATCATCCTGCAGCCACTCTTTAGCTTCATTAAGTACTCTGATTGCTCTCTCAAACTGCCCGTCACCGGCCAGTATCTGTGCATAAAGCTCGTACATTTTGTCGACCTTGTCCAGTTTCTTACCTGTCGCATCATATTCGTCTCTGGCAATTTTAGCCGCCTTGCTCATTGTACTTACAGCATTTTCAATATCTTCCATTGCAACATATGTATTAGCTTTTCCCATGTACGCCGGAAGATGCTTAGGCTCTATTTCAATTACCGCATCAAATGCAAGTACCGCCTGCTCGTAGTTCATTTCTTCCAGATACCTCTGTGCAGTTTTCATCATACGATTAATCTTTATTTTCTGTGGTGCGCCGCCAACCGTCATAACTGCCACTCCTGCAATAATCAGTGCAATGATGGTAATAACCGCTGCGATTCCGAATTTATTGCGCCCTTTTGTGTTCTTGTCCTGAGTGTTTCCGCCGTTTCCTGACACAACTGCACCGCACTTTTCGCAGAACACATCTGTATCATTAATTTTATTTCCACATTTTTCACAAAACATACTAATCTCCGTTCCGCAGACGCTTTAGCGTCAGAATAATTTTTTCTGCTAATCCTCACATCTCCTGCAACTTCTCAAGCAGCCTCTTTTTCTGTTTCCTAAAAACTGGTGCCGTCATAAGAAATAAGATAAGGCATATTGCCGCTCCTGCTACTCCGCCTATAAACATCATGCTTCCAATTGTTATCTCCATACTAATCCTCATTTCTGATACTTTATTCTTTATGAAATCCATCCGCCTGAAACTGCCTGCTGGTACAGATTGGTAAGTGTTGTCATCTCGAGGTCCGTCTTATTATTGGAGAGCTGCTCCTGATAAAGCTGCACGGATTTTTGGTAATAATCTGCAAACAGGCTGTAATCACGGCTTTCGTTTGGCATTTCAAGCTGCCGTGAAGCTTCCATAAATGCAAGCCGCTTATATGTATTGTAATTTTCTCCGTACAGCGTAAGCATCTTCTGAAGAACATCATTTTCTTCGCTGTACATTCTGTTCTTCTGGTACAGAACCGCTTTATTGTGATATGTTGTATAAGTTGCCCAGCCGTAATTTATAATTTCATCAAAAGTTGCTACTGCTTTCATGTCGTAACCGCTGTCCTGCGTAGCATTGGCAAGGTCTGTATACGCCTGCGCCAGCTTATCAAGAATTGCATTTTTATATTCGTTTGGCAGCACCTGAAGTGCCTGCGAAAGAAGCTCTACATTTTGCTGCAGCACATCCGCGGTCTTTCCCTTTTCATCAAGTATGCGGCTGCACATTATGTAGGCACGCATTTTCATATAATCGTCTTTGCTGCTGTTAATACATTTCTGAAATTCATCCCATGCTTCGTCAGCATTTTCCAACGCCAGTGAAATTTCACCCTGAATATAGTAAATTCCGTCCTCAGCAAGGCCTTTTTCGATTGCTGTTTCAAGCTGAACCTTTGCCTCATCCGTTCTGTCAAGCCTTGCAAGCGTAATCGCATAATCACGGTATGCCTGTGAATTATCAACCTGATAAATTATTGCATTATGGAATGCCTGCTCTGCTGCTTCATAATTCTCAAGCTCAAAACAACAGTTACCATATATAAAATAAATATTCGCAAGGTCTTTGCCCTCACATCCTGCATTTAGTACAACATTGTTGACAAACAGTATTGCATCCTCATATTTTTTCTGGTCATACAGCGAATATGCCTTTTCGATATACGCCTCTCCCTTTTCCGGATAGAGTGCAATCGCCTTTTGATACCATTCTTCTGTTTTGTCATAATTTTTGTTTTCTCTTGCCGCCTTTTCCTGCTCAACATACTGCGCATATTTATTCTGCTTTTCAATTTCCATTCTCTTGAAACCAAAAGAAGCAAGAACAGAAAATCCGGCTATTCCTATAAGAAGCACAATACGTGCAATGAGCTGTCTGCGTACGAGCTGCCTGTAAATCCGGCTTGAGGTATGAACACCGAGCACCGCCTTGTGAAGTTCCTGAATACTCTGATATCTTTTTGCCGGGTTCTGCTCCAGACATTTCATAATAATAAATGCAAGAGATTCCTCGATTTTGATTGGAAATGAAGTAATCGGCTTTACATATCCGATAGCCGGCTTTTCTCCTGTCAGAAGATGATACATTGTTGCACCGATGCTATAAATATCCGAACGTGTATCCATATGGATTGTGCCGGGCGCGCCTGTATTTACCTGTGAAGAATACTGTTCTGCACTTGCCGCTGCTTCACGATATGCAGCCGCGTAACTATCCGCCTGCGTGGAATCACTGTCTGCTCCCGCGTAACCATCCACCTGCGTGGAATCACTGTCTGCTCCCGCATAACCATCCACCTGCGTGGAATCGCTGTCCGCTCCCACATAACCATCCACCTGCGTGGAATCGCTGTCTGCTCCCGCATAACCATCCACCTGCGTATAATCGCTGTCTGCCCGACGTGCTGATTCTATTACTGCCTTATTGGCATTTGCCACTGCCATTCGTTTCTTTCTTTCCTGAAATGATGACATCTGCTCAGGAGCCGCATACCCCGGTGTATATCCGGCAGCATCAGCATCTGTAAAATCTCCCGATACATTAAAGTCAATAAGACAAATATTATCATCAGGTGTGAGCATAATATTATCAGGCTTGATATCACCATGAATAATCGGAGGCTGCTGTCTGTGGAGCTGTTCTACTGCCTGACACAGCTGGTCAAACCATTTAACCACCTGTTTCTGACTGAATTTCCTGCCTTCCTTCAAAAAACTTTTCAGCGAAGCACCCGGAATAAAATCCATTACTGTATACACATCACCGTCAAGTTCAAAGAAATCCAGAACCTGCGGAAGGTATTCGTGCTTAAGATTTTTGAGGATATCAGCCTCTGCGCGTATATTTACACTGCTGCTCTTTGCCAGATTACTGTGAATTTTTTTAAGAACAACTTCTTTCTGCAGACGTTTATGATATGCTTTAAATACCGTTCCGCCGCCTCCGCTTCCGATTTCATCCAGAAGCACATATGTTTCTTCTAATTCTTTATTAAGCTTTAGCATACTAATCTCCATTCCTTTATATATTTGTTGCTTTTTCCCAAGTGACAGGATATATTTATAATTAAGATTTATAAACAGGAGGCAGCATGGCAGAAATACTACTTCTTCGCACAGCAATATTTTTTTCGTTCTATATAATCGGAGCTTATGCAACAACAGATATTCTTCGTCTGCTTAAAGGAAGTACTTCTCCTGTGGGAAGTTCCGGATGTTACTGTCCGGTATGCGGTTGCCGTATTGCTCTTAAAGACCAGATTCCAATAATATCCTACATATTAGGCAAAGGTGAATGCCGCAGTTGTCACAGCCGCATTCCCGCATCAGACTTGTTTCTGGAAATATTTTTATTTGCCGCACTTTCCATAATCGCTGCTGCGACCTCTTTTTCATGGTTTGGTTTTGTATTCTGCATTGCATTTTATGAGCTTGTAAAAGCTGCCTTTATTCTTATAAATGGCGCACGAGAGAAAGATTTTCTCCGCAATCTTTTCGTTTCATTACTCAACAACATTGGTATTTTTGCGATTACCGGAATTCTGTTCTTTATTAACTACATAGTGTGAAAAATCATATTGAAACTTTGTTTTACCTGACCGGAATATACCGTGTTATCCGAACAGTCCCTTTTTACGGATACAAACAATTCCAAGCGAGATATTATCTCTTTCTCCCCGCTCCATCATTGCATCAATGAGTTCGCCGCATAACTTATTAAGGTTCTTTTGTTTGCTTGCGGCTTTCCATGCCATTCTGGCATCTTCTTCTGTCAGATGATGATACAGTCCGTCAGAGCAAAACAAAAACATATCTCCCGGCACGGCTTTCCCCTCAATGCCCTGAAACCAAAGTTCATTGGACTTTCCCATGTAATTATCAAGATATGCCTTAAGCATCCCGTTTTTAATTCTTGTTATACTTGCATCTGTTGTCAGCTGCAAAAGACTGCCGTTAAAGCAAAAGACCCTGCTGTCTCCCACATGGATAATGTAATAATCCTCGCGAAGAAGCATAAAAAGTGACATTGTAGTTCCTGTAACTATATTGTTACCGTATGAGAAATTGCACAGCTCCTCATTCCATCGTTCTGCTGCATCCTTTAGATGTGCATACACAAGTTTTGAATCCGTATTTGCAATATCAATCCATGACGATACTTCATCAAACCACTGTGCAATCCTCTCTCCGATTAATCCTGATGCCAGTTCCCCATGTTCCAGACCGCCTACGCCGTCACATACCGCCCCGACCACAAAGTACCGGCGCTTTTTTTCAATGTACTTAAGAACAACTGTATCCTGATTAATCTCTCTTGAATTTCCTACATTTGTAGCACAGCCACAAACAAGTTTCATCATTTTCTCCATTCTGAAGCCTTCTGCTTCCTGACACAAAATAATGCATTACAAATGTACTATGTAGCGTACAGGATGATTTACCGTAAATGCCAGCTCCATTCCGTCTTTAAGAAGATACGGCTGGTTTGGAACCATAATCTGACGGTTTAACATCGTATGGTTTGCAGAGCCAAGGTCAATTACATAGTAATTGCCATCCTTTTTCTCTATCCTTGCATGTCTTCTTCCAATTCTTTTAAAATTAGCAGGAAATGCAATATCGGGCTTAACTTCATCCGATGAAATGCGTCCTACCGTTATAAACGGTGTCTGAAATCCAAGTTCTATCCTCTGAGGAGCGCCCGGTTCCTCAGACTCAGCCAGTTCAAGAAATCCTCCTGTCTTAAAGCTTCCTGCTCCGTCAATTGCAATCTCCGTCTCATCATCTGCCATCGCCATATTGCGCTGTACATTCGCCATCTGCACCGGAGCCTGCTGATAAGGAGTATTCTGCTGCATTGGCATATTTGGTTTCATCTGCACATTCTGCTGCATCTGTACATTCTGCTGCATCTGTACATTAGGCTGGAAAGGTACATTCTGCTGCATTGGAGTCCCCATATTCATTGCAGGTATACCTCCATCGTTCTTCTTTGCGTCCTTATCCTTTTTAAATCCAAAAATACCGTGCTTTTCTTCCTGTTTATCTGACTCCGGCCGGCTTCCTGCCTTTTTCTTGGCAGGCTTTTTACCACTGTCAAACAATGCTTCTATTGCAGAATCATTATCAGAGTCCTCCCAAGGCGCTTTCGCTTCAGATGCAGGTGCCTGCACTTTAACCTCCGGTGCCTGTTCATTCTTCTTACCGCTGAATATATTGCCAAATCCGCCAAACACGCCTGATTTTTGATTAGGCGCCCCCTGATTCTGCTGTACGGCTGAATTCTGTGCTACATTTGGTTTCTGAGCCTGTGAATACTGAGACTGAGGAATACCACCCTGCCCGGGAACTGCGTTTTGCTGCATTGCTGCATTCTTTTGAGGAACTGCATTCTGTTGCATTGCCGGATTGTGCTGTGGAACCGGATTTTGTTTCGTTGCTGAATTTTGCTGCAATCCGCTGCCTTTTCCTTCCTCTTCCTTAAACATCCTGTACAGACCGTCAAGAGTCACCTGCGCCCCCGCAAAATATCTGAACAGCTTTACCTGAAATCCGTCATCATCCTTTATCTCCGTTTTTGTAAGCACCTTATTGAAAAATTCAAGAATTTCATTATCACTGTTTCTGAAAGATGCTTCCGGTACATAAATGAAATATGCATTATTTAAGTGCTTGTCCAGATACACATATCTTGTATCAATACACAGATTATGATAGTCAAGGAACCAGTCGCGTCCCTTGACAAATGGCGTAAGCAGATTAAGATACATTTTTATAAACTCTGATTTATACAGCGTGATAACCGCATACTCAAGCGCAGTCGCATTAACAAGCTTATATTTTAACATTACCGTGTCATTAATACTTGTAACCCTGAACGGTATTAAAAATTCCGGACAATCCTGCTTAATAACCTTCATCGCAATTTCATCAAACTGCGCCGGTTCATCCAGCCTGATATTCAGATAGTTTGCTTCCAAAGAACCCTGTAATTCAAATCTTTCACTGTTCATAATCTGCTCTCCTGTCCTATGACATTTTTATTCAAATCCTTATGTGCCATATGTTATTCTTCAAAATATTTTAATTTAAGCAGTGCTGCCGAGCCTGCAAATTCAATCTGCGCTACCCCGTTGTGGAACGGCATGGCTTTTGTCATCACCTCTTTTATGACAACCTGATTATTTTCACTGATGTATACCCAGTCGTTAGCTTTTTTTACAGCCGCCACATGATTTGAAAATGAATATGCATCACTGTATGTACACTTTATAACCTCTTCGCCTTTTTGATTGATGAAGCCCCATTTACCGCTTGCATCCGCCACCGCAATATAGCCTGAGGACTCAGGTGCTTTTGCACCGTCAAAGCCTTTCTCACATACCTTTTCTCCTTTTGTATTGATGAGATACCATTTTCCGTCCATCTTGACAAATGCAACATTATTGCAGAACACCTGACCCAAAGAATTAACAGCTACATCTTCGAGTGTGAAGTCAACAACCGTCTTACCGTCATCCTGTATAATTCCCCATTTACCATTCTTTTTGACTGCTGCAACACCACAGGCATTAGATGTTATCTGCTCATACTGATGTGACTTTGCAACACATTTAAAATCATAATCATAATAGCTGTATGTACCGTTAAGCTGTGCAAGGATATGGCTTCCTGACACCGCATATACATCACTCACCGGATTTTCATCAATTCCGTAATGTGCCCCGTTTTCCACTATCGTGTAATATGTACCGTTTTCATTGACAACCGCATAACCGTCTTTGTTGAAAGGAAGCGCTTTTGTATACTTTGCAGATATCTGCATTTTTCCCGAATTATCAATATATCCCCACTTTTCACCGGTGTATGCCGGCATAAGTTCATTATCCTTAGTCGGAAGAATCTCTTTGTACTTGGTAGTTTTTAACGAATATGTATATCTGACTGACTCATAGTAGTCCTTAAGCTTATCCGAACCAAGCTTACCAATACCATCCTTAATAATTTCAATTGCTTCCGCCAGTTCTCCGTCTGAATACATCTTTGCTACAGTTATGTATTCATCTTCTTTGGCTCTTCCTGCTGCCGCACGCTTGATGACAAGCTTTGAATAGCTTTTCGTCTGTCCGAAGTTCATATAAGCCGAAAGAAGCTTTTCTTCAATTGCGGGATTCTGCTCTGTCGAGTATTTCAACGCCTCCTCGTACAACGGAATTCCCCTTATGTACAATTCTTTCTTAATAAATTCATCAGCCTGTGTAACCAGCTCATTCTGCTTTTCTTTCTGTTCAACACCGGTAATTGATTTAACCGACATAAGCCATCCCAGAAGCAGTGCTGCCAAAATTACCGAAATTAATATTAATCGTTTGCCTCTCATATGCATTTCCTCTTAGTCATCATAAAATAATAAATGTTATAAGCATCCCAATATATAAAAACGGTACCAGCGGAACACCATCCTTCATACCGATTTTTTTCCTTGCAAGCTGAACAAGCGAATATACGCAGCATATTACTATTCCATATATCAGTGCTCCCATAATGCGTTCTCCTGTAAGATAAAGTCCGAGCACAAATGCCAGCTTCACATCACCGGCTCCAAGCTGCCCCCTCGACACAAGGTAGCAAAGCAGGAATATAACACCGCCTGCAATACCTCCGATAAGCGACTGAAACAAAAGCGCAAGCCCCGTGCCCATATTTATAATCAGACCGACTCCTGCAAGCAACGCCCACACTGCAAGCAGAAAAATTATCATTGTATTCGGTATTATATTTTTGTAATAGTCGGTTACTGCAAACACTGACATAGCCCATACAATGACCATGGTCTGAATAAGGAACAAAACATTAACATATAGTTCCGAACGCATTCCTACATATATCCACACTGCTGCCGTAAGTATCCCGGTAAGCCATACACCTTTTGCGCTAATCAGCTTACCTTTTCTTTCAAGCTGCATCTTAAGGTCTGTATCCATTTTGCACACTGCAAGATAATATAGAACCGCTATTACGGCTGCTCCAAAACAAGCTCCAATAATCTTCATCTTTCTCCACCTATTTTTTCTCAGGAAGTTTTGCCGAATCGCCATCAACCCATGCAGGCACCGACACTCTCTGCACCATGTGTATCTTTGCATCAGGAATCACGAACGACAGAAAGCTCATGTCAATGTCATACTGAACAACAATATCAATCATTCTCTGGTCACCGTCACACATCATTGTTGACCCCTTGAAATCAAGCCCCGAATAGCCGTCCTTTATTCCATATGCTTTCAGATAATCATCCACATCAGAATAACCGCTCGTATTGAGGTATCCTTTGGTGAGTGCTTTGGACAAACCTGCGGCAATGGCACCTTTAATCTCTTTCATTCCAAAAGATGCTCCCGCATAAATAACTCCTGCCATTAATGCATCGGGATCACTGAACAAATCACTCAGTTTCTGTGATGATGCCTCAATTGATGTTGCACTTTTATCTACATCTTTTGCGATAGTGTCAATCTGCGTCATTACATTCTGTACACTTTCCGGAGAAATCTCCTTCATTGAATCTCCTGCACCTTTAATATCATTGATTGTCTTCTGAATATTATTATAAGCTCCAAGAATAGTTGTAGCCGTGTCGTCTATAGGTGTCACATATGTATTAATATCTTCCTGCAGCACCTTCTCACCGTCACGCAGACCTATTCCCTGATAAATGTATGTGTATCCTGCAATCTGATGCGCCGCTGAATTAATTGCAAACTGAATGCGGTTGTGGATTGTAAAAATATTAGTCAGATACACTATGCTTAGTGTAACCATAATAAAAACGGTAAAGCTGATAACCGCTTCCACAACCATCATTCCGCTCTCACTTTTTCTTACAGTATGCAATTGTCCCGACAGTTTTTTATTATCCATTAATAGCCTCTCGTCACTGTAAATCTATATGTGTTTTTCTGAAACTCTTCAAGTGCCGCATAAGTATCACCTGATACAGTCTGCTTTGCAAATCCCTGTGGCATTACCACGAAATCAAGATGCACTGCACATGTGGCATTAACTGCCGTAACAGCATCCGACGCCTTAAATTCAAGCTTGTCCAGTGTGCCGGTCTTTCCTTTCTCCTGCCGCACAGTATTGACATTCAAAGTTATCAGATTACCCGTCCGTTGCACCAGTTCATCGGAGGTAGTCATAAACATCAGCATTACCATGAGATACTGTTCGTAGTCAAGTTTAAAAGCATCTGAAGTTTTTCCGTTGTCCTCGCATCCGACTAATGACATTACAACATTTTTTGAAGATAGGTCATCCATCTCTGTCTTGATAAGCACCACGCCCTCGCCCTTCATAAGTTCTGACCAGTCCGCAGCCGTTTCTATACCCGCAACTGCAAGCCGCAGTGCACCTGACACAGCAAGTCCCAATGCCGGATTAATTACAGCCGCCGCTTCTGATATTCCTCTGATTGTTGTATCAATGCTTTTAATTGCATATGTTGACGCATAGTTTACAACTCCGCGGAATGCCAGTATCTTATTGCGTGCTTCTTTAAGATTATCCTTGGATGAATTGTGTCCGCCATACAGATATTCAATCTCTGCTCCGTAAAGATAATTAATGTCTGATGCCATCTCATATCCGGTAAAGGATTTCTTTAACTCTGCCTGTCTCCCGCTCTTCTCTGCCTCGGCCTTTTCCTTAACATTGGTTACACGGGTTGAAAACATCCCGAAATCATATTCTGCCACATAGAATTTGAGTAACATCTCATTACCTGCTTCCGCAAAACTTCCATGTTCAAAATATGATGCCGCATCCTTAATCATCTTACCCAGAGTAAATGAGCCGGCACCGCCGTCACTTCCCATTCCAAACTGTGCCGGTATGTCCCTTGCCTGTGTCTGCTCGTCTTCATTCAGGCTTTTCTGTGCATTCTCTAATTCTTTATTTGCTTCTTTTTTCTTACTCTTTGCTGTCTTAACTGCATTGCTGTTTTCTTCCTCAAAGCATTTCTGCAGCATATTATATAATTCACTGCCTGTAACCGGGTCTTTCCAGTCAGCTTTATTGAAGTTTCCCACCGGCATGTCCGAAAGCTCTGTGAGATTTATATATGAATTACGCCAATTGCGAAGCACTGATTCTTTATTTTCCGCTAATTGCTTATATTTTGTATTCTGAGTCTTTCTCGACGCAATTTCTGACGCCATCTTTTTATATGAATCTGCACTATAGCTGTTGCCATCCTTAAAAAGACTGTCAAGCATTTTGAGTTCTTCCGTCATTCCGTTTTTGAGTTCCGAACTTACATTGCCTCCGTCAAGCACTTTCTGAAGACTGTCACGCTGCTGTTTTAACGTATCTATCTTTTTTTCGATTTTTTCTGCCTTATCAGTAAGCTTATCTGACCATTTGTCATAGCTGTCAAAGTCAATCGTATCCGAATCCCAGCTGTCTTTGTAATCATCTATTGCATCATTAAATTTTGTTCTTAATTTTCCTTCTCTTGCCTCAGAATCATCCTGATAATCATCATACATTTTGATGTATTTTTTATCTGATTCCGAAAGCTCTTCATCTTTTTTCAGATTTTGTTTTCTGAGTAATGCCGCTTTAATCTCGTCTATATTTTTATTGTATTCATAGTAATGCTTATATGCCTGACTGTCGCCTATCCTGCCGAATTCCACGTTCGCACTGTCAAATGCACTCTGAACGGAATCGATATATGCTGGATATTCTTTAAATTTTTTGAGTATTTCATAGTACTCCCCCGCCAGCTCCATCAATTTCCCGGCAGTATCATCCAAATCATTTTTCTTATTAATGGCATCAGCATTATTATTAATGTTTTTAACAGTATCTACGGCTTTAAGTATTTTGTCACTTACTCCGTCATCAGGTAATGCCTGCACAATCCTGAATTTCATAAAATCACCAATCTGAGTTGCAAGTACATCTTCATTACCAAGATTGGCACCGGCCACAGCCTCGTAAGATAACTTCACCGAAGCATCCTTATACGGCATGAATCCGTTGTAACTGTCCTTTTGGAATGCCTTGAAATATTCCCATCCAATCTGGTCTGATTCCGGATTAAATGATGCTTTCACATATTTGTCCAGCTCATTCAGTGCTTCTAATGCCTCCTCATCCTGTGTGACCGCAAAAAGACCATATAACTCCTTAAGCACATTGTCATAGTAGCTGAGCACCGTTTCCCCATAGTTGTCAGCAGTCATAACTGCCTGGTTGCTGTACAGCTTAATACGTGCAAGGTCAACAAGAAAACCATTGAAGAAAATGGTCGGCACTAAAATCAATACTACCAATACAGTTATTGAACCTCTTTGGTTTTTTCTGAATAATTTCATTATTATCGTGCTCCTTCTTGTTATTATTACTCCTGCCTACTTGAACTTACTTGTAAATTTGTTGTATGAATCCGCAACCTTCTGTGCAATATTGGATATCTCCTTGCCAAGCTTTGTATCCTCAACAATATCCACCACAAAATCAATATTTCTTATTAAATCATCTGTATCATTTATAATCGCTTTGCCCGTAACCGATATTGTAACTTCGTTTGACGCTCCAACCATTGAAAGGTTGATTGCAGCCTTTACAGTCTGTGTCGCTGTTGCCGTTATCTCTTTGTACACCACATAATTCTTTCTTGAAGCAGTAAACTCAACATTATCACCGGTATCAAAAAACATATTCCGGCTCATTGACTTAAAAAATGATTCCATTGCGTAAGAGTCAAATGACATTCCGAAAAACCTGTACGGAAACAGCTTTTTGTCTGCACTGTAACTGCTCCCGACAGCATTTTTATTTACCGAATCACCTGAATATGACATCTGTGATTTGGCTGTCACATAGCTGTCTGCGCCTACATTTTTATAATATATAAGCGTATTCTGCAGATTTGCCTGCAGATTTGCCTTCTGACACATGAAAATGGCGGCATAGAAGACTGCAAGCACCATAATCATGCAAAAAGGCAGCAGCAGTGTGGCTTCTACAACTGCAAGTCCTTTTTCTTCTTTATACAATTTCCGCATTCTCCTATGCCTCCTCCATTAATTCTTTTAACCAATTGTGTTTGACTGTCCCATGATTTTTTCCCATGTTGTACTAAACCATTCTGAGATTTTTCCCCAGAATAACGCAGCCAGAAGCACCACTATAAGAATCAGAAGAACTGTTGCAACAATACTTGATACACCGCGCTCATCCTTCTTAAAGCTGTCAATAAACATCTGTGTTCTGATAGCTGCCCCGATATAAAGATTGTCAAGAAAATCCAACATAATTTTTCCTCCTTGATTAAAGTAAATCTATCATCATCCGGCTTAAAATCCGAAGCCACTCATAACCGGAACGATAACCAAAATAATAATTCCAAAAAACATAAGCATTGTAGGAATCAGAAGCTTTGACTGAATCTGCTCTCCCTTTCTTCTGGCATTATGCTTATGCTCAAGCCAGCTCTCATCATTGAGCCTGCGGAACAGGCTCACTATTTCAGAATTACCCTTTGACGCATTCTGAATAATAGCCGTTGCAAGCTTTGTTGTATAATTGTTATTGCAGCGGTTGATAAAATGGCTGTACGCCTCTGCCGTAAGGACATTATTGTTAAGCTCAGTGACTACTCTGCGCATCTCATCATATAAAGTCCCTTTGCCCGTGCTGCAGGTAAGCTTCCATGCCTGATTTACTTCCATGCCCGCCACTGTAAGGAGCGCCATCTTTGACACCACCTGAGGAAACTCATTTTCTATATCCTCAGCTCTCCTGGTTATTGTTGCATTAACGCTGTCATAAGGCAGATACCCCAGCATTGCAAATATAATAAATGCAATAACGCCTACAATAACACTCCTCATACCTATATTCATTGCCAGTGAAAGCCCTATTCCTGCAAATCCGGCACATATGCCCAGCAGTACATATCCAATGAGTGAAGCAAGCAGGTAATATGTATAATTCATTGCTTCTTTTTTCTCTTTGAACTGAATACATTTAGTGAAAAGCTTCTTAATATTGGCGTTTGTTGAATCCCACCCGAGAAGCTGTATCGCACGGTATCCGGCAATAGGAATTGTATCAAGGATTCCCATTTTTCCTTTAGACAAAGCCTCTAATCGCTTCTGCGACTCATCGCTCTTCTTTTTCAGGGCTTTTCCCTTTTTTATTTTTTTCTTGTTTTTCATGTCATTGTCGCGTTTCATTTCCTCGACAAGCAGATTCATCTGCGACTTATAATTTTTCAGATTTTCTATCTCTATTTCTTTCATGCAGGTTGCAAGTGCACCCACAACACCGTCACCTGCCGTCATGAAAAGAAAAGCAAACACCGCAAAACTCACAGTCGCCAATATCATGCATATAATCATATCGCACCTTTACCCCGTCTTTCCGTCACACCTTGATATCACTTGCTTTCACGGCAATCACATATGATACCGCGAATATAGCCAATGCCGCTGTGGCTGCCACATGACCTACCCTCGTAGTAAACAGTGCATCAAGCAGTCCTCCGCCCATAGCCGACATTGCAACAACTATAATTACAGGCATAATCAGCATTGTTGTAGTCTCTGATTTTGCAGACGCAATTGTTGTCATAATCTCCTGCTCAATCTCAATTTTGTCTCCGATAATCTCCTGAGTCTGAACAAGAATATCACCGAAGCGGTCACTCCGCCCCTCAATTACCGAGTAAATTGCCGCAAAGCTGTGTATATCATCAAGTCCGCTTCTGTTGGCAAAATCCTCAAACAATACTTTCAGCTCTATTCCGCCTTTTTCATACTGCTGAATGATATTCTCAACTTCCTTCACGATATCCGCCCTGCCGCTGTATGAAATCTTCAAATCCTTAAGCGCTGATTTGACTGCCTGAGCTTCCACATTTCCTGCCCTTACCGCTACACTCATCGACTCAAGAAAATCCTTAAACTGCAGTCTTAAATCTTTCTGCCTTTTTTTTACCGTAGACTGCGCATATATCTTTTCAAGATATACAGCCGCCGCAAATCCCACAATTACCGACACCCAGATAATGTGGTAAAACAGCCATGCAACAACAGACATCAGTATTCCGCACACAATATAGACAAGTATGTGTTCATATTTCTTCATATTGCACTTATAGTACACAGGCATATTAGGATTCATCTTTCTCCTCCTTTTGCAATATTGTTTTTTTACAGATAATCGTAAATACCGCTGCTGATAAATTTATCAGGATGTACCATTTCATTGGAAGTACGCTTAAGTGAGCCTGAAACCTTGCGCACCGTCGTATGCTCGTCCTCCTCAAACTGAAACAGCGGATTTAAGATAACTTTTCCATTCTCCATGCCGACCACCTCTGAAATTGCCATTGTCTTACGAGAGCTGTCACGCATACGCGACAAATGGATAATTATATCAACAGCCGAAGCTATCTGCTGCCTTATTGCCTCAAGCGGCAGTCCCGGCGAACCGCTCAGCACCATCGTCTCGAGTCGGCTTATCATATCCTCAGCCGAGTTGGCATGACCCGTCGAAATACTTCCGTCATGTCCTGTGTTCATTGCCTGAAGCATATCAAGTGCCTCGGCACCTCTTACCTCACCGACAACTATTCGCTCAGGTCTCATACGCAGCGATGATTTAATTAAATCCCTCATTGTTATGGCACCTGCACCTGCTGAATTGGCATTTCTTGTCTCAAGACGGACAAGGTTCGGTATATGTTTAATCTGAAGCTCCGCTGAGTCCTCAATTGTAATAACACGCTCTGTCTGCGGAATGTAATTGGAAAGTGCATTTAAAAATGTCGTCTTACCTGAGCCTGTACCGCCGCTTATGAAAATGTTGTACTTGGCACGTACAAGCTTCTGCAAGAATACTGCCGCCTCCGGTGTTATTGAGCCGTAGTTTATAAGTTTCTGTATCGTCATTCCCTCTTCCGGGAAACGTCTTATAGTTACAATCGGGCCGTTGAGCGCTATCGGATCAAGCACTACATTTACACGGGAACCGTCAGCAAGTCTTGTATCAACAATAGGATTACTTTCGTTAACCGAACGCCCCATATCCTGAACAAATTTGGTAATAATGCTTCTCAGTCTCTCCTGACTTTCAAAGCGGTCAGGTATCTGTTCAAGCTTTCCGTTTCTCTCGACAAATATTGTGTCATAACCGTTAATCATAACCTCGGTAATGCTTTTGTCCTCAATAATTTTGCCGAGTATACCAAGTCCCCTGATTGACTCAAATACTGTGTCTGCCAGACTTTTGCGCGTTCTGAACGAAAGCGAAGAATAATAAGCCGCAACTTCCGGATCTTCTCTTTCTGCCTGCTGCATACGCTTTTCAAGCATCTGTTCCGCACGTTCTTTCAACTGTTCATCCGACAGTTCCGAATAGCTTGGGTCACTGCTTATAAGCCGGCGTATCTGTGCTGTTTCCTCTGTGAAAAAATCTCTCATATGCCCTCCTGCTTTCTGTCTAATTAACCAGTGCATCCATAAAAGCAAAATCCGTACTTGTGGCAAACATAGTTATCAGCTGCTCTGCGTCAGGATTATGTACCGCACCTATTCTTCCGCCTATCTTTACCTCTGAGTCAAGCATTTTGCCGCTGCCGCTTCCAAAATTCAGCACACGAAGCATTTTACCTCCATAGGCATTGATGATGTGCGCCTGATTAAGGAAGCACTGCATCTTCCGTGCCGAAATGGCATCTGACTTCTCAATAAGTATGATTTTCTGCACAATTTCAAATATTCTTTTGGTTTTACTGCCCATTGACGTACCCATGTCAATCACAATGAAATCAAAGAATCCTGTTTTGCTGATATGCTGCAGAAGCTCTTCAATCTCTTCTTCCTTAATCTCATAGACATCATTAGGGCTGTCAAAATGGTTCATATAGTATAGATTCTCCATCTTAGTCTGAAGAAAGCTCTGTATTTTCATCGAAAAATTAATGTCACTTCCAAGTGAAGCTACTATTTCACTTATACCTTTTTCAGCGTTCTGCGGAAGATAGCAGTCCTCAGATGCAATATCCTCAAAATTCAGGTAAAATGTCCTGTACCCCATAAGTGCCAGTTTGGTTGCCGTCGCCAGTGCAATTGTTGTCTTCCCGGCTCCTCCGATTGGTGAGTAGAACGCAACCATTCTGACAGTGTCAGCGCCAAGCACTCCACCGATATCGCCGCTTATCTGTGCATAAAGTTCAAGTACCTTTTTATAAATCCCGCTGATTCTCTGATACTTGTTAATCTTCGTAAAGTCACGGCATGACTCAGGCACCCCCTGCTCCTCATCAAGCAGAAGCACCGGAAGCGTACTCTTCTTAAGTGTAACCTGCCCATCATAAACTTCAGGGTTAAAAAGCAGTACATCGAACTGCTTACTTGAAAGCGCCAGCTCAAGGCTGTGCCTGTCCGTGTACACTGACAGGTTCACTTCGTCATACTCTTCAAGTACATTGAGCAGCCTCTCAAGGTACTTCTCATTGTTGTCTGCAATTGCAATTCTGATTATCATGTTAATCTCCATTCCGAGCCCTTTATCATCTGCCACCACGGCCGTCCGATTCTGCTCAAAAGTAAATATTGTTAATGCACTTAACTTTTTCTTTGAAGTACAAAGTCTTTCATAATCACTGTCAGTTCACTTTGTTTCTTTTGCACTGTACGCTCTTCTTTCAGTAATTTTATAATTTATTATTCGTATTCCGGCTCGCACTTATCGTTCTCGCCGATTTGGGGCTTCGCCCCTGATTTTGCCTTCCCGTGGCTTTCGCCACGGAAGGCTTGCAATGGACAAAGTCCATTGCCGATTTGAGGAATTATGATTAAGGATTTACCGCTATCCACAAAGCGGGACGGACGGCGTCATGACCATAGTCGACATAGGGGCCGTCGACGCGGACGCCGCCACCGTTGTCGACAAAGGCAGCAGAAGTCTGAAAATATCCCGGCGACCGCAGCCACCACAAGCAGTTGCCTGCGTACCAGTTTGTTGATGCACTTGCATAAGCTCCTCTGCTTACTGCATATGCCGTAGGCTTTGTCGCTCTCGCTTCGTCTGATACAAAGTATCTGTTAGCTTCATCTATACTTAAGCAGAATACATTATCACTTGTTGCATTGCCGCCCTGTGTACCATAGCTTGCATTATCAGGATTTTCTACTGTTGTTGTGATTACAGATGCTTTTTCACTGTCACCGAATGCCGTGTTATAAAACTCTGTATTAAGCCAGTTTCTTAACGTACATGTCTCCCATGTTACTTCTGTACTTGCTGTATTGTATGGCTGGCAATCCAATCCATAACGGCTGATTACAAGTATTTTATCGCCCTGATTGTCAAGTACAAGCCACTCGATTGGCTCTGCTCCGTTGGATGTATCATCGTCCTGCTCATATTTTCCAAATGTAATATATTCTCCAACATTTGCCGAAGGATCTTCAACAGGAGCTGCCTGTGTTGTGCTTTCTGTTGGACTCTGCGTCGGCGCCTGTGTTGTGCTTTCTGTCGGTCGCTGTGTCGGTGCCTGCGTTGTGCTTTCTGTCGGCCTCTGCGTTGTGCCTTCTGTCGGTCGCTGTGTCGGTGCCTGCGTTGTGCTTTCTGTCGGCCTCTGCGTTGTGCCTTCTGTCGGTCGCTGTGTCGGTGCCTGCGTTGTCTCTTCTTCTCCGTCATCGTCATCATCGTCATTTTGATTGTTTACTGTTGATTCTGTCGGAAATGCTGTAGTTTCTATCGGTCTTACTGTCGGTATTACCGCTATAGTCTCAGATGGTTTTTCTGTCGGCGCCTCTGTTGATATTTCCTGTACAGTTTCCGCCGGTCTTTCTGTTGCATTCTGTACTGTTTCTTTTGTCTGTACCGGAGTTTCCTTTTTTACTTCTGTTGCAGGCTCTGTTATCGCCGCTTTGGTTTCTTTTTGCATTTCTGCTTTATTCTCATCTGCTGCCTTTGTTGCCTGCTGTCCTTCACCTTTTGATGTATCTGCTGACGCCGTATGATTTTTTACTTCTTTCAGCTTACCGGCAATTGTATCTGTCGGAATAATTTTCTGACCTTCTTCGAGGATTGCTACTGCTTTTTCTACTCTACCTTGCTCTATATAAATATCTGCCATTGCAAGATATGCTCTCTCACATTTGGAATCAATTTTCACAGCCTCCTCATATGCTACAAGAGCTTGTTCATAATTAAATTCCGCCAGATATTTTTCCGCGAGTTTGAGCTGTCCTTTTAACTTATTTGCCGGTGTTGCCTGAATTATAAGTGTTCCAGCAATTATTGCTGCCGCAATTACAAGCACTATTCCGACGACTGCTATGATTTTTTTGTTGTTTTTTGGTTCCATAGGGTGACCTCCTTTGC
>CAMECH010000016.1 GCA_945913015.1 uncultured Bacteroides sp.
TGTAAGAAGCAGCAAGGAATCAGGGGATAATCTCTAAGGCTGGAACGCTTTAAGCCATCCCAATGAAACCCCAATATAATAAATATCAGGAATTGCAAGGACCAAAAGACTTATGATAAGCCTTATGCGCATATAAACCTTATTCTGTGTATAGCTAAGTGTATCGGAATTCTGTTCTTTCGGGATATTGAAAATTATAAGTGCATACCCGACTGCCGTAAATATGGTTGAAAGCATTACAGGTATGTGAAATGAAGGAAATTGGTCAAACCAGTAGAGAAGATATCCTCCAATGTCAGGTGCACCTACAGCTTTATTAGGCAAAAGTTTGTACATGAGCATATTGCCGTAGGTGGTGCGGCTGTAACACCATGAGTACCATATGTAATGCTTCAGCAAAAGAGAAGCTTCAAACAGGCAGGCAAGAAATGTATTGATTCCGTAAAGTCTTCCGCTGGTATGAAGCATTATTGTAAGGAACGGAATGGGCAGAACTACCCAGTATGGAAACGCAGGAGTTGAGGTATAGAGAAGCATATACGTCACAAAACCTGCAAAAATAACATTCTGATAGTGCTTCTGGGGCGAAGCGTCGTGACTTTTGTAGCAGTAAAGAACAAGTATCATGTATGACACCCAGAATATCGATACACCGCTGAAAATCTGATAGCTTGTAAGAATGTCTATCAGATTGTCATTGTTGGAAAGAACTGCGTTGCCGTAGGTTGCAAGCGAAAACATAATTTTCCAGAAAACAGAAAGCGACATACTGAGAGCCAGCTTTAAGATAATCTTAAGCGGGTTCTTTTCTTTTAGGCACAAAAGCGGCAGAAGGTATAAAAGTCCGAAATATTTCATGCTGTTTGCAATTATAAAGCATATGATGAATGCGCGGCTGTTGTCATTAAGATAAAAATATACACCTGCAAGTATAAAAATCAGTGCAAGTATATCGTACTGACCGATTATAAGTATGCTGGCGAGAAATACGCAGGATGAAAGACAGGACAGAATTAATCCTGCATTGTGCTGCGTATTTCCGGTTATTTTGCCTGTAATCATTATAATAAGTCTTCCGACAACTGCCACGGCAACCAGAAGCATTGACTTTGCATACATCATTGCAATAAAGCTGTTCTGTATGTTGCCTCCGCCAAAATGTTCAATCAGCCAGAGAGGAAAATTCCAGATGGCAAATATAACATAAATAGTAAAATCATATCGCGCATCCATATAAGTCCCGAGAGTATCGCTGCCACAGAAAATTCCACCGTTATTACCGCCGCAGTAAGCATAAAAATCAAGCAGTCTGCCGTCAAAGAGAGCATCCCACACGGTAAGACCATGCCGCATTGTCTCACAGAAATCCCGATATGCGTGCGATGAAAATATAAAAATGCCTATTACACCAAGTATTAAAAATTCATATATGAAAGAATAATTTTTCTTCTCTGATAGCTGATTATTCACTTGACGGTCTCCTTTCGTCCGGAAAACTGTTATATAAAAAGCTGATAGTGGCAACTGCGCATACAGCTACCAGAATAGCCCCGAAGCCAAGCTTGGAAAGTGCGTTGAAAATTCTGCGTGCCGCAAGGCTTATAATTCCGTAGTTAAAATCCTCTGATGAAAAACAGATTAGAGGAGGACCTATAAGTAATGCAGCTTTGAGACATATATTTTCAAATGTATTACTGATATATGCACCTGTAAGAAGAATAATAAATGGAATAATAAGCACTATAAAATCCGGTGCATTCTGCGAAAAGAACAGGAACAAAGAGTAACATGCAAAGCCTGTCCAAATGCTTTTCTGTGCGGTGAACTGAATTGAGGCGGAAGTGTAAGCGTGTGCATCTTTTGCATGAAAAAGGACCAAAAGCGCAGCAAGCAGGAAAATATAGGCAAACCAGAACCAGTAGAAGCCGTCAAGACAGTGCTTGTCAAAAAGGCTGTTCCACAGCTGGAAATCAGGAAGCCAGAAACAGACTGTGCTGTTTTTAAATAAAAAATGCTCTGTAAAATACACACCGCATACAGGCACGAAACCAAGCAGCAGCGAAAAGCATTTCCTGATAAGTGCCTTTGTACCGGTGCTGCTGTCTGCGATAATGACTGCAAAAAAGAAAAATGCCACATAATAATTGATGGCAATAGCAATGCCAAACCACAGTATATACATGGGAGTATCAGATTTTATGTAATAAAGAATACCAAGCAGCATAAAAAATACAGCGGTCACTGCGTATGAGCGCATGTCCTGCTGCAGGCACATAAGCAGTGACAGAAGGATATATGCCGTCAGCAGAATATACTGCCCCTGTGCATTAATAAGACCGCATATTTTCTTAAGAACCGGTGCTGCGGCAGCAATTGAAATTATAATGATTGTATGATAAA
Organism: uncultured Bacteroides sp.; assembly: GCA_945913015.1. GTDB lineage: Bacteria > Bacillota > Clostridia > Lachnospirales > Lachnospiraceae > Bacteroides_F. Next base: position 2,401 of record CAMECH010000016.1, read on the forward strand.
TGATATCTGTCATAAAAATATTGGACATGTGAATCCTCATTCTGAATGATTTTCTGATTTGTCTGATGCAATTTATAATACTGCATATTTTCGGTATATTCAAGCGATATATCAATAATGCTGAATGAATTGCATAATTTGATTAAATGTGGTATATTTAGCTTTATAATTATTATAACTATGCCATTTTAAAAAATGGAGGAATGAGGAAACGTATGAAGGTTGTAATCCTGGCGGGCGGTTTTGGAACAAGAATAAGTGAAGAGAGCCATTTGAAGCCAAAGCCGATGATTGAAATAGGCGGTAAGCCTATCCTGTGGCATATTATGAAGGAGTATGCGCATTACGGATTTGACGAATTTATTATATGCTGTGGGTACAAGCAGTATGTTATTAAAGAATGGTTTGCTGATTATTACCTTCACAACAGTGATATTACGTTTGATTTTACAAAGGGCGGCGAGATGACTGTCCATAACAATAATACTGAGCCGTGGAAGGTTACACTGATTGACACGGGCCTTAACACGATGACGGGCGGACGTGTAAAAAGAATCCAGAAGTATGTCGGCGATGAGACATTTATGCTGACATACGGTGACGGAGTATGTGATATTGATATCAGGAAGCTTGTTGAGTTCCACAAATCACACGGAAAGATTGCAACTATGACAGCAGTTTCCGTGGGACAAAGATTCGGAGTGCTTGATATTGACGCCTCTAATACAATTAATTCCTTCCGCGAGAAAGAGGATACTGACGGCAGCAGGATTAACGCAGGATATATGGTGCTTGAGCCGGCAATTTTTGATTATATAGAAGGTGATTCCACCGTGTTTGAGCAGGAGCCTCTTCGTAAGATGGCAGAAATGGGTGAGCTTAAGGCTTACATGCATAACGGCTTCTGGCAGTGCATGGATACAAAGCGTGAGATGGAGAAGCTTGAAAGCCTGTGGCAGAGCGGAAAAGCACCATGGAAGTCATGGGAATAAGCCTGAAATACAGTTCAAAATGTTTTGACATGGAGGATATTAATGAATTTCGAGGATTTATCATTTTATAAGGGAAAGAAAGTCCTTGTTACAGGGCATACCGGCTTCAAGGGCTCATGGCTCTGCCGTATCCTTGTAAATGCAGGGGCTGATGTAACAGGGTATTCGCTTGAACCGCCTACGAATCCGGCACTGTTTAATATGTGCGGTCTTGAGGGCAGAATTAATTCTGTAATCGGTGATATACGCGATTTGAAGCATCTTAAGGAGACGTTTGAAATGTCGAAGCCGCAGATAGTTTTTCATCTTGCGGCACAGCCTATAGTCAGGGATTCCTATAAGGATCCGGTGTACACGTATGAGACAAATGTAATGGGCACTGTAAATATCTGCGAGTGCGTGAGAACATTTACCTGTGTAAAGTCTTTTCTTAATGTGACTACTGACAAGGTTTATGAAAATAAGGAATGGGAATGGGGATATCGTGAGAATGAGCCGCTTGACGGCTATGACCCGTATTCTAACAGCAAATCGTGCTCAGAGCTTGTTACGCACAGCTATAAAAATGCATTTTTCAATGATATGGATGTTGCGGTTTCAACGGCAAGAGCCGGCAATGTAATCGGCGGAGGTGATTTTGCCAATGACCGTATTGTGCCGGACTGTGCAAGAGCTGCATCTAAAAAAGAGCCGATTGTTGTGAGAAATCCGCATTCGACACGTCCATATCAGCATGTTCTGGAGCCGCTGGCAGCATATCTCATGATTGCAAAGGCACAGTATGAGGATAAGAAGTATCAGGATTATTACAATGTCGGACCTGATGAATCGGACTGTGTAACTACGGGAAGGCTTGTTGATACATTTTGCAGTGCATGGAATGAGGTATCGGATAAGAAGGGAATTTCGTGGATTAACAAGTACGACGGAGGACCTCACGAGGCCAATTTCCTGAAGCTGGACTGCTCAAAGCTTAAAATGGTGTTTGGATGGAAACCGCGCTGGAGCTTTGACGAGGCAATTAAAAAGAGTGTTGAGTGGTATAATGCATATGATGAAAATGCAGATGTTACAGCATGCATGGACAGGCAGATAGAAGAATTTTTTTCATAAACAATAATTATTGCGAAAAATGCGGAATGCAGAATGGAGATTAGTATGTTTGAAAATAAGACTGAGAACGAAGCAAGAGCAGAGATTCTTGAACTGGTAAAGGAATACTGTGATAAATTTCATGCAAAGAAGGAATACAGAGAGGGAGACCGCATTTCTTATGCATCGCGTGTGTATGACAGTGCGGAGATGACAAATCTTGTGGACAGCTCGCTGGAATTCTGGCTTACATCGGGAAGATACACCGATGAATTTGAAAAGAATTTTGCAAAATATCTTGGCGTGCGTTACTGCTCGCTTGTAAATTCAGGTTCGTCGGCAAACCTTGTGGCATTTATGACTCTTACGTCACCGCTGCTCGGAGACAGAAGAGTTAAGAGAGGGGATGAAGTAATTACAGTTGCATGCGGATTCCCTACGACTGTAACACCTGTTATCCAGTATGGAGCAGTGCCTGTTTTTGTTGATGTTACAATTCCACAGTACAACATTGATGTGACCCAGCTTGAAGCCGCATTGTCAGATAAGACAAAGGCAGTCATGATTGCGCATACACTCGGCAATCCTTTCGACCTCGGTGCAGTTAAGGCATTCTGTGAGAAGCATAATCTCTGGCTGGTTGAAGATAACTGTGATGCACTCGGCTCACGTTACACAATTAACGGAGAGGAAAAGCTTACGGGTACCGTAGGTGATATCGGAACATCAAGCTTCTATCCGCCTCATCACATGACTATGGGAGAGGGAGGAGCTGTGTATACAGATAATCCTGTGCTTAACAAGATTATCCGTTCGTTCCGTGACTGGGGACGTGACTGTGTATGTCCGTCAGGACATGACAATCTGTGCGGACATCGTTTTGACAAGCAGTACGGTGAACTTCCGCTAGGCTTTGACCACAAATACGTTTATTCACATTTCGGATATAACCTCAAAGCCACAGATATGCAGGCTGCAATCGGATGTGCACAGCTTGAGAAGTTTCCGTCATTTGTTGAGAGAAGAAGACATAATTTTGACCGCTTAAAAGCAGCGCTGTCAGACGTGTCTGACAAGCTCATTCTGCCGGAGGCATGCCCTGACTCAAGACCGAGCTGGTTCGGATTCCTTATGACCTGCCGCGAGGGCGTTGACCGCAAGAAGGTGGTTGAATATATTGAGGGACATAATGTGCAGACAAGAGCACTTTTTGCAGGTAATCTTACAAAGCATCCTTGCTTTGATGAAATGCGTGCAAGCGGCGAAGGCTTCCGCGTTGTCGGCGACCTTTCCGTAACTGACAGAATTATGAACAATACATTCTGGGTAGGCGTATATCCGGGAATGACAGATGAAATGATAGATTATATGGCCAAGATTATTAAGGAGGCAGTAGCTCAATGAAAATAAGGCTGGCGGACTATGTTGCACAGTTTCTTGTGGACAATAATATTACACATGGCTTTACTGTAACAGGCGGAGGAGCAATGCATTTAAATGATGCCCTCGGACATCAGAAGGGACTTACGATGGTGTATAACCATCATGAGCAGGCATGTGCCATTGCAGCAGAAAGCTATGCAAGAATCAATAATGAAATTGCGGTAGTGTGTGTGACAACAGGACCGGGAGGTACTAATGCCATTACCGGTGTTGTCGGAGGATGGCTTGACTCTATCCCTATGCTTGTGATTTCAGGACAGGTCCGCTATGACACCACGGCAAGGAGCACAGGGCTTGATATACGTGCCATGGGCGATCAGGAATTTGATATTACAAAGGCGGTTGCCTCAATGACAAAGTACTGTGAGATGATTGAAGACCCGAAGCGCATTGCATATGCGCTTGAAAAGTCGTTATATCTTGCATGTACGGGACGTCCGGGTCCATGCTGGATTGATATTCCCGTGAATTTTCAGGGATGTACGATTGACACTGATGAGCTTATTCATTTTGATAAAGATGAATACGAGCGTGAAAATGCCGACAAAATTGCACCGCACGTAACAGACGGGACAGTAGATGCAATACTTGAAAAAATTGCTGCCGCAAAAAGACCTGTTTTATATGCGGGTAACGGAATAAGAATTTCCGGCGGATTTGAGGCATTTGAAGAGCTTGTTGACAAACTGAATATACCTGTTGTCACATGCTGGGACAGCATTGACGCAATATATGATGAGCATCCGCTCTATACAGGAAGAGGCGGAATAATGGGTGACCGCGCAGGTAATTTTGCGGTGCAGAACAGCGACCTTGTATTTGCGGTGGGTAACCGCTTAAGCATACGTCAGGTAGGCTACAACTGGACAACATGGGCAAGAGAGGCATATGTTATCGTGAATGATGTAGACAGGGATGAGATAAAGAAACCTACACTTCATGTGGATATGCCGGTATGGGCAGATGCGAAGGAACTGCTTGAAAAAATGAATGCAAGGCTTGATGCAAAGGGATGTGGAGCAGATTCAGGCCGCAGATTCTGGAATGGTGAGGAATGGCTTAAACGATGCGCTGACTGGAAGAAGAAATATCCGGTTGTACTTCCGAAACATTATGAAGATACTAATCATACCAATGTCTATGTATTCATTAAGGAGCTTAGCAGCCGTCTTGCTCAGGGACAGGTAACTGTTGTGGGCAACGGTTCGGCATGTGTTGTCGGAAGCCACGCTTATGTAATCAAGAAAAATCAGAGATTTATTATAAATTCGGCAATCGCTTCTATGGGATATGATTTGCCGGCTGCAATCGGTGCATGCGTAGCGCATCACGGCAATGCGGCACTTCACGGAAGAAGTCTTGCAAGGCAGGAGCAGGAACCGGCAGGAGAGGACACTAAGAAGGATATAATCTGCATAAGCGGAGACGGCAGTATACAGATGAACCTTCAGGAACTTCAGACAATCATACATCACAAAATGCCTATTAAGATATTTATGATTAATAACGAGGGATATCACTCAATAAGGCAGACGCAGACCAATCTTTTCAATAAAAATTTTGTGGGAATCGGTCCGCAGAGTGAAGATTTGAGTTTCCCTGATATGGGTAAGATTGCTGCGGCATACGGATATCCGTATTTCTCCTGCGATTCCAATGAACAGCTTGCAGGTGTGCTTGATGAGGCGTTGAGCATGGAAGGTCCTGTATTTGTTGAAATATTTGTTTCAAAGGAACAGAATTTTGAGCCTAAGTCGTCAACAAGAAGGCTTGAGGATGGAACGCTTATATCTCCGCCGCTTGAGGATCTGGGACCATTTCTTGACAGGGAAGAGTTCTATGACAATATGATTATTAAGCCGATTTCTTAAGGAGAAAACAATGCGGCAGGCTATTATTACAGGGCCAACCGGAGCGGTTGGTATGGCGTTGATTGATAATTTAATATCTGAGGGAATTAAAGTTGCTGCGATTGTAAGACCGGGTTCAAAAAGAGCTGAAAGAATTCCTATGCATGAGCTTGTGACAAAGGTTGAGTGTGAACTGTCAGAGCTTGATAAGCTTCCTGAACTTTTAAGCCGCAGCGGATTTGAAACAGGAAGTGCAGAATGCAGGCAGGAGGGGCTTGTATTTTATCATCTAGGATGGGACGGCACATTTGGCAACAGCCGTAATAATATGCACGGTCAGAACCTGAATGTAAAATATTCACTTGATGCTGTTGATGCGGCGCATGCCTGTGGATGTGAAGCATGGATTGGAACAGGCTCACAGGCAGAATACGGAAGGTTTGAGGGAAAACTCAATGCGTCAGTGCCTGCATTTCCGGAGAATGGATACGGGATTGCAAAGCTTTGCGCAGGACAGATGACAAGAATTGCCTGCGAGCAGGCAGGGATGCGGCATGTGTGGACGAGAATTTTAAGCATATACGGACCATATGACGGTGACGGCACAATGGTAATGAGTACGATTGCGGCACTGCTTAACGGTGAAACACCTAAGTGTACAAAGGGTGAGCAGCAGTGGGATTACCTTTATTCAAAAGATGCAGGCAGAGCGTTGATGCTTATTGGAGAAAAAGGCGTAAGCGGAAAGACGTACTGCATAGGAAGCGGAAAGACACGACCTCTTAGCGAGTATATTGAGGTTATACGTGATACGGTAAATAAATCGGCAGATATTGATTTTGGAGCGGTGCCGTATGCACCGAAGCAGGTCTTTTATCTGTGTGCTGATATAGAAGATTTAAAGAAAGATACAGGATTTGAGCCACAGACGGAATTTGAGGATGGAATTAAAAGCACTGTGGAATATGTAAAAGGACTGCAGAGTAATCGGAAATAAACGGCTGATATATATTTACAAGGAGATTAACATGAAAAAGATAAGTATAATGGTTCCGTGCTATAACGAAGAAGAAAACGTAGAACCGCTTTCACAGGCACTTATTGAAATGTTTGCAAAAGACCTTCCGCAGTATGATTATGAAATTTTATTTATAGATAATGATTCTGCTGACACAACAAGGGTGCGAATCAGAAGGCTTTGCGAAAAAAATCCGAAAATAAAAGCGATATTCAATGCGAAGAATTTTGGTCAGTTTAACTCGCCGTATTACGGAATTCTTCAGACAACAGGGGACTGCACAATACCGGTGTGTGCCGATTTTCAGGACCCGATAGAGCTTATCCCGAAGCTTGTGGCTAAGTGGGAGGAAGGTTACAAAATTGTATGTGCGGTCAAGACGAGAAGCAAAGAAAATCCTCTTATGTACTGGCTTCGCTCGGTATATTACAAAATTATCAAGAAAATGTCTTCGTCTGAGCAGATTGAGCAGTTTACAGGTTTCGGTCTGTATGATAAATCATTTGTACAGGTGCTTCGGGATTTAAAGGACCCAATCCCGTTTATCAGGGGAATTGTCGGTGAGCTTGGGTACAAACGCACCGAAATCGAGTATGAACAGCCGCAAAGACGCGCCGGAAAGACACACAATAATTTCTATACCCTGTATGATGCAGCTATGTTAAGTTTTACATCCTACACTAAGATAGGCTTAAGGCTTGCAACATTTATTGGCGCAATAACGGCTATAATAAGCGTTATTATTGCTTTGGTGTATCTTGTACTCAAGCTTGTATACTGGAACCGTTTTTCAGCCGGAATGGCACCGCTGGTAATTCTTGTGTGCGTATTCGGTTCACTTATACTGATATTTCTGGGACTTATGGGAGAGTATATACTGTCAATTAACCAGAGGGTAATGAACAGACCGCTCGTGATAGAAGAAGAAAGACTTAATTTTGAAAAGGGAACACCACAGGATGAGGAGATTGCCCATGTACACGATTGAAGATGTCCATCACTATAATGATCTGATGCTTGCAGAGGTAGACAGAATATGCAGGAAACACAATATTACATATTTTCTTGACAGCGGTACGCTGATTGGCGCAATACGCCATAAGGGCAATATACCGTGGGATGATGATGTTGATATAACAATGCCGAGAAGCGATTACGAGCGTTTTGTAAAGGTATGTGAAAGCGGTGAGCTGTCAGACGGATATGAGTTTGTAAGGCCACAGGATTATGGTGAAAATCATTTCTTTGATTTTATTCCGCATATTGCATTTACGAAGAGCACAATAAAGCCGGAAGACGGCGAGATGGCGTTTTATAACGGAAAGCAGAATCATATGCTGCTGGATATATTTATACTTGATGACATAAGCGATTCTGTGATTGCACAGAAATGGAAGGTACTGCGACTGCAGTTTTTGTATATGCTTTCATGGGCGCACAGATACCGTATTGATTATTCGGAATATTCACCGGCACAAAGAGTTGTGGTGCGAATTATGTCGGTAATCGGTAAACTCTTTAAGCAGAGTTCGATAGAGAAAAAATTCACCCAAATTGCAAAAAGCGGTAACGGTAAAGGATACGGGAAAATGTTCTCCGCATATTATCCGTTTGACCAGATTCATTTTATTTACGATAAAAAATGGTTTGAAAAGACAGTCAGAGTACCGTTTGATGAGTATGAGTTTGATGCTCCGTCCGGTTATGACAATGTGCTGAAGACTATGTTCGGAAACTATATGGAGCTTCCGCCGGCAGAGAAAAGAGTTGCAGAGCATTATGATGTGACAAGTGAGTATTTTAAAATCACTGACTGAAGGTGATTTGGGTTGTATTGGAAGTTTTAAGCTATGAAGAAAAATATTTTAAAAGCATTTGCGGGCGATATGATGTACAGCATTATTGCGCTTGTTGTGCTTAACGGAACAATTCAGCTGCTGGTAAATCCTTATCTTACAGGCAGAATGGGTGCGGCGGCATTTGGCGTTATACTTTCGATTGAGTCGGTAGTATCAATAATGGCGTCATCTTTTGGTTCGGGAGCAAATTACTCCCGGCTTGTATTAAGTTCAAAGAAACAGGAGCCAAAAGGTGATTATAATATTTTCCTTGCAATAATCTCACTGCTGTCGTTAGTTGTTACGCTTGTAATGCTTATGGTATTCGGCGAATTAAACCCGGTGATGTATATAAGCTCGGCGGTGCTTATGATTGCCAGTGTACTGCGCTATTACGGCGATGTAAATTATAAGCTTACCCTTAATTACAAGGGCTTTATGAAATATTACATTGCAGCGGCAGTCGGATATGCAGCCGGTACACTTGTTTATCCGTTTACACACTCCTGGGGAATTGCGATTGCATCGGGCGAGGTGCTTGCAACTCTGTATGTGATAAAAACAGGTTCACTGTATAAAAGACCGCTGTTTGAACGCTCTGATAAATTTGGGGATGTAATGAAGTCAGTATGGGCTCTGTCCTTTGCATATCTTATCTCAAGCATGATAATGAATGCGGACAGAATACTGGTAATGCTTTTTGTGGGCTCGGCAGAAGTAACGGTTTTCTATACGGCAACACTTGTGGGAAAGATTGTAGCAATGCTCACAAGCCCGCTCAATGGCGTAATCATGGGACATCTCTCAAAGTATGAGGGAAAGCTGTCAAAGAAAATGATGGCGGGAATCTCAGGCGGACTGTTTGTGGCAGGACTGGCAGTGCTTGGCGTCAGCGTTGTTACATCATATATTTTTGTTAAAATAATGTATCCCGATGTTTATGAACTTGCGAAACCGCTGTTTCTTATTGCAAATGCGGGACAGATTTTTTACTTTATATCTGAGTCACTCATGGTGATTGTATTGAGGTTCACAGGGGAAAAGCTTCAGATAATTTTAAATGCTGCATATGCTGTGCTGTTTTTTGTGCTCGCGGTTCCGGGAGTTATATTCGGAAATCTCTACGGACTTGCGGCAGCAATCCTTGCGGCTAACTTAATCAGATATATTGCGGTTACGCTTGTGGGAATGTTTTGTAAACAAAATTAAAATTTATAAACTAATAATATATATGCCACGCTTTTTGTGGCGGAATGAGAGGGACAAATGCAGGCCATAATATTAGCAGCAGGAATGGGAAAACGACTTAAGGAACTGACGAATAATTCAACAAAATGCATGGTTAAGGTCAATGGGGAAACAATGGCGGAAAGGACGCTTAGAAGCCTTGATAAGCTTAAGCTTGAGAGAATTGTTGTGGTAGTCGGATATGAGGGACAGAAGCTCATTGACTATATTAATGAACTTGGTCTTTCTACCCGAATTGAATATGTAAATAATGATATTTATGACAAGACCAATAACATTTATTCACTCTATCTTGCAAAAGATTATCTGGTGCAGGACGATACGTTGCTTCTTGAGTCGGATATCGTATTTGATGATGCTGTTATAAGGAAACTTGTGGACAACCCATATCCGAGCCTTACGCTGGTTGCCAAGTTTGAAAGCTGGATGGACGGAACTGTTGTAACACTCGACGAAGACAATAATATAAGCAGCTTTTTGGGCAAGAAGGAATTCGATTTCCATAATATCGATTCATATTACAAGACAGTTAATCTTTATAAGTTCAGCAAAGAGTTTTCGGTTACTCATTATGTGCCGTTCCTTGAAGCTTATTGCAAGGCACTTGGCAATAATGAATATTATGAGCAGGTGCTTAAGGTTATCACGCTTCTTGACAAGCCTGATATCAAGGCTGTATGCCTCGAGGATGAGGTGTGGTACGAGATAGATGATGAACAGGATCTGAGCATTGCGGAGATTCTTTTTGCAAGCCGTGCGGAGAAGCTTGAAAAAATGCAGAAATGCTTCGGCGGATACTGGAGATTTCCGAAGCTTCTGGATTTCTGCTACCTTGTAAATCCGTTTTATCCGAATAAAAAGCTTATAAGTGAGATGCATGCGAATTTTACACGGCTGCTTACACAATATCCTTCAGGAATGTCGGTAAACAGCCTGACGGCTGCCAAAAACTTTGGACTTAAGGAACAGGAAGTTGTTGTGGGAAATGGTGCGGCGGAGCTTATCAAATCCCTGATGGAGAAGCTTTCCGGAAATCTTGGAATTGCATTTCCTACATTTCAGGAGTATCCTAACAGAAAGCCACAGGATAAAGTGATTCCGTTTTTTGTTGAGAATGATAATTACTCCTATACGGCAGAGGATTTGATGAATTTCTATGAGGACAAGGATATTCAGGTGCTTACGCTTATTAATCCGGATAACCCTTCAGGAAATTACATCGAGAAGGAAGATGTGCTTCGCCTTGCCGAATGGTGCAACGGACGCGGAGTAACATTTATTGTTGATGAATCGTTTGTTGATTTTGCAGAGCGCGACGGTTCTACGACACTGCTTACAAGAGAAATTTTAAACAGTAATCCAAAGCTTATAGTGGTGAAGAGTATTTCAAAGTCATACGGTGTGCCGGGCATACGCCTGGGGATTGCGGCAAGTGCCGATAAAGACCTTATTGAAGCGGTTAAGAAGGATGTTTCAATCTGGAATATTAATTCATTTGGAGAGTTTTTCCTGCAGATTCAGGAGAAGTACCAGAAGGATTATGTGAATGCCCTTAAGAAGTTTTATGATGTAAGAAGAGAGTACATAAGAGATTTGGAAGGCATTGATAAAATCAGGGTTATTCCATCGCAGGCCAATTATGTACTCTGCGAGGTGCTTGGCGGAATGTCAAGCCGTATGCTCACAGAGATTCTTCTCAATGATTACAACATTTTAATTAAAGATTTATCAACAAAGAAGGGCTTTAATGGCAAAAATTATATTCGACTTGCGGTGCGTACCGATGAGGATAACAAAAAGCTTGTCAATGCACTTGAAAGCATACTGCCGTGCGGTGTCGCTGACGATGATGAATAGCTATAAAGCCTGATATGTGCAGCAGGCAACGCAGAAATGAGGAAAAATAATGAAATGTTTAATCCTTGCCGGAGGTACGGGTGATACACTCTGGCCTTTATCAAGAAAAAATTATCCGAAGCAGTTTATGAACATTAAAGAGGGGCGCTCTCTTCTGCAGGAAACGATAGTGCGTAACATGACATTTTGTGATGAATTTATCATCATAACAAATGAAAGTTATCTCAATATCGTTGAAGGTCAGATGAAAGCGTTTCAGGGGTTAAGATATCGTGTTATTCTTGAGGGACAGCCAAGGGGGACGGCGCCTGCAATTGCTTTGGGTTGCACATTCTGCAACCAGTCTGAGCTTGTGTTTGTTGTATCTGCTGATAATCTGATTGAGGGTAAGGAGTATCAGAATGCTATTCTTGAGGCAAAGGAAATGGCGAAAACCGGTGCGCTTGTAGCATTTGGCGTCAAGCCATATAAGCCTTCTTCGTCGTACGGATATATCAGGCACGATAAGACATGTATTACCAGATTTGTGGAGAAAGCATCGCTTGAAGAGGCTGCGGATTTCACATATGAGAACGGATATCTCTGGAATAGCGGATTGTTCGTATTTCGTGCAGGGGATTTTCTGAATGCCCTGAATAAATATAATCCACAGATGTATGCATGCTGTTTTGATGCAAGGAAAAAGGTTCCTGCTATACGCCGCGTAATTAATTTCCCGGATTTTATAATGGAGGATTTCCCGTCAGGAAGTGTTGAGGGGAGTGTATTTGCGAAGACAGACAAGGCACGTGTTATTGAGATTAAGTTTAAGTGGCAGGATGTCGGAAATGTTACGGACCTCGCTGTTATTGACGGCGTTGCTGATATCGGTAACAGGTATGTTATTGAAAACGGCTGTAAAAATGTTGATGTAATCAATAAGGCACAGAAAAATCTTGTTGTCACCAATGATCTTGAAGATATAGTTGTGGTAAATACTGATGATGCCGTATATGTTTCAAAGAAGGACTCTGTAGAGAATATTAAGGAAATTATCCACGAAAATCATGAAAAATATGAGCATTATTTTGACTATAACCGGTTATCGTACAGGGAATGGGGAATACATGAACTGCTGACATCAGCTAAGGGATATAAGGTAAAAAAGGTTACGGTATTTCCGGGAATGAGCATGAATCTTCACCAGCATGAGTTCAGAAGCGAACACTGGTCTGTTGTTGAGGGGGTCGCGACAATCACGCTGGGAGCAGATGAGCGTGACTACCATAAATTTGAAAGTGTATTTGTGCCTGTCGGTATGCAGCATAAGGTTGCAAACCACACAGATAAGAATGTTGTAATCATTGAAGTCGGCATCGGTGATATGCTGACAGATAACGATATGGTCAAAATATATGGGCAGGAGAATGAACAGAGCGGTCCCGTATCGGATATTGTAAAGCTTGACCCTGCATTTAAGGATAATCTGTGGGGCGGAACAAAGCTGCGTACTGTATTCGGTAAAAAATGTGACTATGACATTATTGCGGAAAGCTGGGAGTTGTCGGCGCATCCTGACGGACAGAGCCGCATTGCCGAGGGAAGATACAGAGGAATGCTCTTTAATGAATATCTGAGAAGAATCGGTAAGGAGGCTCTCGGATGGAAATGTCAGGCGCTTGACAGATTTCCGATACTGATTAAATTTATTGATGCAAAGCAGGCTCTTTCCGTACAGATTCATCCTGATGATGAGTATGCTCTTGAAGTTGAGGGAGAGTACGGAAAAAACGAAGTATGGTATGTGCTTGACTGTGAACCCGGTGCAAGCCTTTACTGCGGACTTTCAAGAAAGACAAGTAAAGAGGAAATTAAGCAGAGGATTGCAAATAACACAATTACTGAAATTCTCAACGAAGTTAAGGTTAAAAAGGGTGATGTGGTATTCATAAAGGCTGGTACAATTCATGCAATCGGAGCCGGAATACTTATCTGTGAGATCCAGCAGAATTCAAACAGCACATACAGGCTTTACGATTATGACCGCCGTGACAAGTACGGCAATTTAAGGGAGCTTCATCTTGAAAAAGCCCTTGATGTTGTTGATGTGGAGCCTTATGTAAGAAATAATGACAAGCCGGAGCTTCTTCAAAGTGATGAAAATTTTGATGTTGAGAGGCTTGTGCAGTGTAAGTATTTTGAGTGCTTTAAGTATGTAGTGCGAAAAGAGGCAAAGATAATGGTTGACGAAGCGTCATTTGTCTCGGTTCTTTTCTTAAGCGGATGCGGAAGTATTACCGTTGATAAAAGGACACTGGAGTTTAAGGCAGGAGAAAGCTTCTTTGTGACAGCAGGAAAGAAGAATATAATTATTCATGGGGAAAGTGAGTGTATAGTTACACATGTTTAATGCTAATCCTAATCGTGCCAAGCTGAGGTCGTATGCACTTCCTCCGTTTATTACCTGTGTTGGCATGATTTTAATCATGATAATCAAGCAGATATATCCGTTTGGCTCGATGGGCCTCGGATATAATGATAATATGCATCAGGTTGTACCGATGTACAGCCTTATTTGGGATGTCCTGCATGGCAGGGCATCCTCTGTATATAGTCTTCAGATAGGAATGGGTACGGATTTGACGGTTATGCGTTCTACATATTCGCTGTTAAGCCCGTTTAATCTTCTTCTGCTTCTGACTCCGAGAAGTTATATACTTGGCTTTATATCGGTAATGACCATTGTGAAGATGTCATGTATGTCAGTGGCAATGTATTTTTTCTTTAATCATGACAAAGCCTTTGCAGGGACGTCGTATGCGTTCAAGGTGCTGTTTTCCGTGATGTATGCCTTCAGCGGATATGTGCTTTTGTATGCATCATGTTTTTCACCGTGGATGGATGTTGTCGTGATATTTCCGGTATTTATGCTTGCCTTAAACAAAATCTTTTACACGGGCAATAAGTTTTTTTATACGGTTATGGTTGCAGCCATGCTTATTATGAACAGCTGGCTCGGAATAATGGCAATTATTTATGCCTTTATAATGACCGGCGGATATGTGCTTTTTGTCGTAAATAAAGAGGATTTTGCAACATTTAAGTCAAAGGCAGCGGAATGTGGTAAAATAGCAGGAAATGTGCTGGCAGGTACGCTTCTTGGAATGGGAATTGCATCGTTTGTGCTTGTGCCGTGCGTAACAAAAGTGTTTAACGGCGAAGGATGGCAGATTGGCTTTAAACAGTATATGGAGGCGCTTGCGCCTAAAGCTGTCACGCAGATGGATGTGTTTCAGCATTTTATGGTGTTCTACGGACTTGCATTTGCTGTTGCAATGATTATTGTGGGCATAATATTTTACAAAAAGGAGAAGAAAACTACAAGATATATAATATTTTCGCTCGCGGTTGTCCTGCTTCCTGCCGTGTTCTGGGGGATTGAGCGGATATGGAATATGAAGCCGTATGACGGGTACAGCATGCATTTTGGATTTATAACGGTGTTTGCAATAATAAGTGCAGGCTGCTATTTCTCCGGAAAGCCGATGAAAATTGACAGTCAGAAAGCGGAACAGAAGATAGAAACTAATTTTGAGCCGCTTGAGAAGCTTGTGTATATTCTGTCGGGAATGGTGATTTGCGCAATTTCTGCGTATATTTATAATAAATTGGAATTAAATGATGTGAAGTCGGCATTAACATATTTTGTTATCGTATTTTGCATGCTCATCATGTCGGATGTTGCAATGTGTATTGTTGACAGGGGTGTACTATGTGCAAAATGCTGCTATGTGGCAACTGCGATTGAGATTTTCATAGGGATTTATGCGATGATGGGTGTGCCGAGGTTTTATGATTTCAGCGCCGCACAGAGTGCAAATCATGCGCTGCTTGCAACAAAGATAAGCTCGGATATGGAAATAAGCAATTCTCATACTGAAGGAATTAAGAATCCGGATTTAAGTCTTGGGACTAATTATTCTCTTATTCTTCAAAGACCGGCTGTTACCAGTGATTTTAATTCATATGATTATAACTTTTCGGATGCGGAGGCATTCGGATACGGCGTGTACGCTTCAGGGGCTACAGATGCAGGTGGCACGGCATTTTCGGACGCATTGCTGGGTATAACGGACATAATAAGCATGAATGAGGAAGATGAGGTTTTATATCGTAAAGTAAAGTCATCCGGTGGATTTAACCTGTATTCGGCAAGGTTTACACTGCCTTACGCAATGACGGTTGATTCCGGCAGGCTTGAAAATGCAGACCCTGATGACTGGATATCAATGCATAATGCATTTTTCAGTGCAATTATGGGAAGAGACGGAGTGATAGTCGAAAGAGCAGAGGCAGTTAATGATGCGGAGGGAAGTTATGTGATTAATGTCGCAGACAGACGTGCCGTCTATATAAGGGTTGATTCGGACGTAAATCTCAATATAAAGGTTAACGGAGAAAATATTGTTATTCCGGAGTCGGGCCGCCATGAAAATACTCTTTACAAAACTGAGGATGACAAAAGGCTTCTTTACCTGGGAACATTTGAAAATGAAGATGTTGAAGTGGTGCTAACCGATGAGAATCAAAGACCGCATAATGCCGTGTTAGATGCAGGACTGCTTAATATATCGGAGCTTGCAGTTGTGTGTAATATGATGAACAGTAATTCCGCACTGAGTGCCGCGACATATGAGGTTAAGCACGGCAATGTGATTAAACTGCAGGTGTCCAAGAGCAAAGGAAGAGATATGCTGATTTTGCCTGTAACATATGATGAAAACTGGCGTGTTGAGATAAACGGACTGCCTGTGCAGCCGGTTTATGCCGGCAATAAAATATTTACGGGCATACGGCTTAAGGATGGTGAAAATACAATACGCATGAGTTATGTACCAAAAGGTACTGAAGTTGGAATGGCACTCAGCGTAATTACGATACTTATGATTATTGGTGCATATTCTATGACAAGGAATAATACAGTAAATGTTCCTGACATCGTAAAGACCGTTACAGGCGGACTGTTTATCATTATGTGGGCAGTCATTATGCTGGCGATGTTTATCGTGCCTGTCATAGCAGCTGCGGTGAACGTATTTGTGCCAATATAAGTATTTGTGCTAATGTAAATATATAAATTCAGGAAAATCCACACTGCCCGGCAGATACTATTAAAAGGGGCACGGCCGTATTGGCTGTGCCCCTTAATAATGCATAATAAATTGTTATAGCGTTTTATCAGTTCTGACCGTGAGCTTCCTTGTATTCATTAACGCGCTTCTGAATTCTTTCAACAGGGTTAAGTATATTGCTGATTGAAGCGTCATGGTTAAGTGTATCAATAAGAAGTGCAATATATTTACTCATATCAACATTGATATACCAAGGCTTTGTAAGAAGCTGCTCAGGCTGGTATACAAGGTTTGTTGTGAGGATGCGGTCAATAATACCGTTCTCATATGCTTCGTCTATTTTCTTAAATCCGTTAGTGAAAAGACCGAAGGTTGCACAGGCAAATACTCGTCTTGCCTTTCTGCGCTTAAGCTCTGCAGCAACATCAAGAATGCTGTCTCCTGAAGAAATCATATCATCAATAATTATAACATCCTTGCCTTCAACGTCTGAACCGAGGAACTCATGTGCAACGATAGGGTTGCGTCCGTTTACGATTCTTGTGTAGTCACGTCTCTTGTAGAACATACCCATATCAATTCCAAGTACGTTGGCAAAGTACACTGCACGGCTCATTCCGCCTTCATCAGGGCTGATAATCATCATATGGTCTGAGTCAATCTGAAGGTCATCAACGTTCAGAAGCAGGTTTTTGATAAACTGGTAAGTTGCCTGTACAGATTCAAAACCCTTAAGAGGAATTGCATTCTGAACACGTGGGTCATGGGCATCAAATGTAATAATGTTGTCAACACCCATGCTTGTAAGCTCCTGAAGTGCAAGTGCACAGTCAAGTGATTCACGGCTTGAGCGTCTGTGCTGACGGCTCTCGTAGAGGAATGGCATAATAACATTGATTCTTTTTGCTTTACCGCCGCATGCAGCAATGATTCTCTTTACATCCTGATAATGGTCATCAGGTGACATATGATTAACATTACCGCAGAGTGAATAGGTAAGGCTGTAATTGCAGACATCAACCATAATGTAAAGGTCGTATCCACGGACTGTCTCATTGATTTCGCCCTTGCCTTCGCCTGAACCAAAACGAGGTGTCTTGGTGCTTATAATATAAGAATCCCTTCTGTAACCTGTAAATGCAAGTGTTCCGGTATGCTCGTTCTCGCGCTGCTCTCTCCATTCTACAAGATAGTTGTTAACCTTCTCGCCAAGTGATGTGCAGCTTACTGTAGGAATAATTCCTAATGCACCAACCGGAATAGTTTCTGTGTGACGTTCGTCGCGTGGCATGTTTTTTTCCTCCATGTGTCATATAATTAGTTGATTGTTTATTATAGCAGAGCATGTCCTGCGCCTGGGGCGCAAAACACACATCATTTATATTATCATATTGGCAATATAAGTCAATACGATAAAATCCAGTGTTATGCAATATTTTTACTGTGCATTTCTTTTCTGAATCCGGATATCCTTTCCGAATACTTTAAGCATCGTGTAGACGCTTGTGAGCCTTGACATTATTCTCTCTGAATATGCGCTGCTTAATTCACGAAGGCTTAAATTCGTGGAAATAATTGTCGCCCTGCGTTTCAGCATACGTTCATTAATGCAGTAGAAGAATTTTGAATTGGTAAATGTGTTGCTAAGCTCTGTACCGAGGTCGTCTATTATAAGAAGGTCGCAGTCTAAGATGGATTCAACTGCCGTGCCCTCCGGGTCATCATTATCATTAAAGCTTCCAAAAGCTTCAAAAAGCTCAATCGCAGTAAGATATATAACGCTGTGGGATGAGTCAAGAAGCTCTTTGGCGATACAGTTTGACAGAAATGTCTTACCGACGCCCGTTGCTCCGTATATAAGAAGATTGTGAAACTCCGTATCAAATTTTTCAATAAACTGCTTACATATATCAAAGACATTAAGCATGTTGTCATATGCGGAAAGTCCGGTGGCAGCGTCAATGTCGTCTTTTGAATACCAGTCAAAGGAAAATGTACTAAAGTTCTCAGAATCTACAATATTCTTTAAATTGGAACGCATATAAAACATGTCGACAACCTTTTTCTTAAAGCAGGCGCACGGTTTCCCCTCAACAAGCCCCGTATCCTTACAGACAGGACAGTCGTATATCGGGTCCAGATAATCCGCAGGGTAGCCTGAAGAGGCAAGCAGTCTGTCGTGTTCTGCATTCAGTGCGGCAAGTCTGCTTTGATAGGATTCCATGGCATCGCTGCCTCCACGAACTATAAGCGGCGCACTTGCAGCGGATAAATCAATAATTTCATTTTCTATATCCAAAATACGCGGGCATGAGCGATAAACCTCCTCAACACGATCCTCGTGAATATGGCGGTTGCGTGTCTGTATGCTGCTGTAAATGCGCATTATTGCATCATGCTGTGAATTAGTCAGTGACATTTGTCCTCCTTAGACCAGACCTTTGCTTACAAAACTTTTCTCAAGTTCATCATAGTCGTAGTCCCTTTGTGAGAAATTATTAAATTTGTTACTGCCGGAAGTTCTGGCTTTATTGCCCTGACCGGCAACAGTAAGTCTTACGGAAGATTTGACAGTAGCCTTTCTTGTTTTGTCAAATTCATCATCCAGTGCCTTGATGTCATCAAGGTTTTTAATGCCGCGTTCATTCCATTTGGTAAGAATAGTGTCGGCATATTCAAAGCTTGGCTGATGAATTGCCTGAATTGTGCGGTTGCACGCCTCAACTATAATTTCAGGGCTGAAGCAGTAGGTGTCGTTCCATTTGCGGATGTAGTCACGTTCAACTTTGGCAACACCGCGGCCTGTTATGCCAAATGCATTGAGTACTGCAAAGACTTCATTAGCCTGTCCGCTTGAATACTGCTTGGCCTCATCAACTGTAGTAAGCCCCTTCTCAACCCAGTCCATCGCAACCTTTTCCATATAGCGCATATTCTTATGACCTTTTGAAATGCAGTATTCCAGCAGATACTCAATCATATCAGGCGGCATTTTAAGAGTATCATAAAGGAAAATCATTGAGTTGGTATCTGTTGAAGAAAGCGGTTTTCCGATATATTTCTGTGCAATATATAAAAGCTGTCCCAGTTCTTCGTTTGCCGCAAATTTCTTAAGCTGTGCCGAAGTGTAGGATGGTTTTTTCTTTATATTCATATTTGTATTCATGCTGTCACTGACAGCGGGCGGGTCTGAAACCACTGTAATACCGGATAATTCTTTTGAACCGGAATCGTCTGAGGCGTATGTAAGAATAAGAAGCCCCTCGCTTTCCCAGTATTTCAATGCACGCATGACATCATTTTCCGTAATGTTGAGCTTGTCTGCAAGAAATGATACACAAAAGCAGTCAGAGCTGTTGGAATATGAAGTGCAGCCATTCTTGTATGTTGTGCAGTTGTCAATAACCGCATTACCTGAGAGGCAACGCAGAATATACAGATAAATCTTAACAAATTCACCGCTTGCCTTTGGCATATAAACATCAAGAAAATGGTTGGAAACACAAGTGTGATTAAGTTGTATTGTGGATTGTAATGTAAGTGGTCTCATGGTGCAATTTCCCCAATCTTATTGTAAAATCTTAAGCTTTTATTTAAAGCTTTTGTATCATAGCACATTAAATCAAAAATGAAAATAGGGGGAGAAATCAACAGAAGACATTAAGAAAAATGTGGATATTGTGGATAACTTCGTGGAAAAATCGGCAATATTACACAAACAGGGGAATGTTTAATGATGAAAGTGAAAAAATGATTGTGCATAATTTGAACTCAAAAAGTTAAGATTTTTTGTGAAAAATGTGAATAGTGTGGATAACTGTCAACAGCATTTTATCGCAAAAAAATACCAAGCCTGTCATAAGGCTTGGTATAAGGCTATTTTAAAAGTTCTTCCCCGATTTTATAGACATCACCGGCACCCATTGTTATCAACAAATCACCGTTGATACAATTTTTTAATAAAAATTTTTCGATTTCTTCAAAAGAAGAAAAATATAAACAATCAGTACCCTTTTCCTTAATTTTATTCATCAGATCTTTAGAGCTTATTCCATATGTGTTTGTCTCTCGCGCGGCATAAATATCTGCAAGAATAACCTTGTCTGCAGCGCAAAGCTCCGTGGCAAACTGCTCCATAAGGATTTTGGTTCTTGAATAGAGGTGGGGCTGGAATACAACCCAGAGTGTTTTGTGCGGATAGTGGGCGGCAGCGGATAAAGTGGCGCGGATTTCATCAGGGTGGTGTGCATAGTCATCAATAACAGTAACGCCATTAAGCTCGCCTTTTTTTTCAAAACGGCGGTTTGTACCATAGAAATCAGAAAGTCCCTGCCTGATTGTATCAATTGATATTCCGAGCTCAAGTGCAGCGGCAATCGCAGCCAGAGAATTATATACATTGTGAATGCCGGGAACCATCAAATCAATATCTGCACCATTGCCGTTATTGTATGGCTTGCCGTTCATAAGCAGCGTGTAGTGGCATCTTCCGAATTCATCAAATGTAATATCAGCGGCGCTGTAAATGCTTTTGGCAGGGTCAGAACCTACGGTAATCACTTTGACGTTCAGGCCTTCATAAAAGTATTCAAAATTTTCAATATCGCTATTTATTATGAGTGTTCCGTTTTCAGGCAGACGCTCTACAAAGCGGCGGAAAGATAAACGGATGTCATCAAGATCCTTGAAAAAGTCGAGATGATCCTCTTTGACATTAAGTATTATATTCATTGTGGGATTAAAGGAGAGGAAACTGTTAGTGTATTCACATGCCTCGGTGACAAATAAATCTGATTTGCCGATGCGCAGGTTTCCACCGATATCCTTAAGAATGCCGCCGACGGAAATAGTAGGGTCTGTATCTGCGGCCAGAAGAATTTCGGAAAGCATGGATGTTGTTGTTGTCTTTCCGTGTGTTCCGGCAATATTTATGGCGGTTTTATAGTTTGCCATAATCTGCCCCAGCAAATCCGCGCGTGCCATCATAGGTATGCCAAGCGAAACTGCCTTTGCATACTCAGGATTATCAGGGTGGATTGCGGCTGTATAGACAACAAGGTCAATGTCGTCTGTTATATTGTCCGCACTCTGTGGATAATTAATTATACAGCCTGAATTCTCAAGTGAAATTGTAAGGTCACTTCTTGATGAATCCGAACCTGACACGGTAAAATTTTTATCTCTTAAAATCATGGCAAGGCCACTCATGCTGATGCCGCCAATTCCTATAAAATGAACATGTATCTGAGTGTTAAAATTAATTTTATACATGATAAACCCTTTCATTATTTAATCTAAATTCATTATAAACCTAAAATGGTAAATTACAATTAGAAAAATGCTCATAAATTATTTTGATACAGTATATTATATATATGAAAAAACAATTTGTCCAATGTCTTGACAAAACACCGGTATTAACGTGTTAAATAAGGTTTTGAATACAGATAAATAATTAATGAATCCACCACACATTGTATACATATTTGGTAATAAGAGGTAAATTGTATTAAAAGTATGCACATTTTAATAGGAAATGTTAATAAAAATGATTAAATATTAAAAAATTGCAAAAATTCTTTTACTTAAAAAGATGTATGTGATATAATTAACATAAATTATAAGTGCGGTGCAAAGTTAATGTTTTGGGCAGCATAAAAGTTGGGAGGTTATGCGGCATGATTAAGAAAGAAATGATTGCCATGCTTTTAGCAGGTGGGCAAGGAAGCAGACTTGGTGTGCTCACAGCCAAGGTTGCAAAGCCTGCGGTTACTTTTGGGGGAAAGTACAGAATCATCGATTTTCCGTTGAGCAATTGTATTAATTCGGGTATTGATACTGTCGGTGTACTGACACAGTATCAGCCGCTTCGTCTCAATACCCACATAGGAATAGGTATTCCGTGGGATTTGGACAGGAATGTCGGTGGTGTGTCTGTTCTTCCGCCATATGAGAAGAGTACTAACAGTGAGTGGTATACGGGAACGGCGAATGCAATTTATCAGAATCTTGAATATATGGAGACGTACAATCCTGACTATGTACTGATTCTGTCAGGAGATCATATTTACAAGATGGATTACAAGATTATGCTTGATTATCACAAGGCAAATAATGCTGATATCACTATTGCGGCAATGCCGGTTCCGATTGAAGAAGCAAGCAGATTTGGTGTTGTTGTAACAGATCAGGACAGCAGAATTACGGAGTTTGAAGAGAAGCCTGAGCATCCGAAGAGTAATCTGGCTTCAATGGGAATTTACATATTTAGCTGGAAGGTTCTTAAGGAGGCTCTGATTAAACTTAAGAATCAGAAGGAATGTGACTTCGGTAAGCATGTAATTCCATATTGTTTCGAGAATAATAAGCGTATTTTTGCTTTCGAGTACAACGGATACTGGAAAGATGTAGGTACATTAAGCTCATATTGGGAGGCAAATATGGAGCTTATTGATATCATACCGGTATTTAATCTGTATGAAGAGTTCTGGAAGATTTATACAAAAACTGATGCGCTTCCGCCACAGTACATTTCAAAGGATGCCTATATTGAAAAGAGCATTCTAGGTGAGGGAACTGAAGTTTATGGACAGGTTTATAACAGTGTTATAGGCACGAGCGTAACGATTGAGGAAGGTGCGGTTGTCCGGGATTCAATCATAATGCAGGGAACGGTTATTAAGAAGGGCAGCGTGGTTAACAAGGCGATTGTTGCCGAGAATGTTACGATTGGTGAGAATACACAGCTTGGTGTCGGAGAAGAGGCACCGAATGTGGAGAAGCCTAAGATTTACAACTCAGGCCTTGTGACAATAGGTGAGAATTCAGTCATACCTGATGGCGTTAAGATAGGAAAGAATACTGCAATATCAGGAGAGACAACACCGGAGGATTATCCGGATGGAATGTTACCGGGAGGCGGAATAATCATTAAGGCAGGTGAGGATGAATGAGAGCAATAGGAATTATTTTGGCAGGTGGCAATAATAAGATGATGAAAGAGCTCTCCAACAAGAGGGCAATCGCAGCAATGCCAATCGCAGGAAGTTATCGAAGCATTGATTTTGCACTGAGTAATATGTCTAATTCACATATAAGTAAGGTTGCTGTAATCACTCAGTATAATGCACGTTCACTCAATGAGCATCTGAGTTCATCCAAGTGGTGGGATTTTGGACGTAAGCAGGGCGGTCTGTTTGTATTTACACCGACAATTACGGCTGACAGCAGCTACTGGTACAGAGGTACCGCTGATTCACTTTATCAGAATCTGCATTTCCTTAAGTCAAGCCATGAACCATATGTGGTAATTGCATCAGGTGATGGTGTATATAAGCTGGATTACAATAAGGTGCTGGAATATCATATTGAGAAGAAAGCAGATATCACAATGGTTGTCAAGAAACTTGATGACAAGAGTGATATAAAGAGATTTGGCCTTGTAAGCATGTCTCCGGAAGGAAGAATTACCGAAATTGATGAGAAGCCGATTGAAACTAATCTTTCCACGGCATCCATAGGTGTTTATGTCATAAGAAGACGTCTCCTGATAGAGCTTATTGAGAAGGCAGCCGAAGAAGACAGACATGATTTTGTTAAGGATATTCTTATAAGATACAAGAATCTTAAGAGAATATACGGCTATAAACTTGAGTCATACTGGAGCAATATCTCAACGGTTAATTCATATTATAAGACTAATATGGATTTCCTTGACAAAGATATCCGCAACTATTTCTTTAAGGAATATCCGGATATTTACTCAAAGGTGGACGATCTTCCTCCGGCAAAGTATAACTATGGAGCTAATGTAAAGAACAGCCTTGTTGCAAGCGGATGTATAATTAACGGACTGGTTGAGAATTCTGTTCTCTTCAAGAAAGTATACATTGGCAACAATACTGTAATTAAGAATTCAATAATACTCAACAATACATACATAGGGGATAATGCATACATTGAGAATTGTATAGTTGAGAGCAACGGAACCATTAAGGCGAATACGAGATATGTTGGCGAAAAGAATGAGCCAAAGATTGTCATTGAGAATGGCGTTTCGTATCTTTCGTAATAATCCGGATGAAGGAGTATTTTAATGGGGCAGTGTGTGAGGGAAGGGAAACATCCCTGAACATCAATGCTTCGGAATGAGAGGGAAAAAGATGAATATTACAGATGTCAGAGTACGTAAGATTTCTAGTGATGGTAAGATGAAGGCAGTTGTATCTGTAACGCTTGATGATGAGTTCGTTGTACACGATATCAAGGTTATTGACGGAGAGAAGGGGCTGTTTATTGCAATGCCGAGCCGTAAGGCTACTGATGGCGAGTACAGAGATATTGCGCATCCTATCAACTCTGAGACGAGGGAAAAATTTCAAAAAATTGTTCTTGATGCCTATAATGAGGCATTGACAGAAGATCCGCAGGAAAACAATTGAGAAAGGTTTGACCTCCTTTATATCATATTTAGTGAATCCGCAGTTATGTTTTCATACCTGCGGGTTCATTTTGTTATTAAGTGGAAAAATGTAAGATAGCATGATATAATATCTTTCATAAATGTTTTGAAATGAGAGGAAACATGGCGGACATGAAGAAATACATTATGCACAACTATGTAAAAAACATTATAAAGGCGGCTGTATTGACAACCTGCATTGCGGGGGCGGCGTCAATGCTGACAACTACGGCGTACGCAGAGGAGAGCACCACCTGGGCGGATAATGCTCAGGGGAGCAATGTGCAGGAGAGTAATGTGCAGGCGGATGAAGTGAAGATTAACATCGTTCCTGCCAATAAGGAGTCTACGTCGAAGCTTAAGGACAATTCCTATTCAACAGCGATAACATTTACTGTTGATAATCCGCTTACAATAACACCTGCCAATGCATCGGACAGAATATACGGACTGTATATTATCTGGGCGAAGCAGCCGGGAGAGTGGACACTTACATATGACGGACATACAATTACCGGTGGGAAAAATGCATTTCTGCATGAGTATATAGAGATACCTGAAGGCACACAGAGTGCAGTAATTACTCTTTCACAGAATGAAAAAATATGTGATATCCGGGCATACTCACAAGGGGAGCTTCCCGGTGACGTGCAGCAATGGAAGCCGGTATGTGACAAGGCGGATATGCTGATTCTTTCATCACATGCTGATGATGAGATTCTGTTTTTTGGAGGTATTCTGCCTGAATATGCGGGCGAAAGAGAATTGAATGTACAGGTGGTATATTTCTCCAATTATTTTGGAGGAACTGTTATCCGTGAACATGAGAAGCTGGATGGACTGTGGACTGCCGGAGTAAGAAATTATCCGGTAAATGCGGATTTCCCTGACCAGTATGCAGATAATCTTGAGGCGGCAAAGAAACTGTTCGGATATGAAGAGACGTTGTCATTTGTGGTAGAGCAGATTAGACGTTTTAAACCTCAGATATGTGTGGCACAGGATACTAACGGTGAGTACGGACATGGTACCCATATGCTTACATCAGCAGCAATGCAGGAAGCTGTAACAATAAGCATGGATGGCAGCAAATATTCTGAGTCGGCAGAAAAATACGGCGTGTGGGATGTGCCAAAAACATATATACATCTGTATAAGGAGAATGCAATAAAACTTGACTGCAGAAAGCCGCTTTCAAAATTTGACGGAAAAACAGCGCTTGATGTGGCGAAAGAGGCATATAAGCAGCATGTGTCACAGCAGTGGTGCTGGTTTTATGTATCTGATACATATGAGTACAGCATTGCGGACTTCGGACTTTGCAGAACGACAGTGGGAGCCGATACAGGCAATGACATGATGGAAAATATTACATCATATGCAGAGCAGAAAAGAATAGAGGAAGAGAAAAAGGCTGCGATTGCAGCATCAAAGAAAGCGGCTGCTGAAGAAAAGGCTGCGAAGGAGGCTGCGAAGGAAAAAGCGGAATATGAGCTTCAGTATGGTGTGCCTGTAGGTGAATCATCACCTGATAAAGTGCCGAATTTCCTTAAAAGTGTGGGAATAACAATAGTACTTATGATTGTGGCAGCGGTGCTGATTCTTTTCATAGGCGCACTTATCAGCAGAATAGTTTACAGAGTGAGAAAACGCAGAAATATGCGCAGAAAGAATAGAAGAAGGAAATAGGAAAATATGTTTATTATCGTAGGACTGGGAAATCCGGGAAGGCAATATGCAGGAACAAGACATAATATTGGTTTTGGAGTAATAGAAGAGCTTGCAGATGCATATAACATAAACATGGATATAAACAAGCATAAGGGTATTTGCGGTAAAGGTATTATTGAAGGCAACAAGGTACTTCTTGTAATGCCGCAGACATTTATGAATAACAGCGGTGAGTGTGTAAGGGAGGTACTTGATTATTACAAGGAGGATGCGGACAGTCTGCTTGTAATATATGATGATATCTGTCTTGATGTTGGAAGGCTCAGGCTCCGGCCGAAGGGAAGTGCCGGCGGGCATAACGGGATTAAGAGCATTATTGCGCACACCGGGACGGAAAATTTCAAAAGAATACGGGTAGGCGTGGGGGATAAGCCGAAAAACTATGACCTTGCAGACTGGGTGCTCGGACATTTCCCAAAGGAGCAGGAAAGCGACGTGAGAGCGGGGATAGAACGGGCTGTAAAGGCAGTACCTGTAATAATGAACAGGGGAATTGAAGAGGGGATGAATGAGTTTAATTCAAAATGATTTTGAATAAATATGGTGAGATATGAAAGTGTTTTATGAGCCAATACGCGAACTGGCAGGATATGAGAGCATTTCCAAATGTTTAGGCGAACAGGGAAATACAGTGATGTTAAGCGGATGCATTGACTCCGAGAAAGTGCACATGGTGCAGGCTCTCGGGGACAGTGCTTTTTGTCGTGTAATTCTGACATATGATGAGAC
Source organism: uncultured Bacteroides sp. (assembly GCA_945913015.1). Classification (GTDB taxonomy): domain Bacteria; phylum Bacillota; class Clostridia; order Lachnospirales; family Lachnospiraceae; genus Bacteroides_F. Next base: position 29,771 of record CAMECH010000016.1, read on the forward strand.
GAAAGCAAGAGAAATGGTGGATGACTGCCGTTTTTTCAATAGAAATACGTTGTTTTATCCGGCAAAGGATTTGATTTTTTACAGTGCCGATGTAAGAAGCAATGAGCTTGTGGCAGAGAGAATGAAAGCAATTAAGGCAATACTTGAAAATACCGGAAATCTGACGATTGTTACAACGATTGACGGCTGTGCAGACATGATTCTTGCAAGGGAAAAAATAGAGTCATCGGTGCTTTGCTTTGAAGAGGGCGGAATAGTAGATTTAAATGATTTAAAAAAGAAGCTGGTGCTGCTTGGATATGAGAATATGGGACAGGTACAGGCACCGGGAGAATTCGGCGTCCGTGGCGGTATTATAGATATTTTTCCGCTCACTGAGGAGGCACCGGTAAGAATTGAGCTGTGGGATGATGAAATTGACTCAATACGTTCTTTTGATGTGGAAAGCCAGCGCTCAATTGAGAGGCTTGAAAAGGTAACGGTCTATCCTGCAACTGAATATGTGTTTACGCAAAGCGAGATTGATAACGGACTTATTGCAATCGCCGAGGAAGCGAAAAAGCAGGCGGAAATATTTGCGGGCAAGGACGATAAAAGAGAGGAATTATCGAGAATAAAGCATATTCCTGATGATTTCAACGAGACAACGGATATTGATAAATTTGTACATTCATTTACGAAGACGACGGTTTCATTTGTTGAATATTTCGACAGGGAAAATACTCTTTTTGTGCTGGATGAGCCGAACAGAATTGTTGAGAAAATGAATCTGGTGGAGTTTGAGTTTGAGGACAGCATAAAAAACAGACTTGAAAAAGGATACATTCTTCCGAGTCAGGCGGATGTGATTTATACCTGCAAAGAGATTTATGCAAAGCTTAATTCAAGAAAGCTGCTGGTGCTTTCAACGCTTGATTACAAGCCGAAGGAACTTGATATTTCGCAGCGCTTTAAGGTCGATTCAAAGAGCATAAGTTCATATAATAACCGTTTTGAGTATCTGGTGGCGGATTTGAAAAAATATAAAAAGGCAGGCTACAGAGTTGTAATTATTTCAAACTCAAGGACAAGAGCATCAAGAATGGTGGATGACCTGCGTGATAACGGAATCGATTCACATTTCAGTGAGAATTTTGATAAGGCTCTCGTAGACGGAGAAATTATGGTTACTTACGGTAATCTGCACAAGGGATTTGAGTATCCGATTCTTAAGTTTGTTGTGATTGCCGAGAGTGATATATTCGGTCAGGAGAAAAAGGAGAAAAAACGCAAGAAACGCTATAACGGCAAGGCAATTGCTGATTTTAACGAGCTTGCAGCCGGAGATTATGTAGTTCACGAAAATTACGGACTCGGGGTTTACCGGGGAATTGAGAAAATTGCGGTCGAGGGAATTGAGCGTGATTACATTAAAATAGAATACAGCGGCAACGATGCACTTTACATTCTTGCAACACAGCTTGACATGCTGCAGAAGTATGCGGGTGCTGATGCGAGAAAGCCGAAGCTTAACAAGCTTGGGGGACAGGAATGGAGCAAGACAAAATCAAAGGTAAAGACTGCCGTTACACAGGTTGCAAAAGACCTTGTGGAGCTGTATGCAAAGAGACAGAGCGAACAGGGATTTCAATTTAGCGAGGATACGGTATGGCAGCGTGAGTTTGAGGAAATGTTTCCGTATGAGGAGACTTTAGACCAGATCAGTGCGATTGCGGACACGAAGCATGATATGGAAAGTCCGAAGATTATGGACAGACTTATCTGCGGTGATGTAGGATACGGGAAGACGGAAATTGCAATACGCGCAGCGTTTAAGGCTGTTCAGGACGGAAAGCAGGTTGCATATCTTGTCCCTACAACGATTCTTGCACAGCAGCATTTCAATACATTTGAGCAGAGAATGAAAGATTTTCCGGTAAAGGTGGCGATGCTGTCAAGATTCAGGACTGCAAAAGAAATAAAGCAGACGCTGACAGATTTGAAGAAAGGCATGGTTGATATCGTAATCGGTACGCACAGGCTGCTCTCGAAAGACGTTGAATACAAGGATCTGGGGCTTCTGATAATTGATGAGGAACAGCGCTTTGGTGTATCACATAAGGAAAAAATTAAGAAGCTTAAGGAAAATATCGATGTGCTTACACTCAGTGCGACACCTATTCCAAGAACACTCCATATGAGCCTTGTGGGAATCAGGGATATGAGCGTCCTTGAGGAGCCTCCTGTAGACAGAATGCCGATTCAGACATTTGTTACAGAGCATAATGATGAGATGATAAGAGAGGCAATAAACCGTGAACTCGGGCGGGGCGGGCAGGTTTATTATGTGTATAACAAGGTGCGCAATATTGATGAGGTTGCAACGCATATACAGCAGCTTGTGCCTGATGCAAATGTTGCATTTGCACACGGACAGATGGACGAAAAAACGCTGGAAGCCATCATGTATGATTTTATAAACGGCGATATTGACGTGCTTGTTTCAACTACAATTATTGAGACGGGGCTTGACATTTCCAATGTTAATACGATGATTATTGAAGATGCAGAGAATTTCGGGCTTTCACAGCTTTATCAGCTCCGCGGCCGCGTCGGCCGTTCTAACAGGACGGCGTATGCATTTCTCCTTTATAGAAGAGGTAAAATGCTTAAGGAGGTTGCAGAGAAAAGGCTGCATGCAATAAGGGAGTTTACAGAGCTTGGCTCGGGCTTTAAAATTGCAATGAAGGATTTGGAGATACGCGGTGCCGGAAATGTGCTTGGAGAGGCGCAGCATGGACATATGGCTGCGGTTGGATATGATTTGTACTGCAAAATGCTGAATGAGGCGGTGTGCAGACTCAAAGGCGAGTATCAGGGTGAGGACTTTGAGACGGTTGTAGATTTAAATGTGGATGCATTTATTCCTGCAACATATATACGGTCTGAGTCGCAGAAGCTTGATCTGTATAAGAGAATTGCGGCAATTGAAACCCGTGAGGAACAGATGGACATGCAGGATGAGCTGATTGACAGATTTGGAGACCTGCCGCATTCTGCAACAAATCTGCTTACGATTGCGCTGATAAAGTCTGTGGCGCACAAGGCAGACATAAGAAAGATAAAGGGCGGGCTTGTAGGTAATTCTGACTGGCGCGTTGAAATTTATTTTACTCCGTCGGCATCGCTTGACGTTTCGGCAATTCCTGAAATCATAGAAAGAAATGAGCCGTTTCTTGAATTTAAGCCGGGCAATGACCCGTATTTTATCTACAGCGCGGCACATAAGGATTTTCCGACAGATTCGGCATTTCTTGCGGCACTTGAGGTGCTTGCGGAGAGCTTTGCGGAGTACAGGACAATATAGATACAATATGCGGAAAGGAATAACCAATGAGATTAAGTGACCTGAACAGATTTGATAATATTGTTATTCAGATGCACGATAACCCCGATGCAGATGCCGTAGGTTCCGGCTTTGCAATATACAGGTATTTTGAAGCGTTAGGCAAAAAGGTGCGCCTTGTATATGGAGGGAGTTTCAAAATAGCAAAGAGCAATATGCTTCTGCTTATAAATGAACTTAAGATACCTGTGGAGTATGTCACCGGGATAGAGCCTGCGCAACTGCTTATTACTGTTGACTGCCAGTACGGTGAGGGTAATGTGACTCATCTTGAAGCAGAAAATGTAGCCATGATAGACCATCATAATACGGGCAAAATGTCTGATGATATGGCAGAAATACGCAGTAATCTGGTGAGCTGTGCAACTATATGTTATGATATGCTGAAATCTGAAGGGTTTGATGTAAATGAAGATATCAGAGTATCAACCGCACTGTATTACGGACTGTACATGGACAGTAATGAATTGTCAGAAATGCGTCATCCACTGGAATGGGATATGGCAGAAAATCTGAAAATAGACAGAGCACTCATCAAACGCTTTACGCATGCAAATTTTACATTGCAGGAAATGGAAACAGCCGGTATTGCCATGATAAGGCACAGCTATGATGCGAAAAAGAGACTGTCAATCATAAGGTCAAAGCCGTGTGACCCTAATATACTGGGGCTTGTTGGGGATTTTGTCCTTCAGGTTGACAGCATAGATGTATGTATAATATATAATGAATGCCCGAACGGGTACAAGCTTTCGATAAGAAGCTGCGCGCCTGATGTTGCGGCAAATGAAATGGCAGAGTTCCTTACGGAAGACATAGGAAACGGCGGCGGACATCTTGATAAGGCCGGAGGATTTATCAATGGCATGAGATTTGACGAGGAGTATGGGGGACTGGGGATAGAGACCTACTTTTTCAAGCGTGCCGACGAGTATTATAACAGCTATGATGTGATTTATGCAAAAGACGGAATAAAGGATAAAAGCGGCTTCAGACTGTATAAAAAGCTTCCGTACACTTATGGATATGTCAGAACAACAGATGTCTTTGAAGCGGGAACCGAATTCAGAGTCAGGACATATGAGGGTGATGTATTTGTTACATCATCAGAAGATATATATCTTATGATAGGGTATTACGGAGAGGTTTATCCTATTGAAAAATCAACATTTATAACGAAGTATCAGGCGAAGGAAGACGCATTTGTCAAGCATTTTGAATATGCTCCGTCAATCAGGAACTTAAAGGACAATCATGTCTACGGATTGATGCCTTTTGCAAAACAGTGCGTGAGCGTTGACGAGGCAAAGGTGTATGCAAAGCACCTTGAAAAGCCTACAAAGGTATTTTCAAAATGGAATTATGAGAAATATATGTATGGCAATTCAAATTACTATATCTGCTTTACGTATGGCGATGATAAGGATATATATCTGGTAAGGAAAGAAGTATTTGAAAAGACATATGCTGAAGAAAATTAGAAAAACAGACCGCATGGGGCTGTAAGAGAAGGCTTCCGGTAGTGTAAGTTCTACCGGAATTGCAGTGTTGCCGGTATTGTCAGGATTACCGTTGCTGCCTTAAATTAAGCCCCATGCGGTTGAGTATGTCGGTACCTTCGATTGTTGCAAGAAGTGTTCCGCCGGGACCATAGTAGTCCATAGGGCGGTGTTCAACAGAAACAATGTCATAAATAACTTCTGTGTCCTGTGCGTCTAATCCTGTATACAGGATTTCATGTCTGTTTCCGTTCCAATAGAATTGCGTGTCGGGACAGCCGTCTTTAAGTTTATAATCTATGAGGACAAGATAAGCCTGTCGATTGTGGTACTCATTTTCGTACCTGCCCTGATAGCCGTTTGATAATTCCAGCGCCTGTTCAGGTAAAATGCGGCAGCAGGCGGCAATTGTCATTGTATCAACGCAGGAAATTCCTCTTGAAGTGTCTGTATAGTTGCTGACAATGTCAGTAGTAATACGAAGATTTTCTGATAATATTTGGTTAAGGGATGTATAATTGCCGGAATTTATGCAGTCCGAATAGTTCTGCAATATTGCAGGAGCAGATATAATGTCAGCGTTAAAATATGCGGCAGACGAAGAAGTGCTTTCGGCAGTGTCCGCATGTGAGAAAAATGTGACATCCTGTGTTATTGACGTCTCCTGTGGAAAAGCTGTATCGGCAGAAACGCCGGTATTCCGGCTGCAGCCGGTTATACAAAAGGCTGCAGTCAGAACCGTTGTAAGAAGTATCAGTTTAGATTTATTCATTATTCAGATCCTTATCAAAAAGTATGCAACGGCAATCGCAATTACCATCTGTATTATTGAAAAACGAAAAACCGTCTGCGCATCTGACCATCCGAGATTCTTACGCACATGGTCATGGATTGGCGTGCGGACGTTCTTTAAAATCTTAATCTTGAGGAAGCGCAGCAGCGAAACCTTGAGAAGTCCAAGTCCCCCATCAAGAATAATAACAATTGCAAGCGGAAGGTATAACAGCGGGCGTTCAAGCTTTAACATTGTAAGAGCTATGAAGACGCCTATTGCGCGCGAGCCCGCATCACCCATAAGAAGCTTGCTCGGTGACGCATTAAACCACAGGTATGCAAGGATTGAGACTACCATAAGGAGAATAGTATCTCTGAAATATGTGTCGCATACATAGTATGAAAACAGTACATATACAGAAAATAGTGTTATGCATGAAAGCATTCCACAAAGACCGTCGACTCCGTCTGTACAGTTGGTAACATTTATGCTTGCCCATACGAGAATTACAATAAGAATTCCAAAAATTACCTTTGGAATCGTAACCTGCGTGTTGGCAAATGCAATCCAGATGGTGTTCGGATTGTAATTAAGATAGGTAACCGCAGCCATTACTGCTATTGCAAGGTCGATGAGTCCTTTTTTTAATTCGCCCCACGGAGAGGCCGAGCTGTCATCAAGATATCCGCTTACCATTGCGGCAAGAACAAGGATAAGATAAATCAGAAGCTCGTTGTTAAGAGGAATAAAAAGTACGCATGAAAGTATAAATGTGAGAATAAAAATAATTCCGGCACCACGCGGCTTGCCTGCCGATTTGGCACCGTTTACGGCAAAAGCGCGGCCCTGGTCGCGCGGCAGCGCATTTTGTCCCCAATATATACTTAAGCATGTTGCTATAAAAGCAAACAGGATACTCACGAATGTAACTTCCCTGATGTATGCTGTGTCAATTATGTAATAAATCATGACTTTAATCTCCTTTACATACACATTATATGGCTTGTTAAAAAACCTATGTTAGTATATCACATTTCTTTGTTTAAAAACAGTAAGAGATATGGAAAAATTAATATTTTTATGATATAATTTTAACAGTCATAAAAAGTACTGCACAACGGGGGATAATGTGCAACTTATGCGCTGTTTTGCGCAAATCTGAATTTGAGAGGATAGTATGAAAATCTTATTGATTGTTGATGTGAAGATTTTTCATACGGCTGTTTGTGCCGCAGATGCCACAAACAAGCATTTACCGCAGAGCCAAATCTGATATTTGGCTCGCGGTTTATCCTACGCATAAGCGTCTGCGGAATGGAGAAGTGTATATGGCAGAGAAAACAGCAAAAAGAACAGGGGCAGGAGTAAAGAAGTCTTCAAATACACCGAAGGCAGCAGCTAAGGCACACAGGAAGGATAATGCTAAATTGCCCGAGTCCCTGCCGGTTATGACAGGCAGCAGGGAATTGAAACCGGAAGAAGTATTTATGACAGAGCTCGATACATATTTATTTGGTCAGGGTACACATTATGAGATATACAATAAGATGGGAGCTCATCATGCTGTGAAGGACGGAGTTGACGGAGTCAATTTTGTTGTGTGGGCACCGGCTGCAAAAGAGATTTATGTGGTAGGTGATTTTAACGGCTGGAAAGCATATGGATATGATATGAAGCCTGTATCAACAGGCGGTGTATATGAGCTGTTTATTCCGGGTGCCAAAGTCGGACAATTGTACAAATATCTGATTGTGACACAGAAGGGCGAAGTACTCTATAAGGCTGACCCATATGCCAATGAGGCGCAGGTAAGACCGGATACGGCATCAAAAATTGCCGATTTGAACGGATTTGAATGGAGTGACAGGAAGTGGATTGAGGAGAAGACGGCAGAGGATCATTATAAAGTGCCGGTTTCAATCTATGAGGTGCATCTTGGTTCGTGGAAGAAAAAAGATGACGGAACAGAGGATGGCTTTTACAACTATCGCGAGATAGCTCCGGAGCTTGCTTCCTACGTCAAAGAGATGGGATATACACACGTTGAGCTTATGGGAATTGCGGAGTATCCGTATGATGGCTCATGGGGATACCAGGTAACCGGATATTATGCTCCTACGTCAAGATATGGCACACCTAAGGATTTCATGTATTTTGTGGATTATCTTCATAACGAGGGGATAGGTGTAATTCTTGACTGGGTACCGGCACATTTCCCGCGTGATGCACACGGACTTGCCAACTTTGACGGAAGCTGTGTATATGAGTATGCTGACCCGCGTAAGGGCGAGCATCCTGACTGGGGAACCAAGGTTTTTGACTACGGGAAAAATGAGGTATGCAACTTCCTTATTGCCAATGCACTTTTCTGGGTAGACCGCTTCCACATTGATGGACTCAGGTTTGATGCGGTTGCTTCAATGCTTTATCTTGATTACGGACGCACAGAGGGTAACTGGGTTCCTAATAAATACGGAAAGAACGGCAATCTTGAAGCGATGGCATTCCTTAAGCACTGCAACAGCATTTTGCGTAAGCGTTTCCCGCGTGCTGTAACAATAGCTGAGGAGTCGACAGCATGGCCGCACATAACGGGAAGTCCTGACAATGGTGAAAGCCTTGGATTTACATTTAAGTGGAATATGGGATGGATGCATGACTTCCTTGAATATATGAAGCTTGATCCGTATTTCCGTAAATTTAACCACAGCAAGATGACTTTCAGCCTTATGTATGCATACAGTGAGAAATTTGTGCTTGTGCTTTCGCATGATGAAGTTGTTCATCTGAAATGTTCAATGCTGGGCAAGATGCCGGGAGATATCACCGATAAATTTGCAAATCTTAAGCTTGCATATACATATATGATTGGGCATCCGGGTAAGAAGCTTCTGTTTATGGGACAGGAATTCGGACAGTGGAATGAGTGGAGCGAGAAGAAAGCTCTTGACTGGTTTTTGCTGGGTGAGCCTTACCACAAGGATATGCAGCAGTTTACAAGAAGGTGTCTGCAGCTTTATTCGGAATATCCTTCAATGTATGAAACTGATTATGAAGACGATGGGTTCAGATGGATTAATGCCAATGACAAGGATAACAGCACCTATTCATTCATGAGATTAAGTCCTAACGGAAAGAGAAATCTGCTTTTTGTGCTTAACTTTACTCCGGTGGCAAGGGATAATTTCCGTATTGGTGTTCCTGCAAAATGCAAGTATAAGCTGGTACTCGGAAGTGATGAAAAGAACCAGAAGAAAGTGCTTACGGCAACGGAAGGAGAATGTGACGGATATAAAAACTCCCTGTTGATTGATCTGCCGAGGTACGGAATTGCGGTTTACGAATTTGACAGCACTGTTGCAAAGAAGGTTCACGCAAAGAGGCTTGGAGAAAAAGTAAAATAAATAATATTAAATAACAAAAAGTTTTTATTGCCCGGCGTTGTGCCGGGCAATTTTACTATATAAAAAAGAGGGTAGAAATACAGCCTTTGATATGATAGAATTAAGACATTACAAATAAGAGAAATCAGGTGAAATAGTGAAAGAACTGTTGTCTATAGATGAATTAATCAAGCATATGAAAAGTAAGGGCATAACTTTTAATGAAGTCTCTGAAAGTGATGCTAAGGTTTTTTTGCAAAAAAATAACTATTATATGAAATTAGCTGCATATAGATCAAACTATGAAAAGTGTCCAACGGGTAAAAGAACAGGACAATATAAAAAACTTGATTTTGGATATTTGAAGGAATTATCAATAATAGATATGCATTTAAGATATATTATTATTGATATGTGTCTGGATATTGAACATACAATTAAGGTCAGGCTCATTAATGATATTACAAATAATCCGTCAGAAGATGGTTATGATATAGTTAGAAAGTTCATTGCAAAAGATGATAATTTGAGAATTTTAAAGAATATAAGAAGCCATAAATCAGGAGAGTATTGTAAAGACCTTATTGCAAAGTATTATCCTTATTTTCCGGTATGGGTTTTTGTGGAATTGATTTCATTTGGTGACTTACTATATTTTTGTTCTTTTTATGAAAAAACATATGGCACGCAAATTGTAAATAATACATTGATGAACACAGTGCGTGATGTAAGAAATGCCGCTGCACATAGTAATTGTCTGCTGAATAAAATGACAGAGAAAATTGATCCAACGAAGCAGGTTAATAGTGAGATTTCTAATTTTATTAAAGGAATGAGTGATATATCTAAGACTTCACGAGTTAATAATTTAAACTATAAATTCACAAATAGTTTTATAACATTGCTATATGTATATGATTGTCTTATGTCTGAAGATTCAAAACAACGACGTTACAAAGAGCTGCAGGAATTTTTAAATGGTCGAGTGATTAAAAACAAAACATATTTTAAAAGTAATACAAAGATAGTGGGTGTATACAATTTCCATAAAAAAGTAATTGACAATCTCGTAAAATAAACATATAATATACAGCATAATTGAAAAGTTAAAAACTTTTGTAGAGAGTGGCACATCGCAAGGTGTTCCGCTCTTGATTTTTATAAACTAAAAATACAAGTTTAGACAACCGGCAACCTTATATAAAATCTTTAACTGGTGCATTAAATAGATTTTAAGTAGTGTATCAAGTCAATCAAACATATTCCCAATTTCAATTATATAAAACATGCACTTGTAAAACTCTTATTTTAACAGTGCAGCGCTAATATTTTAATATAAAATGACGAAATACATTTCAGAAAAAAGAACAAAAATGTCCGCGGAATGGAGAACAGCTATGAATATAAACGCAATTAATTACAGTAATCAGGAAGAAGCTGTTAAAAAGGCTTCGATTAATATAAAAAATAATGTGGGCAGTCAGGATGAAAAGAACGCATCGCAGATTCTTTCGACAGGCATGGTGTCGGGTATTGGCGCTACAACAAGCACAAAGAGCATGCAACAGAATGCAAAAGCACTGATGCATGAGGCAGAGGATGTAATTGAACAGCTTAAGGAAAGTGCGGAGAATGCAAAAGGCAGCCTCAATGCACTTTTTAAGAAGTTGTCCGGTGCAGACTGCGTAAAGCTTGATGAGGATGGATATGGGCTTAACGATACGGAGCCTGAGAAAATCATTACAGTTGTCGAGAGAATAAAAATTATGCTTGCCACATATTGTGAGGATTATCAGGTAATGGGCAGCAGTGTGGATATGGATGAAATTAAAGAGGTGGTAGGAAGCACAGGACTGGCAAGTAAGGTTGCGGATAAGCTTCAGGGATATGATGTGCCGGCAACCGGGGAAAATGTTCAGGATGTGAAGGATACGCTGGACGAGCTGCAAAAGACAGGGCCGCTTTCGGACAATGCGAAGAACTATCTTATAAAAAATAATATGGAGCCGACAATTGACAATTTATATAATGCGCAGCACAAATCTGCCGGGCAGATAAATGCGGCACAAAAACTGACTGAAGAGGAATGGGCTGAATTAAAACCTCAGGTTGAAAATGTAATTTCAAGAGCAGGTCTTGAGGTCAATAAAAATAATCTTGACAATGCAAGAGGCTTTATGGAGTACGATATACCGGTAACGGAGGAAAATCTGCAATATAAGGCGCTTCTTGACACACTTGATATGACCTCATTTAATGAGGAAAATGGAATAGATGATGCAATTGATGCAATGGCAGCAGCAATTTCAGACGGAAAGCCGGCAGGATGCGCCAATCTGACAGAGAAACCTGCAATATGGCGTGAGGTTGCCAATGCAATAAATATTGCAAATGCCGCAGATGAAGCTGACGTTTGCAGCGTAATTGAATCAGGAAATGAGCTTACACTTAAAAACCTTTCCCAAGCTGTTGACGGAAGGCAGGAGCATGATGCGCAGGAACTTGCACAGCGCATAAAATCAATGACAGGAGAGGAAATCGCAGGGTACCGCCGTCTTGAGGAAATCAGAATTCTTATGACTGCCGATGCCGGGCTGTCGCTTGCAAAGCAGGGATTTAACCTGAATACGGAGCCAATTGCAAAACTTGTCGAGGAATTAAAGAAAATGGAGCTTGCATTGGCAGAGCAGAGCAAAGATGAAGACGCAAATGCTTTGTTTGAGGTGCAGAAGGCGGTATATGATATTTCAAGTGCACCTGTTGATTTAATAGGTGCCGTATTTGCCGAAAACGAAATCGGAAGTGTTATTACGCTTGAAGCATTTGCACAGACAGGAGCGTCTCTTCGCCAGCGTTACCGAGAGGCAGGAAAGACCTATGAGGCGGTGGGAACACAGGTAAGACGTGATCTCGGCGATTCAGTAATAAAGGCAGTGGATGCAAGTACGTCGGATTTGCTTGACTCACTTGGGATGGAGGACAATAAAGCAAATCGTGAGGCCATAAGGATTCTTGGAAGCAACGGAATGGAAATTACGCAGGAAAATGTTGATAAGGTAAAAGGACTGTATGCAGAGGTTAAGAGCCTTATAAACAATATGAAGCCACAGGCCGTGCTTTCAATGATACGTGACGGCAAAAATCCGATGAAGTCAGATATAAAGGATGTTAATGAATATCTGGCTGAAGTTGCGCAAAGTGAGAGCAAAGAAGAAAAATTCAGCACATTTTTATATAAGCTTGACAGAACAGGCGGTATTACAGAGGAGGAACGCAGACAGTTTATCGGAATTTACCGCATGATAAACATTTTTACAAAGGATGCGGGAAGGGCTGTCGGTGCATTGATGCAGCAAGGCGCGGATATCACAATGGGCAATCTTATAACTGCATATAACAGCAGAAAGGCAGCAGGAATTGACAAGATTATTAATGATACTGACGGAATGACTGAAGTTACCGGAACAGTTAATTATTACAATACATTGTTTGCGGCAAATGCAGATAAAATTACGCCTAGAACATTAAAGCTTGTAAATGATGAAGAAAAAATTGACACAAGAAGCGTTGAGGGCTTTATCGAAGCTGTGGATGAAAATTATGATTTGCGCAGTGAAGCGGAATATTATGAAGAGTATCTTGACAGTCTGAAAAATGTGAGAGAAGCAGATGAAAGCGTGGTGCGGGAACTTGCAAGATTTGACAGCCGGGTGTCGATTGCAGGAATACAGGCAATGCAGGAAATTATGCAGGAAGGGTGGAACTGTGCTGCGCTTAAGGGATTAAAAGATGACAAGAAGTCAAAAGCAATGGAAATGCTTGAAAACCTTGATGATGAAAATAAGACTGCAGAAATACTAAAAGAGCTTGAGTCAGATGTGAAGGACGATATAAGCAATGCACTTGAGAGCGTTGAAAACCGGCAGGAGCTGGAAAATCTGAGAATGAGAAGCCGGGAAATAGTTATGCTTGGGAGTATGGCAAAAAAGCATGATTACAGAATCCCGTTTGATAACAACGGAAGTATGGGGACAATTCATCTTCAGTTTGTGCAGGACGAGGAAAATGCGGGGCGCATTGCAATTGATACCGATACAGACCTGATTGGGAAAATACATATTGAAGCACGTGCAGAAAAAGACGGGGTTTTTGTATTTGCAATTACGGATGGCAGCGAGGAAGAACTGAAAGAAAGGCTTTCTGTTGCAGCAGAGGAGATTGAAAATATGACTTATCAGGTAGGAAAGTCTGATATGCTGCCGCAGACACAACTGCCTGTAAGTGATAAAGACATTTCGGCAGGGGAACTGTACGCAATTGCCAAAAAGCTTGTAAAATCGGTAATTGCATAAGCGGCATATTTATTGTAACTGACTGTTTTATGTGACAAAGATTAGCACATATGGTTAAGGCAGAATATATTTCTGCCGATATTAGAGGTATGACAGATTTGATTTGCACTTGGTAAGGAGAGTTCATATGAGAATTAATGCAAATATTTCAGCGATAATTTCAAATAATCAGTTACAGAAGTCGGAAAGTAATCTGGAAAAGTCATTGGAGAGACTGTCTTCGGGATTTAAAATCAATCACGCATCAGATGATGCTGCGGGAATGGCTATTTCCCTTAAAATGAAAATGCAGATAAGAGGCCTTGAGCGTTCAAATACTAATGCGTCAGACGGTATTTCCGTAATACAGACATCAGAAGGTGCCATATCTGAAATTCAGGCAATGCTTACCAGAATGAAAGAGCTTGTAGTACAGGCCGCCAATGATACCAATGCCGACTCAGAGCGCAGTGCAATCCAGCAGGAGATTGAGTCGCTTAACAAGGAGATTGACAGAATTTCCGATAATACTGAATTTAACACACAGTCACTTATTGACGGTAACCTTGAAAGACGTGTATATACAAGGAATAATGTAAAGGGTGTTGAACAGTTTGAATGTACGGATAATATTCCTGCCGGAGACTATTCAATCGCAATTCTTGAGGATGCAAGACAGGCTGTGGCAATGGGCTCAGCTGTAACACTTACAAGTGTTACGGAGGAAATGGCAGGAACCATTTCAATTAACGGATATAATGTTGATGTTGACGAAGGCGATGACCTGAACACGGTAATGACAAAGCTGTCAGATGCAATGGGAATCCTCGGAGGAAAGGTATTTGCGGCAACGGGAAATCCGACGGGAATAGGTGATCCTCAGTATGCCGGATATGAGCCGGTAACAAATCCTTCAAATAATAAGCTTGTTTTTATGACAAATGAGTATGGTTCGGATATTAAGCTTGAGATTAAATGCGACAATGAGCTGCTTGCAGATGCGTTAGGAATTGATGGTGCGGCTGATGAGGACGGAGTTGTAGTTCAGGGAAAAGACGCAGTGGTGGATTTTTCGCTGCCTAACGGCAAGCGCGTCGGATTTGCGGATACAGCCAACATTTCTGCAAAGGGTACAATGATTACAGTGAAGGATGTTGATAATAAGACATTTGTAATGGATATACCCGGCAATATCGCGCATACAGAATTTGTGGATGTTGATGCATCAGCAGTGGGAAAAGCAGGTACTGTAACAAAAGTAGATGCGACAGCAGTAAGAAGCGTGCCACTTGATGTTATTCAGCAGGTTACGGATATCGGAGCGATGAAGGTACATGTGGGTGCTAACGAAGACCAGTATATAGCAGTTGATATTCAGGAAATTTCAACCTACAAGCTTGGAATTGACCAGATAAATGTTATGTCAAATTATAATGCAAGCCGTTCAATTGAAAAGATAGATGCAGCAACTGCGAAAGTATCCAAAATACGCTCAAAGCTTGGTTCTTACGAGAACAGAATCGAGCATACAAAGAACAATCTTGATGTTTCTGATGAAAATATGACTGCGGCGCTTTCAAGATTGATTGATACTGACATGGCGGAGGAGATGACGAATTACACCGCACAGAATGTACTTGCGCAGGCAGGAACATCAATTCTTTCACAGGCAAATGCAAGACCTGAGACAGTACTTCAGCTGCTTCAGAAATAATTGAATGTATAACTGATTTGGAGGGGATACAATGACGAAGGAAGAGATAAATTCATTTTCGTATAGGATATCGCAGGCATCAAGAACTGATTTGGTTGTAATTATGCTTGATATGGCAAAGCAGTATGTAAAGGATGCCGAATCAGCATATGACGGTGGCAATGATGATGAGTTTTGCAGTTATACAAAGCAGGCAAAGCGCGTAGTAGATGCGCTCAGTACATCACTTGATATGAGGTATCCGATTTCGGCAGAGCTTTTTAATATTTATGCATATGCGGCAAAGACACTTAACAAAGCAATGTTAAAAAAAGATAAAAAGGATTTTGATGTGCTTTGCAGGGTTTTCGATAAGCTGTGTGCAGCGTTTAAAGAAGTGGCAAAAGAGGACACAAGCGGGGCGCTTATGGCGAATGCGCAGAAGGTGTATGCCGGACTTACATATTCCAACGGAAGACTGGATGAGATTGCGTATGACCTGAGCGGAAAAAACAGAGGCTTTACCGTATAAATTATTCATCTTTATAAATGATTCATCTGATAAAAAAGGACTTGTGCAGTGCAGATATCAGTATTCTGCATTGCACAGGTCCTTTTTATTCACGTGTCTTGTTATGACGGTCACGGTATGTGTGCTTATAAAGCTCGGAGAATGAATCATAAAAATATTTGTCCGTATCAAGTGAGCCGTCTTTACGGTCATTCAGTAAGGTGGCGAGAACTTCTGAATATTTCTCGGCAAGTTCTCCTCCCATGTGACCTTCCATGTCACCAAAGTCAACATCATCGCGCGGAAGTATGCTCATGCTGAGAAGGTTAAAATTATAGTACGGAACATTATATTTTGCAAAAAATTCATTAAAAGTTTTGTCGACCTTATCAAGGCCAAGTTTGCGGACAGCAGTAGGCGTTATAGGCGATGTGACGCATATAAGCTCAATATTATTGCTGTTGCAGTAGTTGACAATCTGTGAGAAATAATTGATTACCCATCCTTCAAGTTCTCCGTTTTCACGGCCGTACCAATGCTGAAGGTATTCAAAACCTCCCGGTGGAAGACCGCTTGTCTCCCGGTAGAAGAAGCCTTTGCCGACATATGGTCCGTTTGCATCGCTTGTTATGGCACCGCGGATTGAATATTTTCTGTAATCATCAGTCAGCTTGAGAGAAACATTCTGGGCAACATCCTCTCCGGTCATGGAATAAGATAATCTGTCGGTAAATGTGTTCCGGAAATCAAGCTTATCCATATTATCAATAATATATTCATACTTGGTCTTTGAAAGCCAGCTCATTTTGTTAAAAATAAATGGCGTTCCAAACTCACTTTCAATCTGCACGGAATACCAGTACTGGTAGTCTACGTCAAGAATAACTGTTTTGACATCATTTTTCTCACAGCTTTCCTTAAGCAGATAATAGGAATCTTTTATTGTCTCTCCCGGAATCGCAAGATTTAATGCATTTGTTCCAAGTTTTTCATCAATCTTTGCAGGGTCAATGGCACTCCTTGCGTGGGAAGCACCGAGAATAATGCAGTCATAGTTCTGTTCCCTGGAATTTAACTCGTGAAGAATAAATCTTATATATCCCGAAGGCGCAAATAAAAAATTGTTCAGTGCGATAAAGCCGGCCAGCACAATCAAAAAAGCCATGCACCGTATGTATGGCAGAAATTTTTTCATAGTTCTCCTCATTTCGTTATATCATTTTGTATTCCGGTTCAGAAATGGAGTCCGTGTCTGTCAACATTTGCTGACAAACCGCTTGATAGCCTCAAAGCTTTCCTTACTTATAACGTGTTCCATCTTGCAAGCATCTTCCGATGCAATTGTCTCATCTACGCCGAGCTTTACAAGCCAGGAAGAAAGAAATTCATGGCGCTCGTAAATCATTTCAGCAATGTCGCGGCCTGTGTCGGTAAGATATATAAAACCTGCATCGGTTACTGTAATATAATTTTTCTCGCGCAGATTTTTCATTGCAATGCTTACACTGGATTTCTTGAAATTAAGCTCGTTGGCGACGTCAACAGAACGGACGACAGGAAGTTTTTTTCCAAGAAGCAGGATAGTTTCAAGATAGTTTTCTGAAGATTCTGTTGTATCGTTTGAAATATTTCCCATGTTATAGTTTGTCCCCCCTGAATACCGTTACAATGCCATATATTATCAATATAGCATAAATTTTAATTTAAGTAAATATTTGAGCTGAATAAGTAAGATAAATATAAGATTACTGATTAATAATATCTGAAAAACGCATCCTGAATAACCGGTATGTTTAACTGGTGTTCAGGGTGCATTTTTGGTATATTATTATGTGGTCAATAAAAGTGCATGCACAGAAAAGAGGTGCAATATGGAAAACAGAACGATGATGCAGTACTTTGAGTGGTATCTTCCGGATGACGGGGAATTTTGGAAAAGGTGCGCCGATGAGGCACCTGCGCTTAAGTCGGCAGGAATAAATATGGTGTGGCTTCCGCCGGCATATAAAGGAGCTGCCGGAAAAAGCAGTGTAGGTTATGACGTTTACGATACATACGATCTTGGTGAATTTAATCAGAAGGGTACAACTGCAACAAAATACGGTACATGTGAGGAGTATCTTGAGGCAGTCAGAGTATTTCAGAATAATGGAATAGAAGTGCTTGCGGATATAGTTCTTAATCATATGATGGGAGCGGACGAGACAGAAACTGTGATGGCGACAGAGGACAATCCTGACGACAGGGAACAGCAGATTGCAGAAGCGAAAGAAATTGAGGCATGGACGAGGTTTACATTTCCGGGAAGAAATAAAAAATATTCAGATATGGAGTGGAATGCCTCAAATTTCAGCGGTACAGACTGGGATGATAAAAAGAAGCAGACGGGAATATACTGCTTTGAGGGCAAACAGTGGAACCGGGAAACTGACGGGGAGAACGGCAATTATGACTATCTTATGGGGGCAGACCTTGACACTGACAATGAAGAGACAGTAAAGGCAGTAACCGACTGGGGGAAATGGTACATTGACACGGTTGGAATGGATGGTTTCAGGCTTGATGCGGTAAAGCATATCAGTTTTGAATTTTACAACAAGTGGCTTAAGACCATGCAGGAATATATGCAGGAAAAGGCTCAGGACAGAAAAGACGAGAAAGGTAGTTATGACAGTGACAAAGCTTGCAAAGGTTTTGCGGTAGGCGAGTACTGGTCAAAAGAGACAGGCAGGCTGACACATTATCTTGATGTTACTAAAAACAGAATGTCTTTATTTGATGTGCCGCTGCATTTTGCATTCATTAAGGCAGCAAGCTCAGACGGCGATTTTAATTTTGGCGCGATTTTTAATAATACTCTGGTAGGAGAACGGCCTGACAGGGCAGTTACATTTGTGGACAACCATGATACACAGCCGGGGCAGGCACTGGAATCATTTATTCCGAGCTGGTTTAAGCCTGCGGCATATGCGCTTATACTCCTTAGAAGCGTCGGGCTTCCATGTGTATTTTATGGTGATTATTATGGAATAGAACATGACAATATACCTCCGGTAAGGGAACTGCCGCTTCTGATTAAAATAAGAGAGCTTTTTGCGTATGGGGAAGAGACGGATTATTTTGATGACAGTGATTTAGTGGGATTTACGCGCAGGGGAGACGATGAACATGAAAATTCCGGTGTTGCGGTAATTATCACTGACAGAAGTGCAGGAGTTAAAAAAATGAATGTCGGAGAAAAATTTGCCGGATGCAGTTTTGTTGATGCACTGGGACATTTTAAGGAACCGGTCCTTATAGATGACAATGGCGACGCCATGTTCAGTGTCTGTGACGGCTCTGTGTCGGTCTGGATAAGTGAGGCGGCGGACACAAGTTTATACGGAATTTACAATAATAATTTAATGCAAAAAATTAAATAGTGTGTTAAAATGGAATAGAATAATTATTTGGAATGGAGGCTTGTATGGTACAGTTATTGAAAGAAGATTTTATGAACTTCCCAATCGGAGAATTTCCTTATGACAAAAACCATTCGGCAATGGGCGAGTATCACTATATAAATTATCCGGGGTATTACGGACAGTGGAGTGACCCGGTATGCAATCATACCTATAATGGACAGGGTGCATCCTGGATTATAACCGAATATCAGGGTAAGCATTATATGGAGCAGATGCGCATAAGAAATGATAAGCCGCACAGGACATTTCCAATGCTTACAAGCGGAAGCCGCTTCTGGAAAAATTATGACCTCGAAGCCGGTTTAAGAATGTTTACAACAAAATGGGGCAATGCGGGTATCGGATTCTGTGCGCAGAATTCAATGAATCTGCTTGTGCTGATATTTGAGGAAAAGCAGCTTAAGCTTGTGTACAGGCATAAAGAAGAGGCAGAGGTTATTGAAAGTGTGCCATTTGACTATGACTGTGACAGTTATTACATAATGAAAGTGTCTGTGTGCGATGACCATGTAGTATGCTTTGTGGATGGCGTGAAATATTTTGACGTATACACAGAATATGCAAAGCAGGGAGGAAAAGTTGCGATTACAGCTACAATTCCCGCACAGTTTGGATATGTAAATGTAACAACCGATGAGAAGACGGCAGAAAGTATTGATAAGGCAGCCGGGGATTATGAAATGCTTTGCTTAAGCGAGCAGGCAAAGTATCCGAAGATGAAGCTTGTAAAGAAAATCGATTTGAAAAATTTCGGTACCGGAAGACAGGTGCGTTTTGGACATCTGCTAGGCAATAAGGAGTACCAGATAGTTATGGCACAGTGCCAGAAACGTGTAAACAGGGATGCATACGGAACAATAAGCTGTCTTACGGCAATAGACCTTGACGGCAATATACTGTGGCAGCACGGGGAACCTACATCCAATACAGAACTTGGTACGATATCGGCGGATATGCCTATGCAGGTATATGACATTGACGGTGACGGATATGATGAGGTTATCACCGCTAAGAATTTTGAGGTGCTTATACTTGACGGAAGAACAGGGGAAGTAAAGAAACGTGCGAAAACCCCGTATTCCACGCATGAGGAAGATGGTACGGTTATAGGCGTTCCTGACAAAATATATGCGTTTGACAGGATAAATCCTGACGGAATGAGAATATGCAATTTCAGAGGTCTTGACAAGCCGAGAGATATTCTTATCAAGGACCGTTACTGCAGGGTATATGCGTTAAATGACAATCTTGAGGTTATGTGGCATTTCCAAAGTGACAAGAATACGGGACATTTTCCATTTGCAATAGATATTAACGGGGATGGGCATGACGAGCTTCTTGTCGGCTACAATATGTTAGACTGCAACGGTAATAAAATATGGACGATGCCCGTAAGCGAAGACCATATTGACGAGATAGTACCGGGAATGTTTGAATCGGGGCCAAATAAAGGCAGGAAGTTTTTTGCGTGTGTTGCCGGAAGAGAGGGCTTTATTATCTGTGATTTTGAGGGCAATCTCATAAAGAAAGAAGGAATAGGGCATGCACAGAGGGTAAGCCTCGGCAACTACTGTCCTGACAGACCGGGATATGAGATGGCTGTGGTGAATTTCTGGGGCCACCAGGGGATTATATATTTCTATGACAGTGAAGGAAATCCTCTCTGGGAGATGGAGAACGGGCTTAACGGCAATCTGCTTACACCGGTAAACTGGACAGGAGACGGACAGGATTTTATTCTTCTTAATGCTGATGTTAAGAAAGGCGGACTTATTGACGGAAGAGGCATTCAGGTGGTTAAGTTTCCGGATGACGGACATCCGACACTGTGTGCCGAGGCAGTAAATCTCTATGGTGATGTGAGAGATGAAATTGTGACATGGGACTATAATTCAATGTACATATATACTCAGGATGATTCGCCGCGTGATAATGTTTACGAGCCTGTGAAATATCCTGAATATAATGCTTCAAATTATAGGGGAGAGTATTCATACAGGAAGAAATTCTGGTAGGAACTAATTTTATAAGAAGTAACTTTATGCGCACGGTAAGGATGAAAATTATTTCAGGCATTTTGGCATGCTCGCTGCTGACAGCAGTGCGACTACACAGGAGCTTGCGGCTGGCATGGAAGAGGCATCAAGCAGCACTAAGAATATAGTAAACAGTGTGTCGGATGCAAAAAATAATTCAGGAAGTATTTACAACCTTGCAATGGAAGGTGAAAATAATTCAAAAGAAGTACAGAAGCGTGCTGAAAAAATGGAACAAATCAGCAGGGAATCAAGTGAGAAGACCAGCCGGGTGTATGAGGATATGAAGAGCAGGTCTGATACCGCAATTGAACAGTCAAAGGCGGTAAAGAGGATTAACGAGCTGACGGATGATATTAAGGCAATATCTTCACAGACCAATCTTCTCGCACTTAATGCAAGTATCGAAGCTGCACGTGCAGGAGATGCAGGAAGGGGATTCGCGGTTGTTGCAACAGAAATCGGACAGCTTGCTTCACAGACTTTCAGCACTGTAGAAAATATTAATGAAATTGTGGACGAAGTAAATCAGTCTGTAGCCGGTATGACAGAATGTATTGAACTTATAATGGATTTTCTGGAAAATACAGTGCTTGAAGATTACAGTGAATTTTTAGAGGCAGGAAGGGAATACCGCACAGATGCAGATTCCTTCCAAAATGTGATGGAGAGGGTTGCGGATGCAATAGAATCGCTTGAAAAGCATATTGCGCATGTGATGGAGGCTTCTGATGAAATCGACAGTATGGTATCACAGTCTGCTGACGGTATATATGCGATAGCGGAAAAATCAGGAAGCACACAGGCTATAACCGCAGAAGGATATGAAAAGCTTAAGGAGTGCAGAAATGCAGTTGAAAAGTTAAACGCAATTGTGGCCTGCTTTACGGTGTAATACATCAATTCAGGTTTTAAGAGGATTGGAAAATGAGTATGCGAAAAAAGCATTTTACAACGACACAGATTATAATATTGAGCTTTATGCTGGCAATTCTGGCAGGAACGGCACTTTTGAGTCTGCCTGTTGCATCGGTGTCGAGGCAGGTAACGCCATTTATTGATGCATTGTTTACGGCTACGACCAGCGTGTGCGTAACCGGGCTTGTCGTGGTAACTACGGCATCGTACTGGAGTCTTTTTGGAAAAATAGTTATTCTTATCCTGATTCAGATTGGCGGAGTAGGAGTTATTACAATAACGACCACGATTATGATGCTTTTGGGGAAAAAACTTTCGCTCAGCAGCAGAATGTTGCTGGGCGAAGCCTTTAATCTTGATACATTAAAGGGACTGGTTCAGTTTCTAAAAAGGGTTTTTAAAGGGGCTCTTCTTGTGGAAGGGATTGGTGCAATCTGTTACCTTCCGGTGTTTGTGCCGGAGTTTGGACCGGTGCGAGGAACATGGTATTCTGTATTTCAGGCGGTTTCAGCATTTTGTAATGCGGGAATTGACATTATCGGGGACAGCAGCTATATGCCGCTTGTACACAATGTATGGGCAAATGTTGTCACAATGCTGCTCATCATAATCGGAGGAATCGGATTTATCGTATGGTGGGATATTATCCGTGTGTTCCGTGAGAGAGTGACGGCAGAGAAAAGGGGATTTTTTGAAAGATTATCCCTGCATACAAAGATTGTGCTTACAATGACAGGCGTTTTAATTGTTTTGGGAACAGTGTTATTCCTTTTGTTTGAATATAATAATCCGCTGACAATCGGTGATTTCAGTTTTGGACAAAAACTGATGGCGGCAATGTTTGAGTCGGTAACTACAAGAACTGCCGGAATTGCTACTATTTCGCAGAAGGGCCTTACTGTTCCGTCCGTAATTACCGCTATATTTCTTATGTTCACAGGCGGTTCGCCTGTGGGAACTGCAGGAGGGGTAAAGGTGACAACGGTCGCAGTGTTGATGCTTGCTGTGCTTGCGACAGTCAGAGGACAGGAAGACACGGTATGTTTTAACAGGCGTATTCCAAATAAAATTGTGCGAAAGTCGATTGCCATTATTTTTATCAGCTTTATGGCAAGCCTTCTCGCAGTCATCGCAATGCAACTGCTGGAAAGCGGAGAGACTATAGATATGATTTTTGAAGTATACAGTGCACTTGGAACGGTGGGATTATCAAGGGATTATACGCCGCTTGTCGGTCTGGCCGGTAAAATTGTGCTTTGTATATGTATGTTTTTGGGAAGAATCGGACCGATTACCATGGTTATTGCATTTACCATGAGAGATACAAAACCGTCGGCAAGACTGCCCGAAGGTAAGATTACTGTGGGGTAATGCGAATATACTGTGGAATGTACTGTAAATGTACTGTAAAATGTACTGTGGGTAATGCTGATATACTGTGGATAATGCCGGTACTATCTAATGGAAATATTATGAAACGGCAAACTGAATGGAGGAAGCAATGAAAAAAAGAGAGGGTAAAAAATCATATGCGGTATTTGGATTAGGTGAATTTGGAAGAAGCGTTGCAATGGAGCTGATGAGCGCAGGTGCAGATGTAATGGTATTTGATAAAGATGAAGCCAGAATTTCGGATATCGCCGACGATGTAACGCTTGCAGTGCAGATTGATGCGACGGAAGACCGTTCTTATGAGGAACTGGGGCTTTCCAATATGGATGGCGTTGTTGTTGCCATGACAGGATGCCTTGATGCCTGCATAATGGCAATTCTGGCGGCAAAAGAGGCAAATGTACCATTTGTCATTGCCAAGTCACAAAACAGCATACAGTCGACTATTTTTAAGCGTATAGGTGCAGACAGGATTGTTACACCGGAACATGACGGTGGTGTAAGAGTCGCAAGAAATATTGTCTCAGGCAATTTTCTGGACTTTTTTGAACTGTCAAACAGCCTTAGAATGGTGGAGATTGCGGTGCGCCCTGAATGGCAGGGAAAAAGCTTGAAAGAACTGTCCCTGCGACACAAGAAAAAGATGAACGTTGTTGCAATACGCAAAAACGGTGAAGACATAACGGCTGATATTGATCCTGATGAGCCGCTGAAAGCAGAGGATACAATGCTTATTATTATTGATAAGAAGTATCTGGATGATCTGCAGGAATAAGAAGAACAGAAGTTAAGCCCCGGAACCTGACAATATCGCCAGGCTGCGGGGCTATAATAATGCATGGATGTTATTTATGAAAAACGTTCTACAATTCCGCTGATTGCGTTGGCGTTTTCTGTGTTTTTAAGCACGATTGAAGCCATAGACTCTGCGGTTTCTTCAGTAAGTTTTGCTTTTTCAAGAATATCCTGACTCTTAACGCTGTTGTCATTAGGAACATTTGAAACATCATGAATCTGCGACTGTATGCTTTGTACGGTGACGGTAAATGTTTCTGAGGCATCCGCAATGTCTGAAATAATCGTCTGAATTTCGCTTATTGAATTGTAATAATCCTTTGTTGCATTTGCAAATTCAGTAAACTGCATCTGTACATCTTTTTGCAGGAACTGAATTATCTGGTCAAAGCAGGATTCAACATTGGAAATGTTATTCTTTGTTTCGTTGCAGATACTCTGAATCTGTGTTGCGGTCTCGGAGGAGATGGTTGCAAGATTACCAATCTCAGCAGCTACAACTGCAAATCCTTTTCCTGCCTCACCTGCTCTTGCGGCTTCTATAGATGCATTTAATGACAACAGGTTGGTCTGGCTTGCAATTTCAAGAATTTGTGCTGCCATTTCATCAATACGCATCAATGACTGCAATTCGCTTATTGCATTTTCGATAGATTTCTGGTTTGCGGCAATTTGCAAATTGGTATTTTCCAATGTAGAGGATGCAAGATGCTGCATTTGCTCTACTTTGTCAAGCAGCATGCCGCTATGACTGTTACCCTGATTAATTCGTTTTTCTACATCAGAAACAACCTTTGATATTTCAGAAATCTCAACCTCTACTTTGCTTACGGTGCAGTCGATTTCTTCCGCACGCTCTGCAAATGTTGTAGTAGCTTTTGAATTGTCTGAGATGCATGAAATCAATACATTCGAAGAATCCTGCATTGCTACGGCTGTATCATTTAAAGAGCCGGAGCATTCTGACAATGTATCTACAATATTTGTCATTGTATCATATAATGAGTTCATGGCCGTTGCAATTTTGCCAACCTCACTTTTTGTTCCAATCCAGGAAGTCAGTTTTTTATTTCTGTGAAGTTTCAGGTCGCTAAGTTCAATAATCGATTCTTCTATGTAACGCAAAGGTTTCATGCTCAGGAAAACCATAATAAATGCCAGTATACTGATTATTACAACAAATAGAAAACATAATTCTCCAAGAATCAGCATATTTTTGTTAGCTGTTGCGTAAATATTTTTCTCGC
Organism: uncultured Bacteroides sp.; assembly: GCA_945913015.1. Taxonomy (GTDB): domain Bacteria; phylum Bacillota; class Clostridia; order Lachnospirales; family Lachnospiraceae; genus Bacteroides_F. The sequence continues at coordinate 55,200 of CAMECH010000016.1, forward strand.
TGTCAAATGATATGACAGCCCAGCCGTGCTCATCTATTGCCTGAAAATTGGCAATCTGTTTACCGTCACTGCCGTTATATCGTACTTCGCCGGAAGTTTCTCCGGATTTTATCTTTTCTGCGATGCTTAAAAGCAGGTCATCGTTTATTTCTGTAGCAATTAAATCTTTATTGTCAGCAATAATATACATACCGCTCTTTACATTTATCATATAATAACCGGCGGTATCTGCATTTCCGCGCAGCGTGGCAAGTCTGTTCTCTAAATCTTCGACAAAAGGGCCGCCGCCGACGTAACCGAGAATTGTTTTGCCATCTGTATCAAATACAGGGCAGTACATAGAAAGAGTTAACTTTTTTGAGGCGGGAGATACAATTATGCCTGCATTATACAATCCGTTTTTTGAAATTATCGCATCCTGAAGTGCTTTTAGTGAGTCCCCTGTCCTTGTGGTCATACCAACTACATTCGGGTTTGAGTGTACTATTATATGTGTATTCCATTCTCCGATATACAGACCCTCCCAGTTATCAAGATCGGAATAGTAATTGGTTGTATAGCTTTGTGCAACAGCCAGTTTTTCAGCATCTGTAGGATTTTTAAGAGCTTCTCTCACAGCAGGTGTTTTACTATATGCAGTCAGCAGTTTCTCCTGCTTGTTTACATATTCTTCAATCAGACTTGTCTGTGCGTTAAGCACATCGTTCATGTGGTTGATTTCGGATTTTTCAAGAAGTTTTTTAAGAGTGCTGTTCGCTGTTATATATAGTGAGCTCATACAGATAACAACAATAATCATAATTCCAAGTGTAATTTTTCTGCTTAGTTTCCAATTCCTCATATTTGTGCCCCCTCTGTGTCATTTGGAATATATTGTAAAAAAGTGATAAATATGGTTTTTTATTATTTTCAGTGCCTCTTCCCTGCAGTCAGGATCCTTTTGGATGTGGTAGAACTGAACATACATCGGGGAAAAGAGTTCATGTGACATTAGTTCCACGTTGCTGTTAATCAGAATGTTATTGTCTACAAGGTGCTGAATGAGTTTTTTGTAATAATCCAATGCATCAATGTACTCACACTGATTTTGAATGGCTGCCAGCCGTGGGTTGCGAAACCGTTCAATTGTTAAGAAATTTCTTGCCATGCAAAAAAACGGGTCATATATAAGAAATTCAAACTGCTGCTTGAATGATTCAAAAATATCATCTGCAGTCAATTGAACAGAATTCATATCATCATTGATGCATAAAAACAAATTTTTTTGAGAAACTTCGGAATAAGTTTTGTATTTTTCAACTATTTCATCAACCAGCGTATCCAATAATTCCTGCACTTTTTTATTATATCAGCCTACCAATCGGTAGTCAATTTGAAAATGATTTGCACGATGTATGATTACTTTGAAATATTTCTGGGAAGAATGATAAACGAAAAATATTGACGGACGCATATTTTACGGGTATGTTTATGAGTAGGAGAACAATTATGTTAACACCGGAAGGATACAAAAACGATTAATCGATGAATGGGGATTAGTGTGAAAAATTACGCCGATGCGCTAATTTTTCACACGGCTATTTGCTTCTGAGCGAAAGCAAATAGCCATTATGGCAGATGAAAAACTGCATTCGCAGATTTTTCATCGCCTCTTCGCGATAAATCGCTCAGAAATGAGGGGGAGTATGAAAAAATATGTAATGGCACTGGATCAGGGAACAACAAGCTCCAGATGCATTTTATTTGACAAGCAGGGAAATATATGCAGTATGGCGCAGAAGGAATTTTCACAGATTTATCCTAAGCCGGGCTGGGTAGAGCATGACCCAATGGAAATATGGTCTTCACAGATGGCTGTTGCAACAGAGGCAATCAGTAAAATCGGTGCAACAGCAGATGATATCGCAGCTCTTGGGATTACTAATCAGCGGGAAACCACGATAGTATGGAACCGACATACAGGAAAGCCTGTATACAATGCCATTGTGTGGCAGTGCAGAAGAACCGCTGATAAAATCAGCCAATTGACTGAAGATGGATTGTCTGAGTATGTGCATAATACAACCGGATTAATACCCGATGCATATTTTTCGGCATCAAAGGTTGCATGGATTTTAGAAAATGTCGAAGGTGCACGTAAAGAGGCTGAAGCAGGAAATCTGCTGTTTGGAACCATTGACACATGGCTGATATGGAATCTTACAAAAGGTGCGGTTTACGTGACGGATTATACCAATGCGTCAAGAACGATGATGTTTGATATACATAATTTGTGCTGGGATGATAAGCTGCTTGATTATTTTAAAATCCCAAAATTAATGCTTCCTGAGGTTAAGGCATCAAGCTGTATATATGGCTATACGGACGTGCTTGGTGGGCGCATTACTATTTCAGGCGCAGCAGGAGACCAGCAGGCGGCTTTATTCGGTCAGTGCTGTTTTAATGCCGGAAATGTCAAAAATACATATGGTACGGGCTGCTTTATGCTTATGAATACCGGAGAAAAGGCAGTTAATTCCCAAAATGGACTTTTGACAACGATTGCTGCAAATACGGAGAAACAGGTACAGTATGCTCTTGAAGGAAGTGTGTTTGTGGCAGGCGCAGGGATTCAATGGCTGAGAGACGAGATGGATATACTCAGGGATTCCAAAGAGTCAGAGAAATATGCTGCTTCTGTTGCGGATACATCAGGAGTATATGTCGTGCCTGCATTTACAGGGCTTGGAGCACCGTACTGGAATCCACACGCAAGAGGAACTGTTGTCGGAATTACCAGAGGATGCCAAAAAGAGCATTTCGTAAGGGCGGTATTGGAGTCAATGGCATACCAGACTCATGATATTCTTAAGATTATGGAGAAAGAATCAGGCGTAGATATTGTTGAACTTAAAGTTGACGGTGGTGCTTCTAATAACGATTTTTTGATGCAGTTTCAGTCAGATATCCTGAATGTAAATGTATTAAGACCACAGTGCGTGGAAACTACCGCATTAGGCGCAGCTTATCTTGCCGGAATTGCCGTCGGATACTGGAGCGATTTAGAGGACATCCGTAAGAACTGGGCTCTTTCCCGGACGTTTGCTGCCAATATGGAAGCTGATTACAGGAATAAGCTGTTATCAGGCTGGAAACGTGCGGTAAAATGTGCATTAATCTGGGCAGAGGATTCCTGTTATCAAAAATAATAACAGCGGAGACAATATGAATAAGGAGAAATTTTATATGCTTTCGGCACCAGGAAAGGAGTAGCTATGAGAGCGCTGATTGTAATTGATATGCAGGAGATTACGGTGGGGAAAAATCATGCACAGATGTTTTTTTATGATACAGATTTGCTGTCTCGCATTAATGAAAAAATCAAACAGACTGATGATGTAGAGGTATATTATATCAAGAATTTGATGAAACCAAATCTTTTGAATCGTTTGGCACCGGTGCAGGTATATCAGGGAAGTCCGGAAGGAGAATTGGTGGACGGTTTGTCGGTGGTATCTAATAACATTTTTGAAAAGTATAAGCCGGATGCCTTTTCAAACAAGCTTTTCGTGAAAGATTTAAAGAGCAGGAATATTACGGAAATAGAGATAGTTGGTGTTGATGGTGGCGGGTGCGTAGCTTATACTGCGCTTGGAGCAGCCAAGAATGGCTATGCAGTTACCTTAAATAAAAAATGTATTGGAACTATGTTTAAGAAACAGGAATTGAAATTACGTAAGAAGTTAGAACGGGCAGGCGTTTCATTTCAGGATTGAACAATAATGCAGTATAATTCTGCAAATTTTCCACATACTAACTCCATAACCAGAGATTTGAATTTATTGAATCTTTGCAACATGGAATAATATAGAAATGGAGGAAAAATTTTCATGCGAGCAACAGG
>CAMECH010000017.1 GCA_945913015.1 uncultured Bacteroides sp.
TTTGCAACATGGAATAATATAGAAATGGAGGAAAAATTTTCATGCGAGCAACAGGCATAGTGAGGCGGATAGATGATCTGGGGAGAATTGTAATACCGAAAGAAATCAGAAGAACTTTAAGATTCAGGGAGTCAGACCCGATTGAGATTTTTACGGGAGGTGAGGGTGAGATTATTTTGAAGAAATACTCACCGATAGGCGAGCTTGGAACATTTGCAAGGCAGTATGCAGAGACTCTTGCGCAGACGACAGGGCATATCGTATGCGTTACGGACCGTGACCGTGTTATTGCAGTATCGGGAGGAGATAAAAAGAATCTTCTTGGAAAGTCAATCAGTAAAGGACTTGAAGAGGCAATAGAAGAGCGTGAAAATATTACGGCTAAAAAAGGCGATAATGAATTTATCAATATTACAAATGATGCACAGGGGAACATGGAGGATTACGCGGAACAGGCAATAAGTCCGATTTTGTGTGAAGGTGATGCGATTGGCGCAGTGATTATCACAAGCAGGGATGCAAAGTGTAAGTTTGGCGACACAGAAAAGAAGCTGGTACATTCAGCGGCAGCATTTCTTGGAAAACAGATGGAGTCATAGTGTGAAAAATATGCCCGATGGCATATTTTTCACACGGCTGTTTGTGCCGCAGGCGCCACAAACAAGCCATTATCGCAGAGCCAAATCTGATATTTGGCTCGCGATTTCGCAGACGCTTTGGCGTCTGCGGAATGGGGATTAAAATAAAAAATCCGTAGCAGTGAAGTTAATACCGCTACGGATTTATATTTTGACTGCTGATTTTCCATGTATCTATTGGCTCATAGAGGAAAGGAAGCTCGGTAAGCGGAGTGTCAAGCGATTTGACAAGGCTCTGTACGGCTTTAGGTATCTCTGGTGAAAAATCAAGATACCAGTCAACGGTCTCAAGAATATATCTGCGCTTGAAGTCAGTATCCGTATAAATGGCGGAACGCAGATTGTGAAGCCTGTCCGCTGCCTTTACGACAAAGGCAATTTTATTCTCTCTGATTGCTTTTGTGTACTCAGATATGACATAACCTTTCTTTTTGGTGAGAAGGATTACGGCCTCAAGGACCTCAGGTCCTCCGATTGCAGCTATCTCGTCTTCGGTGGCATCGGTGTCTTCAAGTAAATCGTGAAAAAGTGCAGTAATAACATAGTCGGTGCCATATCCCCAGTCCCTTACAATCTGTGCGACAGCAACAGGGTGGGTAATGTATGGTTTGCCTTCTATTCTTGTCTGCCCTTCATGCTTGGAGGTTGCAAAATCTAATGCTTTTTTGTATAAATCTTCGTCAATTTTTACCATTGCTTTACCATCCGTGGTATGTTTATGAGTTTATAAAAGTTATAACATGTGATAGTATATAGATAAATGATAATATATACATTACAATATATACATTATATATAAATATAAAATATTAATCAACAACAGATTAAGAGAGGAAATATAATTTTAATGAACGAAAAGTATATTAAAGAGCATTATGGCTGGGAAGACGTTATTGCAATTGTGGCCAGGTTAAGAGATGAGGACGGATGTCCGTGGGACAGGGAGCAGACCCATGAAAGTATGGAAAAATGCCTGCGCGATGAATGTGCAGAGGTTATAGAGGCGGTTGGGCGAAGAGACTATCTTAATCTTAGAGAGGAGCTTGGTGATGTGCTTCTGCAGGTGTTGATGCATGCAAGAATTGCGGAGGAATCAGGGGAATTTACACTTGATGATGTGATTAATGAGCTTGGGAAAAAGCTTATACGGAGACATCCGCATGTATTTGGCGATGAGGAGCATCTTGATGATGCTAAGGCCGGGCTGTCACGATGGAACTCAATGAAACGCAAGGAAAAGCTTGAACGCCTCAAGGAATACGAGGAATGGGTCAAGGCCGGCAAAATCGACAAGGCAGCAATGGAACATTACAGGGAAGAACTCATTGAAAAGGGCATTTTGGATGCAGAAAGTGATTTGTGATTAGAAAATTTTGTAAAAAATGTTGAAAAAAGTGATTTTAAATGACATAATTTGATGAAAATGCCGATTTTTCTTGACAAACTATGTTTTTAAGAGTATAACTAAGCTAGTTGGGCGTGTATCAACAAAATATAATCCGAATGAGGAGGAGTTTATCAAGATGAATAAGACAGAATTAGTTGCTGCAATGTCAGCAAAGTCAGAGTTGACAAAGAAGGATAGCGAGAAGGCTTTAAAGGCATTTATGGAAGTTGTTGCTGAGGAGTTAAAGAAGGGCGAGAAGATTCAGCTTGTTGGCTTCGGTACTTTTGAAGTTGCAAAGAGAGCTGCAAGAACAGGTAAGAACCCACAGACAGGCAAGGCTATCAAGATTCCAGCTACAAAGGCACCTAAGTTCAAGGCTGGTAAGGCACTTAAGGAAACTGTTAACAAGAAGAAGTAATTCATCTGACAGCAAATATGTAAGAACCGCCGGAACAATGTGTTCCGGCGATTTTTTAAGTTTGCGCTAGAAATGGAGATTAGTATGAGGCTGGATAAATATCTTAAGGTTTCAAGATTAATTAAAAGGCGTACGGTTGCCAATGATGCGTGTGATGCAGGGCGTGTCATTGTAAATGACAAGGTGGTAAAGGCATCATATGATGTCAAAGAAGGCGACGTTATTGAGATTCAGTTCGGCAATAAATCGGTTAAAGTGCGGGTTACGGATATTAAGGAGACTACTAAAAAAGAAGAAGCTAAGGATATGTTTGAATACTTATAAAAAGTATCATATTTTCCATGAGGCCTGTATATATTTTATTAATAACCATATGGCAGGTATGAAGGGGAATGTGAATGGAAGAAAAGGCAAGACTGGCAAGAAAACATGCATTTTCGATGGAAAATCGCGAAAGGGCACAGATAACGGGTGTAAATGATGTGATTTCATTTGACCTTGAAAAAGTGATTCTGGAAACAGATTACGGCATGGTGCTGATAAAGGGTGATGATTTGCATGTCAGGCGTCTTTCGGTTGAAAAAGGCGAGGTTGACCTTGACGGACGAATTGATGCTGTGGAATATTCAGAAATCAGCAGCTACGCAAAGAAAGGTGAATCCGTGATTGCGAGGCTGTTTAAATGAGTGCGCTTATAACATGGGAATGGGGATATCTTCTGGCTTCCATGATGTGGGGCATGGCACTTGCTTTATGTTATGATTTTATACGCATTTTCAGACGCATAGTTGCGCACAGCGGTACGGTCTGGATATTTGTTGAGGATATTGTTTTCTGGATGTGCTGCGGATTTGCAGTTTTTCATGTTACATTTCTTATAAATGACGGGATTGTGAGAAGCTTCTCAATAGTTGGGTTTATTCTTGGGGCGTTCATTTACAGAGTTGCAACAAACGACTGGCTTGTGGAAATTATTACCGTATTAGTGAATTTTATACTTAAACCGTTGAAAATATTGATTAAATATTCTAAAATTATTTTTGGGAAAATTGGCTGCGGTTTTAAAAAACTGCATTTTAAAGCAAAGGTGACGATTAATGAGAAAGTTCGAGACAAAACAGGGAAGGCAGGCAAGACTGAAAAGACAAAGGCGTTCTAACATGATTGCGATGTTAGCTGCAATTGCCATTGTTTTTGTCCTGAGCATCATTGTCCTGAATGGCAGAAAGTCGCTTGAGGCCAAGGGGAATGAATATGAATCAAGGAGGGCAGAGCTTTCACAGCAGATTGCCCAGGAAGAATCAAGGAGCCAGTCACTCGAAGAATACAGAAAATATGTAAAGACCAAGAAATATGTCGAGGAGATGGCAAAGAATAAATTTGGATTATTATATCCGGATGAGATTATTTTCCGTTCGGAAGGTTCTGATAAATAATTAAATACGTACAATGATGACCGCAGCGGATTGTATTACGCTGTGGTTTTTTGTCGAGCAAAAATGCTGTATCCGGAATACGTTTTGACAAATATCTCCATAACGGCGTAGGTATAATGGCGTGAAAGGGCGAAAAACAAAGTTTAAACAACGCCTCTTAATGGAGGAAAAGATGGAGACAGATGATATTAAGATTTCGTATTCAAGGGGAAAACTTGAAGAATCCGCAAGGACATTCAGAAAGCTTGGGGAATCATGCGCAGATTGTGAGATCGCAGAGCAGCTTACAATGATGGCGGATGTGCTTGAAGACTGCATTATGACAGGGAATAGTCTGAAAGAACCTGAAAATGGCGTGAAAAACAGCATAGAGAAGAAGCTCGCAAGACGCGGAATAAGGGTGAAAAATCTTTGTATGCTGGTGCTTAACGACAAGCCGATGGAGGTTGTGATGCAGGCAAGAACTGCAAGACGGGGGAGCATAAGTACCAGAGAAATAGTAAATTGTCTTGAAGAGATGCTCGGATGCGGGTTTGAGCCTTCTGATGCCAACAGAAGGTTTTTGAATGAGATATATCACGATTACATTTTTATTCAATCACCAAGATACCAGACGATTGTCGGAAAAGCATTTGTGACATCGAAGGAATCCGGTGTTTCGGGAGATAATTATTCGGTTGCAAATCTTTGCGGAGGGAAACTTGCAGTTACCCTTGCGGACGGAATGGGAAGCGGACCGAGGGCACGGCATGAAAGCGGGATTGTTGTCGAACTGCTGGAGCAGAGTCTTGATGCCGGATTTGATGCAAAGTCTGCAATAGGACTTATTAATGCAGCAATATCATCAGGTAAAAGAGAGTGCAATCCTGTTACGGTAGACACCTGTGTCGTTGACAGATATCTGGGCGTTGCCAGATTTATAAAGCTTGGGGCTGCATCCACATTTATTAAGAGGGACGGCTGGGTTGAGATAATCAAATCGACCACACTGCCGATTGGCGTACTTGAAAAAATGGATTATGACAGCACGGTAAAAAAGCTCTATGACGGGGATTATATAATAATGGTGAGTGACGGAGTTATTGAGGCACTGGATGGAGAGGATAAGGATGAGCAGATGGTAAAAATTATTCAGGATATTGATGTTAAGGTGCCGGATATAATTGCACAGAAAATTTTGAAGGAAGTATGTGCGGACAACGATGAAGGTAATGCTGATGATATGAGTGTGCTGGTCACAGGCGTGTTTGACACTGCAATTAATATGTATTAAGATTGTAACATCATAAAGACGCAGGTGTTTTGAGGAGCAATTTTGGACACCGGCTGTGGAACATGGAGATAAAACAGTGGATTTTATTGAACGCATCAGTAACGGAATTGAAGAAAACAAGTTGATAAGCCGGAATGACCATATAATTGCAGGTGTTTCCGGCGGAGCCGATTCAGTCTGTCTTCTTTGTGCACTTGTGAAGCTCAGAGACAGCCTTTTTTTATCGACACCTTTTTTTGAAATATCCGTTCTGCACGTGAACCACGGCATAAGAGGTGCTGAAGCTGACAGGGATGAAATGTTTGTCGCAAGGCTCTGTGAAAGGCTTGGCGTTGAATTTAGGGCGGTGCATGCAGATGTGCCGGCATTTGCAAAAAAGGAGCATTTATCGACTGAAGAGGCAGGAAGACTGGTAAGGCATGAGGCATTTGAGAGACGTGTCATGGAATTAAAGCAGACAGCTTGTGATATTAATGTCAGGGTAGCTCTTGCGCATCACATGGATGACCAGGCGGAAACTGTGCTTCATAATATGATGCGGGGGAGTGCGCTTAAAGGGCTTGCAGGAATGTCTCCCGAAAGCACAATGCAGGGCGGATATACAATCATAAGACCTCTTCTTAAAGTGCGCAGATGTGAAATTGAAGAATGGCTGTCAAAGCAGGGTCAGGACTTCTGTACAGACAGCACCAATACAGACGGCGAATACACAAGAAACCGCCTGCGCAATACAATTATTCCGATGCTGACGAATGACGTGAATGACAATGCCGTGCAGAATATTGCACAGACAGCGGAGTTTATGCGGGAGGCGGAAGAATATATAAGGAAGCAGGCAAAAGCTGTATTCGGGAAATGCCGTGTTAAGAAAGATATTCCTGATGAACTGAATCAAAAAAAAATTTATCTTGATGTTTCTGAATTGAAAAAATGTGAAAATATAATACAAAAATATGTTATTTATGATGCACTGGTTCAGACAGCCGGGGCTGCAAAGGATATCTGTGCCGTCCATGTATCGGATATTGCGGCGCTTCTGGACAAAAAAGTCGGAAGCAGTGTAAGCCTGCCGTATTCGGTTGTGGCAAAACGTGAATATGACACCATATGCATAAAGAGTGGCGATGAAAAAATTCCGTCCCTGATGTGGTATGGTAAATCGGGGTGGTACAGTGCATCCAAAGAGCTTGGGATTAGGAAAGGAGAAAAAACAACTGACTTTCAAGAAAATGACTATACGAAATGTATTGATTGTGATAAAATAAAATTTAATCTGCAATTGAGAACAAGGCGGGAAGGCGATTATATCTGCGTGTACAAAGACGGCAGAACAAAAAAGCTGAAAAATTTCTTTATAGAACAGAAAATACCGGCGGAGTATCGCGACAGGGTGCTGCTTGTTGCAGACGGAAGTGAAATCGTCTGGGTAGTCGGATTCAGGCTCAGCGAGGCATATAAGATAAATGAATTAACCAGTAATGCCGTATGCATAAGCGTTGATGCAAAAGAGTGAGTGCACGGTCAGCCGGAATCGGAAGCCGGTACTGGTGAAGAAGAGAATAGCGAAGATATAACAGGAGGACGAATGTGAGTAAGATAGATGTACTAATCAGTGAAGAAGTACTGGATGCACGTATTAATGAACTTGGCAGACAGATTAGCGAAGATTATGCAGGGCGCAGCGTGCATCTTATCTGTATTTTGAAAGGAAGTATTTTCTTTACCTGTGAACTGGCAAAAAGAATAACTGTTCCTGTTACAATTGACTTTATTCAGGCGTCAAGTTATGGTTCATCAACTGTTTCAAGCGGTGTAATCAATATTAAGAAAAAGCCTGATGAGAGTATTGAGGGCAAAGATGTGATTGTTATTGAAGATATAATAGATTCAGGCAACACACTTTCAAAGCTTGTTCCGTATCTTCAGGAGATGATGCCTTCAAGCCTCAGGGTATGCACGCTGCTTGACAAACCGGAAAGACGCGAGGTTGATGTCAGGGTGGATTACAACGGGTTTAATATACCGGATGAGTTTGTTGTCGGATATGGTCTTGACTATGACCAGCAATACAGGAATCTTCCGTATATCGGTGTTTTATCGTTGGATTCTTAAATATATAGCAGAATGGAGAGATAAATGAATAGAAACAGAGCAGGCGGAATGGGGCTTTATCTTATAATCCTGTTAATCGGGATATTTGCATTGCTTACATTTCGTAATACTAAATCGGAAAATCAGGTACAGTATACGTACCAGCAGATGTTGCAGGATATTGAAAATGACAACATTAACAATGTTATAATCCAGCAGAATGAACAGGTGCCGACGGGAAAACTGATTATTACGCTTAAGACATCAGCAGACGGCTCGGCGAAAACGCTTTATGTATCAAATGTAAATTCAATACAGGAGCTCCTTAATTCCAACTCAGTATCATACCAGATAAGGGATGTTGAGAAAGAGAATACATGGATATCAGCATTGGTACCAAGCATAATTACAGTAGCGCTTGTGGTATTTCTGTTTGTTATGCTGACAAGGCAGAGCAGCGGCGGAAGTAACGCCAAGATGATGAATTTTGGCAAGAGCCGCGCCAAAATGATAACAAACCCGTCAAAGCTTGTTAAGTTTAAGGATGTTGCAGGCCTTGAGGAGGAGAAGGAAGAACTTGAGGAAATTGTTGATTTCCTTAAAGACCCTGTTAAATATACGAATCTGGGCGCAAGAATCCCTAAAGGTGTCATCCTTACAGGCGCACCCGGAACAGGTAAAACGATGCTTGCCAAAGCTGTTGCAGGAGAGGCAGGAGTACCGTTCTTTAGTATATCGGGTTCGGATTTTGTGGAAATGTTTGTGGGTGTCGGTGCGTCCCGTGTGAGGGATTTGTTTGAGGATGCCAAAAGAAATGCACCATGTATAGTATTTATTGATGAGATTGATGCGGTTGCAAGAAGACGCGGTACCGGAATGGGAGGCGGACATGACGAGCGCGAGCAGACATTAAACCAGATGCTTGTGGAGATGGATGGCTTTGGTGTCAATGAGGGAATAATCGTCATGGCAGCAACAAACCGTGTAGATATCCTTGACCCGGCGATTTTAAGACCGGGAAGGTTTGACCGCAAGATAGTAGTAGGAAGACCTGATGTCAGAGGCAGGCTTGAGATTCTTAAAGTTCACTCAGGCAAGAAGCCTCTTGGTGATGACGTTGACCTGGATAGTCTTGCAAGAACAACGGCAGGATTTACGGGCGCAGACCTTGAGAATCTTCTTAACGAAGCTGCAATTTATGCGGCAAAGAACGGTCGCAGATATATCAGCAATGATGATGTGAATTATGCATTTGTCAAGGTTGGGATAGGTGTTGAAAAGAAGAGCCGCATTATTTCTGATAAAGAAAAGAAGATAACGGCTTATCATGAGGCGGGTCATGCAATTTTGTTCCATGTTCTTCCTGATGTCGGACCTGTTCATACAATTTCAATAATACCGACAGGGCTTGGGGCAGCAGGTTATACGATGCCTCTTCCTGAGAAAGATGAAATGTTTAACACAAAAGGAAAAATGCTGCAGAACATAATTGTAAGCCTTGGAGGACGTGTTGCGGAAGAACTTGTCTTTGACGATATTACGACGGGTGCTTCCCAGGATATTAAGCAGGCTACACAGCAGGCACGCTCTATGGTTACAAAATACGGATTCTCGAAAGAAATCGGACTTATTAATTATGACAGTGACGGCGATGAGGTGTTCATCGGACGCGACCTTGCGCATGCAAGACCATACAGCGAAGACGTGGCTGGCAAGATTGACACTGAGGTAAAGGAAATAATTGACGACTGCTATAATAAAGCCACAGAGCTTATTGCAAAGCATCGTAACGTGTTGGACAGATGTGCAGAATTGCTTCTTGAAAAAGAAAAGGTTACAAGAGAAGAGTTTGAGGCGTTGTTTGATACAGTTTGATGCGGGATGTATACGATTGCATACAATAAATATGGCATATTGCACAAAAAAATATGTCGAAATTTGTAACATTTGTTACACCTTACGGTTGGATGGGTGATATACTAAATATCGTAAAACCCCCCCCAATACATTATTTATATATTACACCCCATAATAAGTGAAATACCTTCTCCAAAAAGGACAGCTTCGTGAAGCTGTCCTTTTTGCCAATATACTGTTTGTATGCAGTTTTTCCTTGAATTATCCCCCGTTTCGTTATAAAATGAATTATGTATATGTTGTAGTTTCTGCAATGGATAGATGTGCGCAACAGTAATTATCGGAAAGCGCAATTTTAGTGGAAGGAAATTCTAATCAATGCATATTACAAAGAACTTTGGTACTATGACAATGGCGGAGCAAAGGCTTAACTATTTTATGAATGTTAAGCCCGTTCTCAATATTCAGGCTATTTTCAGTGATGCTGGTCCGGAGTACAGGATTCCACCGGAACCTGATATGGATGAAGATGTAAAACTTAGATTGAGAACAGCAAAGTACAATGTTGATGAAGTATATGTAATTGTTAATAATATAAGATATTTCATGCAGCGCATGAAGTCGGATGAAACATTTGATTACTATGAAGCCACAGTCAATGTGGGTAAGGATAAATTATATTACTATTTTGAGGTACATGCAGGCCGGGTTGTGTGCTATTACAACCAGATTGGCGTAATGAAGGAGCTCAATCCGTTTTATAATTTCCAGATTATGCCGGGATTTAAGACGCCTCAGTGGGCGAAGGGCGCCGTGATGTACCAGATTTTTGTTGACCGTTTTAATAATGGCGACGAGAGTAATGATGTACTTACGGATGAATATGCATATATAGGGCAGCATGTACAGAAGGTAAATGACTGGAATGAAAATCCCAATCAGATGGATGTGCGGCGCTTTTACGGCGGAGATTTGCAGGGGGTAATGGATAAACTCGATTATCTTAAGGAACTGGGGGTTGATGCCATTTATTTTAATCCTCTGTTTGTATCACCGTCTAATCATAAGTACGATATTCAGGATTATGATTATATCGATCCACATATCGGAAAAATAGTTGATGATGGTGGCGAGCTTCTCGAAGAATGGGATAATAATAACACAAAGGCTTCAAGATATATACGAAGAGTCACAAGCAAAAAGAATCTTGAGGCAAGCAATGCGCTTTTTGCAGAGCTTGTGAGCGAGGCACATAAAAGAAACATACGCGTGATAATTGACGGCGTATTTAATCACTGTGGCTCATTTAACAAGTGGCTTGACCGCGAGCGTCTTTATGAAACTTCATCTGAGGATTATGAGTCGGGCGCATATATCGATGAACACAGTCCATATCATGACTTTTTTAAATTTTATGGAAATACATGGCCTGATAATAATTCATATGACAGCTGGTGGGGGAATGATACACTGCCGAAGCTGAATTATCAGGGCTCGGCGAAACTGGAAGAATATATACTTGAAATTGCTAAAAAATGGGTGTCCCCTCCGTATAATGTTGACGGGTGGAGGCTTGATGTGGCGGCCGACCTTGGATACGGAGCAGAGTATAATCATGAATTCTGGAGAAAGTTTCGTGATGCGGTAAAATCTGCAAATCCCGATGCGATAATTCTTGCTGAAAATTACGGCGATTCCTATGACTGGCTTCAGGGAGACCAGTGGGACACAATAATGAATTATGATGCATTTATGGAGCCTGTTACATGGTTTCTGACGGGAATGCAGAAGCACAGTGATGAATTCAGGCAGGATATGCTTGGAAATGTTGACAGTTTCTTTGGGGCAATGCACCATAACATGGCAAGAATGGGCGGACAGGCAGTTGCGATTTCGATGAACGAGCTTTCCAATCATGACCACTCACGTTTTATGACGAGAACCAACAGAACGGTTGGACGACTGGCATCAATGGGGGCAGAGGCTGCATCCCGCGGAATTAATAAAGCGGTGTTTATGGAAGCTGTAGTAATTCAGATGACATGGCCCGGCGCACCTACAATATATTATGGTGATGAGGCCGGCGTATGCGGCTGGACTGACCCGGATAACAGGCGAACCTATCCTTGGGGACATGAGGACAAGGAACTGATAGCATTTCACAGGGATATAATCGCAATGCATAAATCAAGTCCTGCTTTAATGCACGGCTCGTATAAAATGCTTGTTGCAGAATATAATCTGTTATGTTACGGAAGATTTTGCAGGGATGATGCAGTTATTATTGTTATCAATAATGGGGATGACGAGCGGCGCATCAATATTCCGGCATGGCAGATTGGGCTTACACCAGACTGTGATGTTGAACAGGTATTTGTGACCTATGATGGAGGATACAGTACTGAGCGGCTGGGATACAGCCTTCCGGGCGGGTACCTTGATCTTGGTATAAGGAAAACTTCTGCGGTAGTTTTAAGAAAAATAAAATATTAATGCACGGTCTATACCCAACGGCGAGGGAAGGGTATAGAGGTATATGCGCAATAATCAGCGTGGAAAAGAGGTAAATATGGATAAAAGAGATAATGGTTTTCAGAGTACAGGGGTGTCAGCCCAAAAGGCAGTCCAGAGGGTAAAGGCAGACCCGGATAACAGCGGACGTTCCGAAAGAGCAGCTGACAGGCCGGATGGCGAGACAAGAAGACTTGCAAGAGTTGCTCCGCAGGATATGAAAAGGAGTGCAAATGCTCCTTCCAAAAAACAGCCGTCTTCTGAGCAGGGAAGAACGCAGTCACAGCGTCCGGCATCTTCAGTGGAAGGGCAAAAACCAAGGCGCAGACCGAATCCTGACAACGCCGCAAGACCGGAGAACCGCGCAAAACAGGAAAGTCGTGCAAAACAGGAAAATCGTGCCAAGCAGGACGGTCGCCTGAAGCCGGAAAGCCGCAAGTATATTCCTTTGGAAGATGCAGATGGCAGCCGCTATTCAGAAATCAGAATTAACAAGAAAATGCGCACCTGGAATAAATATAAAAATTATGTATTCGGTGCAGTGGGAATAATTATTCTTGTTCTTATAGTTACTTTCAGTGTAAGGTCATGTGCCCGTGAACAAAAGGAAGAGGAAGAATTACTGTATTCAAAACCATCTATGGGAGCGCTGCAGGTTACGGAAGGTGCAGAGCAAAGCCAAACACAGGCGGCAACACAGCCGGTTGAGGCTACAACACAGGCACCAACAAAACCTGCAGGTGCGGTGCTTACAACGACGCGTACTGTTGCGTCTGAGGAATTCACAAGCGAAGCTTCATTTGCAAACAGCATTTTTATAGGTGATTCAATCGTATCGGGAATCAGCTATTACAAATATCTGGGCAATGACAGAGTTGTAGCGGATACAAATCTTACAGCATCAAAGGCGCTTGATAAGGTAAGCCAGATTGCGGCAGGAAACCCTGATAAGGTTTATATTATGCTTGGTCTGAATGATTTGAACTATAATTCAAAGACGGTTGACTCAATCGCACAGGATTTTACAAACCTTGTTGCACAGATTAAGCAGACGGTTCCGACGGCTAAAATATATCTTGTATCGGTTACTCCGATTACAAAGGCATGTGAGAGCAAAAGCAATATTTATATCAAGATGAGTAATGTTGAGGCGCTTAACACAAAGCTTAAGGAGGTATCATCTTCACAGGGAGTTTATTTTGCTGACATTAATTCGGCACTGCAGGATTCATCAGGATATTTGAATTCTTCAGTAACAGGAAACGGATATAATCTTAAGAGTGAGTATTATGGTTTCCTGCTTAATACACTTGCAGAGATGACAAAATAAAGCAACGGAGCAGATTAATGAATTTTCATGTATTAACGCTATTTCCGCAAATGATTCTTGACGGGATGAATACGAGCATTATGGGACGGGCAATTGACAGGGGAAAATTGTCTGTGGATGCGGTTAATATAAGGGATTTTTCTACAAATAAGCATATGAAAGTAGACGATTACACATACGGAGGCGGGGCCGGAATGCTTATGCAGGCAGCGCCTGTGTGTGCAGCGTACCGTTCGATTGAAGAGCGGATCGGAAAGAAGCCGCGTGTGATTTATCTCACTCCGCAGGGCCGTGTTTTTAACCAGAGCATGGCATGGGAGTTTGCACAGGAGGATGAACTTGTATTCCTGTGCGGACATTATGAAGGGATTGACGAGAGAGCCTTGCAGCTCATTGTAACCGACTATGTTTCAATTGGGGATTATGTGCTTACGGGAGGAGAACTCCCTGCAATGGTGGTGATGGATGCTGTTGCAAGGCTTGTTCCGGGCGTGCTTAATAATAACGAGTCGGCACAGTTTGAAAGCTTTCATGATAATCTTCTTGAATATCCGCAGTATACAAGACCGGAGGAATTTGAGGGGATGAAAGTGCCCGACATCCTTTTGTCGGGAGACCATGCAAAGGTTGAGCAGTGGAGGCTGGAACAGTCAATAGAAAGAACCAGAAAGTTCAGACCTGATTTATATGAAAAATATATACAGGAGCATCCGCCGACTGCGAAGAAAAAGAAGCATCATTAAAATTAGATGCTGCTTATTTAACTGCCACAGGTTTTTGCCCGTGGCAGTTACGGTTATATGAAGCCCCAAGCGAGGTATAATAAATGATAGATACATATGTTGCAATAGATTTGGAAACTACGGGAACTAACCCTGCTACAGACAGAATTATTGAAATTGGGGCAGCACGTGTGCAGAACGGTAATATAACAGATACATTTTCTACATTTGTGAACCCTGAAATACCAATCAGCACAAGAATAACACAGATTACGGGGATAAGTGATAAGGATGTCAAAGATGCGCCGGTAATAAAGGATATTATTGGCGAAATCCTTGAGTATACAAGGGATATGCCGATACTCGGACATAATGTAATATTTGATTACAGCTTTATAAAAAAGGCGGCGGTTGACAACAGACTCACATTCCTTCGCAGCGGAATAGACACGCTTAAGATTGCAAGAAGAGTACTCCCTGATCTTCCCCATAAGAATCTCCCGGTGTTGTGCGGATATTTTGGAATTAATCCGGGTAACAGCCACAGGGCGCTTGATGATGCCATCAGCGCATCCAATGTTTACCGTGCACTGTATGAAGTGAAACCTGATGATGAGGGCTTTGAAAGGGCACTGCCGCTAAAATATTCTGTTAAGAGGGATACACCGATAACACCTGCACAGAAGTCATATCTTACGGCACTGGTTACATATCACCGGGTTCAGATTGAACAGCCGATAGAAAGTATGACAAAGAGTCAGGCATCCAGAATGATTGACAGTATTATATCTGAGAAAGGCCGGATATTAAATCGTCCAGCTTACTGATGATTTTGTCTTTCATTAATGTGTGCAGAAGCATGGCACGTGTGCGCAATGTGCGTATTTTGCGGATATCGCCTTTTGAGGCGTAGTAGTCTGCAAGAATTAAATAATTACTGCTTACATCGGTGTTGCACTGTATTCCGTATTCAAGAACCCTGACAGCGTCCTCTTCGTGACCTTCGTCAGTAAGAGCTGCGGCCCATTTTACAATTGTACCGGTAAGCTCGGCAAAATTATTATCATATTCGGTGAGTGCAGGAAGATTGGCAGCACCATATTCCAATTTTAAGTCAGTGTTGGTTTTTCCTGACAGATTGACTATGTGTTTTTCTGACAGACTGCGCATTACATTCTGACAGCGTAAAATTTCACCGGTTGCATTTTTATAAAATGGCAGTGAATCAATGGGGATTGTGATATAATCCAGATTATCAAGACTCTGCTTTCGTGTAGAGTTGGCTTTTGATTCGCGTTCAAGAAAGTCTTCGCTTTTGTGCTTGTCGCGGCTGTTGGTATATTTTACAAACATCATGAAAATAAAAGCTAAAATAGCAAAACATATAAACATAAATACCCCCGGGTAAAATGAAAGGAATTATCAGTCATGATTAATTTTTCGAGTAAAAAAAATAAAAAAATTCTTGTTATAGTTATTGCAATCATGGTTATTGCAATGGTGGCACCACTTTTGATGAGTGCGCTGCTTGGCATTTTGTGATTTAGTTTTAATATAATCAAAGGCAGCAGTTATGTCAAATAAACAATTTGTTACGGCATGGAGATTGAGATGATATCCAATACAGTATTTAAAAGGTCAGTGCTGAAAAACATAAAAAAGAATAAAGATGTTACAGTTAAACCTGCCAATGCGGCAAAGGATGCAGTTGTATTTGCAATGCCGCAAAGTGATAATGTTGTTATGTCTGTTAAGACGGGACAAAATGCGGTTATTGCGGCCTGTAATGCATTAGCGTGCCGTGGTGCGAAGCCGGTAGCGGTCAATGTGTCATTGACATTACCGCGGGATTTTGAGGAAGCATATTTAAAACAGCTTGTGAGGAGGATTTCAGACCAGTGCGGGCTGGCAGAAACGAATCTTGGAGATATTGCGGTTGATGTGACTGCGGGAGTAAACACGGCGATTATTACGGCAACTGCCGTGGGGGGTTATGCGGACAAGCCGTGTGCCGGTAAGTCAGGACAGGATAATCATGTGCAGGATATAGTTATGGCGGGCTTCATAGGTCAGGACGGCATAAGAGATGTTCTCGGCAAATATGGTGAAGAGGCGGAAAAATATTACACGCGTTCGTTTATAGAAACGGCGGCTGTACCGGATGAGCAGCTGCTGGTTACAAAGGCTGCAGGGATAGCGCTTGATGCAGGGGCATCATATGTCCATGCGGCAGGAGAAGGCGGGATATTTGCAGCTTTATGGAATCTGGCAGAGGAGATAAATTCAGGGATTGATATTGACTTCAGGAAAATATTGGTGAAACAGGAGATAATTGAGGTATGTGAGCTTTTTGATATTAATCCGTATGAATTGTCATCTTTGGGATGTTTGTTGGTGACATCTCGTGACGGATGTGGTATAGTAGACTTATTCAGAAGGAACGGTCTTACTGCTCGGATAATAGGGCGGACAACGCATGATAATGCCAAAATCCTGAGAATGGATGATGAGGTGCGATATCTTGATGTTCCGCGCAGTGAAGAAGCGGAAAGAATTATTTTTGATGGATGGAACGGAGACAGGTCATGAGAGAGAAAATCCTGAATATGCTGGAAAAGAACGGACGTATTGATATTAAGGATATGGCGGTTATGCTCGGTACAACGCAGGAGGCGGTTGCCAATGAGATGGCTGACATGGAGAAAGAACATATAATATGCGGATATCATACATTGATTAACTGGGACAACACAAGTGATGAGAAGGTTACCGCGCTGATTGAGATTAAGGTGACTCCGCAGAGAGGAGTCGGCTTTGACAGCATTGCAGAAAGAATTTACAACTATGAAGAGATTAGTTCACTGTATCTTATGTCAGGAGGATTTGACTTTACTGCAATAATAGAAGGAAAGACAATGAAATCCGTGGCTCAGTTTGTTTCAAGCAAGCTTGCGCCGCTTGAGTCAGTGCAGAGTACATCTACACATTTTATACTTAAGAAGTATAAGGATTATGGAATAGTTCTTGATGCACCGGACAAAGATGAAAGGATGCTGGTGACACCATGAGAAATCCGATTTCTAAGAAGGTTATGGAAATTGAGCCTTCAGGAATAAGAAAATTTTTTGATGTTGTAAGTGAAATGAAAGATGCCATTTCGCTCGGAGTTGGCGAACCGGACTTTGATACGCCGTGGAGAGTCCGCGAAGAGGGAATATATTCGCTTGAGAAGGGACGTACATTCTATACTTCCAATGCAGGCTTAAAGGAGCTGCGTCTGGAGATTGGCAATTATATAAGCAGAAAATATGACCTTCACTATGACGCAATGCATGAGATAATGGTTACCGTAGGCGGAAGCGAGGCGATTGATCTGGCACTGAGAGCTATGGTGGAGCCGGGAGATGAGGTGCTGATTCCGCAGCCGAGTTATGTATCATATCTTCCGTGTGCTGTTATGGCAGATGCAAAACCGGTGATTATTAATCTTAGGGCCGAGGATGAATTTAAGCTGACGAAGGATGAACTTATCGCAACCATAACTCCAAAAACGAAAATTCTTGTGCTGCCGTTTCCGAATAATCCAACAGGAGCCGTTATGAGCAGGGAAGAGCTTGAGGAGCTGGTTCCGGTAATTATAGAGAATGATTTATATGTTATATCTGATGAGATTTATGCAGAGCTTACATACAGCGGAAGCCATGTTTCAATAGCCAGCCTGCCGGGAATGCATGACAGGACAGTTACAATTAACGGATTTTCAAAAGCATTTGCAATGACGGGATGGCGTCTGGGATATGCAATAGCACCGAAGATAATAATGGAGCAGATGATAAAGCTTCACCAGTTCGCAATAATGTGTGCACCTACTAACAGTCAGTTTGCGGCGGTAGAGGCGCTTAGAAACTGTGATGACGAAGTGAGGAAAATGGTGGAGGCATATGACCAGCGGAGGAGGTTTTTGATTGATTCCCTAAGAAATATGGGACTTGAATGTTTTGAACCGTTTGGCGCGTTTTATGTTTTTCCGTCAATCAAAAAGTTTGGACTTACATCGGATGAATTTGCTAACAGACTGCTTCAGGAGGAAAAGCTTGCAGTAGTGCCGGGAACGGCATTTGGTGACTGCGGTGAAGGTTTTTTGAGAATTTCTTATGCATACTCGCTTAATGATTTAAAGAAAGGTCTTGACAGGTTGCAGTCTTTTATAAAGAAGCTTGAGGCAGGACAGAATTAAATCGGCATTTGGCGGTTTTTGAGGATTTCCGCAGGATGCATCCTTTACAGAGCGATAGATAAAATAATGCATTTGCAACGAGGACGCTGCATATGCACAGATACAGACGAGGGATATAAAATTGTATTATATCCGCCCGGACTAAAGCGTTCTCGGAATGGAGATCAATATGGCTGATATTAATGTTGAATGCATAAACCCTTTTCTTATGGCCACTACAGGCATCATGCGCGATATGTGCCAGATGGAGATGAAGATTGGAAAACCATATGTAAAGCAGACGGAGTTTAATGATGATTCTGTTTTGATAATGATTGGTGTTACAGGTGAGATGCGCGGTCAGGTTATACTGGCATTTACAATTGGAAGCGCACTTAAGATAGTAAGCAGGATGGCGATGATGGAGATGACAGAGATGGATGAGCTTGCAACAAGTGCCATAAGCGAACTCGGTAACATGATAATGGGTAATGCGGCAACAATTCTGTCTACAAAGGGAATCGGAATTGATATTACACCGCCTACATTTTGTAATGGTACATTTACAATGTCTACATCTTACACAAAGAATGTATGTATACCGCTTACAATTGATGATGAACTTATTATGGAGCTGGATATATCTGTTAAGAGTGAAGAATAATGATTAATATAGTATTGCATGAGCCTGAGATGCCGGCTAATACCGGTAATATCGGAAGAACCTGTGTGGCTGCGGGGGCAAGGCTGCACCTGATTGAGCCTCTGGGATTTAAAATTAACGAAAAGACATTGAAGCGTGCGGGGCTTGATTACTGGGATAAGCTTGATGTTACAATTTATGATAATTATCAGGATTTTCTCGAAAAAAATCCCGGGGCTAAGATATATATGGCTACGACCAAAGCTTTGCATACATATTGTGATGTGAAGTATGAACCGGACTGCTATATTATGTTTGGTAAGGAAAGTGCAGGAATACCTGAGGAAATTCTTCTTGAACATCCGGATACATCAATCCGTATTCCCATGATAGGGGATATACGGTCGCTTAATCTGTCAAATTCAGTTGCAATAGTACTGTATGAGGCGCTGCGCCAGCATGATTTTGCGGACATGCGTCTTTACGGACAACTGCATAATCACACATGGTAACAGATGGGGAATGAGATTTTCGTAACAGTATTTATCATTTATTCATTGCGGATTAGATAATAGTCAATCCGGCTGATTGTCATAAAACCACATTTTTCATAAAGAGACAATGCAGCGGTGTTACGGCCTGAGACCTGTAATACCAATGGCTTTGACAGGCTGCTTAAGGCGTTGGCAACGCAGCGGATTAACAGCGTTGCAAGCCCGGTGCGGCGGTGGCTTTCGTCAGTCATGACGCCCCACATATTGGTGAAGGATTCCTCATCCTCCAGATTGCAGCGGCACACGCTTTTGCCGGAGGAAAGCTCAATAAGCTCGCAGGTGTTGTACGGTTTTTGGCAGTGACGGTAGCCTGCATTCAGTGCTTCAAGCTGTTTTTGCAACGTGGCGGTGTCAGTTTTCATCAAAGAATTATCAAGTTTCATCAGATATTCAGAATGCGAATAAAGGTGAGACTTATTTTTTGCTTCGGATTGGGAAGGCAGACAGTAATAAAGTCTGGTTATTCCAAGCTTTTCACATTCACTGCGTGAGGACTTAAGCATTTGTGTAAAAACTCCACTGTTGCGATATGCAGGATGAACAAATGCGGTAAGTTCAGCTTCTTCAGAACCCGGAACCCATAAAAATGACAGGAAGCCAATCAGTTTATTGTCTGAAGAGGCGCGGTTAAAAGAGGTGCATTTAAAAGAGGCGCTGTCCTCTGTGGTTGCAACAGCAGTATAAAATGCCTTCTCACCATTTATTGACGAAGATTCATAGTACAATTCATATTCGGGCATCAATGAGTTTAAAGATTCAATCCGGGATATAAGTTTTTTGCTTAAGTGGCTGTACGCATTTATTTTTATAGACATATCCAATCCTCTGGGCTTTTTATGAGCTTATGTTAACATATGAATACGGTATTTTCAAGAAATCCGGTTTGAAGAGTATAATGCCATGAAACAGGGTAATCATTACAAGATTGATATTTGATGTGTTTGATTGTATAATTAGCATAAATTGAAAAATAAAAGGAGTCTGATACAGATGAGCAAAGTTGCAATACTTACTGACAGTAACAGCGGAATAACTCAGAGCGCAGCAAAGGAACTGGGAATAAGCGTAATACCTATGCCGTTTTTTATTAATGGTGAGATGTATCTTGAAGATATAACACTTACTCAGGAGGAATTTTATAAGCATCTTGCGGATGATGCCGAAATCTCTACTTCCATGCCTTCTCCGGGTGAAACTCTTGAAGTGTGGGATAAGCTTTTAGAGGAATATGACGAGATTCTTTTTATACCTATGTCAAGCGGGCTGAGTGGTTTCTGCCAGACAGCAATGATGCTTGCAGAGGACTACGAAGGGAAAGTACAGGTTGTTAATAACCAGAGAATTTCAGTTACGCAGCGTCAGGCGGTGATTGACGCAAAGGCATATGCGGATATGGGCTATGACGCAAAGAAAATTAAGAAAGTTCTTGAGAATGTAAAGATGGAATCAAGCATTTATATTACGCTTGATACACTGAAATATCTTAAAAAGGGCGGAAGAATTACTCCTGCTGCCGCAGCTATAGGAACAATGCTTAAGTTAAATCCGGTGCTTCAGATTCAGGGAGAGAAACTTGATGCATTTGCAAAGTGCCGTGGAAAGCAGTCTGCCAAGAAAACAATGCTTAACGCAATTAAAAATGACCTTGCAACAAGATTTGCACAGCCGAATTCACAGGGAAGGATTCATATTGCAGCGGCTTACACCGGTAATGAGGAGGAGGCTGCAGTATGGGCTGAGGAGATTAAGGAGACATTTCCGGGATATGATTTCCGTATGGATCCGCTGTCTCTCAGCGTTGCGTGCCACATAGGTCAGGGTGCACTTGCAATAACAGCAACGGTATACGGATCTGAGCTGGATGCATAGACCCAAAATTGATACATTAAAAAGTATTGATAGTATGTCAGGAGCTAAAAATTAATATAAATGCTTCGGACACCGGAGGAATATGAGCGATAATAATTTGGAAAGGCTTCTTCCGCTGAGAAGCCAGATTAAATCATCTGATAAATGGAGACTTGAAGATATATATTCCGGTGATGAAAGCTGGCAGGCAGAGTATGATGCTCTTGCAGCCGAGCTTGATAATGAATGTGCTTACAAGGGGCGTCTTGCTGAATCAGCAAAGACGCTTCTTGATATGTTATGCGAATATGATTCGCTTGAAGAGCGCCTTGAAAAAATATATGTATATGCATTTCTTAAGCTGTACGAAGATATGAGTGAACCAAAAAGTCAGGTTATGGCGGGAAAGGCACAGACACTCTCTGTGCGCTTTGCCACAAGATATTCATTTATGGAATCAGAGATTATAGCTATACCGGAAGATAAGCTTTGTGTATGGATTAAGAATGAGCTTGCACCATTTGCACATCTTATTGAGGATATGCTGCTTGAAAAGGTACATACCCTGAGTGAAGAAAATGAGCAGCTTCTGGCGGCTTCCTCGCTTATGCAGAGTGCGCCAAAGGATATTTTTTCGCAGTTTAACAATTCGGATATAGAGTTTGGCAATGTTACTGATGAAAACGGCACAGAGTCAAAACTGACATCAGCAAGATTCGGAAGCTTTATGGAGAGCAGCGACCGGAGGGTGAGAAAGGAAGCATTTACAAAGCTTTATGCCCAGTATAAGTCACATATTAATATGCTGGCTGCAACGTATGAGGCTAACGTAAAGCAGGCGAGATTCTACGCAGGTGCGAGAAAATACGGCTCAACGCTTGAAATGTATCTGTCACAGAATAATATTCCTACAGAAGTATACACAAGTCTGATTAATACAGTGAATGAAAATATACAGCTCATGCACAGATATGTCGCCTTAAGGAAAAAGGCGCTCGGTGTGGACGAACTTCATATGTATGATGTGTATGCGCCAATGACTGCTGATGTAAAAATGAAGGTAGATTATAAAGATGCCACGAAGATGGTGCTTGAAGGACTTAAGCCTCTGGGAGATGAGTATGCGGGACTTTTGAAAGAGGGCTTTGAAAACGGGTGGATTGATGTGCGTGAGAACCGTGGCAAACGAAGCGGTGCATTTTCATGGGGAGAATACGGTACGCATCCTTTTGTGTGCCTGAATTATTCGGACACATTGAACGACGTGTTTACGATTGCACATGAAATGGGACATGCAATTCACACTTACTATTCAAATAAAAATCAGCCGCATGTGTATGCCGGTTACAGGATATTTGTGGCGGAGGTCGCTTCTACATGCAATGAGGTAATTCTTATGAAAAGCCTGCTTGAGCATTGTGATGATGACGCAAAGAAGAAATATCTTTTGAACCATTTTCTTGAGCAGTTTAAGGGAACTTTGTTCAGGCAGACGATGTTTGCGGAATTTGAGATGATTACACATGCAATGTCGGAAAAAGGCGAGCCGCTGAATGCTGACAATCTGTGCAGTGTATACAGAAAACTCAATGAAAAATATTTTGGACCTGACATGGTTATTGATGATGAGATAGCATATGAGTGGTCGAGAATACCGCATTTCTATACACCGTTTTATGTATATCAGTATGCCACCGGTTTTTCGGCAGCCATTGCAATTGCAACAAAAATAACTGATGGATATAAAAACGGCGATAATACCGCAAGGGAAGGGTATTTCAGATTCCTGTCCGGCGGAAGTTCAATGCATCCTATTGAGCTGCTTAAACTGTGCGGTATTGATATGGAGACGACCGGACCGGTTGAAAATGCGTTAAAGGTGTTTGGTGAACTGCTTGACGAGATGGAAAAGATACTGTAACTAACCGGAGAAATGAGGGGTATGATGAAGTTTTCATGCAAGTTTGATAAATTTTACGGATATGTGGTTAATACGATTATGGTACTTGTTACGGGAGCTCTTTTGCTTCTTGCACTTTTTTCTACATCGGTAATCACTGCCGGAGAGTATACAACGTATGCTTCGGATAATGTGTTTTTGCAGATTATTGCGGTAGCTGTTGTGATGGTGATTGCAGTTTGTGCCGTAAAATCCGAAAAAATCAAAAAAATGCTTGAAAACCCGATGCTTCCGAGAATCGCATTTATAGCGCTTGCATCATTTCTTCTTGTGCTTATAGTGGGAACACAGCTTTCGCCCGGTTCTGACTCGGGGATGATATGCGCTGTTGCAAGGCGTATTATTTCAAATGATCTGTCAGAGGATTTTACGCTGACAACGATTCAGTATATGCAGAAGTATCCGAATCAGAACGGAATGGTAGTGTTTATTTATCTGCTTTTCAATCTGGTTGGAGTTGACAACTATGTGGCACTTCAGATTATTAATCTGATTTCACTTGGTGTGGCATATTATTTTATTTATGTGCTTCTCAGGGAATTGTTCGGAATACGCATTGCAAATGTGAGCCTTCTGATAATGTGTGCGTTTCTGCCGTTTTCAATATACGTTATGTTTGTGTATGGGACGATGCTTGGAATGGCATTTGCGATGATGGCATGCACGTTTCTTGTGAAATTTTTTAAAACCGGAAAAATGCGGTATGGGTTTATTGCTGCGGTGAGTGCCGCACTCGCAACAGCATTTAAGTCAAATTATATGATTGTTTTTGTGGCGCTTGTAATTACGGCACTGCTTGTTTTTCTGCGCTCCAAAGACTTTAAAGTGCTTGCGGTGGTAGCTTTGGTATGCATTCTTAACCTGCTTGTAAGCCCTGTGACATCGGCTTTGTATTCAAAAATATCAGGAGCAGAGCCTTCAAATGGCATTCCGCACCTTGCGTGGGTGGCGATGGGGCTTCAGGAAAGCAAAGGAAAAGCAGAGGGCTGGTATAACGGATATAATGATATGGTATTTGAAAATAACGGAAGGGATACGGCGCTTGCCAATGAGGAGTGCAAGGCATACCTTTCTGAAAGAATACCGTATATGCTTAAAAATCCGGCGTACACATTGAAATTTTTTGCAAAGAAAACTGCCTCACAGTGGAATAATCCTACGTTTGAGTGTTTTACATTTATTCAGGATATGCAGATTAACCACCACAAAGTGATGCCGGCGCTTCAGGCACTTTATGACAATGACAGCGGAGTTAATAAGATGCTCGCATTCTGGATGAATATAATGCAGAGCTGTATTCTTGCAGGTGCATTTCTGTATTTTGTTATTAATTTTAAGAAAAATGATGTGTTGACTTTATTATATGCGGTGATTTTTGTGGGTGGTTTTTTGTTCCATTTTATATGGGAGGCAAAGTGCCAGTACACGGTTGTGTATGTTTTATTATTGATACCTTATGCGGTTATGGGATATAATGCCGTATGTAAAAAAATAGCGGAACGGAAGAAATAAGTCACGACGAAATATGTAAGGGTATTGGGATATGTATATTGGCAATGTTGAGATAAAAAATAATGTAATTCTGGCACCAATGGCAGGGGTAACAGACCTGCCATTTCGACTGTTGTGTAAAGAACAGGGCTGCGGCATGCTGTATTCTGAAATGGTCAGTGCAAAGGCAATTCTTTATAACAATAAGAATACAGAGGAACTGCTTACTGTACTGCCGCAGGAGCGGCCGATAGCGGTGCAGCTGTTTGGTTCAGATCCGCGGATTATGGCAGATATGGCAAAAAGGATTGAGGAGCGGCCGTTTGATATAATAGATGTAAATATGGGTTGCCCCGTACCTAAGGTTGTAAATAACGGAGAGGGTTCGGCGCTCATGAAAGATCCGCTGCTTGTGGGCAGAATTGTGGAAGCGATGGCAAAGGCTGTCAAAAAGCCTGTGACTGTGAAAATTCGCAAGGGCTTTAATGATAATATGGTAAATGCACCTGAGATTGCACATATAATTGAAGAGTCGGGCGGAGCGTGTGTTGCGGTGCACGGAAGGACGAGGGAGCAGTATTACACAGGCAGTGCCGACTGGGACATCATAAGGCAGGTAAAAGAAAAGGTAAAGATTCCTGTTATCGGAAACGGTGATATAACAAGTGCCGAAGATGCAGCTTTAATGATGCAAAAGACAGGCTGTGACGGAGTTATGATAGGTCGTGCATCGCGCGGTAACCCGTGGATTTTCAGGGAGACGGCAGCGTATTTTAAAGACGGAAGCATTATGGCAAGACCTACTGATGAGGAAGTCAGGGAAATGATTTTAAGACATGCAAAGCTGCTTATCAGATATAAGGGGGAGTTTACTGGAATAAGGGAAATGCGTAAGCATTTTGCATGGTATACCGCAGGCTTTCCTCATTCATCAGCTCTGCGCAATCAGGTCAATTTCATAGAGAGTTTTGAAGAGTTTGAACAGCTTGTAAAAACTGTGGGAAAATATTAAAATTATATGAACATTTGATTAAAATTTGTTTGACACCTTTATAGTAATATGGTACGATACAAAAGGTTAGTGAACACAGATTGTTCACACTTCAACCGCACTATTTTTATTCTTATTCGGAGGTACTTGGAATGAAAGGTACAGTAAAGTGGTTTAACAACCAGAAGGGTTACGGATTCATTTCTGACGAGTCAGGTAACGACGTATTCGTTCACTACTCAGGACTTAACATGGAAGGCTTCAAGTCACTTGACGAGGGCGCTGAGGTAGAGTTCGATGTAGTTAACGGTGCTAAGGGACCACAGGCTACAAACGTAACAAAGTTATAATCAAGAAGTTTTACAGTGTGCCTTTTTCTGATATAAATATAATTTATTTAGAAGAGATATATTGTTACACAACGAAGATTATGGACGAACAGGCTGTTGCAGTTATACTGTGACAGCCTTTTTGCGTGTGCGGTGACAAAGGGTTTGCAAAATGCGGCTGATGTATTTATAATATAGAATTATTGAATAGGCGTTTTTAAAAAGCTTATGGAATTATTTAGAGAGTGAAGGGACAATAGTTTATGAATGAAGGTTTTGATTTGTCAATGGTTGATATGACGCAGACTGTACCGGGAAGTACGGCATCGCTTATTAATGCCGGAGGAATGGTAATTCTCTCTGTATTTCTGGTATTGTTATTTGTAATTTTTGTAAGATATAAATCAAAAATAATGCCGCTTATTATGGGCGTGCTGGGTTATGTGATTTTTATATTTATGGGAAGCAATCTTGCAATAGGCATACTTCCCGAATTTGCAAGGCCGAACGGAAAAGCGGGAGGTATTGAAATCTGCGTGACCGCTCTTATAATGACTGCTTTTTATACATTTGCAAGAATATGCATTGCCAATATATTAAAGGGCCGATATGAGGGACCGGGAGATATATTTATAGCAGGACTTGGACTTGGTGTGGGTGACGGAGCCATATACGGGGTTACAACTATAATGACGATGAGCGTGCTTGCAACCTCAATTAACCAGACAGGTCTTGAAGAACTGCTTCTTAATACGGGATTATCAGCGGCAGATGCGACAGATTTGTATGTATCAACGATTTCTCCGTTAATTAATGTGCCGCCGGTTGTATGGCTTCTTATGGGAATCAGTTTAAGCATGGACATGCTTATGAATATAGGACTTATGATGATTAACTGCGGTGTCACACAGGGAAAGCTTGACAGCGTATGGTATGCAATAAGCGCAGGCATTAATTTTGCAATGCTCCTTCCGTTTACATTTAATTCAACAAATTATACTTCTATGGCAGAGGCATTACTTCCGTTCGGAATAAAGCTGATTATGTTTGTGATTATGGCATATCTGGTGTTAAGGATTGATAAGGAAAAGCTGGGCTCACTCTTAAGTAAAGACCTCAAGGGATACACTTATGAGAGAATGCCGCATTTTGGCAATCTGAGGAAAAAGTAAGAATGGCAGATAGTTTAAAAGATAACCACAACAATCAGAAAAAGGTAGCTGCAATCAATGATTTATCCGGCTTCGGGCGCTGTTCAATGACAGTGCTCCTGCCGGTAATTTCGCACATGAAGGTTCAGTGTTGTCCGGTCATAACTTCGATTTTCTCAAATCACTCAGGATACGATGATTATTTTTTTGATGATTATACCGATAAAATAGAGCCATACACTGAGCAGTGGAAAAAACTCGGACTTGAGTTTGAGGGAATTTATACAGGATTTCTCGGCTCGGTAAAGCAGATTGACATTGTGTGTAAATTTATTGATGATTTCAGGACACAGCGTACAATTGTAATTGTGGACCCTGTTATGGGAGATAACGGAAAAACATATTCTACCTGTACGGATGAAATGTGTCTTGATATGAAGAGGCTTGTAGGCAAGGCCAATCTTGTAACACCAAATGTCACAGAGGCATGTATTCTTACAGGTGCTCCGTATCAGAAAAGCGGATTTAAACAGGCGCAGCTGCTTGCAATGGCTGAACAGATTGCAGATATGGGGCCTTCAAAGGTCGTGATAACAGGAGTGCGTTCCGGTAAGTCATATGTTTCTAATTTTATATATGAAAGAACAGATGACGGCGCTGCAAGGTACAAATTAATAAAGTCCAGGATAGTAGGGACAACGCGGTGCGGTACCGGGGATATTTTTGCCTCTATACTCTGTGCGGATGCGGTTAACGGAGTGGATTTGGAAACTTCAGTTAGAAAGGCATCTGCTTTTATAAGAAAATGTATTGCAAAGTCGATGGAGCTTGGGATTCCTGAGACGGATGGCGTATGTTTTGAGGAAGTTATACATGAATTGAAGTAGCAGACAGTGAGTGTAATAAGGAAGTATGATAAGCCATGAAAAATAATAAGACGAATGCGATGAGGCAGCTTGATACGGCTAAAATCCAATATACTGTAAAAGAGTATGAGGTCGATGAAAATGATTTATCGGGTGTTCATGTTGCAACACAGCTTGGACAGCCTGTGGAGCAGGTGTTTAAGACACTTGTGCTGCACGGAGATAAAATCGGATATTTTGTGTGCTGCCTGCCGGTGGCACAGGAGCTTGACCTGAAAAAGGTAGCACGTGTATCAGGCAATAAGCATGCAGAGATGATTCCAATGAAAGATTTGCTGGGCGTGACAGGATATGTAAGAGGCGGATGCTCACCCATAGGGATGAAGAAGAAATTCCCGACATTTATTGATGAAACATGTATACTGTTTGATGAAATTGCTGTTAGTGCAGGAGTAAGGGGAATGCAGATAATTATTAATCCACAGACGCTTATTGATTTTGTGGATGCAACCATATCGGACTTAACAACGTATTAATAAATGGATGAATAAAAATATATTTACCACATTTTAGGCGGTTTCCAAAAATTGACATGTGGTATATACTGGATTTTGTTATGGATTGATGATATAATCCGTGACGTAGCATTTTGAATGAAGAGTTGTAGATTTAAAAAGGATGAGAAATATGAAAGAAATGGAAGATGAATTTCTTGAGCTGGAGGATGTGAATCTTGAATATACACAGGATTTGTCGGATATACAGGATTTGACAGAAGATACAGATTCCACGGAAGAAATTGATTTGGAGCTTGAACCGATTGAAATAACTGAATCGGACGAGCAGGATGTACTTGAATTGGATGAGCAGGATGTGCTTGAATCGGACGAACCTGACGTGCTCGAACTTGAAAGCATAGATGAAAACGGCCAGGATGACGGCATTATAATGCTTGATGATATAAGCGAAGAAGATGATGCGGAAGAGTCTTTGGAAGAAGACCGTGACGAAGAAGACGACAACGAAGATGATGAAGAAGATGAAGAGAAGAGCGGAGTTATTGCACTTCTGGCATCTGCCGGGAAAAATATTCCAAAGCATTTCTCAAATTTTGCCAACGGAAAATATGCGATTATTGCAGGTGTTGCGGCAGTAATTATTATTGTTGCGGTAGGCAGTGTTGCAGTATTTTCAATGCGCAGCAGCAAAAAAGACAATACACCTCAGACTGTAGCCGTGGCACAGGTGAATACAATGGCGGAGACGGAGGAAGCGACACGTCCTATGCCGCTTCAGGGAATGAAGCTGGAGGCTGTTGCGGATGAGTCTTCAATTACGGCAAGAATCCTTGATGAGTCGGGTAATGCGCTTCAGGGACATGATTTTGTTGTCAAGATGTTTACGGGAAGTCTTGAAGAGAACAAGGAGAAGATTTCTAAAATAATTGAGCATCAGAAGGAACTGGCAAGCAGACAGGCAGAATCGGCACAGACAAAGACTGCGGCAAATGAAGTGACATCATCTGCAGCGGCTGATGGCGATGACGGGGCACTTTCCTATAAAGATGATGATAAGAACGGAGAGGTTGTAATTAAAGATCTTGAAGCCGGTACATATACGCTTATGGTTGAAGCAGAGGCTGGATTTGAGGTGCCTGATGCAACTGAAGCGACGATTGTAAAATTTGAGGTTATTGAAGATATTCTTGAGCAGGTTGTAGAGCAGAATGAAGAAACTGAGAAGGAAGACCCTCAGGCTGCGAGAGAAAATGAAGCAGTAGTGCAGACAACAGCAGCGGCAGCAACAACGCTTCCTGCGGTAACGCTGCCTTCTGTGACAAATGCCAAAAAGCTGGTTACTATTACATCAATTAAGAGAAACGGTGATGATATAGTATATACCGCAGGCTGGACGGATCAGGTGTTTAATTATTCGGATGTATCATCATACATTAATGATGACAACAGAGCAACAGTGTACATTGAAGGCGGTTCTTCGATTACAGGTTACATATATGAAAAATCGAAATACACTGTTACAGACGGTGAGTATGATGTCATTAAAAAGATTCTTGTCGAAATAGCTTCTACAGCAGATATAAGAATGATAAGTGATGTGGCTGATGTAAGAATGACAAATAATCAGACGGGTACATCGTCACAATCATCAACAAAGGCGCAGGAGACGACGAAAGCACAGGAAACTACAAAGGCGCAGGAGACAACGAAAGCACCGACAACGACAAAAGCGCCGGTAACTACGCAGGCGCCGTCAACAACAAAAGCGCCGGCAACTACGCAGGCACCGTCAACAACAAAAGCGCCGGCAACTACGCAGACACCGTCAACAACAAAAGCACCGACAACTACGCAGGCACCGTCAACACAGGCTCAGAAGAGATATCAGGTAATAGAGCTTAATGTTGTAACGGAAGAAGAGGAAAAGGAAGTTTTTGACGGATGGTATGCGGACGGTAACAAGATGTATTTCCTTAATAATGGAAATGCGTTTACCGGATGGCACTGGATTAACGGACTGAATTACTATTTTGATGCCAGTGGTGTGCTTAGTTCAACGCTTGTAATTGATGTCTCTACATACAACGGAAATATCAACTGGAATGCTGTTAAGGCTTCCGGAATTAATAACGTAATTGTACGTGTGGGATACAGAGGCTGGGGAACAGGACGAATTGTAAAGGATAACCGTTTTGACCAGAATGTACAGGGAGCAAAAGCCGCAGGGCTTAATGTAGGTGCATATTTTGTTACACAGGCAATTAATACTGCGGAGGCTGTTGAAGAGGCCAGCTTTATTGTTCAGGAGGCTGCAATTAACGGACTTAACCTTCCTCTGGCAATTGATGTTGAGTGGGCAGGAAGCGGAAGTGAGCAGGGACGTGGCAATTATCTGTCAGCAGGTGAGAGAACAGCTGTAATAAATGCTTTCTGTGAAACTGTATGGAATTCAGGACGGGTTCCTATGGTATACGCAAGTAAATCGTGGTTTAATAACTATATTTATTCTCCGGGAATTGTGTCATACGCACAAATCTGGGTGGCCCAGTATGCCGATATTGATGAGACAACATACGGCGGAAGATACAATATGTGGCAGTTCAGAAGTGACGGTTCAGTAAACGGAATTAACGGAAATGTAGATATGAGTGCATATCTTAATTAATCAGCTGAATAAAAATAAACAGGCGGTTGTCAAAAGTGAATCTGACAACTGCCTGTTTTTTGATTTTGCTGTATTGCGTGTTATTTTACCGTGTTGTTTATAAGCTCCATTATTATCGGAATCGCATCGTTTTGTGTGCTTATACCCATAGCTCCGATATATTTGTCGCGGTTTTCGTAAAGCTCATTAATAGCATCAAGGAGACTGTCGTCACTTAGGTCTTCCTCAAGAAGTACGCTGCTGTAGCCCTGCTTTTTGAAAGAATCAGCGTTGAGAATCTGGTCTCCGCGGCTTGCCTTTGCAGAAAGAGGAATCAGAAGATTAGGTTTCTTTAAGGCAAGAAGCTCGCATATCGCATTGGCACCCGCACGTGATACAACAATGTCGCTCATTGCAAATAAGTCACGCATTTCTTTGTTGACGTATTCAAACTGGACATATCCGTCTATTTTGTTCAGGCTTTCGTCAGTTTTGCCTGCACCGCACAGGTGGCATACCTGATAGGTTTTGAGAAGAGTCGGAAGAACAGCACGTATTGCATTGTTGACATGTACGGCACCGGTGCTTCCGCCTACAACGAGAAGTACAGGCTTTGCAGTTGTAAAACCGCAGAAATTAAGTCCGGCAAGCTTATTGCCGTTAAGAAGCTCCTGGCGGATTGGTGTGCCTGTAAGTACAGCCTTGTCAGCAGGCAGCAGTTTTACCGTTTCAGGGAAATTACAGCATATTTTTGTGGCAGAGCCGGCAGTAATTTTGTTGGCAAGTCCCGGTGTCATGTCGGATTCGTGGCTGATGACAGGAATATGTCTGGCAGCCGCTGATAAGACAACAGGAACTGAAACATATCCACCCTTTGAAAATACGATATCCGGCTTTAATTCTTTCATGAGTTTTGAGGACTCAGCATATCCGTGTATTACATGGAACGGGTCGCTTAAGTTCTTAAGGCTTTTGTAGCGTCTTAATTTTCCTGAATCAATCCCGTAGTATGGGATATCAAGTCCGGTGATAAGCTTCTTTTCTATTCCGTCATATGAACCTATGTAACAGATATCAAAGCCTGCATCCTTAAGAGCGGGAATAAGCGCAATGTTAGGGGTTACGTGACCGGCAGTGCCGCCGCCTGTTAAAATAATTCGTTTCATTATTCAGCCTTTCCGTTTTTATACTGTGTAAGGGCAATCGCAAGCTGGTCAGGGCATGACGTTGACTTAAATCCGCAGCGGATTCCCTTCATACGCCTGATAGCTTCATCTAAATCCATTCCTTCGACAAGGCTGGCAATACCCTGGGTATTACCTGAGCAGCCGCCTTCAAAAGCAACATTTGTAACCTTGTTATCAACAACATCAAAAGTAATTGAGCGTGAGCATACGCCTTTTGTCATGTACTTCATTTTATTATCTGCCTTTCCTGGTAATGCAAATTTTTTTCGCATTTCATAGTATATCATTGTAAATTGAGTAGTGCAATATCTCATCTTCCCGTGTTTATGCATTTTTTTAAAATTAAGGCTAATTTATTGAATTTTTGTGCATACTATATGAAAAGTTATTCTGCATTAATATTGAGGCATAAATATGCCTGCAAAATGGGGGTATATATGATTAAAGGAAAACAAAGCATTGAATTCGAATGTCCTCCTTATGTGCTTGCTCATGCATGTATTGCCGGACAAAAGGAAGGTGAGGGACCGTTAGGGCAGGATATTGATGAGATAAGCAAAGACCCGATGTTTGGAAAGAAAACATGGGAAGAGGCTGAAAGCATGCTGCAGAAGCTTACGGCAGAGAAGCTTCTTACAAAGGCATCTATGAAAAATGACGAGATAAGATACATTTTTGCAGGAGATCTGCTTGGACAGCTTATTGCAACATCATACGGAATAATGGATCTGCAGATTCCGCTGTTCGGAGTATACGGTGCCTGCTCGACGATGGGAGAAACCATGTCACTTGCATCCATGACGGTTGCAGGAGGGTATGCCCGGAATGTAATAGCGCTTGCTTCGAGTCATTTTGCCAGTGCTGAAAAACAGTTTCGTTTTCCTCTTGAATATGGTAATCAGCGTCCGCTTGCTGCAACGTGGACAGTTACGGGCTGCGGTGCGGTAGTTATCGGAGACGGCAAAAATGAGCAGAAAAAGTCGCATGTAAGAATTGCAGGAGTCACAACTGGTAAAATAGTCGATTACGGCGTTAAAGACAGTATGAACATGGGCGCATGTATGGCGCCTGCGGCAGCAGAACTTATCATGCAGAACTACAGTGATTTTGGCGTAAAAGACGGATTTTACGACCTTGTAATCACAGGTGACCTCGGATATGTGGGAAAAACAATTGTACTGGATTTGCTTGAGGAAAAAGGTATTAAGCTTGAGGATATTTATTCTGACTGTGGAATCGAAATATTTGACCAGCAGGCGCAGGATACACATTCGGGAGGAAGCGGCTGCGGCTGTTCAGCCGTGACACTTTGCGCAAAGCTTCTGCCGCAGCTTGAAAGCGGAGCTTTGAAGAGAGTGCTGTTTGTGCCGACAGGAGCATTATTGTCTCCGACAAGCTTTAATGAGGGAAAAAGTGTGCCAGGAATCGCACACGGAATAATATTGGAGCACTGCTAAAGCGTCTGCGAAATGGAGGTTAGTATGGAAAAATATGTCATTGCTTTTGTTGTCGGCGGACTGATTTGTGTTGCAGTCCAGATACTGATGGAAAAAACTAAGATGATGCCGGGGCGCATTATGGTACTGCTGGTATGCTTAGGCTCGGTGCTTGGTGCAGTAGGACTTTACCAGCCGTTTGCGGATTTTGCGGGAGCCGGGGCAACAGTTCCGCTGCTTGGTTTTGGAAATGTTTTATGGAAGGGTGTCAAGTCTGCTGTTGACCAGGACGGATTTCTGGGACTGTTTAAGGGAGGCTTTACCGCCGGAGCAGTAGGGTGCAGCGCAGCGCTGATATTCGGATACCTGTGCAGTCTTATCTGCAACCCTAAGATGAAGAAATAAAATCAGATTGATTCGGAAGGTGTCTTTGCCGGACGGAGTGAGAATACAAATTCGGTTCCTACGCCTTCGGTGCTTATTACGTCAATATGCTCACCGTGGGCAAGGATAATTTCTTTGACAATGGAAAGGCCGAGACCTGAGCCTTTTTTATCGCGTCCTCTGGATGAGTCGGTTTTGTAAAACCGCTCCCATATCTTAGGAAGACTATCTTTTGGAATTCCGACGCCGCTGTCGCGAACCGATATAAATGCTTTTCCGCCCTGAATCGTAGTAGATATCGAGATTGCAGAGCCGGGATGGCTGAATTTGATTGCATTGTCAATGAGGTTGTAAAGCACCTGCTGTATTTTTTCTACATCGGCAGATACCATTAACTGTTTGGAGGAAAAGGTAAGCTTGAATGATATCTTTTTCTCCAGACATGTTCCTTCAAATGTTTCAATTGTGTGACGTATTATATCGTTGATATCAAAATCTGTGTATGTAAGGCGTACACTCTTTGGGTCGAGGTCGTTTAATGTGAGCAGATTATTGGTAAGCTTTGTAAGCCGGTCAGTCTCAAACAGAACGATATTGAGATATTTCTGGTGCATTTCAGGCGGAATTGTGCCGTCTGCCATCGCTTCAAGATAGCCTTTTATCGAAGTGAGCGGTGAGCGGAAATCATGAGAAATATTTGAAATAAATTTCTGCTGGAATTTATCCATCTCGTTAATTTCACTGCTCATATAGTTTAGCGAGGCACCAAGACGGTGCAGTTCATCGCCCGGCGGAAGATTGATGCGGTGCTGCAGATTTCCCTTTGAATACTCGTTAACACCGTTTATTATTTCTTTAAGAGGACGATGAATCTGGAAGAAATAGAAAATAAAAAACAGAAGTATCAAAAGCATCATTATGAGGTATGTTACATAGTTGGTATTAAATGTTGCATAGACCTGGTTGCGTATGCTGCTTATCGGAACATGGATTGCCACATAGCCTTTTATGCTGTATGCGTTTGTTATCGGAGCCATTACACTTAACATGTCTTCGTCAAAATAATTAAAGAAATGGCCTGTCTGCGCATACTGGCTTCCGCTTCGTGTATAATCAAAATCATCTATCTGCCGGCGCTCTTCGGGAATCTTTTCGTAAGCCGTATCCATAACAACAGTTCCGTCAGGAGTGATAAACATTATGCGTTCGTTGCAGGCGTTGGCAATTATACACATTTCGCTGCGTATAAGGCGTACCTTTTCATCCGAAAAATATACGCTGGCATAATCTTTTGACACAGATACGGCCTGCATATACATTTCTTCGGTTTTTGAAGAGATTAATTCACGGTAATCAAGTGAATAGCAGAAATATGTAATTGATACAAAGCCTATCAGCCCCACTATAAAATAGAGCAACAGGAATTTTTTGAAAATGGAAAGGCGCATTTATATTCCCTCGTTATTTGTGCACTTCAAATTTGTAACCGATTCCCCATACGGTTGAAATAGACCAGTTTTTATGGTCTTTTATTTTTTCACGCAGACGCTTTATATGGACATCGACGGTTCTTGTGTCACCGAGATACTCATATCCCCATATATTGTCAAGAAGCTGTTCTCTTGTAAATACCTGATTCGGTGATGCCGCAAGGAAATATAAAAGTTCCAGTTCCTTAGGCGGCATTTCGACAGGATTGCCGTCATAGATTACCGAATAATTGGTAAGGTTGATAGTAAGCCCCGGATACTCGACGACACGTGAATTATCAGGTGTGATGCCATCCGGCTTAAGAGCCTGGTATCTTCTTAAAACAGCCTTTACGCGGGCAACGAGCTCTTTTGAGTCAAATGGTTTAATCATATAGTCATCGGCACCAAGCTCAAGTCCAAGTACCTTGTCAAAGGTCTCGCCCTTTGCCGAGAGCATAATAATCGGAAGGTTACTGGTTTTGCGTATTTCGCGGCACACCTGATATCCGTCCATGCCCGGAAGCATAAGGTCAAGAATCATTAAATCGGGCTTAAACTCTTTGGCTTCACGCAATGCATCTTCTCCATCATGGACGATTGAGGTTTCAAAGCATTCTTTGGTCAGATATAAGGAAATAAGGTCTGCTATATTTTCATCATCGTCAACAATAAGTATTTTCTGTTTTACAGCCATGATATACCTCCGTTTTGGTTATTTAAATTCTACTATAGTAACACCGGCATCACCTTCACCCTGTTCACCAAGACGGAAGGATTTTACATAGGAAATTCCCTTGAGAAATGATGTCACACCGTTTCGCAATGCACCTGTACCCTTGCCGTGAACAATCCGCACAGGAGAGATTCCTGCAAGATATGCATCATCAAGATATTTGTCAAGCCTGGCAATCGCTTCATCCACAGTGCATCCGAGAAGATTAATCTCAGGGGAGATTGATGAAGATTTTCCCATTTTGATTTTGCCGCTTCCGCCTATGCCACCGGCAGGCTTACGTCCGGCAGAAGCCTTTGATACTGCGTTGCCGTATGCATCTTCTTCAATGATTTCAAGGTCGCTTATATTGACCTTTGAACGGATGATTCCCATCTGTACAAATAAATTGCCCTTGGAATCCGGACGTGTGCTCACGGTGCCTGTAAGATTCATGCTGAGCACCTTTACACGTGTGCCAAGAGTAAAGTCGGCAGGCTTATGCTGTTTGCGCGGCTGCTTCGGCTCATCCTTTGACTTACTTAATCTGTCTTTGGTTGAGGTCATTTTGTCACGGACTTTTGTACGTGCTTTTTCGAGTTCCTGAACGGTCATTCCGTGCTTATTCATAACGCGGATAGTCTCATCGGCATATTCCTTTGCCTCCTGAAGAATCTGTGAGGCTTCCGATGATGCCTTGTCAAGAATCTTGTCGCGCTGCTCATTAAATTTGGCAC
The DNA here is from genome assembly GCA_945913015.1 of uncultured Bacteroides sp. Classification (GTDB taxonomy): domain Bacteria; phylum Bacillota; class Clostridia; order Lachnospirales; family Lachnospiraceae; genus Bacteroides_F. The sequence goes on from CAMECH010000017.1 coordinate 36,803, forward strand.
GTTCATTTATAAGCTCAGCTTTCAATCGTGCGGCTTCTTCCCTGAGCGCCTGCACTTCCTTTCTTTCTTCCTCAAGAGCGACTCTTGAACCCTCAAGGTCAGTGAGGACATCCTCAAACTGAATATCCTGTGTTTCAAGGCGGTTCTGGGCATCTTTTATTATATAATCAGACAGCCCCAGTTTGCTGGATATTGCAAATGCGTTACTCTTGCCGGGAACGCCTATAAGCAGGCGGTAAGTAGGACGAAGAGATTCAACATCAAACTCGCAGCAGGCATTTTCAACACCCGGAGTTGAGAGGGCATACACCTTAAGTTCGCTGTAATGTGTTGTGGCAATTGTGCGTATCCCGCGCTTGTGAAGGTTGGCGAGGATAGCAGTTGCAAGTGCGGCACCTTCGGTAGGATCGGTACCTGCTCCTATTTCGTCAAATAAAATCAGTGTGTTGCGGTCTGCGTATCTTAAAATCTTAACAGTATTGGTCATGTGTGATGAAAATGTACTAAGGCTCTGTTCAATGCTCTGCTCATCACCTATATCCGCATAAACCTTCTTAAAGACAGCAAGCTGTGAATTATCAAATGCAGGAATATTAAGGCCTGACTGCCCCATAAGCGTGAGAAGCCCGACAGTCTTCAGGGAGACGGTTTTGCCTCCTGTATTAGGACCTGTGATAATAAGCAAATCAAATTCACCGCCAAGCCATATATCGATAGGAACAACCTGATGCGGCTCTATAAGCGGATGACGTCCCTTTTTGATGTTTATATATCCGTCCTCATTCATGACAGGGCAGCTGCAGTGATACAGCTTTGAAAGAGAAGCCTTTGCAAATGCAAAATCAAGCTCCGTAAGCGAGTTCTGGTTGGCAGTTATGATTTCGGTATATTCGGCACAATGCGTGCTCAGACGCGCAAGAATTGCTTCAATTTCGGCCTCTTCTTTTAAATAAAGTTCCTTTAAATCGTTATTGAGTTTTACAACGGACATAGGCTCAATAAAAAATGTTGAGCCGGTTGCGGACTGGTCGTGTACCATGCCCGGAACACACGATTTATACTCAGCTTTGACAGGAAGACAGTATCTTCCGTTTCTCGTTGTTATTACAAAATCCTGCAGATATGTGCGGACTGATGCGGAGTTAAGCAGGGATGAAAGTTCCGTGTGGATTTTATCCTGACCGGATTTTATCTTGCGGCGGATATCCTTCAGCTCGGCACTGGCATCGTCGCTTATTTCGTCTTCACCTATGATGCATCTCTTAAGTTCGGTCCCAAGCTGTGTAACTGGGTCGAGAACATCGAAAAGAGAAGAAAGCGAATCCGGCTCCTCACGATGTCCGGCATATGTCTTAGCTCTTGCGGCGGCATCAAGAAGTGCGCTTACATTAAGCAGCTCAGTTGTATTCAGGGATGCACCGGCATCAAGCCTACGGGCACTTGGGGTAAAATCTTTAAAGCCCCCGAATGATGGGGCACTGTGTGCAATAGAGCGTGTAAGAGCATCATTGGTGTTGCTCAGGGCATCGTTAATCGCATTGATATCTGTCATGGGATGCAGCGTACGGCACTTTTCGCGTGCAATTTCAGTAGCAGCGAAACCTTCCAGCTTTTCAATTATTTTATTATATTCAAGAGTTTTTAAAACTTTATCATTCATACTAATCCTCATTCCGCAGACGCTTTGACGTCAATTTAAACAAATACAGATATATTTTACCTTATCTGTATTCAAAATTCCACTTTTATTTAAATGAAAATACAGTAAAAATGTGCTGTGTAAATATGATATAAGCAAATAGGAGATTTATTAACAGCTAATTCATTATTTGTTCATAAATATACTGTAAAATGTGCAGATATATGAGTGTTACAATACTTTGACTTATGAGGGTGACGCATGGATTCAAAGGACAATAAGAAAAAAAAAGAGTCGGTACAGCAGTCAGAGCAGTATAGTCTTTATACGGAGAGAATTGTTGAGAAGCCTTCTGTAAAATACCGCAGGCTTATAAGGCTTGCGGAGATGGTTGTCGGTGGTATGGTATTTGGCATATTTGCGGCAGCAACATTTGTTATTGTATATAACTATTTGAGTGTTGCCGGTGCCGAACAAAATAGAAACAAAAGACCGGGAATTGTAATAGAAAAGGATGAGTATCCTTCGGAGACGCAGAGCGCAAAAGCGGATGATAGTGGGCAGTCTGAGACACAGCAGAACGCGCAGCTACCTTTTGACGGAAATGCTGCGGATATAACAATGGCAGCGGAATTAAGCAGATATGAAATGCTTCAGCGGGGAATTGAACTTGCAGGACATACAATCGTCAGGGTGGCCGGAAACAGGCAGTATGGCGACAATCCGTTTGAAGACGATTCAACATTTTCCGCAGGTGTCATATTTGCGGAGATTGACTCGGAATACCTGCTGCTTACACGCTATGATGAGGTCAGTGCAGCTTCGGATATTACAGTGCAGTTTGGCGAGCTGAGTGAAGTGACAGGATATTATGTAAAAGGTGATGCCGATACAGGCATTGCAATTGTAAGTATAAAAGAAAACGATATGCCGGCATCGGCAAGGGCATACGTAAAAACAGCGTCACTGGGCAACTCCTATACGGTTGTGCAGGGAAGTCCGGTGATTGCGGCAGGGCACGTTATGGGCACTGATTTTGCGGTAAATACAGGAATTACAACCAATGTTGTTAATAAGGCAAGTCTGGTGGATGCTTATGTCGGGCTGATTTATACAAATATGATGCCGGTAAGGGAAGATTATGGCTTTCTGTTTGATTTGAACGGAAATCTTATCGGTATTCCGGTAACCGGAGCAGACAATGATGTTATGACATTTTACGGCATTTCGGATTTGAAGGCGCTTATTGAGGAGCTGTCAAACGGCTATACAGTAACTTACTGCGGAATTATCGGTGAAAACGTCACATCAGCAATGGCGGCTGCGTACAGGCTGCCGACTGGAGTATATATTACTTCGGTGCAGGAAAATTCACCGGCTTATCATGCGGGGCTGCAGGCAGGAGATGTTATTACTTCGATAAATGATGAAGCGGTTTTGACATTTAGCGCATTTAGTGAGAAAATATATAAGCTGAATGGCGGAGACAAGGCAACAATCAATGTCAAACGTCTTGGAAAAGATGATTACAAGGACATTTTGTTCAGTGTCACGCTCGGTAATAAGGAATAGTAGAAAAATAGAGATGAGGCTTAAGTTGGAACATGAAGTTTATTGAGACGTTAAAGGACGGAGACAGGGTAGCGGATATTTATCTTTGTAAGAACAAAACAACGGCAATGACGAAGACGGGAAAGGAATATGAAAGTATAATCCTGCAGGATAAAACAGGATGTCTCGACGGCAAAATCTGGGACCCGGGTTCAATGGGGATAGGTGATTATGAGACATTGGATTATGTTGAAGTAAGCGGGCTTGTGACAAACTACAATGGCGCACTTCAGCTGAAGGTTGAACGTCTGCGCAAAGTCTCGGAAGGCGAGTATGAACCTGCCAATTATATGCCGGTCAGCCGTTTTTCAATTGATGAAATGTATGAAGAACTGCTCGGTTACATACGAAGTGTTCAGAATGTGTATATTAAGAAGCTTTTGGAGAGTTTTTTTGTTGAGGACAAGGAATTTATACAGACATTTAAAAAGCGTTCTGCAGCAAAGAGCATACACCACGGATTTATGGGAGGGCTGCTTGAGCACAGTTTAAGTGTGACAAGATTATGTGAATATCTTGCTAAGTCGTATTCTTATCTGAACAGGGATTTACTGATTGCATGTGCAATGCTGCATGATGTCGGTAAGGTTCCTGAATTTACTGATTTTCCGCTGAATGACTACACTGATGACGGAAATCTTCTCGGGCATATTGTGATGGGCTCAGAGATGGTCAGCGATAAGATTCGCACAATTGAAGGGTTCCCTAAGCATATTGAGACTGAGATTAAACACTGCATTTTATCGCATCATGGAGAACTGGAATTTGGTTCGCCTAAGAAACCGGCGCTTGCCGAGGCGATGGCGCTCAGTATGGCAGATAACCTTGATGCAAAGTTAGAGACACTCAGAGAAGTATTTGACTCAAAGGAGGGCGGAGACTGGATGGGTTATAACCGCCTGTTTGAAAGCAATATTAAGAGAACAAAAATTTGATGGTGGGATATGATTAAGAAAAATGATGTTGTAACAGTGACAATAGAAGATATGAGCTCAGAAGGGCAGGGCATAGGAATTGTCCACAACGAATCCACAGGCGGTGCTTGTGGATTTGTTCTGTTTATCAAGGATACGGTTATAGGTGATGTTGTAGAAGCAAAGGTTATGAAGACCAAGAAATCATACGGCTATGCCCGTATGACAAAGCTCATTACGCCTTCAAAGGATCGTGTGGAGGCGAGATGTCCGGTTGCAAGGCAGTGCGGCGGCTGCCAGCTTCAGGAGATGAGTTATCCTGCGCAGCTTGCATTTAAGCAGAATAAGGTTGCCAATAACCTTAAGCGAATCGGAGGCCTTTCACAGGAAAAGGGTGATTATGAAATGCTTCCTATTATCGGAATGGATTCGCCTTATGAACCATTTCATTACCGCAATAAGGCACAGTTTCCGGTTGGGCGTGACAAGGACGGAAATCTTAAAATCGGCTTCTATGCAGGCAGAACGCATGACATAATTGACTGTATGGATTGCTGCATCGGTGCACCTGTAAATGCAGGAATTCTTGCAATTGTCAAAGAATGGATGTTGAGAAACAATATTAAGCCGTATGATGAGCTTACACACAAAGGTGTTGTGCGTCATATTCTTATACGCACAGGTTACGCTACGGGACAGGTTTGTGTATGCCTTGTGATAAATGCCGAAAAGCTTAATAATTATTCTGAACTTGTGGAAAATCTTTCTAAAGTCGCAGGAATGACGTCAATTATGGTGAATTTTAACCGCGAGCAGACAAATGTTATTCTCGGTGAATGCTGTGAAACGCTCTGGGGCAAACCATATATTGAGGACTGCATAGGTGATGTGCGATATCGTATTTCACCGCTTTCATTTTATCAGGTCAATCCTGTACAGACGAAGCGTATGTATGACAAAGTTATGGAATTTGCTGCTCTTACAGGAAAGGAATCCGTGTGGGACCTTTACTGCGGCATAGGAACCATCTCGCTTTTTCTTGCAAAGAAAGCAAAGAAGGTGTATGGCGTTGAGATAGTGCCGCAGGCAATTGAGGATGCAAAGTGCAATGCAGCGCTTAACAATATAGAAAATGCAGAGTTTTTTGTCGGCAGGGCTGAGGAGGTTGTGCCGCATTTCTACGAGCAGAAACGTAAGGAGGCAGCTTTGCGTGGCAATGCAGCAAAAGATGCCGGTGCTGCGAATGAAATTCCGGGCAGCCTGCAGGATACAGATATGCTTACTCCTGATGTTATTGTAGTTGACCCTCCGCGCAAGGGATGTGAGACCTCGCTTCTTGACACGATGCTTCTTATGGCACCGCCGCGGATTGTATATGTAAGCTGCGACTCCGCAACTCTGGCACGTGATTTGAAGTATCTGACAGCCTCCGGTGATTATCAGGTAAAGCAGGTGCAGTGCTACGATAATTTCTGCCAGGGAGTACATGTAGAGAGTATAGTATTACTCACGCAGAAATAGCCTGTTACAGGCGGTAAGAATTGCTTAAGTGGCAAGGGAGTTAGAAGATTTAAAAGACATAGACATTATAACATTTGATATTATTATTCTTCAGGCGTATGTATATTACGCACAGAAAAATGATAATTCAAACAGCAAAGGATTAAAGGCAATATATAAAAAGTATTGTGCGGATGTTATACGCGAATGTTAATGTGAGGTAAAGTTAAAGCATGGTTGGTTTAATTGTTGCACGTTCAAAAAATAACGTGATTGGTAAAAATGGTGAAATTCCATGGAAGATTAAGGGAGAACAGAAACAATTTAAGGAACTTACAACTGGAAATGTTGTGATTATGGGTCGGAACTCCTTTGATGAAATCGGACATCCATTGCCTAATAGAGAAAATATTGTTGTATCCCGAAGTAAAAAGTATGAAGGTGATAATCTTTATACTGCAAAATCTGTAAAAGAAGCTATTGAAATGGCGGGGAATAAAGATGTATTTATTGCGGGTGGATATGGAGTGTATTCAGAGGCTATTCCGTTTGTAGATGTGATGTACATCACAGAAGTAGAGTTGGTAGTTGAAGATGGTGATGTGTTTTTCCCTGACTTTGATGTTGATGAGTTTGATGTTGTTATCGGGGAAACTTTAGGGGATACTATTAAGTATACAAGGACTATTTATACAAGAAAAAGATAACCTGTTTTATTGTAAAAGATATGGACGAGGTGATTTATCATGGCAGAAAATAATTGGAAATTAGAATTAATGGAAATTACATCTACTGCTAATCAGTCTGTACTTAAAAATTTATGGAATGAGGACACACACACTTTTTCATCCGATATGCTGAAGCTGACAGCCACCATTACTATGTTGATTGATCATATCGGTGCAGGAATACTGGAACGTTTATTATATACAGATATTGCTGCTTCTATTCCACGTAATACCTTATTAATTATGTATTATGCAGATAGTGTTTTTCGCACTATCGGACGCATTGCCTTTCCAATTTGCTGCTTTTTGCTTGTACAGGGCTTTCTTTACACCCGAAACCGATTGAAATATATGAGAAATCTTTTGATTTTCGCTCTCATATCAGAGCTTCCGTATGATTATTTATTTGTAGGAAAAATATCCTTTTCAGATCAAAATGTATTCTGGACTCTTTTAATCGGACTGCTTACGCTTTGGCTACTGGAAATTATCCAAAATAAGAAAATGCATATTGCTCCAAAGACCATGGTCTCTTTGCTGGTTATAGCTACAAGCCTGGCAGTAGTTACGTTTCTCAAAACAGACTATGAATGGATGGGCATTCTGCTGATTCTGGGACTATATTTCTTCCGTGAAAAACGTGCCCTGCAATGCAGTATTCCGTTTATTGTATTTTTCATTTCTATGATAATTTACTATCTCACCGATGTTTCTTTGCAGGAATCCGTCATTTTTTGCCTGCAAAGTGAGTGGACAATTGCTATATCGGCGCTCATGATATACCATTGTAATAGGAAAAGGTATATTCAAAAGGGCAAGTACTTCTTCTATGCTTTTTATCCGGCGCATATAGCCGTTCTTTATATTATTCAAATTATACTGACTAATAGTTTGCGCTAATATTATTTTTGTAACGCTTTTGTTGCGGTACCCGGTGTATAATAGAAGCAACAAAGAAGAACAGAATGAATTCTGAGAGGAGTGGACCAAAATGACAGAAGAAAGGAAAACGAACGGAATGGAGAAAAACGAAGTATCAGAAGAACAACTGGAAGAAGTCTCCGGCGGTGCCGGGATTTCAGAGGACAAGACTCCCCTGTATCACGTGAGTCAGCAGGTAATCGTCACCATCCGGGACGAGATTGGGCCGGACTGTATTCCGGTGAATCGTCAGGAAAAAGCGGAGATTGTCAGCGTATCCTACGGCTATTATCAGCGCAGCTTTTTCGAGCCGGGTGTCAGCGGTGTTTACGGACAGGGATTTATTTATAATGTCCGCTATCTGGACAAGTGCAGCTATGCCACCACTGGTATTCCGGAATGCTTTGTCCGGCCTGTTTAAGCAGATTGCCACAGATGACATTTTAATGCACAAGGCGTTTTAGATTATGAAAAACAGTTGTCTTTTTATTTAAATGAAATAAAATACAAAAAAATGTTACCACGCATTGCGAATTAATTATAAATGTGATATATTAGTTTTATTAAACGCAATGCGAGGTGGACTATGGATACAGCAAAAACTATAAAAGAGTTAAGAGAAAGTATAGGGATGTCACGTAAAGAGTTTTCAGAGCATACGGGCATCCCTGTTCGCACATTGGAAGATTGGGAAGCAACGAGACGCACTCCTCCGGAATATATACCAAGGCTGATTGCATATCAGCTTAAGTATGAGGAACTTATGAAGAAAAAGGGGGAGAAGAATGGGGAAGACAATTAAGAAAGATATTATTCATGCGAATGGTATTGATATAGGAATATATACTGAAGATTTACAGAATGATTATATTTCGTTGACTGATATAGCAAAGAAACGATAGGGAGAATATCCGGGATATGTTATTCAAAACTGGATGCGTAATAAAAGTACAGTAGCATTTATAGGATTGTGGGAATCATTACATAATCCTGATTTTAATTGTATCGAATTCGAGGCAATTAAAAATGAAGCCGGAACCAATAGTTTTGTACTCACTCCTAAAAGATGGATAGAAACAACAAATGCTATTGGAATAGTTACAAAAGGGGGCCGTTATGCGGCAACATATGCTCACAAAGATATTGCATTTGAATTTGCATCGTGGATTTCACCTGAATTTAAGTTGTATATCATAGAAGATTATCAGCGATTAAAAGAGGGAGAAAGTGCAAGGCTATCATTAGGGTGGAATTTGAATCGTGAGATATCAAAATTAAATTACAGAATACATACAGCTTCAATCAAAGAGAATTTGATTCCGCCAATGCTTACGCCTCAGCAGATTTCTTATACCTATGCGAGTGAGGCGGATTTGTTGAATACTGTCTTATTTGGAAAGACTGCCAAAGAGTGGCGTGATAGTAATCCGGATAAAAAAGGAAATTTCTGAAATGGAAGCTTATGGTTCTGATATAACGGGGAAAATCTCCTCATAAGGTGCAGGGAGAGGTAAAAAAATATATTGAGAACCAGAGGAAAATAATGTACAATGAATTTGTAAGTAAATGTAGCAGGCAGTATGGCTGATTTGTATTCAATCAGTGAAAATACGGCTTTGGCAAAGGAGGGGACGAATTGTTTAGTCAATTATTTGGTAAACACCTTGAAGAACAAGGGATTATTTCAGCAACAGAATTGCAAGATATTCTTAAGAAAGTGAGTTCAGAACGGGTTAAGTTAGGAACGATTGCAGTTGCGGAAGGTTTGATGACAGAACAGCAGTCAGAGGAAGTAAATCATTTACAGGTACAGTTTGATAAGCGCTTTGGCGATATTGCAGTAGAGAAGGGATATCTTACAGAGGCTCAGGTAGAAGACCTGTTATCAAAGCAGGGAAGTTCTTACATGAAGTTTTTGCAGGTGTTATTAGAGAGCAAGCGTATTGCACCATCAAAAGTAGATGAGAATATGGTACAGTTTCAGAAAAAGTATGGTTTTTCAAACGATGAATTCAATGCATTAAAGAATGATGATATTGATGCCATTATTCCGTTTTTTGCATATTCATCAAAGCCATTTGTAACGGATATGGTATCTCTCACATTAAGAAATCTTGTAAGATTTGTTACAGATGATTTCTATATAGGAACTATTAAGCCGGTTGAAAGCTTTGATTATAAGATTCTTGTAGGACAGATGATAAAAGGTTCCCATAATATCGTGCTGGCGTTTGTGCAGGATAATGACGAGGATGGTATCAGAGATTTAGCGGAAGGTTTTTCGGATCATTCGCATAATGCAGGAAATAATGAAATCTATGATGCTATCGGAGAGTTTGCAAATATCTGTAATGGATTATTTGTGACAGAATTAAGTTCAGAAGAAGTGGATATGGAGCCACCATTTACATATCTGTCACAGACAGCAAAAGGAAAAGGATATCTTGTTCCTCTGTTTATACATGGCAGAGAAATGAAGATATTTATAGCTGTAGACAATGAGGTTGTATTGGGCGATACACCATATAGCTATGTAATAGAGAAAAAAGCAGGTACAGAAGCTTCAGAAGACAGTAAGGGAACAGTTGTGATTGTAGATGATTCCGCTCTTATCAGAAAAATGCTGAGAGGACTGTTAGAGGCTGACGGATACACGGTTGTAGGCGAAGCAGTAAATGGTGAAGAAGGTGTGGCAGAGTATAAGAAGAATAAACCGGACATTATTACACTGGATATAACCATGCCTGTTATGGATGGTCTTGAAGCTTTGAAGCAGATTATGGAGTATGATAAGGAAGCAAAGGTGATTATGATTACTGCAGCAGGTCAGCAGCAGAAAGTCATAACAGCGTTAAAGCTTGGTGCTGCAAAGTTTATGATGAAGCCTTTTAACAAGGACGAGGTTATTGGGGCTTTTGAAGAACTCAGAGGATAGTTATATAAAATAACAGATGGGCTTATAACAGAGGAGCCTTATAAAATAGAAGTTGAAACATATTATGACAGAAAACCGGGCATGCGGCAGTCATGACATGTTTCAACTTTTTGTGTTATGTGGGTTCATTTAAAATATGAGAACAGCGGAATGGAGATTAAAATGGGAAGACATGGTGGTGGTTCAAGAAGCGGGGGAAGCAGCAGAAGCAGCAGAAGCAGTTCGAGAAGCTCCGGCGGTTCACGTGGCGGCGGCTCCGGCGTGAGGACGTCAAGTAAGCCATTTAAAGGATGCTATAATCGTTCATATTATGACAGATTTGGCAGATTACATACATGTTATACAAGTAGTGCAGAGTTTGGTACAAAGAGTGCATGGAATGTTGGAATTATTTTTGCCTTGATTTTCTTAACATGTCATATGCTACTTATGCTTGGTGCGTTTGGCGCTTCGATGGTTGATTTTGGAGGAAAAGTTTCAGGCGACCCTGCTCGTATTTTTATTGCAGACAATGCCGACGTATTAACAGATGATGAAGAAAAAGATATTTTGAAACTTTTAAAAGATGTGTATGATGCATCCGGCATGCCTGTGACGGTTTATACTGATGATTTTTCATGGAAAAAACATTACGACAGATTGGCTGTTTATTCAGAAGAACTATATTACAGAATCGGATTTGATGAAGATGCCATGATTATATTGTTTACAGTCAATAAGGATTATGATTTCTATGATTGGGAATATGATATGTATTGCGGCGATGACACAACAAAATGTCTGTCGGATGAGGCATTTGATAAACTTTTGAATAATTTCCAAAAAGGTATGTCAGGTCAGAATCTGGCGGATGCTTTGGATTATGCGTGGAATTCTGTTATAGATGATTTGGCGAAGACAAAGATTAACTGGGCAGAAATGCCTGTATTAGTGATTATTGTTATATTTTATGGAATATTTTATATGGCGCTGTTGGGCGGTAGAAAGAAGCAAAATGATGCCTATAGGTATTTCAAAAAGAACCCGGATAAATTATCAGATAATCCTATGGTGCTGTACAGTGATTGTCCAAACTGCGGTGCATCAAACGCAACACAGAATGAGGTGTGTCCTTATTGCGGAAGCCTGTTGAAAATGAGTGATGGCAATAAAAAATTTGTATAAATTCTAAGATAATGGCATTGCATTTGACGGGGAAAAATAAATCATGCAAATAAATAATATAGATAATGGCAATGGATTTGACTGGGGAAAAACTTCGGCAGATTACGCAAAATACAGAGATATTTACCCGCAGGAGTTCTACGGGAAGATACTGTCGAGAGGTCTTTGCAAGGACGGACAAACGGTTTTGGATATAGGTACCGGAACAGGAGTGCTTCCGCGTAATATGTATAAGTACGGTGCAAAATGGGTTGGAACCGATATTTCATACAATCAGATTGAACAGGCAAAACTTCTTGCTCAAGAGCTTAATATGAATATAGATTTTTATACATGCCCGGCAGAAGAAATTGATTATCCTGAAAATACATTTGATGTAATTACGGCATGCCAGTGCATTTGGTACCCAAACCATAAGATTACGGCACCTAAGTTTGCCAGGATTATGAAACCGGGTGGAAAATTCTTGATTCTATATATGGGATGGCTTCCTTATGAGAGCGAGATTGCAGGCAAAAGTGAGGAAATTATTTTAAAATATAATCCTGACTGGACAGGCTGTGGTGATACAAGAAAGCATGTGTGGGTTCCGGATGAGTATCTTGAGTTCTTTGATATTACATTACAGGAAGAATATGATGTCAATGTTCCGTTTACAAGAGCTTCTTGGCATGGAAGAATGCGTGCATGCAGAGGCGTGGGAGCTTCCATGAATGAAGACGTTTTATCAAAGTGGGATGACGAGCATAAAAGAATGTTGGAGATTAATGCACCTGCCTGATGGGGGACCGATAGCAAAGAAAATTGCCCATGTAAAAAGAAAAAATGTGAACGTCATGGAAAGTGTGATGAATGCAGAAAATATCATTCTGAGTCAAAACGCCAAAGACCTTGTGAAAAGGGCAATGCAACCGGTAGTTTACATTTAGAACTTTGATGTTGGTGGCCTTTCAGACATAAAACAGGTATATTTAACAAAAACAAATGTTTAGCTTGGAGGTCAAAATATGTCATTAGGCGAAAAGTTATCAAAATTACGAAGAGAAAACAACTACACACAGGAACAGCTCGCAGATATTATGGGAGTATCCAGACAGGCAATCAGCAAATGGGAAAGTAATATTACATATCCCGAAACAGACAAACTGATACGGATGAGCGAGTTGTTTAACTGCTCGTTGGATTACCTGCTCAAAGACACAGAGGAAGCATACAGCAAAAATCAAACCAATTATGAAACTACACTTTTCGGAAAGCGTATACATGAAAGAAAGAGTAAAAAAATGATATGGGGTATGCCAATGTGGCATATTGGCAGAAATGCAAGAGGATTTGTTGCTGTGGGATTAAATGCCCGTGGCGTTATTGCAATCGGATTAAAAGCCAGAGGATTTGTGTCACTTGGACTATTATCAATGGGGCTGTTATCACTTGGCATGTTTTCGGTTGGACTGCTGTCTGTCGGTATGTTTGCGCTTGGCATTCTTTCAGCAGGATGCTTTTCTATTGGTGTATTGACGGCGGGAGCTGTCAGTTTGGGAATTATTTCTATCGGAGCAATTGCAATAGGTGATTTTTCTGTCGGGGCTCTGGCTGTTGGCAAGTATTTTGCTCTTGGTGACCATGCAAGGGCAATGATTGCAATAGGTGATACTCAGGCTGCCGGAAGTGTACTTCAAAAAATGGGAGAACTGACGGCACACGATATGACTGCGATTAAGGAAGCGCTTGATATGGTCGTTCCTTCTTATCTGTCATGGGCAAAAGAAATTATAAAGCTGTTTTTATAAACGAAACCTGTGCGAATATTATATGATGCAACAGAAAACCCTGCTGATTTAACAAGCAGGGTTTTATAGTTACGAATAAACTTTCCCCAATTTTGCTGATGAGAAAATTTATCAATAAAAAAATTTATTGATAAAATGTGTTGACAAGATCAGTTAGTTATACTAAACTTAGTTTGATTAGAGGAAACTAACTCTGTATATTTTTATAAAGAAAATTATTAATGGAAAGGCTGGTAAGATATATGAATTTAGCAGAAGCAAAAATCGGAGAAGAATATATTGTGAAAGATATTAAAGCAGAAGATGAAGAACTCAAGTCATTTCTGTTTTCGCTTGGATGTTATAGCGGAGAGCCGGTTACGGTAATATCCCACATTAAAGGCGGTTGTGTTGTCTCCATTAAAGATGCCAGATATAACATGGATACTGATTTAGCAAAGGCTATTTCAATATAAACAAAACAGTGATTAAATCACTATTTTTTATGGCTTGAGGTTAGTGGAAACTAACGCAAGTTATATTGACCGAAAGAATATTAAAGGAGGATGCGTCATGAGAATCGCATTAACGGGTAATCCGAACAGTGGAAAGACTACGATGTATAATGCGCTGACAGGTAGAAACGAAAAAGTTGGAAACTGGGCCGGCGTTACCGTAGAAAAAAAGGAGAGCCTAATCAAAAAGGCTTATTACGATGGAAAGGAAGAACTGATTGCAGTAGATTTGCCGGGAGCTTATTCTATGTCTCCGTTTACTTCTGAGGAATGTATTACCAGTGCATATGTAAAGAATGAGAATCCTGATGCAATTATTAATATTGTAGATGCTACAAATTTAAGTCGAAGTCTTTTCTTTACTACACAGCTCTTAGAACTTGGTATTCCTGTTGTGGTTGCACTCAACAAGAGTGATATTAATGAAAAGAAGGATACACAGATTGATGAGAAAGCTTTATCAAATAAGCTTGGCTGTCCGGTTATTAAAACGGTTTCCACATCTTCCGGTCATGCCGGATTAAAAGAGGTTGTAACAAAAGCAGCTTCTTTAAAGGGATGTGAGCAGAAGGCTCCTTATGTTCAGGATGATATTGATTTACATAATAAGAGTGAGGTAGAGGCTGCAGACAGAAAGCGTTTTGATTTTGTAAAATCAATTGTTTCTTTCGTTGAAAAACGTAAGATTTTAACGAAAGAGAAAAACGGTCAGGATAAAATTGATGACGTTCTTACAAATCCGTGGCTTGGAATTCCAATTTTTGCACTGGTTATGTTTGGTGTGTTTTATATTTCGCAGTCTACCGTGGGAACATGGATTGCAGACTGGCTGGTTGGCTGGATTGAGACCTTCCGGGAATGGGTAGCAGGTCTTGTGGAAAATGCAAATCCGTTCTTGCAGTCACTCCTTGTAGATGGAATCATCGGTGGTGTAGGGGCAGTTGTAGGTTTCTTGCCACTTGTTATGGTAATGTACTTCCTGATTGCTCTTTTGGAAGATTGTGGATATATGGCAAGAGCAACAGTAGTTTTGGATCCAATCTTTAAAAGAGTAGGTCTTTCCGGAAAATCAGTTATCCCAATGGTAATCGGTACAGGATGTGCCATTCCGGGTATTATGGCCTGCCGTACCATACGTAATGAGAGAGAAAGAAGAGCAACAGCCATGTTGACACCGTTTATGCCGTGTGGCGCTAAGCTTCCGGTTATTGCATTGTTTGTTGGTGCATTTTTCCCTGATACACCTTGGGTAGGAACGTTGATGTACTTCGTTGGTATTGCACTGATTCTGTTGGGAGCATTATTAGTGAAAGCTATTACAGGATATAAATACAGAAAATCTTTCTTTATTATTGAGTTGCCCGAATATAAGCTTCCCAGCCTTAAAAGAGCTGCGGTTTCTATGCTTGGACGAGGCAAGGCGTACATTATCAAGGCAGGAACCATTATTCTTGTTTGTAATACGATTGTACAAATCATGCAGTCCTTTGACTGGCATCTACAGGTGGTTGAGGAAGGAATGGAAAGCACTTCCATACTTGCATCAATCGCTTCTCCGATTGCGGTTATCTTAGTGCCGATTGTTGGTATTGTAGCATGGCAGCTTGCAGCAGCTGCTGTAACAGGATTTATCGCAAAGGAAAATGTAGTAGGAACACTTGCTGTCTGCTATGGATTAAGTGCATTTA
>CAMECH010000018.1 GCA_945913015.1 uncultured Bacteroides sp.
TAAATTTAATACGTTTTTTTTCTTCATAAAAATCAGCCTCTTTCACAAAATTATTTTATATACTATATATATCACATTGGGACAATTATTGCAATAGTGGGACAATGTTTTAAAAATTATTTTTCCTTACCACTAAAAATAGCATCCCGGCAGCAACTCTCTACCACCGAAATGCTATTCTTTTCTTTAGCCATGTCACAGCCCCAAATCCTATTTTTCTGGCTTAAATCCGGTATAAAAATCCTCTCTCAAATTCCCACAACCCCTGATTTTCCCACACTTTTCCAGAAAATCAACATCTTGCCGTGGAACAAATTTTCTCTTTGCATGTCATATTTTCCCTTATTCGCAATAACCAGCCCCCACCTTAATATTTTTCAAGCCCAAACACCTTTGCCGGCCGGCACACCCTCCAGTATTCTTCTTTCATATTCAACTGGATTATTACTTGGCGATTCGTTTCGCATAAAATGTCCATATTTTCTTTGAGCATTTCCTGTATTTTTCTCAGTTGATTATGCCAAAAGCCAGACGCCCTGAGGGCTTCTTCCGATGAGCCATCCGACATATAACCAGCGCCCATCAAGTTCTTTCCGCCAATATAACAAAGGGGCTTTATGCTCATATATCTGAATGAAATACAAATGATATATGTTCCAGTCATTCAGCCTTATTAAATAAACTACTGTTATATATCATTTTATCACACACTGAAATGCTTAATACTTTCCTCCAATCCGTCTGCAATGGATTTCAATCCTTCTGTGCTCTCCTCCACATGTCTGAAATTCTCTGATACAACATTGGCATTTGCGCTTACTTCCTGTGTTGTGGCGGCGTTCTTACCGGCGATATCGGACAATTCTTTTACAGTCTTTACAATTTCCTGTCTGGCATTATCAAGATATGTTACGCTCCCCTCAATCACATTCATATTTTCAAGGGATTCACTTAATTTTGCCATTACTTCATCAGTCATTATCTTTGTTTCCTGCATGTTATTAGTCTGATTTTCAATTGTTTCGGCTACTTTTCCCATAATATCAACAGCCGTGTTGGAATCTTCCATAAGCTTGGAAACCATCTCTTCAATCTGTCTGCTTGATTCATTAGACATATTGGCAAGCTTCTGTATCTGGTCAGCTACAACAGCAAATCCCTTTCCGCTCTCTCCAGCTCTTGCTGCCTCTATACTGGCATTAAGGCTTAACAGGCTTGTTTCATCTGCTATTGAAGCTATTATTTCAGTAGCTTCCCTGATTTTTTTGACAGATTCATTTGTCTGACATGTCTGAATTGAAATGTCTTCTACAAGCTTTCTTACCTCTTCATTGCTTTCCAGCAATTTATGTATTGTTTGGGCATTTTTTTGCTCTGACTCCTGCATTGCCCTAGCATTCATCTTCATTTCTGACATTTCTTTTGAAGTCTGCTCAATTCTTTCTCCCATGTCGGCTATATTGTCCGATGCTTTTCCTGATATAGATGCCTGCACGGAAGCACTCTCAGCAATACTGTTTACTGCGTTACCAACTTCCTTCATGGAACTGTTTGTGTCCTTTGCTGTATTCTCAAGTTCCCCGGAAGCATCCATTACCGCTTTTGCATTTTCTGCAATAGTTTCAATACTCTTAGCCAGTTCTCCCTGCAGTTCTTTGATTGCCCTTGACAAATCACCAATCTCATCTTTTCTGTTTATAAGTTTTTTATCAATCTCTGTCTTTAAATTACCACCGGCAACAGACTGTACGGCACCGATGCTCTTTTTTAAAGAACCTGTTATTGAACCTGTAAATAATACTGCAAGTACAATACACACAAGCATTATCGCTGCTGCAACAGCAACAATCGTATAAACAATCCTGTTGATTGCAGCATCCTTTTCATTCTTATCAGTACCTACAAAAATCATGCCTATAGGCGTATCACTTCCGTCCTGACATACAGGTATATAGTATCCGTAGCAGACCGTTCCGTCTATGTAAACTGATTTGCTGAAATATTCTTCTCCGTTTTCAAGCACATGCTTTACCACAGTTTCTCCTGCAGGTGAGCCCAGTATACGCTCTCCGTTTTTATCAACTGCAGAAGTCATGACTCTTCTGCTTCCATAGAAGAATGTAACTTCCATGCCTGACTTTTCCTTGATATTATCAACAACGCTTTCCGATTTTGAAATATTATAGCTTCCCTTCCATATATCTCCATTCTGTGACTCCTGATAGTCGCCAGTATTCTGATTATAGGCTGCATAAGTTGCTGTTGCCGCACTTTGCAATGCTTCTTTAATCTCCTTTACCAAAGCGCTTTTAACCACAGTAAGCGAAATCAAAATTACTGTTGCTCCCAATATTAAAACAGGCAGAACAATAAGCGAAAATATTTTTTTCTTCATCCGTACCTCTCCTTTTACCCTATACCATCTTATTCGATTAAAACTCTATTCCACTAAACTTACATTTTTATAATACCAGTTTATTTTCCCGGTTATTGTCGCATCATCCAGAGTCTGACCTGCTTTTCCTATGATTTCACCTGTATTTGTCTGCATTTCCCCGTCAAATACGTTAAAAGAGCCTGACAGTATCTTTGCCTTCGCCTCATCTACTTTCTTCTGTGTCCCATCAACACAGAAATCCGCCGGATTTGTAACAGCAACAAGTCCCTCCTGCATACCGCCATAGTAATTACTGCCGTTCCATGAACCATCTATAATACTCTGCACTGCTGATGTATAATATGCACTCCAATTCCATATAACACTGCATAGGCACGAATCAGGTGTTTCCTTTCCCATATCTGAGTTGTATCCTATTCCATACACTCCCGCATCCTGTGCCATAGTCTGCGGATAAGCCGTGTCACAATGCTGTGCCATCACATCGCATCCCATATCAAGAAGCGCTTTAGACGATGCTGCTTCTGCCTCAGGGTCATACCAGCTGTTAGTTACCTTCACATATACTACCGCATCAGGATTGACGGAGGCCACTCCGATTGCAAATGCGTCAATTCCGCCTGTAACCTCAGAATTAGATGAACCCTGTGCTGCCACATATCCGATTTTATTGGTCTTAGTATTCATACCTGCCACTATACCGCTTAAGTAGCGCGCCTGATATATTCTTCCAAAATAATTGGTAAAATTCTTTCCATTGCTTTTGTAGCCGGTTCCATGACAGAAATATATATCAGGATACTTTTCCGCCATCTTTGCTGTAGTATCCATATACCCCCAGCTGGTAGTAAATATGACATTACATCCCTCATCAACACATTCCTGAATTGCTTTCTCTACAGCAACATCATCAGTATCATTCACATTAATTTTCCTTACTATCTGGTCATTGGAAAGACGCAGATTTTTCTGCATTCCCTGAATTCCAAGATCATGTGTGTAGGAATATCCGTTTCCCTCTGCCGGGTCAGTCAAATGAAGAACCCCCACCTTTATATTTTCTTTTGCAATTCCTACGCCCTTACTGCTGCCGCTTTTTCCCGATTCTGTATCCTCATAGCCGTCATTCACTGCATAATCATCAAAATTCTGCGTTGTGCCACAGCCTGCCAGAATGACTAAAACCAGACATATTGCAGCACTTCCTATTAATTTTCTCCACATGTTTTTTTCTCCGTTTCAAATATCTATTGTTTCATAATAATCATATTCTTTTATGGTAACATTTTCAAGCCCTACTGATTCATTATCTGCGCAAGCAGCGTACCGGTCTCTTCATCCTGTGTTATGTCATAAACAATTGCAAAACAGTCTCTTGCACGGTCTAAATCTTTACTTTCCAGCATGAGATTTCCGACACGGTAAATTATGCCGATTGTGTCGGCGCACGGCCCAAGTTCAATTCCGTTATCTTCAAGAATCTGCTGCAGCTCTTTAATCTGATATTCAGGAGTTTTCCGGTTGAGTGCCGACTCAATGAACTGAAGTGCGCTGTCAGCAGCTTCACTTTGGAAATAAATATTGCTGTACACATATAAGGCTCTTGCTACATCAGGCTTATACTTTTCAAGATAGTAACGCCCCATATTGCGGTAATACCTTGCCATAGTTGCCCTTGTACAGCAGTATCTGTGTGCGTTCTGCGTAGCCTCAAAATATTCTTCAAAATGATTTCCCATCCCAATATATATTTCTGCCATTTCAAGCAGAGACTCCAAATCCACAGGGTTCCACCCAATGGCAGTCTCACACGCCTTAACTGCGGCTTCGTATTCACCAAGATGTACAAGAATCTGCGCATAAGTGCGGTAATATTCATTATACATGATATCAGTACATTTTATATCCTTATCTGTTTTAAAAAAATATGAATATTCATACAGCTCCATTACATGATTAAGGCTCAGGTAAATGTTGCTGTCATCATTCACAAATCTTCCGTCTGCTGATTTAAGCAATTCCTCCATCGTTGACTTTGCTTTTTCAAAATCACCGCATTTTACCATATCAAGCACAGCCTGATATGCTGTATCAAAGCTTCCGTTCAGCTCCTTTAATTTATCTCCGACTTTGGATTTTTCATTGTCAGGAAGTATTTCATACATAAGCGATGCTATTTCACGCAGAATATCCGCCGCATCTTCGTCCTCCTTGTACTTTTCGCTGCAGTCGTATAAATACTGCATATCCTTCTCATATTCGCCTGTAAGGTCTGACTTTATATGATTAACAATATACTGTGCATATTCTGTCATTTCGCTTCCTCCCTTATTTTCTTCTGCAGCACCTTCATCTGCGCCTCATATCCCATATCACCGGGTCTGTAAAATGTTGTTCCTGCAAGTTCATCCGGAAGATACTGCTGGTCAGCATAATGGTTCTTATAGTCATGAGCGTACATATATCCGGCTCCGTGTCCAAGCTTTGCGGCACCCTTATAGTGTGCATCACGTAAATGTGCCGGTATTGCCGCTGTCTTTTCGCTGCGTACGACATCCATCGCCGCATCAATTGCCAGATATGCCGCATTACTTTTTGGTGCGCATGCAATATATGTAACAGCCTGTGCCAGTATTATTCTTGCCTCCGGCATACCAATCCTCTCAACAGCCTCACACGCAGCCACAGCGACCTGTAATGCATTCGGATCAGCATTTCCTACATCCTCACTTGCACAAATCATAATACGCCTTGCGATAAATGCTGCATCCTCCCCCGCATAAAGCATCCTTGCAAGATAGTAAACCGCTGCATCAGGGTCTGAGCCCCTCATGCTTTTTATAAATGCTGAAATTGTGTCATAGTGGTTATCACCTGTTTTATCATATTTCAGCACACGCTTCTGTATACATTCCTGCGCAACCGACAGTGTTATATGTATTTTTCCGTCATTCGACGGCGGTGTCGTAAGCACAGCTAGTTCAACCGCATTAAGCGCGTTGCGTGCATCACCGTTTGATACGTCAGCAAGAAATTCGGCAGCCTCATCATCAATATCCGCATTGTAGCCCGCCATTCCCTTTTTTTCATCATACACTGCGCGCCTGATAAGCTTAAGAATATCATTATTATCAAGAGGCTTTAACTCAAATACAATAGAACGTGAAATAAGCGCCTGATTCACCTCAAAATACGGATTTTCAGTTGTAGCACCAATAAGTACTATGGTTCCGTCCTCAACAAACGGCAGAAGATAATCCTGCTGTCCCTTGTTAAATCTGTGAATCTCATCCACAAAAAGAATAGTCTTTCTCCCGTACATCCCCAGATTGTTCTTTGCCTTTTCCACAACCTCTTCCATATCCTTTTTGCCGGCAACGGTTGCATTTATCTGGCAGAAATCAGCGCTTGTTGTGCTTGCTATAACCTTCGCCAGCGTCGTTTTACCCGTTCCCGGCGGCCCGTAAAATATTACCGAGCTGATTTTATCCGCTTTAATTGCCCTGTAAAGCAGCTTGTCCTTACCGATAATATGCTGCTGTCCGACAACCTCATCCAGCGTTTCCGGCCTCATCCGCGAAGCAAGCGGTGACTCCTTTTCCATTGAGTTTTCACGCATATACTGAAATAAATCCATTTAGTCCTCCGTCTTCTTACTAAGTGCATTCTTAAGCATCTCTATCTCATCCATACAGATACAATGTTTTAACTTTCCGTTCTGAAGCATGTCCACACATTCATCAAAGTCAACCCAGCGTACCGACTGAACCTCCTCTTTCTGAAGCTTAAACCCGTCATCACTTATATCGCGTTCAAGTATATATACACTGCTGATTTCATGATTAACAAACGGTTCACCGTAAAATTCAGCCTTTTCAAAGCCATCATGCATACCAATAAAATGCAAATCCTGTGCAGACGCTTCAATCCCCAGTTCCTCTTTCAATTCTCGTATTGCCGATTCAAGATAATCCTGCCCTGCCGGAATATGCCCTGCCGAGGAAATGTCATAACAGTCCGGAAATGAATCCTTGTTATGGCTGCGCTTCTGAAGAAGGATATCAACCCCCGTCCCGGATTGATTTGAATTACGTCTTACCAGCCAGACATGTGACGTAGCGTGAGCATCTCCGTCTCTGTGCACAAGTCTTCTTGCTTTGACCACCCCCGTAAGGTTGCCCGCATTATCACGGACATCCAGCATTTCTTCATTACCGGTTTTATCTTCATTCATATCTGCATTTATCCCATCCTGCATATTACTATCTTTTCCGCCACTTTTCGTACTCAAAATCACTATTGAGAGAAATATTAAAATAATCCCAGCCGCTCCCGCAATATCAAGCTGCTGATTAAAGACCACCACCCCTGCAATTGTGGCGACCATAGGCTCAACGAATGCCAGCACCGATGCTTTGCCGGGTGCGGTATATTTAAGTCCGGCTGTGTAAAGTGCAAACGGAAGCAGCGTTGAAATAATACCGAGCATAAGCGCAGTTCCCAATATATCTCCTGTTACAATTTTATCAGCCACATCACCGACTTTACACAGCGGAAGCAGCGTTACCGACGCAATCAGAAATGTATATGCCGTAACTGTAGCTGAATCATATTTTTTCAATGCAACATTGCCGAATATTGAATACAGTGCATAGCAAAATCCTGAGCCGACCCCTGTTATTATTCCTATTGCATTGAATCCGTTAAGTCCGCTTCCCGTAACTGTGCTGATTATCCCGGAAGTACATACACATCCCGCACTTGCAAGAAGCAGGGCGGATATTTTAGCCTTCGTCAGTTTTTCTCCAAAAAAAATCACTGACATTATCATAACAAAGCATGGCGCCGTATATAAAAGGATAGCAGCGACAGAAAGCGTTGCAGCCTGCATTGTCAGAAAATACAGGATATTAAAGCATACAACGCTCACTGCGCCCGTTCCGATAAACATCCATATATCCTTTGGATTAATTAAGAGTTTTTTTCTGTCAAATAGCAGAAGCAGTGTCCACAAAACAATTGCTGCCACCGTACACCTTACAAAAGTAATCTGTACGGGCTGTAATCCTTTTTGGGCAAGCCCTGTTGAAAATAATCCGATTATTCCCCAGCAGACTCCTGCAAGCACAATCAGCAGGGATGCTGCATTCTCTGAATATGTATTTTTCAATTTAATCTCCATTCCGCAGACACTTTAGTGTAAGCGCATTTAAAGCATACAAATTAAATTTTATACCCGTGGAATTAATTTGGCAACATTTTCGTCAGCATCCTTTTAATATAATCAGCAAATTTCGCCTCCTCTACGTTTTCATCTGAAACTATATCGATAGTTCCTATTACATTTCCATTCAGCTCATAAACTACCTGCCCGACAACGTCACCTGCCTTGACAGGTGCTTTTACATCTGTCATAAATTCTTCTTTTCTTACCACCGCAGATGTATCCGTCGGTTCTGTAAACACCTTTTTAAACTGGCCGTTTGTTCTGCATACTGCCGTATCCTTTACGCCGCCCTTTAGCGGAATTTCCGCCATTGCAAGAGGTTCCTCATCCTTATAAATGCTGATTACCCCATATCCGTAATTAAGCAGGCTTATTGCATCGGAAAATCGCATTTTACTGTTCGGTGCAGCCATTACAACAGCAATAAGCTCCACTCCGTCCTTTTCTGCCGTCGCCGACAGACAGCATTTTGCAAGCCCTGTTGACCCTGTTTTTAAACCTGTTGCCCATTCATACTGCTTAATAAGCTTATTGGTATTTGAAAGTCCAAATTCAGATTCTCCGCGCCTTGTCTTATGAATAATTGTATCCATCCAGATGCCTGAGTACTCATGAATCTGCGGATATTTCGTAATTAACTCCCTTGACATCAAAGCCACATCCCGCGCACTCATCATGTGACCGTCAACGTCAAGTCCGCAGCAGTTTACAAAATTTGTGTTGTTCATTCCGAGACCTTTTGCACGCTCATTCATTTTCTCAACAAACACTTCCTCGCTGCCCCATATATGCTCTGCCATGGCACAGCTTGCATCATTTGCGCTTGCGACCGAAATACACTTTATCATGGTATTGACAGTCTGTGTCTCACCCGGTTCAAGAAACACCTGACTTCCGCCCATCGAAGCTGCATGTTCCGAGACTGTCACATTCTCCTCAAGTGTAATTTTGCCATCCTTTAACGCATCAAAAATCAGAATAAGAGTCATTATTTTTGTAATGCTTGCAGGATGCAGTGACTCATCTGCATTTTTTTCATAAATGACCTGCCCTGTTGATGCCTCCATAAGAATAACGGACGGAGATTCTACTGCCGGCTCTGCTGCCATTACACTGCAGTGAAAACAAAGCGTCACAAGTGTAGCAGCAAAAACTGACATAAACACAACAAGAAGCATTCTTGCACAATTTTTACGTAACATAAAAGACTCCCTTTACATACTAGTATATTGTAGTATTGGAAGTCTTTTTTTATTACATTTCTTTATTTCAGATTAATGCTGCCAAGCCATATTTCCTTAACTTTACCTATCTCGCCCGAAATTTCGTTATTCACCGAAACAGAATAAAGAATTCCTTCATGTACATAATAAAGCTTTCTTCCGCTTACTACCGACTGTATCAGTGTATTTGGGGACACACCGTTCTTTATCAGCACAGGCTCCTTCTTATCCGGCTGCACGTAGTAAAGATTCTCCCCTGCTATGCATGTAAAAGCCTCCTGCGTTCCCATAACCTCTTTGACAGTTCTTCCGGCTACGCCGCTTAAGATTACATCTTTGTTAAATGAATCATTTTTTCCATGAAGTACCCTGATAAGCTCTCCTGACTCGCCTGCATAATAAAATCCCGATTTATCTTCATCATAAAAGAAGTCACTTACGGTAAGAATCCCGTCTATTCTTTCTTTTCTTCTTGTGCCGTCATCCTCAACATTATCCTTTACCGGAATGTCCGTAATTCTTACAATCCCTTCTCTTGAGATTGTATATGCACATCCGTATCCGCTCTCATAAATGATATTTTCCGCAAGGCCGTCACCGGCAAACAGAAATTTCTTTTTAATTTTTTTCACATCAGACATATCCAGTTTAATAAACTCATTATCAACTGTTCCGTATATAAATGAACTCATCTTTTTATCCTGAATACACCCATTATCATGAGAATATACGCTTACGCCTGTCTGCGCATATATCTGACGCACATTTTCCGCGAGCTTTACAAAACCTTCGGCACCCGGTTCGCCATAACACAGCGCTCCGTCTGTTGTAAGCCATACACCGTATTTTCCGGTAAGCAGAAATTCACTGATATTTTCCGAATGTACAACCGAGCGTTCTTCTGAAATATCTGCAGAATTCAGCGAAATTGCATGTACAGCTCCCTCATTCATATATTCTGTATCGGTAAACACAAGTATTCCGTCATCCGAAATATTATAAAGCGTTTTTTCATTCTTATCACTCGCTGCAACATATGGCTGTCCTCCCTTCTTCCATGCGTAAACCGTATATATGCCTTCACTAAGCGCATTGCCGTTAACGGCTGCACTTCCGCTTTCTCCGATTGTCCCTTCACTGTATGCTGCATTTCCCGATACTAATACTTTTTCTCCTTTATACTCTACTGCCGCAAAGTATTTTCCATTGTCTGAGCACATTGATGAGATTACACTGTTCTTATCAACCCCATTCGGAATCTCCCATGAAAATGCTTTCGTCTGCGCACTGTTATATACGATATCATCTTTTTTACAGAGAGCATCATTTGCAACTGTCCCCTTATAAATGTAGCTTCCGTCACTGACATATATCTGCATATTTTGGGCTGCCGTCATTTTCACCCCGGTCAATACTGCCACAACGGCCAGAATTATCACTGTTGCAAATACTGCAATCAGCTTCCTGTGCTTTACTGCAAACCTTACAAATATATTTGCATTGGATGCCATCGCCTTTTTATAGTCCGTATTAGCTATTTCAACAGCAATACGCCGTATATCCTCTTTATTCCTCTGCTTTTTTGCTTCCTCTGCATTTTTTAATTTTTCCCGCTCTTCCCACTCACGTTTTCTTTTCTCATAGTCTGATGCATTTACAAGAATTGCCGGTGAATCGCATTTCGGGCAGGATGTTCCTTGAAATTCATTACCGCATTTTGAACAAATCATTATATCACCCTTATCAAAAACGGCGCAAACATCTGCCTGCGCCGTATAGTTTTTCTTTAATTAGAATGTGAATTTATCTTCAAAATATGCTTTCAAATCTTCAATTTTAACTCTTTCCTGTTCCATTGTATCTCTGTCGCGAACAGTAACAGCGCCGTCATTTTCAGACTCAAAATCGTATGTGATACAGAACGGTGTACCTATCTCATCCTGTCTTCTGTATCTCTTACCTATGTTACCACGGTCATCAAACTCGCAGTTATACTTCTTTGAAAGTTCAGCATAAATCTTTTCCGCACCTTCGTTAAGCTTCTTTGAAAGCGGAAGAATACCAATCTTTACAGGTGCAAGTGCCGGATGGAAATGAAGAACTGTTCTCACATCACCCTCTCCAATCTCCTCTTCGTCATATGCGGAGCAAAGGAATGCAAGTGTCACACGATCCGCACCAAGTGATGGCTCAATTACATAAGGAATGTACTTTTCCTTTGACTCATCATCAAAGTATGACATATCCTCACCTGAAACATTCTGATGCTGTGTAAGGTCATAATCGGTACGGTCCGCAATACCCCAAAGTTCACCCCAGCCAAATGGGAACAAAAACTCAATATCAGTAGTTCCCTTGCTGTAGAAGCAGAGTTCCTCAGGAGAATGGTCTCTCGCACGCATTTCCTCATCCTTCATTCCGAGTGACTTAAGCCAGTTTATGCAGTATGACCTCCAGTAATTAAACCACTCAAGGTCTGTGCCCGGCTTACAGAAGAATTCAAGCTCCATCTGCTCAAACTCACGTGTACGGAATGTGAAGTTACCCGGTGTAATCTCATTACGGAATGACTTTCCAATCTGTCCGATTCCAAACGGTACCTTCTTTCTTGATGTTCTCTGAACATTTTTAAAGTTTACAAAAATCCCCTGTGCTGTCTCAGGACGGAGATATACTGTATTCTTGGCATCCTCTGTCACGCCCTGGAATGTCTTGAACATAAGGTTAAACTGGCGGATATCCGTAAAGTTATGCTTTCCGCATGAAGGACAGACAATCTGCTTTTCCTCGATAAAATCCTTCATCTGTTCCTGTGTCCATCCGTCAACAGAGCCCTCAAGCTCATAATTGTTCTCGTCAGCCCAGTCCTCGATAAGCTTATCTGCCCTGAATCTCTCATGACATTCCTTGCAGTCCATAAGAGGATCAGAGAACCCGCCAAGATGTCCTGAAGCCACCCATGTCTGCGGATTCATAAGAATTGCACAGTCAACACCGACATTATACGGACTTTCCATTACAAACTTCTGCCACCATGCCTTCTTTACATTGTTCTTAAGCTCAACTCCAAGATTACCGTAGTCCCATGTATTGGCAAGGCCTCCGTAAATCTCTGAGCCCGGATATACAAAACCTCTCGCCTTTGCAAGTGCAACAATTTTATCCATTGTCTTTTCCATAATTAATATCCTCACTTTATTTTAATTTCCTCAGGCAATTGCGAAATGCCTGTTTTAATTTCATAAATATACCTGAACCATTTTACCCTATTTCTTTGTTTATGGCAACCCCAAACGTTGCAAACAGATTACTCGTATGCTAAGATTTATATATTATACGAAAAACCGAGGGAGAAAACATGAGTAACGCACCCGGCGTATTTACAACGCAGAAGAAAGACGGAACCGAATACTACCGCGTTTCAATAACATACCGCAATAAACACATAAGCCTTGGAAGCTACGACAGCAAAGACACTGCATCCAAAGCTTATATTGTTGCGGACGAAATATTACATGGTCACGAACAGACACATCTTGAACCTAAAGTTGTAAATCACCTGCATCCCGATATACATTATCCGGATAACTGCCCTCTCTCCTACGAAAAATGGGTTATCCTTGTCAATTTCAGGGATAACGGAATATATTTTAAAACTCCTATATATATCTTCAAAAAGTTTTTCCTGTATTTTCTGTCTCCGGAACGTGTTCTTAAATTTGATGTTGATGACCTTTTCTACTATTCAAATCATAAGATAATGTCCCGCAACGGATATTTATTTGTAAATGATTACGGCATGCAGGTAAATATACTTACACACTATGGAATAAAAAGCCATGCGGTATGCGGACGCGATTATATATTTATAAACGGCGACCACAACGACTTCCGCTATGGAAATATCACAATAATCAACCGCTACTACGGCGTTCAGACCGTTACAGTCAAAGGACGTACTGCCTATAAAGTAAAAATACATATTAATGGCGACTACGTCGTCGGCACATATTATACCGAAAACGAAGCCGCCATTGCTTATAATAAGGCTGTGGATATACTTGCTTCAAAAGGAATTGTCCGCAACTATCCGACAAACTATATTGAAGACATCTCCCAAATCGAATACGCAAAATTATATAACAGCGTAAGGATTTCAAAAAAACTCAGAGATATATAGAACTTATCTTGCTTTATCCATCTTTGAAATAGATACATCCAAATCGGCAAGCGCTGCCTTTATGTGCTTATTAACATCTGATGAACGTGCGCTTAAGTTACGTACTTCACCTGCTACAACAGCAAATCCGCGTCCGGCTTCACCTGCTCTTGCCGCCTCTATTGATGCATTAAGTGAAAGAATATTCTGTCTGTTCTCAATTGAATCCAGATCCTTTGAATACTCTTCAACTTTTTTAATAAGCTCCATTGAACTATTGATTTCACTGTTCATAGTGTCAATAAGATTCTGATTCTTTTTCTTTGTATATTCAAAATTAACAAGCATGTTTACTACTTTACCAAGCAGGTCGGCTGATGCCCTGATGCCTTCTTCTGTACGTATAGGCACCTTCCTCAAAGCTGCTATGTATTCATCCGGATCAATATCCAGTTCTACTGCCATATCACGGAACTTTTCCTCATCAGGCTCTTCCGGAAGAACCTGTCCGCCTATAATTTTGCCCATGTACTGACCGTCAACAATTATATCCTGTGAAAAATCCATAAGTCCGGCATGGCAATAATATGTACCTGTGCATTCATTATCACACTTAATACATCTTCTGCAGCCTTCTTTTGACCCTCTCGTGTACTTAATGCAAAAATCCGTAAAACCAATTTCGCTTGACATATACTTACCATCGCTGTCAACCGCTACCGTTGCAAGTCCCGTAGCCTTTGACCATACACGCATAATCTCGTCAAGCAATGACAAATCAAAGAAATCTGCTATCTTCATCCCCATATACCTCCGCACAATTTATAACTTTATTTGTTATTATACAACTTATCAGGATTAAAGTCCAATATTTTATGAGCATTTAAAGCAAATTGCACAACAAACACATGTATTATATTATTTTATTATATAGAAATAAACACTTGACTATTTTTTAATAAAAGTGTATTATTCTAATGTTGCAGTCGTTGCAATTATCAATTTATAAATTCAGCTTTACGAAGCGTGGCTCAGTTTGGTAGAGCGCTGCGTTCGGGACGCAGAGGTCGCGTGTTCGAATCACGTCGCTTCGACTAAAAATAAACTGCACTACTTATCTTTTAATTTAAGTAGTGCAGTTTATTTTATATTTCCATATCTTTATTAACAACTATATTCTTGCCGCTATGCTTACCTGAGTACATTCTTTTGTCTGCCCTTGCAATTGTTTCATCAACCGTCTCACCGGATACATACTCGGTAATTCCAATAGTAATTGTAAAAGCTATCTTTTTACCGAAAATCTCAAGCATCCTGTTCTCAACATCCAGCCTGATTTTCTCTGCAATACGGCTTCCTTCATCTATATCCGCACAGTCAATAAGAAATACAAACTCCTCTCCGCCCCAACGGCACACGTGGTCGTCAGGTTTTATATCAGCCCTTATAATTCTCGCAGTTTCGGCAATTACGGCATCTCCAACATCATGCCCGTAGGAATCGTTCACATTTTTAAAATCATCTATATCACACATTCCGATACAAAACTGATTACCCGATACCGCACATACATCAAGAAACGGCTTTATTCCGCGTCTGTTAAACAAGCCCGTAAGTGTATCAAGCTTTGCCATCTTCCCCAGCTTTTCATTCATATCTTTGAGTGCATCATGATTAGAGTTTAGTTCCTGTAAAAAAATAACAGAAAATCCCAACAGCATTCCGATTGCGCACACAGCATTAAAGCTATATGTAAGTTCACGCACAAGCGGATTAATGTTGGTATAAACAGGACCAAACGAATCTGAAAAGGTCTGG
This sequence comes from uncultured Bacteroides sp., assembly GCA_945913015.1. Taxonomy (GTDB): domain Bacteria; phylum Bacillota; class Clostridia; order Lachnospirales; family Lachnospiraceae; genus Bacteroides_F. Next base: position 14,826 of record CAMECH010000018.1, read on the forward strand.
CAGCTTATAAAAATTACCATATCAAGCACTCCAAGCAGAAATGGTACTTTTATATTATGCTTATCTTCATTAATAAAATATTCCATATAGAATCCAACAGGAACAAGCGCAACCATATACAACGTAAATCCAAATGTCCATCCGATACATACTGCCGCCATGTATGAATGCAGTATTATCTCGAGATACGCAAAAAAGAATACATAGTTATAGTACTCCTTTTCTATAAGATACAGACATATAAGATACGCAATTATGCTGAATATGTTGTAAATCATCATCGGCTTTATGCCAAGACAGAGCATTTCAACAAAAATCATACAATGAATTACAATTATCAGGCTGATTACCAGCTTAAAAATTTTCTTAGATGTATACATATATCCCCTCAATAAAATCCCTAATTAATATTATGCTACATACTAGTATAACGTATCATATAATCAGATTTTTTTCAACACTTTAATAAAAAAAGAAGACTCTGCTTACAGTTTATTAATCTGAGCGCAGAATCTTCTCTTTAATTAAAAATTATTCTTTTTATAATATCCGTTTTCTAAAATTACTTTGCTTTTTTCTTTTTTATTAACACTAATGCAATAACTGCTACAACTATTGCCGCTGCAACGGCGATTATAACATAAACTAAAGCACTGCCGCCCTTAGCCGCCGTCAAATCTCCCGCCTGCGGTATATCACGTGATACATTGAACTGTGCAAGAATCTTATCCATCGAATATTCTGCATTATCAAGTCTGGCTCCCATTGTCTTCGGTGCTTTGTCTGTCAGTTCAAGAAGACCATTCATTTTAAGCGTTCCGTCTTCGTTTCGACCAGGATTTTTACCTGTTTTCAGATTCTTAAACCAGTCTTCATTTGCAGTACTTCCCTTCTTTTCAGGTGCATTTGCCTTCGCAGCCTCCGTCCAGAAAGCATTTTTTGTCATGTCCAGATCAGCCTGACCTGACAGTTTTAACTGCTCAACCACATCTGTATACATATCCTTATATGATACAATTCCCTCAGCCTTAAATGCAGTTGTAATACCATTGTTGGAGTACAGCGCAACATTATAAGACTTGTTATTGTAAGAAGTACAGTTGTAAACCTCTATATCAGGGCATGAGTTAGAATCAATACCCTTTGCCTTGTTGTCATATGACAGACAGTTTTTGAGAACATGATGTCCTGACAGTGCAGAACCACCCATCTTAAATCCGTTACCGTTACCTGCCTCTGAACCGTTTGCCAGATATCCGTTCTTAAACGCAACTGAATTTATTACAGTAACCGCACCGATTGAACCTGTGGCAGTCTTTGCAAAGCAGTCCCATCCGTCATCGGCATTGTTATATGCAACGCATCCGTAGAATACATTGCCTTCACCTGTTGTAAGCTTTGCTGCAAAACCGTCGGCATCTTCCATTGCCGCATCACAGTTCTCATATGATGTACAGTTCAGAATCAGATTGTTTGCAGGCCATTTTTCAAACGGATCTGTTGACTGTCCGCTGACCTGAAGTCCTGTATTGCCGTTTTTGTATGTTTTAACAAGCTCAATTACGTTATTGCTTCCGGCAAGCTGTATTCCCTTCTGTGTATCAGCAGTGTTGGTTACGCATATTCCCTTGATGTACCAGTAGTCGCCCCAGAACTGGAAGCCTTTACCTGTCTTCATAAAGTCAAATACAACCGGATTCTTTGATTCTGAATCTGCAAGAAGGTATATTCTCTGCTCTGCAGTTCCGTCAATACCCTCTTCAACTTTAATTCCTTCTGTAAGCTCGTATGTACCGCCCTCACATATAATCTGCTGTCCTGCCTGTACATACTGAAGTGCCGTCTTAATATCAAGAGGGCTGTCCTTAGTACCTTTTCCGTCTGCTGTTCCGTCAGGTGCTACAATAATCTTTTCGCCCGGATTTCCGTATGCCCTATAAGTTACAGTTTTTTCGATTTTAACTGCCTCATAGGAATCCATTTCCTTATTGTCGCCCGGCTTGTAATCTGCGTTTGGCGTAAACTCAGCGGTAAATTTATTTTCGCCCTTTGAAAGCTTGGCACTTGACACAATATCCTGTCCTGCCACAACATCTACCGACTTAACAATAGTTTTGCTGCCCTGTTTGATAGTCAGCTTGCCATCTGCATTGGCAGAAAACGTAATGCTGTAATTTTTGCTTCCCGAAGTTGACGGAGAAGAAATACGGTAGTTTGAAATCACCTTTTCAACAGGCTTTCCCTCATCAGGAGCATCCTTTGCAGGATCAGTTGTTGTAAACTTAATATCCTTAACGGTTACATTACATCCTCTGGCTGCCGCAAATCCTACATATACATAATCCTTGTCAATTACAAGCAGCTCATTACGTCCGTACAGTGTCTTTACGGTCTCATTGCCTGATGCATCCTTATAAATGACACGATAACCTGTATTGTCCATCTTTACCTTAAATGTATAGGACTCACCCTTCTTAATCTGAAGCTTTGTATCGAAAGCACCGCTATTCATCACAACCTGCCCTGTCTTCGGTGTTTCCGTTGTAGATGTCACACCTGAATAGAAACGGTATCCGATACCATCCTTAATACTCTTTACCGCACCGTCTTCATTGGTGTACTGAACCTTTGATGCAATAGCTGTTGCAGAGTTTGTATAATATGCGCAGGTATTGTCCCCATCCTTACCGATACTATCGCGGATTACAATACCAAAGCCCTCCTGTCCGTCAGGTGACGGATTCAGATAGTCAATTGTAAATGTACCTGATAATTCAAAATTTTCTTTCTTTGGGTCAATCTTAGTATAATAGTATGTAATTCCGTCATAAGGGTCGCTTGCATTAAACTTTCCACCCTTTTTATTGATGCTTCCGTCATCCTTAGATGTGCATGAATAAAGCTTCAGTCCGTCATAAATATTTCCTTCTGTACGGTTGGCTTCATCGCTTGTGGAAGTACCGAAACGTGTCGCAATCCAGTCTCTTTCTGCCTCATTGCGGACTGTACATCCCTTTGCCTCACCTGCTTTTGATTCATCATTTCCACGTTTTGCAATGACCTTAAAGTCATACTTGCTTCCTTTTTTCAGTCCTGCTTTTGTCACTGAATTTTCAGCATCTTTTGAAGCAGTTACATTCTGAATAAGTTCATAATCGCCTGACTCTGATAACTTACCGTAAACATCATAGCTTTCTGCCTCAGGAACCGCAGCCCATATAACCTTCATTGAGCCATTGCCGTCCGCTGTCATTGCACGCACTGAAGGAGTTGCAAGAGGAAGTACAAAAGATGTGCTGACTTCATTGGAAGTCTTTGTATCTTTTTCATCCTTTCGCATTGCCTCTGCCTTAAATGTATACTTTCCTGATGCAGCAGGTGTAAATTCCACCTTGCCTGACTCGCCCTGTGCTCCTACAACATTTTCCCCGGCCTTCTCACCTTTTTCATTGTACATTGTAACAGTCATCTGGTCACATGCATCAGCCACTCTGGCACCGATTTTCATTGTATATGTTACTGTAATCACGCCATCTTCTGCCACCGCTGTTCCCAATGACGGTGAAGCTACTGTGTTCCAAGCATTTCTCTCAATCGGAGCAAGTTCGCCTTCTGCTACTGAAACATAATAAACATTGATACCGCTTCCCTTGGATGCGAGATAATATTTTCCTGCTTCTGTAACTTCATATGTTGCCGCAGGAATAATGTTGCCCGGTACCTTTGAAAGTGCCGGCTGCTCTGAAACAATAGTTCCGTCATCCTTAAACAGCGCAAGAATTCTGTCAGTATCACCTGAGCTCATTGCATAAGCTGTAACCTTTGCAGGTCCTTCAGTCTTAAAGACGATACTTCTGCTTGTTGCAGCCCCCGCTCCGCCAAGCTTAAGTCTTTTCTTAATCTCCATGCCATTGTCAAGTGTCTTGGTATTGGCATCGATTTCTGAACCGGCAGTGAGTGTAAAGCCGCTGACTTCCGAATTGGCCGAAATGCTGCCTTCCTTGGTCTCACCGATATTCAGTTTCTTTTCTGTGGCTGCCTTAGCCGTAACAAGCCCCATTGATTGCACCGGCATAAGGCAAGCTGCCATAAGCAGTGCTGTAATTACTGCCATGACACGCTTTGTAAAACCTGTTTTCATTTTGTAAACCTCCTCATACATATTTATTATTAAAAAGCCCACACCGCATATGATTAATTTATCAATTGCAGCATGGGCTTTCGCATAATTTAAATCTTGGCAATATCAACCAGAGATAAATCATTATTGTTATATGCATGCTCAAGGCTTGATACGAGTGCATCGGCTGTATCAAGGCTTGTAAGCACATTTACACCGGTTTCGATTGCAATACGGCGTATAAGAAAACCATCCCTTGCCCTTTCAATTCCGTTAGAAGGCGTATCAATCACAAGGTCAATCTTGTGCTCATAAAGCAGATCAAGCAGTGTAGGTGATTCCTGATCAATCTTATTAACCTTAATTGCCTTTATGCCATTGTCATTAAAGAATTTGGCAGTGCCTCTTGAAGCATATATCTTATATCCGAGAGCATCAAATCTCCTTGCAATGTCAAGAGCTTCTTCCTTGTCCTTATCAGCAATCGTCATGATAATCTGCTTGTGCTGAGGAAGATTTATTCCTGCTCCCTGGAATGCCTTATATAATGCCTCATTGAAATCTGTTGAGATACCAAGACATTCACCTGTTGATTTCATCTCCGGACCGAGAGTTGTATCTGCTCCGCGAATCTTCTCAAATGAGAATACAGGCATTTTAATTGCATAGTAATCTGACTTTCTCTGAAGTCCCGGTTCATATCCCAGATCGCGTATTTTGCTTCCCGTAATTACCTTAGTTGCAAGTTTAACAATCGGAATTCCCGTAACCTTGCTGATATAAGGAACCGTACGGCTTGAACGCGGATTAACTTCAATTACATACACCTGGTCATTATAATCAATAAACTGTATGTTGATGAGACCCTTTACATGAAGAGCTCTTGCAAGCCTTCTTGTATATTCCTCAATCATATCAATAATTTTTGGTGAAAGTGATTTTGCCGGATATACCGAAATACTGTCACCTGAGTGGATTCCTGCACGCTCAATATGCTCCATGATACCCGGAATCAGAATATCCTCGCCATCACATACGGCATCAACTTCGATTTCCTTACCCATAAGGTACTTGTCTACAAGAATAGGGTGATCCTGCTTAATTCTGTTGATGATGTTCATAAACTCAATGACATCAGTATCAGAAACAGCAATCTGCATTCCCTGTCCGCCAAGCACATATGAAGGTCTTACAAGAACCGGATACCCAAGTTCATTGGCAGCCTTAAGTGCCTCATCTACTGTAAATACAGTATGTCCCTTTGCTCTTGGAATTTCTGTCTGCTCAAGAATTTCATCAAAAAGCTCTCTGTCTTCTGCGGCATCAACATCTTCTGCCTTTGTACCAAGAATAGGCACACCCATTTTCATAAGGGATTCCGTGAGCTTAATGGCTGTCTGTCCGCCAAACTGCACAACTGCTCCGTCAGGCTTTTCAAGTCTTACAACATTTTCAACATCCTCAGGAGTAAGCGGCTCAAAATAAAGCTTATCCGCAATATCAAAGTCTGTACTTACTGTCTCAGGGTTATTGTTGATGATAATTGTCTCATATCCCTCTTTCTTAAATGCCCATGTACAATGAACCGAGCAGAAGTCAAATTCAATACCCTGTCCGATTCTTATAGGGCCTGAGCCGAGAACAAGTACTTTCTTAAGAGGCTTTGTCTCAATAACTTCATTTTCACTGCCGTAGCATGAATAGTAGTATGGTGTTGTAGCTGAAAACTCAGCTGCACATGTATCTACCATCTTAAATGCAGCATGAATGTCGTATTCATCCCTGAGTGCCTTAATCTGCGCCTCTGTCTTGCCTGTAAGCTGTCCGATTACATTGTCAGGGAATTCCATTCTCTTGGCTTCCCTAAGAAGTTCCTCTGTAAGAGGCTGCTCCTTAAGAGTCTTTTCCATCTCTACAAGTATAGCCAGTTTATCGATAAACCAAAGGTCAATCTTAGTTATGTCATGCATTAATTCAGTACTGATATTACGCCTGAGTGCTTCTGCAATCTTCCAGATTCTGCGGTCATCAACCACTTTGAGTTCCTCGATGAGCTCATCATCCGTAAGATTTGAGAAATCATATGACATAAGGCTGTCCACATGCTGTTCAAGTGAACGTATAGCCTTCATAAGTGCACCTTCAAAGCTCTGGTTAATGCTCATTACCTCACCGGTAGCCTTCATCTGTGTTGTCAGTGTTCTCTTAGCCGTAATAAATTTATCAAACGGAAGTCTTGGTATTTTAACAACACAGTAATCCAATGCAGGCTCAAAGCTTGCATATGTCTTACCTGTAATGGCATTTTTAATCTCATCCAGTGTGTATCCGAGAGCAATCTTTGCCGCAACCTTTGCAATAGGATAACCTGTTGCCTTTGATGCAAGTGCTGATGAACGGCTTACTCGAGGGTTAACCTCAATTACACAGTACTCAAAACTTGTCGGATGAAGTGCAAACTGAACATTACATCCGCCCGTAATCTTAAGCTCGCTTATTATATTCAGGGCTGATGTTCTCAGCATCTGATATTCCTTATCAGAAAGTGTCTGTGAAGGAGCAACTACGATACTGTCACCCGTATGCACGCCTACAGGGTCTAAATTCTCCATGTTACATACAGTGATGCAGTTTCCGTTGCTGTCACGCATTACTTCGTATTCAATTTCCTTCCATCCTGCAATACAGCGCTCTACAAGAACCTGTCCCACACGTGACAGACGAAGTCCGTTGGCAAGAATATCTTCAAGTTCCTGACGGCAATGTGCAATACCGCCGCCGCTGCCTCCAAGTGTATAAGCCGGACGAAGAACTACCGGATATCCTATCTTCTCAGCAAATTTAATTCCGTCTTCAATATTTTCAACTACCAGAGAAGCAGCAACCGGCTCGTTGATTTTCTCCATTGTCTCCTTGAACATGAGACGGTCTTCTGCCTTCTTGATTGTCAATGCTGTTGTACCGATGAGGCGTACATTATGCTCCTTAAGGAAACCTGCCTCCTCAAGTTCCATCGCAAGATTAAGTCCTGCCTGTCCGCCAAGTGTAGGAAGCACACTGTCAGGCTTTTCCTTAATGATAATCTGCTCAACAGCCTTTGCCGTCAATGGCTCTATATACACTTCATCAGCAATATCTTTATCAGTCATGATTGTTGCAGGATTTGAATTGACAAGAACAACCTCTATGCCCTCCTCCTTAAGAGAACGGCAGGCCTGTGTACCTGCGTAGTCAAATTCGGCAGCCTGTCCGATTACAATAGGACCTGAACCTATAACCAATACTTTTTTAATATCTGGATTCTTTGGCATTTTTCTTCTCCGTTCCGCATATATATGCTACTAAAATATGTTATACATTTACCGCAATGACTACTTTGCCATCATTCCAATGAACCTGTCAAACAGATATGCCGTATCAAGCGGGCCTGCACAGGCTTCCGGATGGAACTGAACAGTAAAAATGTTCTTTCCGATATATTCAAGTCCCTCATTAGTGCCATCATTAACATTAATAAATGCAGCCTTTGCAATGTTACTGTCAAGCTTTGACTCATCCACCACATAACCGTGATTCTGGGTTGAAATATAAACTCTTCCCGTCTTTAAGTCCTTAACCGGATGATTGGCACCTCTATGACCATATTTGAGTTTATGAGTATCTGCACCTGTTGCAAGTGCCATGAGCTGATGTCCGAGGCAGATTGCAAAAATAGGTACATTGCTTGCATACAGTTTCTTAAGCTCTTCAATAATCTCAACACATTCCTTCGGGTCTCCCGGGCCGTTTGAAAGCATGATTCCATCCGGATTTGCAGCAAGAATTTCTTCTGCAGTAGTCATAGCCGGATAAATAGTAACATCGCATCCGCGTTTGTGAAGTGAATTTGCAATGTTTGCCTTTGCACCAAAATCCATGAGTGCAACCTTATAGCCTGTATTAGGCATGTGGATTGGCTCCTTGCATGACACTCTCTTTACAACTCCCGTAACCTTATACTCTTTAAGCTTAGGAAGAATCTCGTCAAGATTGTAATTCTCATTGGTTGTTATCATTCCGTTCATAGTTCCCTTTTCACGAAGAAGCTTTGTAAGAGCTCTTGTGTCAATTCCTGCTATTCCCGGAATATCCTGTTCCTTAAGAAAATTCTGAATTGTATCATCACTGCGGAAATTACTTGGCGTTCTAGATAATTCCCTCACAATAAATCCGTCCGGCCATGCCTTTATGGACTCCATATCCTCATGACAAACTCCGTAGTTTCCAATAAGCGGATATGTCATTGTTACAGCCTGTCCGGCATAAGAAGGGTCGGTAAGTACCTCCAGATATCCTGTCATAGACGTATTGAACACTATTTCACTTATAACTTCTCTGGTTGAGCCTATGCTTGTACCTTGAAATACCGTTCCATCTTCAAGTATTAAAAATGCTTTCATGAACGCCACCATTTCCTTTCATTTTTTATATTTGCGCAAAAAAAAAGAGAAGCACATAGTTTTTCCCTTTTTTTCAATTTCATAAATTCTATCATATTATAGGTTGCATTTCAAGAGTTTTGTGTATCTTTTTCTTGCTTAATTCTCTCATGGAGGCTTCTTGCTTTCTCCTTAACCTTAGCAGATGCAGACCTTGAACCTATTATGTCATATGCAAATCTGTCAGCATTATCATAATCTTTACACTGCCGTGCCAGATCCGCCATAAGATAACTGAACGTATGCTGATCCATACCGCATATAGGCATTGTTTCCTTTTCAAATGCAATTTTAAAGCCTTCATATGCTTTTGTAATAAAAGCGTGCTCGTTATCGTCACACTCTTTTTTCTTCCGTGTGTAGCCCTCCGTTCCTTCCTCGAGACTTCGCCCCATTCCTCTGTAAAGCCATGCTATCTTAAGGCATACATATGCGCGCTCACTCATTTTCAACTTTCGCACAACGCAGTTAAGCAGTGTAAGCTTGTATCTTTGTATTGCTTCATCATATGTATAGGCACCCGGCGCATTGGTCATTCCTTTAAAATTATACCCAATCTGCTCACGTATTTCCTTAGCCTGATGGCTTGTGACATTGGCATACATCCTTTCAAGAGATGCATACCCGCAGTGCAGGCAGACAATTGTATCGTATTTCACAGTATCAACGCCTTCATGCAGAGGTCTTAAGTCCGAATCGGTTCCAAGGAAGCGGGACTTTCCGGCTCTGACTTTCTTCGTCTTAAAAGTATGCCCACACACCGGACATGTCATACTCTTATCAAAAATATAATCCGCCTCATTTAAAATCTTTTCTTCTTTTGCAGATTCTTTAACCGGCTCTTCTCTGCGCTCCGGCTCTTCTTCTGCAAAAATGTCGACGTTGTCTGATTTTTTTATTCCCAGACCCTCAAGGTCGCCAAAAATATCCATTTCACACCTCTCATCTGCTCCGAATTTCACTCTTTCAATCTTCGAGCTCTTTACTTACTAAATTTTAAATGAGCTCTTAAGTGAAACAATTCTGTTAAACACAAGATGCTCTTCTGAGGAATCCTTTGAATCCACACAGAAATATCCGGTTCTGACAAACTGGAATTTCTCCTCAGGCACTGCCTTTGCAAGTTCCGGCTCAACAAAGCAGTTTTTGAGTACCGTAAGTGAGTCAGGATTAATGTTCATGGAGCCATCCTCTTCATTGTACACGCCCTTTTCCTCATCGATAAGGTTCTCGTAAAGTCTGACCTCAGCATTTACCGCTGTTGCAGCATTAACCCAGTGAATTGTACCCTTAACCTTACGCTCCGGATAGTTACCGCCTCTTGTTGCAGGGTCATATGTGCAGTGAATAAGCGTAATATTCCCGTTTTCATCTTTCTCGCAGCCTGTACAGGTAATATAATAAGCATTCATAAAACGTACTTCATTGCCCGGGAACAGACGGAAATACTTCTTAGGCGGTTCTTCCATGAAGTCCTCCGCATCAATATACAATTCTCTTGAAAACGGAACCTTTCTTGTTCCGAGTTCAGGATTTTCCTGATTATTAGGCACATCAAAATACTCCGTCTGTCCTTCAGGATAATTGTCAATTACCACTTTGACAGGATTGAGCACTGCCATCATTCTGTTAGCCTTCAGTTTTAAATCTTCACGTATGCAATATTCAAGCATAGGATACTCGACAGAGCCCTGACTCTTTGTAACTCCGACAAGGTCTACAAACATTTTAATTGACTCAGGAGTGAAGCCTCTTCTTCTAAGAGCACTTAATGATACAAGGCGGGGATCATCCCATCCGTCTACCACTCCGTCCTCGACAAGTTTCTTAATATATCTCTTTCCTGTTACCACATTAGTAAGATACAGCTTTGCAAATTCAATCTGCTTTGGAGTTCCTTCAGCTGAAGTCTTATATCCTGTCTCCATCACAACCCAGTCATACAGCGGTCTGTGGTCCTCAAATTCCAGTGTACAGATAGAATGTGTAATTCCTTCTACTGCATCCTCAATAGGATGTGCAAAATCATACATCGGATAAATGCACCACTGGTCACCTGTTCTATGATGAGTCATATGTGCAACCCTGTATATAACAGGATCTCTCATGTTAATGTTAGGAGATGCCATGTCAATCTTGGCTCTTAAGACCTTCTCGCCATCAGCATATTTTCCGTTCTTCATATCTTCAAAAAGGCGGAGATTCTCTTCTACCGAACGATTTCTGTAAGGACTTTCCTTTCCCGGTTCTGTAAGAGTACCTCTGTACTGCCTTATCTCTTCTGCAGAAAGGTCATCCACATAAGCCTTACCCTTCCTGATAAGCCCTACAGCAGCTTCATACATCTGAGGAAAATAGTCAGATGCAAACAGTACATCACCATTCCATTCAGCGCCAAGCCATTCTACATCCTTCTTAATTGATTCAACAAATTCTTCCTTCTCCTTTGTCGGGTTTGTATCATCAAAACGCATATTAAACTGACCGCCGTATTCCTTTGCCAGTCCGTAATTAAGAAGAATGGATTTTGCATGTCCTATATGAAGATATCCGTTTGGTTCAGGCGGAAAGCGCGTCTTTACCACCTTGCAATAACCTTCTGCCAAATCCTTTTCTATAATCTGCTCTATAAAATTTTTTGAACTTGTCTCGTTTTCCATTATCATCCTCCATGCCTGAACACTTTTTGTAAGCCTTGAACCTGTCTGCATTATACTATATAAAATCAGCCTTTACAACTCAATTATTTCCGTCAGAACGCAATTTGCGTATCTGTGATACGATGTCATCCACAGTCTGTGACACAGCATTCCTGCCATATTTATTCTCATCTATAACTATATCAGCATATTTTTCATAAAGCCTTGCCCTGTCTTCAAATATATCCTGCATTGTCTTTTTGCCGTTGGTTATGACTCCCCGGCGCTTAAAATCCGTAACCCGGTTGTCAAGCTCCGAATTGGAAACCTTAAGATATACGGCTATTCCGTTTTTCTTAAGGTGCAGCATCGCCTCCTCCTCATATACGGCGCTGCCGCCGGTTGCAATAACAGTATTGTCAACCTCAAGAGATTTATTTACATCATTTTCAATCTGCAAAAAACCTTCCTCGCCCTTTTCTGCAATCAGCTCCCTGAGCAGCTTTCCATAGCGGTCCTGAATAACAATATCTGAATCAATAAATTTAAAGCCAAGATTTTTTGCAAGCACAACTCCTACCGTACTCTTGCCGCTTCCCGGCATTCCTATTAATATGACGTTCATTACGGCCTCCATGCATTATATTTTTAAATATACACATAATAGTCTATGTGTTTATATTATATATTTAATCTTCCGGTAAAATTTCAGATGCAAAAAGCCTCATGCCGGCAATGAAAGTGCCTTAGCATGGGGCTTTCACATTTCTATTCCTCTATACCGCAGAAAGTTTCAATGCTGTTCCAGATTTCGTCAAGTCCCTGCTTAGTCTGTGCTGAAAAAGGTATCAGAATATCATCAGGCCTAAGTCCCAATCCTTCCCTTACAGCCTTTACATTCTTCTGTATCTGACTCTTTTTTAATTTGTCCAGTTTCGTGGCAATTATAACCGGCCTGAATCCATTATTTACAATCCAGTCATACATAAGTCTGTCATTGGCAGACGGGTCATGTCTTATATCAATCAGAAGAAATACCTGCTTTAACTGCTTTGACATTCGCAGATATTTTTCAATCATCTTTCCCCATTTTGCCTTGACTTCCTCGCTTGCATTGGCATATCCGTATCCCGGCAGGTCAACCAGATACAGCGCATCATTAATATTATAAAAATTAATGGTCTGCGTCTTACCCGGCTGAGAGGATGTTCTGGCATAAGATTTTCTGTTCATCAGTGCATTAATAAGTGATGACTTCCCAACATTTGACTTTCCTGCAAATGCCACTTCAGGCATTCCGGTCTCAGGTATTTTGCTGGTTACGCCAATTACTATATCAAGATTTATTTTTTTAACTATCATATCATTTCCCATTCCGCAGACGCTTTAGCTGCTAAGGCATTGCTTTTTTCAGCACCTGCTTAAATGTTGACGCATACTCAATCTTCATGCCGCCCGTGATTTCTTCACTCAGTTCTTCAATATCCGCACGATTCTTTTCCGGAACAATTACAAGCTTAACTCCCGCTGTTTTTGCGGCAAGCATCTTTTCCTTAAGTCCTCCTACCGGAAGTACCCTTCCTTTAAGGGTAATCTCGCCTGTCATTGCAATATCGTTTCTCACTCTTTTGTCGAGCACCGCAGACAACAGCGCCGTAGTCATCGTAATTCCTGCTGAAGGTCCGTCCTTTGGCACCGCGCCCTCCGGGATATGCAGATGAAAATCCGTATTTTCAAAGTATTCACCATCAACACCGTAATCACTTGCTGCTATCGAGCGCACATAGCTCATCGCAATCTTTGCCGACTCCTGCATTACATCTCCCATTTGTCCTGTAAGCTGCAGATTGCCTTTGCCCGGCATTGTATTTACCTCTATCATAAGTGTATCGCCGCCGACGCTTGTCCATGCCAGCCCTCTTACAACTCCTGATTCATTTCTTCCCTCTACACTGTCCGGACGATATTTCTTCTTTCCGAGGAAATCAGCAAGATTTCGTTCATTCACATGAACTGTCTTAAACTTTACTGAAGGATTTCCGGCAGCATCGGGATTTTCCGTGAGAAAATCCGCTACCGCTTTGCGGCATATATGTGCAATACTTCTTTCCAGATTGCGGACACCTGCCTCTTTAACATAATTTTCCATTATGGTATAAAGTGCTTTATCCGTAAAACGGATTGAATTTTTCTTAAGTCCCGCCTTTTCAAGCTGTTTTGGAATCAGATAATCCTTAGCTATATGCAGCTTTTCATTAGCAGTATAGCTGTTGATTTCAATAATCTCCATTCTGTCGAGAAGTGGTCTTGGCATTTCACTTACATCATTGGCCGTTGCAATAAAAAGTACCTGTGACAAATCTACAGGCTGCTCTACATAATGGTCACGAAAATGCTTATTCTGCTCACCATCCAGCACCTCAAGAAGTGCTGCCGATGTATCTGACCTGTAATCATTGCTTATCTTGTCAATCTCATCAAGAAGCATCAGCGGATTTTTAACCTTTGCTGCCCGCAGTCCCTCTATAATTCTTCCCGGCATTGCACCGACATATGTCTTCCTGTGTCCGCGGATTTCAGCCTCATCTCTTACACCGCCGAGACATATTCTTACATATTCTTTATTCAGTGCTCTTGCCACCGACTTTGCTATCGATGTCTTACCCGTTCCCGGAGGTCCGACAAGGCATATTATAGGACTGTCACCTTTGTCCGTATATGTGCGTACTGCAAGAAACTCCAAAATTCTTTCTTTTACTTTTTCAAGTCCATAGTGGTCACCATCAAGAATTTTTTTCGCCTTTGCAATATCATTATTATCTATTGACGTCTTGTCCCACGGCAAATCAAGAAGAGTCTCTATGTAGCCACGGCACACATTAGCCTCTGCCGAACCGCTTGAGAGTGTTTTATAGCGCTTAATCTCTTTATTAATTCTTAACTTAACTTCTTCCGAAGCTTCAAGTTTATCTGCCATAGAGTAATACTCATCTACTTCAGATTCCGTATCTTCTCCGTCTAATTCCTCATGAAGAACCTTGAGCTGTTCTCTCAGAACATACTCCCGCTGGTTCTTCTCCACCTTCTTTGTAACCTTTTGTGACAGGTCATCCTTAATTCGCAGGATTTCCGTCTCTTCTGCCAGAATTCTTGCAATTTCTTCAAATTTCGTCTCAAGCGGCGTTATTTCCAGCAATTTCTGCCTATCGGCATAATCAATCGGAAAGTCTGTCATAAAATGTTCTATCAGCTTATTGATATCCGTTGTCTCAATAAGCTGCTTGGCAATCTCACGATTTGTCTGTGGATTGGCGGCAGCATACAATTTGAGAAGCTCATGAAGATTTCGGCACATTGCCTTCTCCACCAGTGCAGGCGGTTTAACCTTGTCCTCTTCAATCACATCAACCTTTGCATACAGCACGTCCCTGCATTCCAGCAACGTGTCTATCTCTGCCTTTTCTTCGCCTTCCACAACAACTCTTATTATGCCGTTCGGAAGCTTAATCACCTGCTTTACAGTTGATATCGTCCCAATCTTATACATATCTTTAAGCTTTGGTTCCGATGCTTCCAGATTCTTCTGTGCGACAATAAAAACCCTCTGATCGCCAGCAGGATTGTTCATAACTTCTTCAATCGCCCTGACTGACTTTCTCCTGCTTACATCAAAATTTATTACCATTCCCGGCACAACGCAGATACCGCGCAGTGCAATGAACGGCAGTTTAAAACTTCTCTTCTTCATGTTTCACCATAATTATGCCGTAGGCTTTACAACATCATTTCTGTATTCAAGCACAGGCTCACCTATGCCTTCAACGGCATCTTCCGTAATAATGCATTTTGCTATGTTATCATCTGACGGAATCGTATACATTGTATCCATCATTGCTTCTTCTATAATAGAGCGCAGACCTCTCGCACCCGTCTTTCTTTCAAAGCTCTTCTTTGCAATAGCCTCAACCGCCTGAGGTGTAAACTCAAGTTCAACCTCATCCATTTCAAACAGCTTCTGGTACTGTTTAACAAGTGCATTCTTAGGTTCTGTAAGAATCTTGACCAATGCCTTCTCATCAAGTGAATCAAGTGCAACAACCACCGGAACACGTCCGACAAACTCAGGAATAAGTCCGTACTTAACCAAATCCTGCGGTGTAACCTTATGGAAGAGCTGTCCTATATCTTCATTGGTTCTGTCTCCAAGTTCTGCGTTAAATCCGATTGATTTCTGATTCATTCTGCTCTCAATAATCTTTTCAAGTCCGTCAAAAGCACCACCGCACATAAACAGAATATTAGTTGTGTCAATCGGAATAAGTTCCTGCTGCGGATGCTTTCTTCCGCCCTGAGGAGGCACTGACGCATTGGTACCCTCAATAATTTTGAGCAGTGCCTGCTGAACGCCCTCACCTGAAACATCTCTTGTAATTGAAACATTTTCAGACTTCTTTGTAATTTTATCTATTTCATCAATATAGACGATTCCATACTGCGCGCGCTCAACATCACCATCCGCTGCCTGAATAAGCTTAAGAAGAATGTTCTCAACATCCTCACCAACATATCCGGCCTCAGTAAGTGTAGTCGCATCGGCAATTGCAAAAGGAACATTAAGAAGCTTTGCAAGTGTCTGGGCAAGGTATGTCTTACCGCATCCTGTTGGTCCGATTACAAGAATGTTACTCTTCTGAAGTTCAACATCGGATGTCTTCTTAGACATAATCCTTTTGTAATGGTTGTACACAGCAACCGCAAGCACCTTCTTTGCTTCATCCTGTCCAATCACATAATCATCAAGAAACTGTTTTATTTCCATCGGTTTCAGAAGATTAATATCCATGCTTTCAACAGCATCTTTTTCTGATTCCTCATAATCTTCAAATTCTTCGTTCAAAATTTCATCACATACACTTACGCACTCATCACAAATATAAGTACCGTTAGGTCCTGCAATAAGCTTTCTTACCTGGTCCTGAGTCTTGTTGCAAAATGAACATCTCAGTTTTTCATCACCTATTCTACCTGCCATTATTCCCTCCTGGGCCTTACTAATTATAAATAAGGCAAAAGAGGACCGGTTATCCGTGTTCTTTCACGGCTGTCCCCAGTCCTCATCTGTTTATTTATCTCTTCTCAATAACACTGTCAATCAAACCATACTCAACAGCTTCCTGGGCACTCATGTAATTGTCTCTCTCTGTGTCAACCGCAATCACATCGAGTGGCTTGCCTGTATTGGCTGCAAGAATTGAATTCAACTTATGCCTTGTCTTAATTATATGGTCAGATACAATTTTGATATCTGTAGCCTGACCCTGTGCACCGCCTGACGGCTGATGAATCATAATTTCTGCATTAGGAAGAGCAAGTCTCTTGCCCTTTGTACCGCCAGACAAAAGGAATGCTCCCATGCTGGCTGCCATACCGATACAGATTGTTGAAACATCACACTTAACATAATTCATTGTATCGTAAATTGCCATCCCTGCCGTTACAGAACCACCCGGACTGTTAATATAGAAATTAATATCCTTTCCCGGGTCTTCAGATTCAAGGAACAGAAGCTGTGCAACAATAAGACTCGCTGTTGTATCATTAACTTCTTCTCCAAGGAAAATGATTCTGTCCTTTAACAAACGTGAATAAATATCATACGAACGCTCACCGCGGCTTGTCTGTTCAATGACATAAGGTACTAAACTCATTATAAAAACCTCCGTTCAACCACACCGGCTTCTGCCTGTCAACAATTACTTTTCAACTGCTTCTGCCACTACAAGTTCAACAGCCTTCTGAACAGCGATATCTTCCTTTATCTGCTTCTGCTCATACTCGCCCATGAACTCCTTAATCTTGTCAATTTCCATTCCATAGCTTTCAGCCATCTTTGTAAGCTCTGCATTGTACTCTTCATCAGATACTTCAATATTCTCAGCCTTTACAATTGCTTCGAGAACAAGTCTGTTCTTAATTCTCTTCTCAGCTTCAGGCTGCATATCTGCGAGAAGCTTGTCAGCAGTAAGACCTGTAAACTGGAAGTACTGCTCTACTGAAAGTCCCTGCTGCTGTAATCTTCTTGCGAAATCGTCAGCCATCTGGCGTACCTGTGTATTAACCATAGCTGCCGGAATATCCATCTTGGAATTTTCCACAATCTTCTCGATTACTTCTGTTTCTTTCTTATTCTTGGCTTCATTAGCCTTTCTCTCGCCAATAGTCTTCTTCAAATCTTCCTTGTACTCTGCAAGTGTATCAAAATCTGATACATTCTGAGCGAAATCATCATCAAGGTCATCATACTGCTTCTCTTTGATTTCCTTAACAGTTACCTTGAACATTGCAGGCTTGCCCTTAAGCGCCTGTGCATGATAATCCTCAGGGAATGTAACATTAACTTCTGTTTCCTCACCGATATTCTTGCCGATAAGCTGCTCTTCAAATGTATCAATAAATGAATGTGAGCCGATTGTAAGTGGGTAGTTCTCACCCTTTCCGCCTTCAAAAGCTTCTCCGTCAACAAAACCTTCAAAGTCAATAATTGTCATATCTTTATCCTGAACAGGTCTGTCTTCCACGTTGACAGTTCTTGAATTCTGCTCTCTTACTTTATCAAGTTCAGCATTGATATCTTCCTCTGTAACTTCAACATCAGCCTTAGCAACTTCAACACCCTTATATGTTCCAAGTTCAACCTCAGGCTTAACAGCAACAGTTGCTGAGAAAATGAATGGCTTTCCATCCTCTAACTGAACAACATCAATCTCCGGCTGTGAAACAATCTCAAGACCGCTTTCCTCTGCAGCCTTTGCATAAGCATCAGGAATGATTGCATTAGCAGCATCCTCAAAGAATATTTCCTTGCCGTAAAACTTCTCAATAATCTTACGTGGAGCCTTACCCTTACGGAATCCCTGAATATTGATCTTGTTCTTGTTCTTATTATAAGCCTGCTCCAAGCCTTTCTCAAATTCCTCTGCGCTTGATTCGATTACAAGCTTAACCATATTCTTCTCTTCGAGCTGTTCTACTGTAAAACTCATTGTTGTTACTTCCTCCTTAAATATATGTAAATACTACTAAAAATGAGCGCACTACGTACACATTTGATAAGTATATCATATATATAAAATAAATTCCAGCAGTTTTTTTATAAATGTTTAAATAAAACACAAGCGGGCCGGCATTGCTGCCAAACCCGCATGTATCACTCATCTTTGCATTAGCTGCCTAAAGATTAGTTGCCTGAAGACATCTGCTCTTCCTGCTTTCTGATCATCTTTCTTACCATCTCGCCACCAACAGAACCAGCCTGGCTTGTTGTAAGGTCTCCGTTATAACCTTCCTTAAGAGGTACGCCGATTTCTGAAGCAACCTCCATCTTGAATCTGTCAAGTGCGTCCTTGGCCTGTTTCTTTGTCTTAGAATCTGAACTGTTCATACTGTCCACCTCCATATTAGTTGCCCCTTGCGGGATTTATATTGAAGATAAGCAGCCATGCTGTTTATCTTGGTGTTAGTATGTTCCCAAGTCAAAGATTTATTATAGAAAATTATGCCAGTCAGATAAGTCATATTCAAAGTTGTCGGGCAGTGCTCTCTAAATTCAAAATTTTTCTGAAATCAATTACACTTTTTTTGACATCACTGCTTTTCAGTATTCCTGCTGATACCGCAAGGCCGTCAGCTCCGCACGAAAGAGGAATACGGCAGTTATCAACCGTAATCCCTCCAACCGCAACATCCGGAATACTGATTGCTGCAAGTATCTGCTTATACAGTTCGGGTGTTATAGCCTTTGCATCCGGCTTTGTGGCAGTCATATTAAATGCACCAGTACCGATATAATCCGCTCCGTCATGCTGCGCTGCTACAGCCTGTTCCACTGTTTTTGCCGTTGCGCCTATAATAAAGCTGCCCCGCTGTTTCCCTTCTGTCCTGTTGCCCGTTCCTGCCAGCCCGTCAAACATTTTCCTTGCCATTGACACAGGAACATCATCAGCACCAAGATGCACTCCGTCGGCATCGGAAAGCAGCGCAATGTCTATTCGGTCATTTACGATAAATTTTGTATTCCTGCCATATTTTTCATTGTAATAATCAGTCAGTTTCCGCATATGCATGGCATCTTCAAGGTATTTGGCAGATGTAATATTTTTTTCACGAAGCTGTACGTAATCCACGCCTGCTTCAAGTGCTTCCCTCACTGCACCATCGCCATCATACAGGTCTGCGATCAGATATAATATACGCATGATTCAGAGGCCCCCTTCCGTGTCCAAGATTTAACCCGGCCCTGATTGCCCCCGTAAGATACTTCTTAGCCAGCAAAACCGAATCATGAAAATTATTGCCAAGGGCAAGCTCACTTGCAATTGCCGACGAAAGAGTACAGCCTGTTCCGTGCGTATTAGGATTATTAATAAACTCTTCCTCAAACCAGCTTTCTTTTCCGTTCTCATACAGAAGGTCTGCTGCCGTGTTCTTTTCATTATCCTCCCGGATACATGATGTGTTGTCACCTTTAAGATGTCCGCCCTTAATAAGTACCGCACCGCCAAACCACTCCGCAATTCCGGCCGCCGCATTTACCATATCCGCACGGCACTGTATCTTATTGCCTGAAAGGATTTCAGCCTCCGGAATATTGGGAGTAATTATATCTGCCAGAGGAATCAGTTTTGTTTTGAGGCTGTCAAGCGCTGCGTCATCCAAAAGCCTGTGACCGCTGGTAGACACCATTACCGGATCAAGCACTATATTTTTCAGATTACATTTTTTAATGGAACCCGCAACACATTCAACTATACCGGAGTTAGCCAGCATACCTATCTTGACGGCGTCAGGAAAAATGTCTTCACACACCGCAGTAATCTGACTCTCAATTATGCTCTCCGGCAGTGCAAGGACATCTTTTACTCCCATTGTATTCTGGGCAGTAACAGCCGTTATGGCACTCATTGCAAATGTTCCAAGCTCTGTCATGGTTTTTAAATCCGCCTGTATTCCGGCTCCTCCGCTGCTGTCAGAGCCGGCTATCGTCAAAACCGCCTTCATCGAAAACCTCCTTAATTTATAATAATCGTTTGCGAACCCCATCTATTAACAGTGCGGGTTGTACAATATAAACAAATCCATAAGCAGTATGCTTTGTACCCGTCGGTGCTTAAAACAGAGTTTCGCAAACCGCCTTTTATTCATCAAAAATACTTACTATTTCGCCATCAAGAATCCTGTTCATATTTTTAACAGCACAGAAGTTACCGCACATCGAGCATGTATCCTCTTTCTCAGGCTTTGCCTGTTCACGGTATCTTCTTGCCTTTTCAGGGTCTATGCCAAGCTTAAACATTTCTTCCCAGTCAAGCTTCTTGCGTGCCGCGCTCATCGCATCATCCCAGTCACGCGCACCTTTGACTCCCTTTGCAATATCTGCCGCATGCGCAGCTATTCTTGATGCTATTATTCCCTCTTTTACGTCATTTACATCCGGAAGCCTCAGATGCTCCGCAGGTGTGACATAGCAAAGGAAAGAGGCTCCGCTCATTGCCGCTATTGCGCCTCCGATGGCAGCCGTTATATGGTCATATCCCGGTGCAATATCCGTAACCAGCGGTCCAAGTACATAAAATGGTGCTCCGTGGCAGAGTGTCTGCTGTATTTTCATATTGGCGGCAATCTGATCCATCGGCATGTGTCCCGGTCCTTCAATCATTACCTGCACATCTTTTTCCCACGCTCTTTTTGTAAGCTCTCCAAGTGTTATGAGTTCTTCAATCTGTGATGCATCTGTTGCATCTTTAAGACATCCCGGACGGCATGCATCGCCGAGGCTTAATGTAACATCATATTCACGGCATATTTCAAGGATTTCATCAAAATGCTCGTAGAAAGGATTTTCTTTTCCTGTCATTTCCATCCATGCAAAAATAATTGATCCTCCGCGTGAAACAATATTCATAAGACGCTTATTGCGCTTAAACTTTTTGGCTGTCTCCTTATTGATACCACAGTGGATTGTCATAAAATCAACTCCATCCTCCGCATGCATACGAACAATATCAAGCCACTCCTCTGTTGTAATATCCTTGAGTGCCTTGTGATAATAAACAACCGCATCATAAATAGGCACCGTTCCTATAATTGCAGGACATTCCTTCGTCAGCTTCTGACGAAATGCCCTTGTATCACCATATGAGCTTAAGTCCATGATTGCTTCCGCACCCATATCAACTGCTTCGTTTACCTTCTTTATCTCCGTGTCAAAATCCTTGCAGTCTCTTGAAATTCCAAGATTTACATTAATTTTTGTTTTGAGCATTGAACCGATTCCGTTTACATCGATGCATTTATGCACCTTATTGCATGGAATAATCGCAGTTCCCTTTGCAACCAGCTCACAAAGCTCCTGTACCGGAATTCCTTCCTTTCCGGCAACCTTTTCCATCTCAGGTGTGATTATTCCCTGTCTTGCAGCATCCATCTGTGTTGTGTAACTCATATTCTTCCTCACTACCTCCGTTTAATATGTAAAATTTGAAAAAAAAGACATATCCTGTGCCGATATGTCTCATTAACTGTGTATATTTCCTACATCGGCATTATCCGCATCAGGTTCGTGGGTCGAAGTTATAACTTCCTCTCAGCCTGTCACACAAGCTCCCCAAATTTTCATACTGTTTATTATAATAGCTGTCATCTCCGATGTCAACCGGCAAGCAGATTCATTGCAATTCCGCAGACTGTACCGATTACATACACGACCGCCATGATTTTCACATTATCCTTCCAGTTGTCATTAACCTTAAAAAGCACAAGGAGTCCGACACCTGACCCGGCAAGAAGTCCTGCCATCATTGAGCCGAAGCTTATCACCCCTTCAATAAAAAGCTGTGTTATAACAACTGATGCCGCACAGTTAGGAATAAGTCCTACAAGTGCGGAAAGAACCGGGCCAAGCACAGGTCTGTCAAGAATAAAACCTGCCAAAGCCTCCTCGCCCACGAAAAACAGCAGCATATTCAAGGCAAGCGATATTACAAATATAAATATCATAATTACAGCAGTGTGCTTAAGTGATGACTTGACAACACTCTTATCACAGTGACAGTGATCATGCCGGCATACATGTCCGATGCCGACCTCAATTTTTTCTACCTTTTGTTTTTTCCCGATAACAGAATCAATGGCAAATCCTGCAATAACACCTATCAGGATTTTAATTCCAAGTATTCCCAGTATGCTGCCCGGCTGTATCTGTTCAGAAATCATAATCGGAAGCATTTCATCCGAAGTTGAAAGAAAAATTGCCACAAGCGTTCCTACAGTTATGACTCTGCCCGCATAAAGATTTGATGCGGCGGCTGAAAATCCGCACTGCGGAACTGCGCCAAGCAGACCTCCGATTACCGGACCGAATTTTCCTGAATTTCTTATTATATTCTTTGTCTTCTCGCTTGTTTTATGTTCAAGCCACTCCATGAGCAGATATGTCACAAACAAAAACGGTAACAACTTGACAGTATCAATTACTGCATCCAAAACTACGTCTAACATTTTTCCTCTTTTCCATCAATAACAATTAAATACTGCATACATTTTGTGATTATATCATGCCAAATATTTTCATGTCAATTCACACTGATTTTCATACTAATTCCATACAAATTTCATACTAATCTTCATAAAACTGCACATACTAATCCTCATTCCGCAGACGCTTATGCGTCGGAGGAATCGCGAGCCAAATATCAGATTTGGCTCTGCGATAATGGCTTGTTTGTGGCGCCTGCGGCACAAACAGCCGTGTGAAAAATATGCCATCGGGCATATTTTTCACACTAACGGCACCCACCATTTTTTCCTTAATTTTTAACACTGCGCTGAATATTAAAAATGTTTTCAGGCAGCAGCTTATAACACAGGAGGTATCAGAATTTGGCAGCAGCGCACGAAACCAAAAGCAGAATTTACCAGTTGTTCTGGATATTTATGATTGGATGCGTTATCGGCGATTTAATTGAAACCGTATATTGTTTTATAGGGACAGGCTCAATAATGAACCGCAGCAGCGTACTTTACGGCCCCTTCAGTATCGTGTGGGGCGCGGGTGCGGTTTTGATGTCTGTTTTTGCAATGTTTATAAACGCATTTCATTTTAACACTAAATCAATATGGGGAAGTATCCTTATAATTATAGCCGGTGCGGTTATCGGAGGCGTACATGAATACTATTCAAGTTATCTGTCAGAAATCCTCTTCGGCGCAGTCCACTGGGATTATTCCGATATGGAATATAATTTTGACGGACGCACAAACCTCTTGTTCTGTATGTACTGGGGTATCATTGCCCTGATATGGGTGAGATGGCTATACCCGAAGGTATGCGCATTAATTGAACGTGTTCCATGGAAAATCGGAAAGACAGTGACATTAATAGCAACCATATTCATGGTTCTGAATCTTTATCTTTCAGGCTGTTCACTTGCACGCTACAGCGAGCGTTTTCATGATGTACCTGCAAGAAGCGGATATGAACGTTTTCTTGATGAATACTACCCTGATTCACTTATAACATCACTGTATCCCGATATTAAAGTCGTGCGCTAAACTGATTGGTAATCAGACACTATCTTACTGCCTTGTGAAGCAAATCCTTTAACTCATCAATGTCAAATGTGTAATGGTCACCACAAAAATGGCAGTTCACCTCGATAGGTTCACCCTCTTCAATCATTGCACGAAGCTCTTTTTTGCCAATGCTTATCAGTGCCTTTGCCATTCTGTCCTTAGAACAGTTACAGCTAAATCCTGAAGGTATCTTATCCATAATCTCAAGACCGAATTCTCCAAGAAGCTCTTCAAGCATCATCTCAGGAGTATACTGATGTTCAAGCATAGTCGTTACGCTTTTTATCTCTTTAATTTTTTTCTCAAGCTTTTCAATTAACTCTTCGTCTGCATCAGGAAGCAGCTGTATAATAAATCCTCCTGCCTGACTCACGGTATTATCCTTGGACATGATGACACTTAATCCGACAGATGAAGGCACCTGCTCACTCGTTGCAAAATAGTATGTCAAATCCTGCGTAATGTCGCTTGTCACAAGAATTGTATCACCGACATACGGCTCTCTTAATCCGATATCCTTTATAACACTGAGGACTCCGATTCCAAGTGCTTTCTCAACATCAAGTCTTCCCTCGCTGTTAAGCGGAAGCATAACGCCCGGATTATTCACATATCCCTTTACATTGGCCTTTGAATCAGCCGTTACTGTAAGACCGCCAATAGGGCCGTCACCCTTTATCTGAATTGTGACAAGGTCATCATCGCCCTTCATCATTGCTCCCATCATTGCCCCGGCTGTCATAAGTCTTCCGAGTGCCACTGTCGCAATAGGACTTGTATTATGTCTCTGCCTTGCTTCCTCCACTGTATATTTTGAAGTAATTGCAAATGCCCTTATCTGATGATTTGCTGCTGTTGCTCTTATAATGTAATCTTTAAATTCTTTGTTATCGTTCACGCTAATCTCCATTTCATGGCTTAACCGCCCTAAAATATATCCTTTCATGATTATCTTCACCGGCATCCTCTTCAAATGCCTCAGCATCAATAAATCCTGCACCACGCAGAAGTTCCATGACATCCTCGGTCATATATGCCCTCTGCACATGATATTCATCATATCTTTCATATCTGCCGTCATCACATTTAACAAAAACCGACAGCTCATACTCGTTGAGCATTTCGTCAGCATTATAATAATTATTCCAGATGTATGTGCAATCCTCCATACAATCTGAAAATGTGTTATCTGCAAGCACATCCCGGTAAAATGCTTCCTTCTTCATATCAAAGATAAATACTCCGCCGTGTCTTAACGCGCGCCACACCGACTTAAAGCATTTCTTCAGGCTGTCTGCTTCGACAAGGTAATTCATGGAGTCACATACGCTTACTACCCCATCAGCTTCATATGGTATTTCAAAGTCCGTCATGTCCTGAAGCGTATATACAATCTGCAGGTTGTCCGCTTCATTGTCAGATGCTGCTTCCAGCTCACACATATTCATATTGGCCTGCACCAGCATATCTTCGGAATTATCAATTCCTATTATGCCATATCCTCTTTTGGCAAGCTCAATTGAAAATATTCCCGTACCGCATCCAAGCTCTGCTATCTGCGATTCCCCCGGCAGCACACCTTTCTGCGCAAGCCTTTTTGCTATAAGTCCGGCCCACTGCTGATATGGCATGTCTGACATAAATTTGTCATAAACATAAGCAAACCCCGTATATGCTTCCATCTTCTTTACCATTCCCGTTTTACAGAATCAAATACACTGACCGCATTACATTCTATCAATATTTTTATTCAAAAGCAAGTATAACCATCTTGATAATCCGACACTAATAATCTATACTGAACAGGTAACATTTTTTAGTATTTATTTTTTGACGGAGGGAACCAGTGAACAGCCGGACATTTGTACACAATATAAGGCAGGCTATCGCATTTCATATGATTATGCCCGTTGTATTTCTGGCATTACTGATTTTCATGCTTTCTCAGGTTCCGATTATCAACTGCATTTTCCCGTCACCAATGCGCAGTTTTCAGGACGCTGCTACAATATATCGAGACAGTACTTACGTGGAATGTACTGCCGATACACTGTACTATACCGGTTATGACTATATGCTTGGCAGCAAAGTCCGCGGTCACTACTACTATTCACTTGAAGGCGGACAATGTACGATATATGTACTTTCATGCAGATACATCCTGAGTCTCGGTGAATTTTCAGATACTCTTCACAATGTAACATTCAGGGCAGAGCTTGTGAGCAATGATAAAAATATTAAAGATTTACTATCACTTATGGCAGGTGACATGAACTGGTCATATGACGGAATAAGCTCCCACACCTGTCCTGTCGTTGTAAATGAGATGCGTTACTCTCCGGTACCGGTTGCAATACTTGCCATCTTCCTTATATTTGCATTTATATTTACCCTTGCGCATATAGTTTCACTTATTCACGGCATGATTGTTCCGCTTCGCACCTCTGTATTTATCGGGACATTGAAAAAAAACATGCCCGAACAGATTGCCCTGGCCTGCGAAGAAATTACGGATGCAGTACAGCCTGCCAGCGACTTTTACATAACATCGTCATTTATTATTCACATAACGCCACGCAATATGTCAATAATTCCATATAAGTCAATTACGCAGATATATCACTACAACACACTGCACGGACTTCCGATGCGACGGCACATGGCTGCTTCCCTGACAATAGTTCTTGACAACAGGACAAAATGCCATTTCCGTCACATTCCTCCGGCAGCAGCGGTCTCTGTAACCGATGCCGTACTTAAGAAAAATCCTGATATCAAATCCGGTTTTCCTGATTCACATGACGATGGTGAAACGCCTCAAAACAATTGATAATGCAAAAAATGTGTGACTGCTCTTCAGTAAATTCTGTAAGCCGTCACACATTTTTAATTAATCAATTATGCATTCTTACCGCAGCACTTCTTGTACTTAAGACCTGAGCCGCATGGACATGGATCATTACGTCCAATCTTCTTATCTTTTACAATTGTTCCTGAAAGCTTCTGCTTTTTGTAGAGTTCCTTTCTTGTCTGCTCATCAAGAAGTGAATCCCACTGTGGGAGCTCATAAAGCCATTCAGCCTTTGCTCCTACCATATTGTAGTAAAGCTTTTCCTTGTCATAATCAAGGCTTACCTGAGTATCCTCTTCCATTGTCTCGATAGGATTAGGTGCCTTAAGGCTGTCGTTAATTCCGTCAAGGAAACCTACCATAATCATAAGCTCAACATTGAACTTCTCTGCAAGCTCCTTAACAGTACCGCTGACTGCCTCATCAGGTGTAGCAAGAATCTGCTCATAAATTCCTTTTTCAAGATTGAAATATGTTCCCCAGAACTGATTCGCCTGCTGCTGGTTCATCTCTGTCTCATATGCCATCTGGCGCCATGTTTCAAGTAAAGTCATAATTTTTCCTCGTCTCTCTAAAATTTGTATTTATAAGTAGCTGCTGTAAAGCGAGCCTGAATAAGTATAACCGCCATAACCGCCGGTATTGTTGTATGATGAGCCGCTAAGCTGTGCAAGCTGTGACACCGACTGATTGTAGATACCTGCCGCACTGTTGGCAACCTGATAACCATATGAGCCAACACCGTTAAACAGACTCTTTACATCTGACATATTCGATGCCTTGAATGCCTTCTCATCAATTGTAAGCTTGTTATCGCTTCCTATACTTATCCCTACATCAGACAAAAGCTGCTTATTGGCTTTTGTTGTACTAACCATGCCGGAAGCTGATGAAACAACCGACCTGCTGCCTGAATCTTTGGCACTGTCAATCGTGGAATTATAGCTGTCAACAAAAGATGAAACTGCTTTGTAGATAGCATTTTTGTCATATCCAAGTGCCGTAGTCCCGTCTTCGTTCTTAATATCCTTTTTATTAAATACTGACTTGCTTCCTTTCTCCAGAAGTGCAAGTGCATCTTCTTTCAGGCTCTTTGCATTGTCACGCACGGTTGCAACTGTCTTCTTGTCTTCAGCCGCAGAATTCTTTTCAGTTGATTGAGCCGCAACCGAATCGAGCTTTGCATTGCCATTGTAATATGACTTAAGCAGCTTATAATATGAACCGTTCTTAATAGAGCCATAATCATATATGGCCGACGAAACAGATGCCTGCGATGAAGATGTGCCAAACATGGAATTAAAGAAACCCGATGACACACCATAAAACGTGCCTGTATTCAATGAATTAACAGATGCCATAACATTCCCTCCTTGTAATAAAATATCGACCTCCGTGTCCCGGATTATAAACATAATCTCTCTTATTACATTATATCAATCATATAAAATAAATCAACCTTTTTGTTAAACCCCGCTTTTGCATATTTCAAGCAGTTTAGATGCTGCATTTGATATCGGTATTTTATTGCTCGTTGCAATACATATTTTCCTTGACGGCATCATATCCGTCATGGATATTTCAAAGAGTTCTCCGCTCTCAAGCTCCTTTGCCGCAAAATCTCTCACCACACAGCCAATCCCCATATTTCTCAGACAGAACTGCACAATCATGTCGCTTGTTGCAAGCTCAAATTCCGGACGCAGATAAACATTTCTGTTGTGAAGATATTCATCCATAAATCTTCTTGT
The DNA here is from genome assembly GCA_945913015.1 of uncultured Bacteroides sp. Lineage (GTDB taxonomy): Bacteria > Bacillota > Clostridia > Lachnospirales > Lachnospiraceae > Bacteroides_F. Next base: position 43,295 of record CAMECH010000018.1, read on the forward strand.
ACTTGTACTTTCCTCAAGACATATCAGCGGGTATTCCTCAAGCTCACCGCACAAAAGCTTTCTTCCCTTAAGCCCCGCAAAACGGTTCCCCGCAATAAAAACATCCTGTATATCCCTTACATCCACTATGTCAATATCCCTGTCCTCTTCTACGGGTGTACTTATAATCCCGAAGTCAATTCGTCCGTTTCTGAGGTAGCTCAGTGTTTCGGGGGTAGGCGCATTGGTAACCGATACTTTTATTCCCGGGTACAGTTCATGAAAATGTTCCAGATGCGGCAGCAGGAAAAATTTGAGAGTCATGTCACTTGCTCCTACGGTTATCTCTCCGTTTTCAAGATTAAGCATCTGAAGCAGCTTGTCCTCTCCGAGCTTTATATACTCATATCCCTGCTTTACATACGAATAGAGCATTGCGCCCTCACTTGTAAGTTTAACGCCTTTCGGGGTCCTCGCAAACAGTTTTACCGAAAGCTGGCCCTCAAGATGTCTTATTGCCTGACTTACCGCCGGCTGTGATATACACAGTTCCTTTGCCGCAAGCGAAATGCTTCCGAGCCTCCCGACATGGTAAAAAATTTTATAATACTCAAGATTTATATTTATTCTATCCATAGTCACTGCCTTCCGGTACGTTTATTTTATATCGTTGCATCTAAACATTCAGACATATTTTTCATACTATTATATCCTTGTCTTTTATTATTTTGCAAGCAGATATGCGCTTCTGATGCTGTGCTGTTCTGATATTGCCGCAATATTATACCGGTATTCTCCGGATATTATTGTTTTACTTGGATATTGTTAAAATATTTAGTATAATATATTTGTTCGGGCTGACGGCTTAAATTTGCCTTTGCCCCATAATAATGAACCGGAGAATATTTTTCAAATGAAGAAAAAATTAGCAGTTTTTCTTACTGTATTGCCAATCTTATTTTTCATTGTAATTTATATTTATTTTGCATATAATCCTTCAAAGGCGCTGAACAGACGCGAGCAGACATCCGAGGCTGATGTAACGGTGACCGAAGTTACGCTTCCGGTTCCCACAGCAATTGACGGACAATATGCCCTTGAAGATGCAACTGATTCAGACGGCAAGCCTCTCATAGTTTCACAACAGCTTTATATGCTGATGCCTGTGAAACATATCAGTCAGAATCCTGAGCTTCCAACCGGATGTGAAATTACTTCACTTACAATGGTGCTTAATTATCTGGGATTTGATGTAAGCAAGACTTATATGGCAGAGCATTATCTCGACAAGCTTGAAACATTTGACGGAAGCTTCTATGATTATTTTATCGGAGACCCCGCCAAAACAGAAAGCTGGGGCTGCTTCGCCCCAGCCATAACAAACGCTGCCAACAGATACTTATCCAAGCAGAATTCAGCTCTGAAGGCATACAATATAAGCAGTTCATCACTGCAGTCACTCTTTAACGAGCTGTCAGCCGGACACCCCGTTATTGTATGGACAACCAGCGACTGGGACGAAAAAACTACATATACCGGCATCAGATTAAACGATAATTCAGTTTTTAACTGGCCAAGCAATGAGCACTGTGTCGTACTCATAGGCTTTAATCTTGAGAAAGGCACTGTATTTCTTGCAGACCCTCTGAGTGATGTAATTGAAAAAGATTTATCTGCATTTGCCAAGAGCTATGATGCATATTACAAGCAGGCTGTTGTGATAAAATAACCTTACGTTGTAATATATGTGTTATACCTGAAGCGCCTCAGACGTTCTTCCATCTTGATGGCGTTGGCAAGGAAGCGGAACGCACCGACCTGTACCTTGTATATGCCATCATCATATACGATGAAGGCAGGAAACCCTTCAATCAGAAGCGAATTAAGCATTCTGTCTGCTGATTCTTTATTGCGGAATGCTCCCACCTGCACTCTGTACAGACGTTCAACATTATTGTTCATATTGCCGTTCATATTGTTATTCATATTTTCATCATCTTCGTAATCCCATCTTGTATAATTGCCCTCCGGAAGATTTCTGCCGCTGAAATCACTGTCTTCAGGAAAACCAGCAACTGTCTCCTGCACATTTTCTTCGACATTGCTGCTTGCAGTTTCCGCATTCTGATAAAGCGTTGTAAGTATACCGTCTGCAATTCCCTGTGCAATGGCATTAAAGTTTTCATCAAATGTCTTATTGTCGTTTTCATTGTTAATAAATCCGACTTCAACAAGTGCAGCAGGCATTTTTGTACGTTTGAGCACAACAAGATTAGGTCTTTCATCTATGCCAAGATTTTTAAACCCTGCCGCTTCAAGCTCAGAATTAATATTATTGGCAAGTCTCGTTCTCGTTCCTCCATTGGCAAATACAAGCGTCTCAACGCCTGAATACTGGTTAGGTCTTTCCGAAGAATTTCTGTGAAGCGATACAAAAAGGTCTGCCCCCGAATTATTGGCATCAGTTGCTTTCTTGAACGGAGTTTCGTAAATATCGTCATCTCTCACATAAAAAACATCCACGCCGCTTTTTTCAAGTATTCCTCCGACCGCCATTGCAAGGCGCAAAACGTCATTTTTCTCCTGACGTCCGTTAAAGACAGCTCCCGAATCACTTCCCCCATGTCCTGCATCAATTGCTACTTTATAATCAGCCATGGTTACCTCGTAATTTTTACATTTTGGTATTATCTTATGCAATACAAATTATGTGCGTGCATATAGTATTCATAGATTATATATGAAGCATAACAGAAATGAGGTAAATCATGAGTAATGGTACTGACAGCGGAAATCTTCAGGTAAGTGTCACCTCATATGACACGGGAGAACCTATCGCAAATGCAAGGATAAGCATAGCATACAGCGGCGACCCCGAATCGCCTGTCGAAGAGCTTATAACCGATTCCAACGGACAGACTGAAACAGTCTCCCTTGCATCTCCTCCATTGGAGTACAGCATGAGCCCGAGTGATAACCAGCCTTTTTCAGAATACAGCGTCACTGTAACCGTTCCCGGCTTTGAGAACTTTAATGTGTCAGGAATACCAATTTTTCCTGATGAGACAGCACTGCAGGGTATAAGACTTACACCGCAGACACCTCTCGGCATCCCCGGAAATATAGTCATTCCTGTCAACACTCTCTGGGGAAATTTCCCTCCGAAAATTGCCGAAGCGGAAATTAAGCCTATGGGCGAACCCGGTGAAATCGTATTGAGCCGTGTTGTCGTTCCCGAATACATTGTCGTTCATGACGGTGTTCCGACTGACACCTCTGCAAACGATTATTACGTAAGATACATCGACTATATAAAAAATGTAGCCAGCAGCGAAATCTACTCCACATGGCCGGAATCGACTCTTCGCGCCAACATTCTTGCCATCATGTCATTTACGATGAACCGCGTGTACACGGAGTGGTACCGCAACAGGGGATATGATTTTACCATCACTTCTTCAACTGCATTTGACCACAAATGGGTTTACGGAAGAAATATATTTGAAAATATTTCTCAGATTGTTGATGAAATATTTGCAGACTATCTGTCACGCCCGAATGTTAAACAGCCGATTCTCACACAGTATTGTGACGGAAAACGTGTAACCTGTCCTAACTGGTTGAGTCAGTGGGGTTCAAAAGCACTCGGTGACCAGGGCTACACACCTATAGAAATACTCCGCAACTACTACGGGGAGACTATTTACATTAATACAGCTGAGGAAATAAGCGGCATTCCGGCATCATGGCCGGGCAGCAACCTCGACATAGGCGACAGCGGGATTAAAGTAAGACAGCTTCAGGAACAGTTAAATCTTATCGGAGAGTATTATAACGCAATACCTGCCCTTATCCCTGACGGCATATATGGAGAAAACACCGCTGAAGCAGTGCGTGTATTCCAGCGCATATTTAAGCTGCCGCAGACCGGTATTGTGGATTACTCCACATGGTACAAAATATCAGATATGTATGTAAGATTAAGCGGAATTGCAGAATTGCAGTAAGTCGCAGTGCATGAGCATCAAACGATGGACTGCATAATATAAAAAACAGTGACAACATTACCTATTGTCACTGTTTCTGAGACTCTATCACGTTTCCATGAATTCACTAACTATATTTGGTTTTCTATTTGATAAAGCTTAACAGATTCTATTTTCTTCGCGCATACCACTACGTAACCGCATTTCAACGATTGGAATTTGCCTATTTCGGCAAATATGAATCTAAAGATCAGTGCGAAAATCAAGTCAATCGGCTATAGTGAGCTTGCTCACTAATAGACGAATTGGCTTGTATTTTCATAGTGCGACAGCACTCATGTAGTGCGACAACACTCATGAGCATGAAGCGAAGCGGAGAATGGCACTGCTCGACAACCGAAGTAAGTGGGGTACAGATGCACGTTTTCTTTATCCTGTACCCCGCTTACTCTCAATTCTCCTTCACCTCCAAAATCCAGTCGCTTCATGCCTGACGTGCTTCTCACTTTTGATTTTGCAGGTATCGCGGCAGGAAAAGGAAATGCCTGCTTTGCAGGCGCTTCCTTTTCTCTTGAGCGCAACATATTCCGATTACTATTATTTTTGAATCTTTCTAAGTAATTTACCGTGAAGCTGTCTTCTTTCGCTATGAAACAATATCTGTTAAATAGTTTTTACTTTCCATCCAGTCTTTTCCGGACAATTACAAAGCATATTACATGTGCAATAAATGTGATGGTCCAGCTTGCCGTGTATGTAAGATAAAGTGAGGTCAGCGTATGGAACTGTTCCATTCTGAAAAATGTAAATATCCAGAGAAGTCTAAGACCGCATGCGCCTATAAGTGATACAATCATAGGCATCACCGAATATCCCATTCCGCGAAGAGACCCAACCATGACATCCATCATTCCGCAAAGCGCATATGTTCTGCTGATAACATTAAGCCTCAGCATACCGGATTCTATCACCACCGGACTTGATGTATACATTCCAAGAAGCGGCTTTCCAAATATTACTGCAAGGTTGCCAAGCACAAGACCGACTACAATAACACACCCCTGTGCCGTGTACAGAATTCTGTTAATACGCTCATACTTTCCGGCACCGATATTCTGGCTTGTAAATGACACCGCCGACTGGTGGAAGGCATTCATAGCCACATACACGAAGCCCTCTATATTGGCGGCTGCCGAGTTGCCTGCCACAGCGATTGCACCGAAAGAATTAACCGATGACTGTATTACAACATTTGAAAGCGAAAATACAATACCCTGAAAGCTTGCGGGAAGCCCGACTTTCAAAATTCTCATAAACTTGTCCCTGTCAATTCCAAGCTTTCGCAAATCCAGATGAATGCTGCTTTTTTCCTTAATCATGCAACGCACCACCAGAAATGCCGAAATGCACTGCGAAATCACTGTCGCAAGACCTACGCCTGCCACATCCATCTTTAATGCAACTACAAAAATCACATTTAATACAACATTAATAATTCCGGCAAACAAAAGGTAGTACAGAGGCCTTTTAGTATCGCCGACAGCTCTTAATATTGCACTGCCAAAATTATAAATCATCGTTGCAGTCATTCCGCAGAAGTATATCCTGAGATATACAACCGCCAGATTCAGCACATCTTCCGGTGTCTGCATCCAGATTAATATCTGCCTTGCCCCGACAATTCCCACAACCGTAAGAATAATTCCGCTGTAAATGCTTAACGTCATGGCTGTATGTACCGTCTTTGATACGTCAAAATCCTGCTTTGCCCCATAGTATCTTGCTACAAGCACATTTGCTCCAACCGAAAATCCCATAAAGAAATTGAGCAGCAGGTTAATAAGCGCCGTATTAGAGCCAACCGCCGCCAGCGAATTATCTCCTGCAAAATTTCCGACAACAATTATATCGGCAGCATTAAAAAGAAGCTGCAGAACGCTTGAACACATAAGCGGCAGCGAAAACAACAGCATTTTCTTCAAAATTGAACCGCTGCACATATCTATTTCATATTTTTTACCGGCACCTTTTTGCGACATTAAGATAACCTTCTTTCAATATAACTTTACCTTCTAGACGTACATTCTTACGGAGACTGAAAGTTTGCCTTTCTTCGTCTCGTATTTTACACCATCATAAATAAATTTGCCATATCCGCGAAGAGCCACAACTGCTCCCTTATTAACACTCCCGCTGTTATTTTCGCAAAGCCTGCCGTTCACAAAAACCTTTCGCTCACGAAAAGCGTCCAGTGCCTGATTACGTGACATATTATAGAGCTTTGCCAGTATGACATCAAGTCTCTCTGACGGCACAATCACTTCTTCCTCCCGCAGATTTACGGTAAATGCTTCTTTTATTTCATCTGTGCCCATGCATGTGCATTTTACATTGGTATGCTTTACTTTATCAAGATTTTCGGCAATATACTGTGCAATACGCTCCGCCGCAAAAACATATGCCGTTTTTTCCCTTATCAGTATATCCCCTATAACATCTCTTTCTATGCCGAGATTCATTAACGCACCAAGAAAATCCCGATGAGTAAATTCGTCTGCAAATTTTTTAAGAAGCGGCTCAATTTTAATTATGGCAATCGGAAATTCCTGCTCATATCCAAGCTGCGCAGGATTCCCAAACCTTGCCATAACCCGTTCGCACCCATCGGCACCACCAAACAGTGTGTACTCTACTTCACGCACCGCATCACATACAATTGCCGCATCGGACATTGACAAAAAATCCGTAAAATAATATGTGCTCTGATTGTATGCTTTTCGTGCCAGCTCTTCAAATCTTTTTCTAAGCTGCTGCTCATCATTTTTCATAATAATCCCCATTCCGCAGACGCTTTGGCGTCGGAGGAATCGCGAGCCAAATATCAGATTTGGCTCTGCGATAATGGCTTGTTTGTGGCGTCTGCGGCACAAACAGCCGTGTGAAAAATATGCCATCGGGCATATTTTTCACACTA
>CAMECH010000019.1 GCA_945913015.1 uncultured Bacteroides sp.
GAGCTGTAGAGATTGTGATACCTCTTTCTCTTTCCTCTGGAGCCTTATCGATATTTTCGAATGCAACAGCCTCACCTGTGCCAAGTCTCTCATGAAGAGTCTTAGTAATAGCAGCTGTTAAAGTAGTCTTACCGTGATCGACATGTCCAATTGTACCAATGTTACAATGTGGTTTAGTTCTCTCAAATTTAGCTTTAGCCATTTTAAAAATCCTCCTTTAATCATTTAATGGCCACCTCGGGCTCATTTTTAATAGGCTATCTCCCATTATATGGCATAACGGGCTGAATTTCAACTATTTTTTATTCACATACAGGCAGAAAAACTGCCTGTATGAAATTAAATACAAAATTTATTACTTTGCACGTGCACTAACAACCTTATCCTGTACAGACTTCGGTGCCTGCTCGTACTTATCAAAGAACATAGAGTAATTTCCACGTCCCTGTGTCTTAGAACGAAGGTCTGTAGCATATCCGAACATCTCTGAAAGTGGAACGAAAGCCTTAACCATCTTACCGCCGCTGATGTCCTCCATACCTTCAATACGTCCACGGCGTGAGTTAATATCACCGATAACATCACCCATGTACTCTTCAGGCATTGTAACCTCTACCTTCATGATTGGCTCAAGAATAGCAGGGTTTGCCTTTGCCATAGCATCCTTAAATGCCATAGAACCTGCAATGTGGAATGCCATTTCTGATGAATCGACTTCATGATATGAACCATCATATACAACAGCCTTTACACCAAGTACAGGGAATCCTGCAAGGATACCTGCCTGAGAAGCTTCCTCAATACCTTCGCCAACAGCCGGAATATATTCCTTAGGAATAGAACCACCGACAACTTCTGACTCAAACTTGAATGTCTCTTCTCCATTAGGATCCATAGGCTCGAAACGAACCTTACAGTGACCGTACTGACCACGTCCACCTGACTGCTTTGCATATTTGCTGTCAACATCAACAGCCTTTGTAAAGCACTCTTTATATGCAACCTGAGGCGCACCTACGTTAGCCTCTACCTTAAACTCACGAAGAAGTCTGTCAACAATGATATCAAGGTGAAGTTCACCCATACCGGCGATAATTGTCTGACCTGTCTCCTGATCTGTATGAGCACGGAATGTAGGATCTTCTTCAGCAAGCTTTGCCAAAGCCTCACCCATCTTACCCTGGTCATTCTTTGTCTTAGGCTCGATTGCAAGCTCAATAACAGGTTCTGGGAATTCCATTGACTCAAGGATAACAGGATGCTGCTCATCACAGATTGTATCACCTGTTGCTGTAACCTTAAGACCTACAGCTGCAGCAATGTCACCTGAGTAAACCTTGTCAATTTCTTTTCTGTTGTTGGCGTGCATCTGAAGGATACGTCCAACTCTTTCTTTCTTATTCTTTGTTGAGTTAAGTACATATGAACCTGCGTTCAATGTACCTGAGTATACTCTGAAGAATGCCAGCTTACCAACAAATGGGTCTGCCATAATCTTAAATGCAAGCGCAGAAAACGGCTCATCATCTGATGACTTTCTGTCTACTTCATTGCCATCTTCATCAACACCCTTAATATCAGGGATATCTGTTGGAGCAGGCATGAATTCAAGTACAGCATCAAGAAGCTTCTGTACGCCCTTGTTCTTATATGCAGTACCGCAAAGACATGGGATAGCATCACCTGAGATTGTTCCCTTTCTAAGAGCTGCCTTAAGCTCCTCTACAGAAAGCTCTTCTCCCTCGAGGTATTTCTCCAGAAGATCTTCGTCAAGCTCAGCACACTGCTCAACGAGCTTGTCACGGTATTCTGCTGCCATATCCTTCAAATCATCAGGAATCTCACCAACAGTAATGTTGTCACCCTTATCATCATTAAAGATATAAGCCTGCATTTCAAACAAATCTACGATACCCTTGAAATCATCTTCCTTACCAATAGGAATCTGGATAAGGACAGGGTTCTTACCAAGCTTTGTAACAAGCTGTTCACATGAACCAAAGAAGTCTGCACCAATCTTATCCATTTTGTTCATAAATGCCATACGTGGTACATTGTACTTGTCAGCCTGACGCCATACGTTCTCTGACTGTGGCTCAACACCATTCTGAGCATCGAATACACCTACAGCTCCGTCAAGAACTCTGAGTGAACGCTCAACTTCTACTGTAAAGTCAACGTGTCCCGGAGTATCAATGATATTGATACGGTACTCAGGAGCGCCCGGCATAGGCTTAGCGTCCTTTTCAAGTGTCCAGTGGCATGTTGTAGCAGCGGAAGTAATTGTGATACCTCTTTCCTGCTCCTGAGCCATCCAGTCCATGGTAGCAGTACCTTCATGAGTATCACCAATTTTGTGATTAACACCAGTATAATAAAGGATACGCTCTGTCAATGTTGTCTTACCTGCATCGATATGAGCCATAATACCAATATTTCTGGTTCTCTCTAATGGATATTCTCTTCCAGCCATTGTTTTTCCTCTCTTTAAAATTAACAGTTATTAGAATAAATCTATTAGAATCTGTAGTGAGCAAATGCCTTGTTTGCATCTGCCATTCTGTGCATTTCTTCCTTCCTCTTTACAGCAGCACCTGTGTTGCCTGCAGCATCAAGGATTTCGTTAGCGAGGCGCTCTTCCATAGTCTTCTCGCCTCTTGCACGTGAAAATGTTGTTAACCAACGAAGTGCTAAAGTCTGTCTTCTCTCAGGCTTTACTTCGATTGGAACCTGATATGTTGCACCACCGATACGTCTAGCCTTAACCTCGAGTACAGGCATAATGTTGTTCATAGCCTCCTCGAATACCTCTAAAGCTGGTCTCTCAGTCTTAGCTGCAACTCTTTCGAATGCTCCGTATACAATCTTCTGAGCGACACTCTTCTTACCATCAAGCATAATGTTGTTGATAAGCTTAGTAACCACCTTGTTATTGTAAATAGGATCTGCTAATACATCTCTTTTCTGAGTATGTCCTTTACGTGGCACGGTTCTTCCCTCCTTAATATTAATTAATTCATCGGTACTCACAATTATCTTGGCCTTTTTCCACTATGGGATAATCGGCTTGTGTTCGCGCTCGGCTCTATCTTAAACCTGCAACCTCAGGATTCAATCTAATTCCGGCACTTAACGTAATTTTGTGAATAAATAATTACATTACCTAATGTGATTTACATCACACCTATGCGCTGAATTACTTAGCGTCCTTAGGTCTCTTGGCACCGTACTTTGAACGGGCCTGTCTTCTCTTAGCAACACCAGCTGTATCAAGTGTACCTCTGATGATGTGGTATCTTGTACCTGGAAGGTCCTTTACACGACCACCGCGGATAAGAACAACGCTATGCTCCTGAAGGTTGTGACCTTCACCAGGAATGTAGCTTGTTACTTCGATACCGTTAGAAAGACGTACTCTGGCAATCTTTCTAAGAGCTGAGTTAGGCTTCTTAGGAGTTGCTGTCTTAACAGCTGTACATACACCTCTCTTCTGTGGAGCAGAGAGATCTGTAGCCTTCTTCTTAAGAGAGTTGTAACCCTTCTGAAGAGCAGGAGCTGTTGACTTCTTTACAGATGTCTGACGACCGTTTCTTACTAACTGATTAAATGTAGGCATTCTTTTTTCACCTCCCGGAATTAGAATAAAAACTGTGGTTGCTATTATTCATTGCCAAATTAATTAATGAATAAACAGTCTGCTGCAAATTAAGGCACAAAAAAATTAAGCGCCCAAAACTGCACGCTTAATTATTATATTCATATAAAATTGAGATGTCAAGCAATTTTATTAAATTTAGACAGCAAATTTAAATAAATACAACTATCCCCTTTAAGACCTCTTTTCCTTATTCTTTCGTCAGGAGCATTCTGTCATTATCCAAATCCTGATTTGTTTTTGCCGAATACATTTTAAGTAAATCCTCAAGAGTCATCGCCGAACGCTCTTTTTCATCCAGATCAAGAATGATATTGCCTGAATCCATCATAATCGTACGGTTTCCCGTTTCCATGGCAGACTTAAGATTATGAGTAATCATCATTGTTGTAAGATTATATTTCTTCACAATATTCTGCGTTATGTCCATAACCTTCTGAGCCGTTGCCGGGTCAAGTGCCGCAGTGTGCTCATCAAGAAGCAGAAGCTTTGGCGGAACAAGTGTACACATAAGAAGCGTAACGACCTGTCTCTGTCCGCCGGAAAGCAGTCCCACCTTTGTCTTCATACGGTCCTCGAGTCCCATCCCAAACTCAGACAGTGAATTTCTGAAAAACTCAACATCCTTTTTGTTCAGCGCAAGCTTAAAGCCCGAACCGCTTGCCCTTGAATATGCAAGTGCAATATTTTCTTCAATAGTCATGCCCGGAGCGGTACCCTTCATAGGGTCCTGAAAAACACGTCCGATTACATGCGAGCGTTTGTGTTCTTTCTTATATGTAATGTCCTCATTGTCAAGCGCGATATTTCCACTGTCAAGGAGAAATGTTCCGCAGATTGCATTAAAAAGAGTCGATTTACCGGCTCCGTTAGAACCTACAATCGTAACAAAATCACCTTTATTTAATGTAATACTCAGTCCATCGAGGGCGACATGTTCATTTGGTGTGCCTTTTGCAAATACTTTTACCGCATTACTTATTTCTAACATTGCATCACTCATTTTACTTTGTACGTCCTCCCTTCTTGATTCTGTGGATTCCTATATAGCTCTGTATAGCCGGTATTGACAGCGCTACCGCAACAATGACGGCAGACAGGAATTTCAGCATGTATGCCGGGAAAATGCTTGACTTAATTGCAAATGCAATAATAAACCTGTAAATTACCGCACCAAGAACCGAGCATACGATTCCTGCCGTAACATTTCTTCTGCCTCCGAACACTTCGCCAATGATTACAGATGCAAGACCTACGACCAGAATCCCGACACCGGAGTTGATATCAGCATATCCCTGATACTGTGCAAGAAGTCCTCCTGCCATCGCTATACAGCCGTTAGCTATCGCAAGTGCAAAAATTTTTGTCATGTCAGCATTTATCGATGATGCCCTTACCATATCTTCATTATCTCCTGTTGCCCTTATACAAAGCCCCAGTCTTGTTTTGAAGAAAACAATAAGTATCACGCAGAAAGCAACAGCAAAAACCGCAGGAATTATAATTTTTACAACATCCCTCGAAACATCCGGAAACATTTTATATACAAGCCTGAATATTGTAGTTCCGTTTATAAGGCTTAAGTTGGAGCTCTCGCCCATTATCATAATATTAATTGAGTACAGACCGCTCATAGTAAGTATTCCTGAAAGCACAGGATGTATCATAAGCTTTGTCTGAAGCAGTCCGGTAACCACTCCCGCGAGCGCTCCCGCAAGCATTCCGAGAAAGAGTCCGAGAAACGGGTGCCCTGCCACCGAACACACAGCAGATACCGTAAGTCCGAGCGTAAAGCTTCCTTCAGCAGTCAGATCCGGAATGTTCATTATTCTAAATACTATATAAATGCCTATTGCCAGCAGGCCATAAATCAGGCCAAGCTGAAGCGAACCTAATACTAAAACCATTTTTCCTCCACGCCCGAACAGGTAATATTATCTTATATTATTTATCTGAAATCATCTGTACTGATGACTTTACATCATCAGGAAGTGTAACGCCAAGTGCTTCCATTGTATTCTTATTGACTACTGTTCCTGAAGCCGGAACCACAATTGCCGGAACATCGGCAACCTTTGCACCGCCAAGAATCTGTGCTGCCATATCTGCGCTCTGTGCGCCAATCTGCTTATCGTTCATTGCAACTGTTGCAAATGCACCTGACTGGACTGTTGTTGCACTGCAGGCATATACAGGAATCTTATTTTTTCTTGTAATCTCTGTTATCTGTGCCATACCTGACTGAACAACGCTGTCGTTAGGAATAAATACTGCATCCACATTTCCTACAAGGCTTTCTGCTGCCTGCTGGATTTCTGATGAATTGGTAACAACCGCCTCTACATATTTCAGTCCCTTGCCTTCAAGATATGACTTTGCATCTTTAACTGTATTTACTGAATTAACCTCACCTGTGTTATAAATAAGGCCATATGTCTTATTTCCCGGTGTAAGCGAATCGCTGAGTGCAAAAATATCGCTTACAGGTATTGCGTTTGAAGTACCTGTTGCATTTTTGTCAGGTTTTTCCATGCTGCTTGTTACACCTGCTGCAATCGGTGCTGATACGGATATGAATACAACAGGGATATTTGAATCCATATTTACCATTGCCTGTGTTGCCGGAGTTGCGATTGTAGCAACCAGGTCAACCTTGTTGTCAATCATTTCCTGACATATTGTATTCAGGGTTGCCGTATCACCCTGTGCACTCTTTGTGATGATTTCACATTTGTCTTCTGTGTATCCCTTTGCACGAAGTTCCTCAATAAAGCCTGCCTTCATGTCATCAAATGCACCGTTTTCTATAAGCTGTATAACACCAACCTTAATCTTTCCGTTATTTGCCGAACCTGAATTCTGGCATGCGACAAGACCTGTCATCATTGTTGCTGCAAGCACTGCACATGCTGCTTTTTTAAATAATTTTGATATTCTCATAATAATCTCCTTTACACTAATCTTTACATTTTTATTCGTGATACCGCTTTTTAAGCACTTCACTGCGCAACCCCAAGTGGCCGGTTTGGTTTCTTGCGCATACAAAGAACTTTCCTGTTACATAAAAAATCCCTGACAGAAAACATTCTGTCAGGGACGAATTGCTCGTGGTACCACCCTAATTCAGACTCCATGCGCCATCACGTCTTATTGGAATCCCTCTAACCCTTAACGCGGAATTATACGGCACAGGCTACTTGTCAACCGTTCACCCTGCGTCTGGCAAGTCCATTCCTTATTCCCGCCATACCGGATTCCAGCAGCCCGGCTCTCTGTGATGCCTGAAGAAAAAGTACTCGTCTTGTTCATCGACTTTGTTATATGAATTGCTTAAATCGCATTATAGCAATATCGCAATAATATGTCAAACATTTTTTATCCGGCGTTAATTTGCCGTTAATTTTTGTATACCTTCTCGAACTGTGTATATCCGTCTTCCTCCAGCTTCTGAATCTGGAATTTTGCATTTTTATTCAGCGGCTGGACTGTAACAATATTTCCTTCCTCGCGAAGCTTAGTTGCATTTGCAAATACCTCAGCAAGTCTTTCTGCCTCCACACCGTTCTCAACAAGAATTGCTATACACTTTTTATCTCTTGCAAATGCTTTATCTCCGAGGCGGTCCTTGAGAATTGTAATAATACGCTCAAATCCTATTGAGAAACCGCATGCGCATACCTTCTGCCCACAGAATTTGCCAATCATCTCATCGTAGCGTCCGCCGCCGGCAATTGAGAAATTGTAGCCGTCAATCGTTATTTCAAATATAGTTCCCGTGTAATATGACATTCCGCGAACAAGCGTCGGGTCAAACACAAGACTTACATCACTGCTTATCATCGGCTTTACACACGAAAGAATTCCATCCATAGACTGAATAACCGAAGCATCAATTGCATCAGCACCGATTAAGCTGCAGAATTCACCGCATGAAATTCCTTCGGTTATCTTTTCAAACATTGCTGCATATTTTTCAACTGCATTCTTATCAAAACCGCTGTTAACAAGCTCTTCCTTAACTCCTTCAATACCAATCTTGTCCATCTTGTCAAGTATTATAAATACGGTATCAAAGCTGTCCTCATCAAAACCTGCGCTCTTTGCCATTCCCTTAAGGATTCTTCTGTCATTTACATGGACAGTAAAGCGGCTTATGCCAACTTCAGCAAAAATCTTTGTAAGCATGGCAGTCGTTGCCGAGATAAGCTCAATTTCAGCAAGTATCGAGGAATCTCCGAGTATATCTATATCGCACTGTGTAAACTGGCGGAATCTCCCCTTCTGAGGTTTGTCAGCACGGAAAACATTTCCAATCTGCAATGACTTGAACGGCGCCGTAAGCATTGCTGAATTATTTGCATAGTATCGTGAAAGCGGAACCGTGAGGTCATAGCGGAGCGCTGAATCTGCAAGTTCCCCGTTCTTCTCAAGGGCACGCTGCAAATCTGCGCCTCTCTTCATCACAGGGAAAATCAGCTTTTCATTTTCTCCTCCCTGCTTTCCTGTCAGATTTTCAAGATGCTCCATAATCGGAGTTTCAATCTGTGAAAATCCATAAGTGGCATATGTTTCTTTAATCATGCCGATAACATGCTCGCGAAGACGCATATCAGACGGCAGAAAATCATTCATTCCCTTGATAGGTGTTTTAATAAATCCCATGATTATCTCAATCCTCATTTCTGCATTATTTTGCACAATGCAATAATTATATACTTTTTAAAATGGCATGACAAGGAATTATTTTTAATATTGAGATTTATGTTGTAAGTAAGCCCTTTTTTGCTGTATATTATATATAAGTACATCAGTATAATAATATAAAAATCACGGAAGGTAATCCTGAATGATACAGACTCTTTATAACGTAGAAGAATATAATGAAGAAAAAATATATGAGGCCGTTTCAAAATCTTTTGAAGCTCTCGGCGTTGCAAATGATTTAAAGCCCGGCATGAAGGTTGTCTTAAAACCAAACCTTGTGATGGCAAAAAATCCACAGTATCCGGTGACTACTCACCCTGCGGTAATCAATGCCGTAGCCGAATATCTTCACGCACACGGAATTGATGATATTACGCTTGCCGAAAGCTCAGGAGGGCTTTACAATGCGGAATACATGAAAAATGTATACCGCACCTGCGGCCTAAAGGCGCTTCACCCATACATCAGACTGAATATGGATTTTTCATCGGTATCCGTAAACTGTCCTGACAATTTTGCCAATCACTCATTTAACCTTATAACTCCCGTTACCAATGCCGATTACATCATTAATATCTGTAAGCTGAAAACTCATGCAATGACCGGATTTTCAGGCGGCATCAAGAACCTGTTTGGAACTATCCCCGGACTTGAGAAGCCACAGATGCATTACCGCTGGCCGGCAATTGAAGATTTTTCAAGAATGCTGCTTGAGCTTGCACAGACCGTAAATCCTAACGTGACCGTAATCGACGCAATAGATGCAATGGAAGGCAATGGCCCTACCGGCGGGACCTCTCATCCTCTCCATCTTATAATGGCAGCACGTGATTTTTACACACAGGATTACTTTGCCGCAGGATTAATGGGAATAGAGCCTGAAAGCATTGTCATGATTCGTCAGGCTGTTGAACGCGGTCTTGCCACACCTGACGATATTACGCTTGTCGGAGACCCTGTGCCGGCAGACCTTACTCCTTTTGTAAAACCCGATACGCACAAGCTTGACTTTTCAGGCAGTCTCCCTGCCTTTCTCGCAAAGCCTGCAACAGCAGTTATGTCACATTTTTTAAAGTCGTATCCGAAGGTTGATAAAAATATATGTGTAGGATGCGGAAAATGCGCCGAAAGCTGTCCGGCGCACATAATCAAAATAGAAAACCACAAGGCTAAATTCACTAAAAGAGGCTGTATTTCATGCTTCTGCTGTCAGGAAATGTGTCCTGCCAAAGCCATTTCTGTCAAAAGAGCTCTTTAACAGGCTCTTTATTTATTACTCCCCGTGATTATTGCCGCAATTCGTTCATAGTCATTTGTAAATTTTTGTTTCTGAATCCCTGCATTTTGCAGTCTTTCAAGAACCTCACCCATATTCTGCAGATCGCCCACAGTTATTTCAATGGCTGCGTTTAATTCTTTCATCATCTTAATGTTCATCCTGTCTTCTGCAATATCAGGACGCCCAATCAAAGCTGCCGGTTTACCTGCCAGAAGTATTTCCGCAAGAGTTGACCAGCCGGGCTTACTGATACAGAAGTCACTTGCCGCCACATAATTGTGCGTATCATCCGTCCCCTGCGGCAGGATGTGCACATTTTCGCCTGTCATTCTTATTCCGCTTGTAACTATAAATTCATACGGAAGCCCGCTTACGTCAATTGCATCTTTAAGTCCTGAATTGCTTCCTCCTATTGAGATAAAGACCACAGGCTTTGACATTTCTTTTCGTATCTGCCGAGCCTTTGCGCAGTTAAACGGTCTTACCGATAACCCAACCTGTATACCGTCTGGGTATCGTTTTCTTGTAGGCTCATTAGCCAGCGAAAGAAGCAGTACATTATCAGCATCATTAAAACATTTAATGTATGGAACAATCAATTCTTTATCAAGATATTCCTCAAACACATCAATCCATGTAAAGCTTGCCATGAGAAATGAAGGAATCCCGGTCTCACGGGATGCAGTCAATGCCCACGGCACTATGTCGCATACAACACAGCAAACGCCATACTTCTTAAAAATTTCCTTTGCACCTTCAATTCTTTTTTCAAATGATGCAGTATATTTTTGCACACCTCTTTCAAGTGCAGCCCTGTCAATCTGCAGAGTTCCTGCAATTACAGGTGTTCCGTAATCCGTTTCCTGCTCAATGCATATGAATCTTTCATTTAATCCGGTGATGCCTTTCATATAGTGCTCAATATATTTCCTTGCCGCGCAAAGCTGCTGTGTGTCACTTACAAGCACTATCCTTGTGTCTTCCGACTCAAGCATCTTTGACATAACGGGAATATTTCTCATTATGTGTCCAAATCCATGATTAGATATGTAAAATGCATACGTTTTCATATCAGTTTGATGCTGCTGCCTTTCTTATTTTCTTTACCTGATAAAGCTTTTCATCCGCAAGTTCTATAAGTTCCTCTATTGACTGAATCTCGTTGGTATATTTTGCAAAACCTATGCTTACCTGAAGAGAATACTTTGCACCTGCCGCTTCATTAAGTTGCGAAAGTTGCAGATTAATTTTTTCACAGACATCTTCAATCTCTTCTCTTCCAAGGTTTTCGCAGATAACAATAAACTCATCGCCACCATATCGTGAAATAACAAAATTCTGGTTTGAACATACCATTTTTAGTGAATCTGCGACTCTTACAAGTGCCGCATCGCCCTCAACATGCCCATATCCGTCATTGATGTGCTTAAAATTATCAACATCCATAATCATAAGATACAGCGGCCTTGTCACCTTGTAATCTGACATCTTTTTAGTGAGTACACTGACCATCTGATTTCTGTTATTAATCTGCGTCAGCGGGTCAATAGAAATCATGCGTCCCTGAAAATTAATGTAAACAATCAGTACAGACAGCGTAATCCCGACACACAGCAGCGGTATCCCGCCCGAAAGTGCCTGCAGTGTTCCAAAAAATGTACATGGTATAACAAAAAATGCAAGCGTCATGCCTTTCGTACGCCTGATATAGCTTGTCGTGTTCATAGCACTAAGAAATGCTTTGGCAGCAGTAAATATTACATATCCGTACGACACAGCAAGCTGCACAACATAAAATACACCACGGTGGTAATGACCTGCGTCATCTATGTAAAATAATCCGCTGTTCCATATTGACATTATTGTGCATATGATAAGTATTCCAAGCGGCACGGCACTGAGAATACGGGTGGATTTTTCATTCAGTATCTGTGAATCCTGCATTTTTTCAGAATATATAAACCACAGATAACTTGTCACTCCCGACATTATATAATACATTGCATTTACAATCACATTGGCTTCACGTATTACAGGATTACTGCTTCCGTCAAGCATTTTCCACAAAATGTCCAGCAGAAAAAATATAATATCGCTGACAAGAAATGTCTCAAACAGTTTCTGATTAACCCATCTGTCAAAACCGCTTCTTACCGTATAAACAAGCGTAAGAAGAATCATTATGCAAAAAATATTTATTTCACAATACAGAATCTTTTCCAACGTCATCCTCTCTTTCCAGACAGCATAACCTGCAGCCGGCCTTTTCATTAAAGACAAATATATCACTTCATATACTATTTTTGCAACCGTAAATCCTCTTGAAAAACAGCATTGTACAGAAAGCAGCCCTTAGGGACAACATTATAATACATAATTAAAAGCCGGCATTACTGAACCGGCTTTTAATTTTTTATATTTAATTTCTATTACTATATTTTCTCAATTATTAATTACCAGATTCCGAGAATATGCTGCATAAAAAGACTCACCGCAGTAATACCAATCCAGCACGACATTCCCATAAGAATCGGCTTGCCACCTGTTTTTACCAGTTTAACAATATTTGTGTTTAACCCGATTGCAGCCATCGCCATTATGATAAAGAATTTTGAAAGCTCTTTAAACGGTGTAAAGACTGATACCGGAACACCAAGTGTTACTGCCACGGTCGTAATTACTGAAGCTCCGACAAAGAACAAAATAAAAAATGGAAATACCTGCTTTAACGAAACCTTTCCGCCTTCTGCATTTCCTGCTTTTCTTGTACGCATAAATGCAAGCACAAGCGTGATAGGGATAATTGCAAGTGTCCTCGTAAGTTTTACGGTTACTGCCTTATCAAGAGTTTCGCTTCCAAGATTATACATACTGTCCCATGTAGAGGCAGCTGCCGTAACCGAGGATGTATCATTAACCGCAGTTCCTGCAAAAATCCCAAATGCTTCTCCTGATGTCTGCGAAAATCCTATTATCGCACCAAATGTAGGGAACAATATCGCCGCGAGGACATTAAAGAAGAAAATTACAGAAATTGCCTGTGCCACTTCTTCATCATCCGCATCTATTACAGGTGCTGTCGCAGCAATTGCAGAACCGCCGCATATTGATGAGCCGACTCCTACAAGAGTTGAAATCTTCCCCGGAATATGCATCACCTTATGAAGCACATATGCAATAACAAGCGACGTTGTAATAGTCGAAACAATAATCGGCAAGGACTGCTTTCCTGTCTGAAGTATAACCTGAAGATTAAGTCCGAATCCAAGCAGAATTACGGCATACTGAAGAATTTTCTTTGAGGTAAATTTAATTCCGCTGTCAAGTGCGGATTTATCCTTTATAAACAGGGTTATAACCATTCCCATTATAATTGCTATAACCGGCCCACCGACAATCGGAAACTGCTTTCCCAAAAACCATGACGGAACAGATATTGCAAGGCATACAAGAATACCTTTCCAGTTTTTCTTAATAAATTCCATTTGTATCCTCCTACTATAATTTATATCAGGCAATTGTGAGGTCCATCTTTTAACAATTCAGGCTGCATAATATAACCGGAACTTTTTTACAGTTCGACAATCTGAGGTTCATGATGCATTGCAGGTATTATAGTGTTCATCATGTCTTCGGTTCTGATTTTAAGACTTGATGTATTAATGCAGGGATGACAACCTATGTACTCCCCGTTTAACACATCTTTGTCAATCAGAAGCTTAACCTTGTTGCCACTGTCATTCATGAGTCCAAGTACGCTTACTGAGCCCGGTGTAATATCAAGGAACTGCTCCATGTATGTTTCACTGCCAAAGGAAAGTCTCGCCGAATTAATCTGGGCTGATAAATCCTTTGTCTTAAATTTCTTATCGGCCGGCATCATCAGAAGGTAAAACTCTGTTTCCTGCCTGTTGCACAAAAAGAGATTTTTACATATGGTCGCGCAAAGCGTCCTGTCAATCTCCTCGCAGACCTCCATAGTCATTGCCGCCTCATGGTCAGCTCTCTTGTACTCAATTCCAAGCCCGTCAAGGAAATCATAAACACGTATTTCCTTTTCAAGCCTGTTTGCGGTGTCTTCAGGGCGTCCGTTATATAGTATCATATTCATCCTCCATTCTCAAGCGCTTTGCCTATGGTGTAAAAATACAATTACTTCCAGTTCAAAATACATTTATTTCCAATATAAAATGCCATCACTTTTTCCCATCGGATATAACTATCTCTTTGTCCGGTACAAATTTGCGATGCATGTCATGCCTTATTTTCCTGTTGGCAACCGAATCAAAAATAATTGAGAAATCATAGTCCTCCGGATACAGCTCGGCTGCCGCCACATGTAATTTTATACGCTTATGATTCACACGTATCTTTTTATTTTTCATTTGAATTTCAAGCATTCCCTTATCATCTGCGGTCTTACACACAATCCCTATTTTCTTGTCGGGATATACCATTACGCTGTCGCCAAGATTAAATTTTTTTGCAGCCTTCTGCGCCGAACGGGATGTTTTAGCCGCCTTGATTATCTTCGGACGTGCTTCTTTTTTAATTACCTCATCATTTTCCGCCTCACCATCTGATGCTAAACCGGAAAGTGCTTCCACATTGCCGCCGTAAGCTTCCAATGCTGCTCTCCTTAACATTGACTGCGGCATTCCGAGCTTCTTTGCTATATAAAATGCACAGCTTTCTCCCGCCTCTCCGATTACAAGCCGGTAAGTCGGCTTCAGGCTTTCCTTGTCAAATGTCATTCTTGCATTAATTATGCCCTCAGTTTTATCCGCATAATTTTTAACTTCAGGGTAATGTGTTGTAACAAGAAACAGCGCACCGCTTTTTTTAAGTTCCTCAAGTATCGCAACCGCTATTCCCATTCCTTCTGCCGGGTCTGTCCCCGAGCCAAGTTCATCCATGACAACAAGACTTTCCGGTCCTGTCTTTTTCAATATATCAAGTACATTTATTATATGTGCTGAAAATGTTGAAAGGTTTTCTGACAGATTCTGTCCGTCTCCGATATCACACAGGAAGTTACTGTTCATGCATATATCCGCCTCACGGCATGCCACATGCAGTCCGCACTGCGCCATCATACAGTTTAGTGCAACCGTTTTAATTGCAACGGTTTTTCCGCCTGTATTGGGTCCTGTTATAACTATTCCCCTGATGCCGTTCCCTATTTCAAACTGCAGCGGCACAGCCTGTTTTCTGTCCATCAGCGGATGTCTTGCATCCTGAAGTTTAATTCTTCTTTCAGTATTAATGACCGGCTCATTTCCGTCATATTCAAAACTCAGCCTGCCTTTTGAAAAAATGTAGTCAAAGCGCTCCATTGCCCTGATGTTGCCAAGCATAAGTGCTTCTGAATCAGCCACAACTGCCGTCAGTTCATAAAGTATTCTGCGCTCTTCATTCTCCTCATCTATCTTAAGAAGCTGTATTTTCTCATAAAGCTTTGCCACAGGGGCAGGCTCTATAAATAATGTATTACCTGTTGCAGATTTGTCAATCACACTTCCTGTAAATTTCAGTTTATATTCTTTTTTAACAGGAATGCATATATGCCCACCCCTGATTGTACTGAAACTGTCAGACACATATTCCTTATTGGAACGGATAAGCACATCGGCCTTTTTTCGCATTTCATCATTAGCTGCTTCAATGCCAAAGCGCAGTTCCTTCAGAAGCTTCGATGCCGCGTCATCAATACTGCCTCCCCTTATCTGTTCACGTATCAGCTCTCTTACATCATCAAGCGGGTCTAATTTTTCTTCATCATATGCGAGCGATATATCAAATTTTTTACAGTTATTAAGATAACTCTTCATTCTTTTAACTGCAACAAGCGCATCGCCTATCTTTTCAAGCTGCGCCGCGCTCAGGCACCCGCCCTTTACGGCAACCTCAAGAAGTTCCTCGATCCCAGAAAGTGATATAAGCGGAGGATTTCCGCATTTTTCCATCATCAGCTTTGCCTGGGTTGTCTCTCTCTGCCTTGCAGCAAGCTCGGTCTGTGACATACATATTTCGATATTATCAATCTGTTTTTTTGCCCATTCCGTCTGTGCAAGATTTCTCCATATTTCCTTTACTTTATCAAATTCCATATTCTTTTCTAAGATGTTCATGTCAATCCAAATCCTTTCATATAACAACAAAAGCATGGCCGCAAAGCCATGCTTAAAATTCAAATTGCAAATCGGGTATTATAAAACTCGCTATAGTAAAGCAGGCTGTCGGCAGCATATTATCACTGCCGTAAGGACAGACTTATAGTGCATAAAAATGCTGAATCCGCCCTCGCAAATATTTACTTTGCAACAATCTCCATTACTACAATGCTTAACATAAACATCTCCTGATAATCTGATATTTACATCATATTACTAACAAAATAATATGTCAACCCAAAAAGCTCAGGTAAATACAGTTAAATACCGGCAAAACTACAGATTAGCTTTTATCCGTTATGTCTTTTATAATATACAAATGAATACACCGCGGGAATTAACACTGCTGCCGCAACAACTCCAAATGTTATATACGTAGCATACTCCGTCAGAAAAGTGGCAACAAACATCACTATTCCGCATATAACCCACACTTTACCCGAAAACCGGTGTGTGCTGTTCCAGTTCTCTTCATCATCAAGCGTCCACGGCAGCTTAATTCCCACCGTATAATTCTGCTTACATTTCGGAAGATAATTACCGATAATCATAAATAAAATTCCACATACGATTCCTGCCATTCCGGCAGAGTTAAATCCGATATTAAGCGCACTTGTGTAGATTGCAACAGCACATATAAGTGAACATCCCGGTATTATCCAGAATATCATCATCCTCATCTTACCGCTTATATTGCCAAATTTAGGGTCATAGCTTGTAACTATTATACATACCAGATGCAAAAGCAGCAGTATCCCCGGCAGTCCAAACACTGCAAATGCCTTGCTGCTCCACCCGTTTGCCACATTATTTGAATCAAAATGTGTTGCAAGAACATCCGGAAGCTGATTCCACAATACCAGACCTATAATCATCGGAAGAATTGTTACCAGACTCGTAGTCACAACAATAAATTTATTCTCTTTAATCATTTTCATCGTCATTCTCTCCTTTCAAATCAGCCAGCCACAGCATGACTTCCTCAACTACTGACGCATTAAGCTCATAATATATAAAATTTTTCTCCCTGCTTTCAATTACCAGTTCAGCTTTCTTTAATATTCCGAGGTGATAAGATACCGTTGCACCCGTCATATCAAAATGGCTCCCTATTTCGCCTGCCGACATCTTTCCTTTCTTTAACATTACAAGGATTTCCCGCCTTACAGGGTCTGACAACGCCTTAAATGTCTCAGCAAATCCCAACCATGCCACCTCCATGATAATTCTGCTACGCAAACGCTACTCTTTGTTCCCGGGCACTTCGCGTTTGGTATTTAGATTTTTTTCTAAATAGATTATATTCCTTTGCAATAAAAAATGTCAAGAGTTATTTAGAAAAATTTCTAAATAGCTCTTGACACATATAACTCTGCTTTTATTAAAGATTTATGAATCTGTCAGCCTCACTCTTTAATGCTGCCGCAATCTCTTTGTTGCTCTGCATTTCTGATGATACATTTGTCATGTCCTCAACGAGTTCATTCGTATTCATTGCTGCTGTTGTTACCGCACCTGCACTCTCACCGATTGCCGTTGCAATACCATTAATTGCCTCTGTAATGTTATTAACAAGATTCTTCTGTTCTGATGTAAGCTGGTGGAAATGTTCCACCACCTCATTGATATGGGCAGCATCCTCATCATACTGCTTGCCTGATGAAACAAAATTATCGTAATCCGGAAGAATTGTTTCATTAATGTAATTCACAATTTCGTTAGAGCTGTCTATTAATTCTTTTACAGCGGCGATTACCATTGCGTTAATATTCTGGATATTATTTGCCGTATCCCTGCTTGAATCAGCAAGCTGGCGAATCTCTTCCGCAACAACCGCAAAACCTCTTCCTGCTTCTCCTGCTCTTGCCGCTTCAATAGACGCGTTCAGTGCAAGCAGGTTTGTCTGGCTTGAAATATTAAGAATTTCATTAGTCAAATCATTAACACGCTCTACGCTCTTGCTGTCTTCAATTGACTTCTTGAGTGATACAAGGATTTCATCTATCACTGTATTTGTATTGGTCTTATTCTCTTCAGCGGTTGTTCTGAGCATTTCGGCACGCTTCTGCATCTGAACCGTATACTCAAGCAGTTCATCAGATGCACCTGAAATATCCTTTGTATTAGAATCAACGACCTGAGTATTCTCATCGACCGTAATAACAGTAGCTGAGATTTCCTGCATCGTAGCGGAAAGCTCCTCCATTACGGATGACACGTCACAGGAGTTCTCATTAGCTGTCTTTACACTGTCAAGGACCTTATTCACAATAGCTTCAAGACTTGCAGAATCCTCCGTAATCTTCTCCATTATCCCCTGCAAAGTCTCAATAAATGTATTGATGCCCTTAGCAAGATTAGCAATTTCATCCTTTCCGTCCATATCAATACGCTGAGTCAGGTCACCCTTATTTTCATTGATATCTGAAATAATAGACTCAAGTTTATGATTCATTCTGCCGATTGGCATTGTAATCTCAAGAAGAATAATTATTATAGTAAATCCGGCAATCAGCATTGCAATCAGCAGGAGTACCCCTGCTGAAGTTATTGCCTGACGATATATTCTGTCCTGCTTGGCAATTGCCGTTTCCATATCAGCCTTGTTCGCCGTAATCATCTGTGAGATAAGTGCTGAAATCTGATTACCAAGGTTAGTCAGCGTTGAATTTGCCATACTTACAGCCTTGTCCACATTATTGCCCGAGCTGTACTTGACTGCCTCATTAAAGCTGATTATATATGTATCATATGCTGTTTTAAACTTATCATAACTATTCTTGGTATCACTGCCTTCAACAAGCAGTGCTTCTATCTTGGCACAGGCCTCATTAATTCCGATTTCAAGGGCATCCGCCTCTTGTGCAAGACTTCTCTTTGTTGAGGTATCCTCTGCAATACAGTGTGCAAATATAATCTTCTGAAGCGACTCAAAATCAGAAGAAATCTCTCCCAGAAGTGAAATGCTTTCCGTACACTTACCTGAAATATCCTGACTGGCATTCAGAATCGATTTGAAACTGAAGTAATTAATAACCGCTGTCACAATCATACACAACACCATCGCCGTAACAGGAATCAAAATTTTAAACCTTACTTTTATATTTTTAAACAAATGCATATTGTACCTCCTTTTAACGCAATTGTTCATGTGAAATTCACCTCACGCAGCATAACAGCCACGCTTTATCGATAAACAATTATACCCCTTAAAGGGGGCATTTACAATATACTTTTAGCATTTGATTTTATCCGTATTACAGTTTTTTTGTTCTAAATTACAAACTCTCTTAGTATTGATTTACCTATTGTGCCATCCGGCATCTCCACTCCAAAATTCTCTGCAATCGTTGCACCTGTTACCGCAAATGTATCCTGTTCCTCAAGCCGGTGACCGCCTCTCATGGATTGTGAATAAATCAGTAGCGGCACCTTCTCCCTCGTATGGTCAGTTCCGGTATACGTCGGGTCGTTCCCATGGTCGGCAGTAATCATCAGCAAATCATCTTCTTTCAGCACATCTATAAGTTCCCCAAGCTTTTGGTCAAACCTTTCAAGTTCATCACCATACCCCAGCGGATTTCTTCTGTGTCCCCACAGTGCATCAAAGTCGACAAGATTCACAAAGCACAGTCCGTTAAAATCTCTTTCTGCTATTTCAATCGTCTGCTGCATCCCATGCACTGAACTTTCTGACTTGTTTTTTTCTGTAATCCCCTCCATATCAAATATATCACTTATCTTTCCAACCGAAATAACATCAAATCCGCTATCCTTTAACGCATTAAGTACAGTTCTGCCCGTAGGCTTAAGTGCATAATCATGTCTGTTTGAAGTTCTTACAAACTCGCCCTTTTTCAGTCCCGTGTACGGTCTTGCAATTACCCTTCCAACCTTCCACTCTTCTTTCATGGTAAGCTTCCTTGCTATCTCACAATACCTGTAAAGGGTATCAAGCCCCATTGTCTCCTCATTACCGCATATCTGAAGCACAGAATCAGCCGATGTATACACTATCAGCTCGCCATTATTAATTTCGCGTTCTCCCAGTTCTTCAAGAATTGCGGTTCCGCTGGCACTTTTATTACCAATGACCTTTCTTCCTGTAGCTTTCTCCAGTTCTGCTATGAGTTCCTTCGGAAAACCATTTTCAGTAAATGTTTTAAACGGCTTATCCGTATACAGCCCCATCATTTCCCAATGCCCGGTCATGGTATCCTTTCCACGGCTTCTTTCATTAAGTTTAAGAAAATACCCCGCAGGCTCATTAATAGGCGCAATCTGCCTAAGACTTACAAGATTTGCAAGCCCCAGCCTGGTAAGATTCGGAATTTCAAATGTCTGCCTCGCCTCCGAAATATGCCCAAGTGTATTCACTCCTACGTCCCCAAAGCTTTCGGAGTCCTCCATCTGTCCGATTCCGAGCGAATCAATAACTATAAGGAAAATTCTATTGTAATATCTCATACTCTTCTCCATTCCGCAGACGCTTTATTTACTCGACATCCTCTTCTTCGAGCTTTTTTAAGTCTCCCGCCAGTGTATGGCACTAAGTATATTTTACCATATAATAAACATCACGCATATTCTATTTTTTCAACAAGCGTATACGGCACTCCTTTCTCATGCAGTAAAAATGCGGTAAGCAGTCCCGCAATACCTCCTCCGATAATCAGCACATCCGTCTCCAAATCCTCTTTAAGTGTCCGGAAATCAGGATGCTTTATACCTTCATGCCATATAGATTCTATAAAATTCATCACCTTTCACTGTCATATTTATATAGGCGATTGCGAAACTCTTCCTTTAACAGTGCGAGTTGTACAATATAAACAAATCCATAAGCAGTATGCTTTGTACCCGTCGGTGCTTATATGCTGTATTTTAGCATATTATGCACCGCTACGAGGTACAAGCAGCGCAAGCGTGTACTGCGTTGGATTGTTTATATTGTACAACTGCATATGCTTAAAGAATAGTTTCGCAATCGCCTTTTATTTCATAGTATTCTTATTATGGCACGAAAAATCTGACTTATGCGGAATTTGGTCTTAATAATCCAGCGAAATGTCTCCCATGTTGTTGTCAACCTTCACCTGGCACTTATTACCATTGACCTTATATTGCTGTAAATGATCTTCACCGTTAACGCTTATCTCACCCAGATTAACTTTCAAATCAAGTGTGTATTCTGAAATGTCCTTGCGGCTTTTAATACTTACATCACCCACATCTGACTTAATATCAAGATTTGCAAACTCACACCTTTCAATATCTATATCTCCTACCGAAGTGTTAATTACCGCCTTATTAATATTTGCGTTATTAATTTTGATTTCTCCAACGTCAGTAGTCAGTCTGTATTCTTCTGTATCTACTCCCGAAAATGTTATATCGCCTACATTCACCTGAGCATCAACAAGCTCAAGCTTTGCTGATTCTGGAACTGTTATAATCATATTGCATTTTATCTGCCTGAGCAATTTTGCATTGCTTTTCTGCTCTATGTATAATTTGCCGTTTTCAACGTGATACTGTGGCTCGCACTTCTTGTTGCAGCTGTAACTCATTGTGTAACCGGTCCCCTTTTTCACCAGAATTTCCATCACATCCGCATCAATAACTATACTGTCAAAGTTGTCCAGATTTACATCTATGCTCTGGGATGCTCCCCAGATTCTGTTTCCGTTTATTGAGAAATCGCCACCGGAATCTCTCACAACAGAGTATATTACGCAAAAAACTGTTATAGCCGAAAGAATAATCAGGTATATTGCTCTTTTCATTATCTGCCTCCTAGTTTCTGTTCATATTTTTTATAAATGTTTCAAAAATTCCTGCGATTACCCAGACAATCCATGTTATGTGCCATGCACCGCTAAGGAAACTCCAGCAAAGGTAAACACATGTAACCGTCGGCCAGTATACTGACATAATCGCAGCAAGTGTCTTGTTACTGTAACGCACCTGCCCTTTCTGTGAAGCAACAAAATTGCCTCCTATTGTATCCTCACTGTTAAGCTTCAAAATAGTATCATATGCAGACATTCTGTTTCCTGTTGAAACAAACAGCACAACACCTATTGCTACAAGTACAAGGAGCAGCACAACACCAAAGACATCAAGTCTTCCGCTCCTGTCAAACTCACTGATAATAATTACCGGCACACAGCAGAATACACACAACACCACTCCGATTGTATTCATCAATGCATTTGTCATTCTGTAATTTTCTTTCTGGTTATGAACATATTCCGTTGTTGAAAAATCAATGCTGCACAAATCGCGTTTTAAAAATTCCCATTTTCCCATCGACACGCCTGAAAATACAAACATTCCGACAGCTATCGTTACAGCAACAAACAAAAACATTATTCCATAAATGTTTTCAGTAATTATTACACCGCAAGGTGAAATAATGCACAGTAAAACTCCAAGTCCAATCATAAATCCATAGCGGCTTTTTTCGTTGATATAATCTTTAACTTCCTGTGTGGATACCATCCTGCGTTCTATTACATTCTCTTCCTTAACATAAACGCTGATTCCCAGATCGTCTGCAATTTCATCCAGATTGCCAAACTCAGAAATAACTATACCTACAGCCTCGTTCTCCGACTTTCCTTCCGCCTTAAGCTCCATGTACTTGTCTTCCATCATCTGCCCAAGTTCATGCTTCGCACGCTTTACCTCTATCGTATTTGGCAGATTCTGAAACATTGTTTCAAGATAATTTTTAATTGTCTCCATTTTCCTGCTCCTCCTCAATAAACTTTTCCACAACCTCTTTGGTCAGTTTCCACTCAGCACATTTTTCTTTATAATACTGCCTGCCTGCATCCGTTATTCTGTAATATGTGCGTCTCTTGCCATTGCTTGCATCTTCATCATAAAACGATTCTATATAACCGTTTTTTTCCATTCTGGTAAATGCAGAATACAGCGTTGTCTCTTTTATAACATATTTTTCTTCCGACAGCTTTTTAATCTGCCTGGATATCTCATAACCATATGACGCTCTTTCCAAAAGCAGGTACAAAATCATCGTATCATTATATCCTCTGATTACATCACTGCTAATGCTAACCATGTATTAACCTCCCATCCCTATTTTAGTCAGACAATTGCCTTTCCTTTTGGCTTATCTTACAAATACTTTTGCAATTACGCCTGGCGTAGTACGTCTAACATAGTACGTCTATCGTGCTACGTCTATCGTAGTACTTCTGTCGTAGTATAAATTAACATATATACCCCCGTATGTCAACACCATTTTAAAAAATTAAATTCATACAAAAAAAGCTTACTGAATTTCAGTAATTCTCCAAAAATCAGTAAGCTTTTATAACATTGTAAATATTTTAATTATGCCCTTGCAGCACCATCTACAGATAAAATTTCTCCTGTAACATAGCCAGCCAGGTCACTTGCAAGATAAAGAAATGCATTGGCAACCTCTTCCGGTTCGCCTGGTCTTCCAAACGGAATCTTCGCCGAAATTGACTGAACCACCTGCTCCGGCAACGCTGCAACCATATCTGTCTTCGTCACTCCCGGTGCAACAGCATTTACGCGAATGTTGTCCCTTCCAAGCTCTCTTGCCAGCGAAATGGTCAATCCGTTTACCGCAAACTTGCTTGTTGGATATCCGACGCCTGCCGGCTGTCCTGAAATACTTACCATAGAACTTGTATTAATTATGCAACCGCCGCCCTGCTCCTTCATAATCTTAGCAGTCGGCAAAATAGCATAAAAGATAGCCTTTACATTCAAATCAATAACTTTGTCAAATTCCTCCGGAGTATAATTGTACAGTGGAGTATTTTGGGAAATCCCGGCATTATTAACCAAAATGTCAATTCTTCCGAATTTTTCTTTTACATTTAAAATTGCCTCTTCCACTTCTGCCGCATTGGTCAGCTTTGGATACATACCATCAACTTCCCAGTCTGCATTTTCTTCTTTTAACTGTTTTAACGCTTTTTCAACCGACTCTGCTTTTGAGCCGAATAATACTACCTTCGCTCCGTTTGCAAGATATTTTCGTACAATTTAAAAACCTATTCCTCTTGTTCCGCCTGTTACAACCGCTACTTTACCTTTTAACATCTTCTATCTCCCCCCTTCTCTTAATTTAATTGCACAACCGACTTGTACTTAAATCGCTTCATATACACAATTCGAGGGCACTAATCGTTAAGACCAGTGCCCTCTCTACACGTCACAACATCCATTCTGCAATAACTTCTTTCCGGTTCAATGAAGCTCTCGCCATCGTTCCGGCTTCCGTATTATCATCCGGTACTTCAGTCCAATGAAGCTCTCGCCATTATTCCTTATACCATATGATGCAGTCAGCAATCCAATCTCAATTCAATGAAGCTCTCGCCATTGTCTCTAACCTTCTTACCATTAACCGGATGCAACTACTCACGATGCACTCTGAATAACAACCTCGGTCTGATGAAGCTCTCGCCACCGTTCCCTGCTATTATCTGATTACAATTCATTGATTCAATCACGATAAAGTGAAGCTCTCGCCACTATCTCTAATCGTCTCAGTGGGTAATCACTTTAGTGCCTCTCTGTATTTATAATAATACACACTCTCTGTGCATTTGTCAATATATTTTTAAATTATTTTGTATTTTTTTATTAATTGTGCAAAATATTTTGTATTGTGTATACACTATACTATTTGTGCATTTTTTAACAGGCTATTTAAAATGCTTGCTTTACTGCATTCTACCTGTCTTTCAATGCTTTCTTCGCCAGCTCTCTATCATAGCTTTCGGAATCCATCGGCAGTTTTACCCTTTGTCCTATCCACGCAGAATAGTATGCACTGTTGGTAAGCATTATCTGGTTGACGGCATCAGCCCCGGGAGCAGTCAATATTGTCTCATCCCCTGTTATGACCGCCTGCGCAAAATTTTCAAGCATTTCTTCATATGGTTCTTCTGTCTTGGGAAATTCTATTATTTTTTCCGTTAAATGCAGGTTTTCTCTGGAATTTACCTGCTCACTTTTAATGTACTCTTCAGAATCAGTACCGTAATCCCATATATGCAGTGTATCCTCCTCAAGCAGCAGCTTGCCGCGGCTTCCTACGATTTCAAACCTTTCTTCCCTGACTGCCTCACCTGTCGTAAGCATAAATATTGCAGTAAGATTATCCGGATACCTCATGTATATAGCAGCCTCGTCATCCACATCAAAGTCGTTATATTTTCCAAACGGAATATCAGCATAAATGCTGTCGGGCATACCAAACATCCACTGCCATATATCAAGTATGTGCGCACCCTGATTAATCAGGGCTCCTCCGCCCTCACCATTCCAGCTGCTTCTCCAGCCGCCCGAATGATGGTAGTGTGATGTCCTGTAATACCTCGAATTCACAAGCATTATCCTCTCAAGTTTCCCTATCCTTCCGCTGCCCAGTATTTCCTTGATCTTTAAATATTTCGGATATCTGCGCTGGTGGAACATCATCGCATACATTTTTTTATATTTTCTTGAAGCTTCAGTCATGGAATTTGCCTGACCGACCGTAACTCCTGCAGGCTTATCGCACATAACATGCTTTCCCAGTTCAAATGCTCTTATTGCAAATTCTGCATGTGTTTTATGCGGCGTGGCTATAATTACCGCATCATAGTTGTCAGCCTCTGCAAACAGCCCGTCCGCATCCGCATATACCACCGGCTTTATTCCTTCTCTGTCTTCAAGTTTCTCCGCCCATTCTTTTGTCTCCTGTTTTCTTGCCACCAATGCCGTAAGTACCATACCGGGAACCTTTCCCGCAGTTATCATATCCGCATATTTTTTACCCATTGTGCCTGTTCCGATTAATGCCACACGAACTTTATTTTCCATTACTTCACTCTCCTCTCCTTTCCACATTTCTTCCCGTTCCTTACTCTCATACCTTACTCTCATACCTTCCCTTCATGCCTTACTCACACTGCCACGGCTGCGTTTCTGACGTTATCACATCTTGGCATTTTACCGCTTTATCAAGCATGATAGCCGTGTATGCATCCTGCAGTGCTCCTCTTAATTCAATATCCATATATTCCTTATTCTCGTCCTTTGCATATTTTGCCGTTTCTGCCATAATCCTTGCTATGGCTGTCTCATCCTGCGAAAGCCTGCATTCCCCAAATACCGCCTCATACATAAGTGAGTTTTTTGCATTTTGGCACAACTCAATTTTAACAATTTCGCGGACATTGCTAAGATTAGGATTATCATCTTCAACAGATATAAATCTGTCTGCCGTAACAAGCCTTGCGACTGAATCCCGGTAATTTTCATCAAGATAATAAAATGTATCATCCTTCATTTCACCGCGGCACCCCTGCACCTTAACATAATTTTTGCGAATCGGGGAGCGATACTGTTCTGAATCAAAATCATAAAATGCAACCTTGCCGTCAGAAAATTCAAATGTAGCGACAGTCCGCTTTTTATTTGAGATTCTCCCATCCGTAAAACGCTCATACCTGCTAAGTGTCTCTACTGTCGGAAACTCATATGTCTTTGCTCTTACCGCAAATCCGACATCAGCCTTTTGATTCAAAAATGCCCTGATAAGGCTTGAAGCATGGTAATCATGCGCAAGTGAAATATTAATGCAGTCCGGTTCTCCTATAATGCCTGTCCCCAATGCTTTTATCATGGCATCATACATCGGATACTTTGTGTACTGCTCTGCCACAACAAGCTTTTTACCTGCCTTATGCAGCATCCAAAGCTTACGCAGCGTTTCTGCATCCTGTGCGGCCGGAGTCTCACAAAGCACTGTTATCCCGTAATCCATCCACTCCATGCTTACTTTGGCTATATCCGCCTTATTTACTGCGACCACCGCAAAATCCGGATTCATTTTTCTGCACTCTTCTATGGATGTTGTAGTATAAATGTTGTAATCTCCCGCCATTTTCTTTGCTTTATCTTCCGTTCTGCAAAGCATTGCGCACAGCTCAAATTGCGACGGCAATGCTTTTGCTATCCTCACGTAATACAATGATCTCCATCCCGAACCCACTATTACAAACTTAATTTTATCCATAACACCGGCCGCTCCTTTAAACTATTTTATGTATCAAAAACTATTTTTATAGTTTGAATTATATCATTTTCCTGCCTTCACCGCAATATAAATTAAAAAAATCGGGTGTGGATAGATACTTCCACACCCGATAAAAATCAGATTATATGCACTCTGTAAAAGAGCTTATCCATATTTTTTATAACTGAGGACCTGCTGCAACTAAAGCCTTACCAGCCTCGTTACCTTCATACTTAGCAAAGTTCTTAGTAAATCTCTGTGCCAAATCCTTAGCCTTAGCTTCCCACTCAGAAGCATCAGCATAAGTATCGCGAGGATCAAGGATATTAGTATCTACACCCGGAAGCTCTGTTGGAACTTCAAAGTTGAAGAACGGAATCTTCTTTGTAGGTGCATTCAAAATATCTCCGTTAAGAATTGCATCGATAATACCACGTGTATCGCGGATTGAAATACGCTTTCCTGTTCCGTTCCATCCTGTATTTACAAGGTATGCCTTAGCTCCGCTCTTCTGCATCTTCTTAACAAGCTCTTCTGCATACTTTGTTGGATGCAGTTCAAGGAATGCCTGTCCGAAGCAAGCTGAGAATGTTGGTGTAGGCTCTGTAATACCGCGCTCTGTACCTGCAAGCTTAGCTGTGAAACCTGAAAGGAAATAGTACTGTGTCTGCTCAGGTGTCAGGATAGATACAGGAGGAAGTACTCCGAATGCATCTGCTGACAGGAAGATTACGTTCTTAGCTGCCGGTGCAGAAGATACAGGACGTACAATGTTCTGAATATGGTTGATCGGATAAGATACACGTGTATTTTCAGTTACACTCTTATCTGCAAAATCAATCTTGCCGTCAGCATCAAGTGTTACGTTCTCAAGAAGAGCATCACGCTTGATTGCGTTATAAATATCAGGCTCAGACTCCTTATCAAGGTTGATAACCTTCGCATAGCAGCCGCCTTCAAAGTTAAATACACCATTGTCATCCCATCCGTGCTCATCATCACCGATAAGAAGACGCTTAGGATCTGTTGAAAGAGTTGTCTTACCTGTGCCTGACAGACCGAAGAAAATTGCTGTATTCTCACCGTTCATATCTGTATTTGCAGAGCAGTGCATAGAAGCAATTCCCTTAAGTGGGAGATAGTAGTTCATCATTGAGAACATACCCTTCTTCATCTCACCGCCATACCATGTATTAATAATAACCTGCTCACGGCTTGTAATGTTGAACATTACCGCTGTCTCTGAGTTAAGTCCTAATTCCTTGTAGTTCTCTACCTTTGCCTTAGATGCATTGTAAACAACGAAATCAGGTTCAAAATCCTTAAGTTCATCTTCTGTTGGCCGAATAAACATATTCTTAACAAAATGAGCCTGCCAAGCCACCTCAACGATGAAACGGATTGCCATACGTGTATCCTTATTAGCACCGCAGAACGCATCTACTACATAAAGTTTCTTATTAGACAGCTCCTTTAAAGCAATTTCCTTAACTGCATTCCATGCTTCCTGTGTAGCAGGATGATTATCATTCTTATATTCATCAGAAGTCCACCAAACAGTATCTTTTGAGTTCTCATCTACTACGATAAACTTATCTTTTGGTGAACGGCCTGTATAGATACCTGTCATTACATTTACTGCACCAAGTTCACTGACCTGTCCCTTTTCAAAACCTTCCAAACCCGGCTTTGTCTCTTCTTCAAATAACATTTCATAAGAAGGATTGTACACGATCTCTGTAGTTCCGGTAATACCATACTTGCTCAAATTAATCTCTGACATCTTACATTTTACCTCGTTTCTTCTATATAGTTGTTAGGGAAATTTGATAACAGCCCGCATTTGCAGGTCTTACGATATCTTTCCAATGTAAGAGTATTTAACTCCTAATATCCTATTATACATAATAACTCAATAAAATCAATTAAATTTCTTTTGAATTTTTTAAAATTTAGTAAATTATCTTCAAAAACTCCACGACGGCATTTTCATATGCCTCATAATCAGTCATTGCACTGTTTGCATGGTCTGCTCCATCAATAATCAGCAGTTTCCCGGTGCTTTGACAATTTTCGTAAAGCTGGTTGCACATATAAACAGGAACGACCGAATCATTCTTTCCATGAATAAAAAGTATGGGAATCTGAATTTTCTTTACTGCCTGCAGTGCAGCAGCTTCCTCAAGATTAAAATGTCCGAATATCTGCGCTGATATTTTAACAATCATATAGACAGCTTCAACAGGCAGCTTCATTTTTTTAATTATCTCTTTGATTATTGCCGCAGGTTCGGAATATCCGCAGTCTGCAATAACTGCCTTTACGCTTTGCGGAAATCCAAGTTCTGATGCCATAATTACAGATGATGCTCCCATTGATACTCCTGCAAGCAACAAATCCTTGTTTTCCCCGAATCTCTCTGCCGCATACTCTACCCATAATTTACAGTCATATCTTTCTTTAATTCCAAAAGTAACCTCATTCCCGCCGCTTTTACCATGTGCCCTTTCGTCTACCATAAGTATGTTTATACCGTTACTTTTGCAAATCTTGAAAAAGCCATATCCATCCCACGCATATACGCCATGATATCCATGAAAAAATATCATAAGCGGTGCAGCCTCTTCCATGATATAAAGTCTTCCGTAAAGTCTGTATCCGTCTGCGGAAAGTATGCTAACCTCCTCAAACGGAGTGCATTCCATATCATCTACCGCTTCTGCCATAACCTCACGGTATTCTTTATACAGAGTGCTTTCAGGAATATTATGGGCATCCGGACGCTTTCTCTGCGGATTGCAGAATACAGAGCGGTACAGCCGGTACAAAGCGAGCAGTATTACAATAATTGTAATTAGCAAAAATAACAGCCACCTCATTGTTCCCTGCTCTCCTTGCTCAACTTTTTATTTCTGTACATATCTTCATCCGCTTTTTTAACAATCTCCGCAATGTCCTTTCCCTTGCCGGATGCTATTCCTACTGCGCTCGATATTTTAAATTCCAGATTTTCATTGTATGATACCAGTCTGTCCTGTACTGTTTTTATAAAATTCCTTACCTCTTCATCATACGGATTATCAATAATCATAAGAAATTCATCTCCGCCTATACGATAGACACGGCGGCGGTCATTCGAGTGTACATACAGTGCAGAGGACAGGCTTTCTATTGCTCTGTCTCCCATGGCATGCCCATACTTATCATTAATATACTTAAGATTATTTAAATCCCAGAATGTGACTGCAATATTTTCTATGTAAGGATAATATGTCTCAAGCATTTCTTCGTATTTATTTTTGTTAAATACTTTTGTTCTTGCATCTGTTTCCTTAAGATATGTAAGCTGGGCTATGCGGTATGCATCTTCGGTACTGCTGACAATCGTGTACTGCATCAGAACCGAAAATACAAAAAGTATCATGCATCTCGGAAAAACTTCAAAAACAATTATAATAAACAACGTATTTTCATTAAACGGAATATTAAGTGCATTTTCCGTGATAACGCCCATATACCAGCTTCTCGTATGCTGGCTTTGTAAAAGAAGATTCAAATCGCAGATTCCGTAATAGAAGCTCACAATAGAGCTTATCAGCATAGTTACTGTATTGACTGCATATACAAACCATATTGTCCTACGGCTTCTGTACTGCACGGCAAACAGCAGCGGCACCACATATATCAGCACTGCATGATACGAAAGAAATGATGCTATAACTGCCGAGACTATGCACATCAGTGACAAAAGAAGATACTTCAGCCACTGAAGTGACAAGTCACCTTTCAAAGAAATATATATCGGAGGTATAAGAAGTATAATCGTAGCCAC
Source organism: uncultured Bacteroides sp. (assembly GCA_945913015.1). Taxonomy (GTDB): domain Bacteria; phylum Bacillota; class Clostridia; order Lachnospirales; family Lachnospiraceae; genus Bacteroides_F. Next base: position 30,721 of record CAMECH010000019.1, read on the forward strand.
AAACGCTATGGTTACCATCATTTTGTCCACTTCAAAAAATCCTGTGACCGTAAGAAGCCATATAAATGCTACAGCCACAATAAACCATACGAAACCTTTCAACGTATATTTATTTGATTTTATCTCCTGATTGATTAGTTCATTTCTATATTGTTCCCTAAAGTCATCCATACCAGCCCCTATTACTCCGACACCCCAGTGTCAGAGTAATTCCTTTATAAGTCCTATATTTATTGTTCCCCACTTATTTTCAATCATTAATATAAGCTTTTGTCAGTTCCATAACCCTCTCATTGTCTATGTTGCTTACGGCAGCATACAGCTGTTCCATTAAAAGACCATCCTCAGCAGAATAGTCAAACCCCTTCAGAAGCTGGACAATCTCATCAGCTCTGTCAATGTCCATATCATCCATCGCCTGATTAAGAAGTCCCATCTGTTCAACAATAAGCTCCTTATTGACAGGAATCTTCTCGCTGTCTGACGACAAGGCTTCAGCATCACTGACAGGTTTAAGTTTTTCCTTAAACGATCTCCATTCCTCAACAAATGCCGGCGTCACCTGCTCAATTATATCCAGCCGCTTATTTATGGCAGCCAGTTCAAGCATTCTCGCCATTCCGCTTAAATAAACAGCTCCAATCATTGCCGCCGAAGCCTTCATCGAATGAACCTTGACACGATACTGTTTTAATCCTTCTTCATCCGGAAGCATTGCCTTAAATGCTTCCAGTGCATCCGCTTCGCTGTCAATAACTTTGATAAAGTCTGCTATTACATTATATAAGTCTGCCGGTCTGTGATAGTGTAAAAGCGCATATTCCATATCAATTTCGGGAAGCGAATTTAAGATATCCATGATATTCGATGAATCCTGCCACATCACATCCGGTATCTTTGCCTGTGCTTTTCTATCTTGCGCCTGTTTGGTTATAACTTTTTCCTTCGGAAGATATTTTAAAATGATTTTTTCCAGCTTTTCATATATCAATGGCTTTGTAAGGAAATCATCAAACCCCGCATGAAGATACATTTCCTTTGCACCGGTTACCGCATTGGCGGTAAATGCAACATATGGCGTATCTGCATTTTTATTTTCTTTTAACTTTCTTATGGTCTTAAGCGTTTCAATGCCATCCATTCCCGGCATCATATGGTCAATAAAAATCAAATCATATTTTTTACTGAGCACTTTATCCAGACAGTGCTCTCCGCTGTCTGCCTCATCAATTTTTATGCCGGTGTCTCTTATGAGATTCTTGAAAACCTTTCTGTTGACCGCATTGTCATCAACAATCAGCATATTTGCGTCAGGAGCTGTAAATGCAGTCTCATATATGTATTCTACTTCCTGCTCCCTTATTCTCTCTGAAAGATTTCCTATCGGCTTTGAGTCAATAATTTTTTGCTCCAAATCAAAGTAAAAGCATGAGCCTTCTCCATATATACTTTTTACATTGAGATGGCTGTTCATCATACTGAGAAGTCTGACTGTAACATTGATGCCAAGCCCCGTACCTTCTATATTTCTGTTTCGTGCCTCCTCAATTCTTGTAAATTGTTCGTATAATTTAGGAATATCTTCTTCCTTAATGCCAATACCGGTATCTTTAACCTCAAAATGCAGGCATATTTTATCACCATGTACATCGCCTTTTATAATCAGGGTAACGCTTCCTTTTTCAGTATATTTAACGGCATTATTCAAAATGTTGGTAAGTATCTGCTTGATTCTGATATCATCTCCCAGAAGTCTTGAAGGAATGTTCTCGTCAATTTCCGAATTAACCTCAAGCTCCTTTGACTTTGCCTTTATTGATACCATGCTGAGTGTATCATGAATCAGACTGCTCAAATCATATTCCACCGGTATAATTTCCATTTTGCCGGAATCAATCTTTGAAATATCAAGGATACCATTTATAATTGACAGCAGGCTTTTTCCTGCGCTCTGTATATCAAGCGCATATTCCCTTATCGCAGGCTCTCTGCTCTCTCTTAAAATCATTTCATCCATTCCAAGCACCGCATTAATCGGTGTTCTTATTTCATGGGACATGCTTGCAAGGAATTTACCTTTCGCCTCATTGGCAATAACTGCTGCCTTCTTATCCTTTTCCATTGAGAAGATATTATTAATGGTATAAATAACGGCGCCACCCAACAGTAACAAAAGACCCACGGCAAGAAAATATCCCCTGAATACTCCTGTTCTGTTAAAGTATATGACAAACTGAATAATGGCAGCAATTAATGCTCCCATCAGTCCGATAGCAACAGGCTTGTATTCTTTTATCTTTCCATTTCTGTAATCCATAATAAAAGTTACAAAAATAGTAAAAATGGCAAAAAAGCAGCCTGCTGCCACATATTTAAACATATCTATAAGATTATAAATTCCTGCAACATACAAAAGACAGAATGCCGATGCTATTACCGCAAGCACGGTCCCTGCAATCTGATACATTCTTAAATATCTCTGGTTCTGTATCTCGTTCATGTAAATAATAAACGGGAACGGAATAAGCATGACAACAAAAAACGGAAATTCACTTGCCACAGATACATTTGGAAATACAATCTGCCGGAATACTGAATTTGTAATAAGCCAGATTGCTGCAAGTGTAACGCCACAGCCCAGATATATTATATCCATCCTGCGTCTTTTTGTAAGGCTGAAGCCCGCACTTACAATAATTGTCAGGATTCCAACTATAAGTGTTACTGCGGCCACAAAAAGCTCTCCCGAATATAATCTCAGCAGATGTATCCATATTCCCAGTTCAGTTCCAACATACGGCTGATAAAGAATCCCTGTGTCGGACACGCCTTCAAGGCGCAGTGTTTTACCTGCATCGGCGGTTGTCAGTGGTATATTGATATAACTTTCGGGGCTGATACTTCCAAACCATCTTGTATCTCTTGTGCTGTATTCATATATCAGCTCACCATCAAGATATGCATTTACATCCTCACATCTGACACACATACTGGTTACTCTTCCGTCAAGATTATCAGGAATCACTGTCTCGATTATGTAGTTTTGTTCTATATTTCCCGGTACGGATATAACTTCCTTCACACCTTCAGACTTTACCTTATACCAGTTTTCTGTATATTCCATGGATATATTTCTTGTATCAAGATTGTCTTCCGGCAGAAAAGTCTGTCCTATTATAACGTAGGAAAATACTAATATTGAGATAATTATAAAAAAACATTTTATGTATTTCATTCTTTATTCAATGCCTCATTAATAACTTCAACTATTTTTTCTCTTGACGGCGGTTTTAAAATGTATCCGTCAGGCCTGTTTCTCAGCACTTTTAAAATCAGTTCACGTTCAGCAACCGACGTCAGAAAGACAACCGGTATTTTATTGATGCTTTCGTCTTCCCTGATTTTCTCAAACACTTCAAGTCCGTTCATCCCCGGCATATCATAATCAAGCAGAATCACATCCGGGTTCTTTGTCTTTATAAACTCAAGTCCTTTCTCACCTGAATTTGCCAGCATAACCTTATATTCTTTTTCAAGTATGCTCTTCAGGTTCCTAAGCACAAGCGCATTATCATCTATAATCAAAATGCTCTTTTTTACTTCGGCTCCTTTCGGCGTTTCCTTTTGAACCGGCATTTCCATGTGGAGTATTGAAAAACACGTATTTAATACATCTTTACTTTTTAAAGGTCTGTATATCATACTGACATTGCGGAAACGTTCCAATGCCAGTTGCAGCTTTTGTTCCATATCCTTTGTGCCGATAACAAGCATCGAAATATGATCATATTTAATATCCAGGGCTTCAAACACATCCATAACATCTCCATCGGCATCCTGCACATTGAAAATAAGCAACGCCGGCCTTAAAATACGAATCATATCCTTTACGTTCTTGGCATTCTCGGAGCACATCTGAATCTGAAAGTATGGCATAAGACATTCGTTGATACTTTGCAGCGTTTCGTTGATTTCACCTATCAGCAAAATTTTCGTCATCTACGTTACCCTCCCCATTCAGCACATATTTCTCATATGAGACTATTTTACCATATAAATGTAAAAATCGCATTTACTTTTTTCATTACCGTAACAATTAATATGCAAACGCAAAGTTTGTCTTGTTTTTTTGTGTTTGTGTGCTATCCTATAACATGATGTAAAAGCATGATAATAATTAAAATATAAAAGAATGAATGCGGCGCTAAAGCGTCTGCGGAATGGGGATTATTATGAAAATAGCAGCATATAATTACCGCGACTTTGATGAAGCGCAATTTTTTGAAAAATTTGCAAAGGAATATAATGTTGAGATTGTTCCGATACGTGAGTCTCCGTCAGCTTCAAATGCATCTCTCGCCGCCGGATGCGAGGGTGTAAGCACAATTACAACGCCGGTTACAGAAGAACTCATAACTTTATGGAAAGAAGCCGGTGTGCGCCATATATCTACACGAACAATCGGTTTTGACCATATTGATACAGAAGCTGCAAAAAGACACAAAATGGCAGTCAGCAATGTCACTTATTCCACAGGAAGTGTTGCAGACTATACTGTAATGCTGATTCTTATGGCATTGCGAAGAATGAAATCCATAATTAAGCGAGCTGAAGGAATGGATTATTCACTCAACGGAAATATCGGAAGAGAGATATCAGACCTTACAGTCGGTGTTGTCGGCACAGGCAAAATAGGCTGTCATGTAATCCGAAACCTGTCCGGCTTCGGATGCCGTATACTGGCACATGATCCATATGAAAATGAAGAAGCAAAGAAATACGGGACTTACTGCTCTTTGGAAGAGTTATTTAGCCAAAGCGATGTAATTACATTTCACACTCCCGCCACAGAAAGCAGTTTTCACATGGTAAATGCGGCGACGATTTCACAGATGAAAGACGGTGTTATAATTATAAATACCGCCCGCGGAAGCATAATCGATACGCCTGCATTTATTGATGCTCTTGAAAGCGGCAAAATCGGAGCAGCCGCACTGGATGTAATTGAAAATGAGCTTGGCATGTACTATGGTGATTACAAATATCAGGTCATAGGACACCGCGAAATGTCTGTTCTTAAAGATATGCCTAACGTACTCATGCTCCCCCACATGGCTTTTTACACCGAGCAGGCCGTATCCGACATGGTTGAACACTCAATCGCACACATTGTAAATCATGACGGCAATGTAGTGCCATATGATGCTGAATAAAACAGCATGTTCTATAAGTTTAAAAGGAGCCGGCAAATCTGCCGGCTGCTTAGCTGGCGGACCATCTCATTTTAATTTGTACTAAATCTTGTCATAGGACCACCTAAAGCAAAGTTTTAATTTTCCCCACCCCCCAACTGCATTTACTAACTTGAAGAACAGAAAAGGTGTATGTTATAATAATTACGTTATAGTTGCATTATTGCATTTAAAAATATTGTTGTGTTTGTGATAAATGTAATTGACTTCAAATTCAAATACAATGGAATATTTGAGAAGAATATCTGAGAAAATGAAGGGAGCACAAATTAAATGAAAGTAGCAGTTATTGGTAACGGTAATGTGGGAATGGCAGTTTTTAAGGAACTGCAGAATATGCGTGAAGTGCATGAAATTGCTCTTGTTGGGCGAAATAAAGAAAAAATTGAAGCGGAGATTACAGATTATCTTGATGCCAAAATATTAAGGACATGCCCTACTGCCAAATTGTGTGGCGGAGGCTATGAACTGACCGAAGGTGCAGATATCTTAATCTATACCGCAGGAGCAGCACAAAAGCCGGGACAGAGCAGATTAGAACTGGTGGGCCAGAATGTTGAGATGACAAAAAACATTTTTGAAGAAGTCAACAAGTATAACCGTGATGCAATTATTATCGTATTGTCAAATCCTGTGGATATTATAACAACCGCAATCCAGAAATTTGCAGGACGTCCTGCAAATAAAGTCATCGGAACCGGAACACTTCTTGACACCGCAAGGCTCAGACGATATGTGTCATCAGTTCTCGATGTTTCTTCTTCATCTGTGGATGTTATGGTTTTGGGCGAGCATGGCGACAGCTCCTGCATTATCTGGAGTGCATTGCGTGTGTTGGGAATGTCTCCTGATGAGTACTTATCCCTTGAGCTTGAAGATGAGGCGATGATTAAACATAATAAACTGTCTGCTATGGTCCGCCAGACTGCCGGAAAGTTAATCAGCGCAAAGGGATTTACAGCGTATGGTGTTGCAGCCGCAGCCTGCAGAGTTGTATCGGCAATCGTTAATGACACGCATGAAATCCTGCCGCTTACGGTTGTACTCAATGGTGAATATGATGTTTCCAATCTGGCAATATCAGTACCTTGTATGATAGGCAGAAACGGCCTTATTACAACAAAGCAGATGAAATTAACCGAAAGTGAAAAGGATGACTTTATGAAATCTGCATCAATTTTGCAGGAGACTGCAAAACAGGTAGGATTATAATGCAAATCAGGTGGGATTATAATCTTATAATAAGATTTGAAATAAAAATGCTGCAATAGAATTGAGGTGAGCCCAAAACATCTGACTCTTTGGGTTCACCTCAATTTAATCTGCATCTGGCAACGCTTTTTGATTATCTTTCTTCCCTTTGAATTATCCTGTTAAAATGTTCCAAGTATTTTTTTCAGTCTGTCTGTCAGCTCTGCATATTCTTCCAGTAAGGCTTTGTGATGTAAACGGATATAATCCGAATCTCCATTTTTTGATGCCATCTCCAGAGCTTTGGCGTGTTCAGCCAACTCGTCCGCCCCGATATAAAGTGAACTGCTCTTCAGGGAATGCACATGAATACAATAGTTTCCCCAGTCCTGCTGGTCATAATACTGTTCCAGAAGCTGACTCTTATCACTTTCAACATATGTCTCCAGCATTTCGATATAAAATTCTTCACCGCCCTCAAAGAATCTCATTCCTGCCTCTGTATTGAGAAAATCAATTCTGCTGATTATCCCGGAGGCTGACGCTGCATCATCTTTTGCTTCTTCCTTGTGGCTTTGCGATTTCGGCGCAGCCGTTATGTCATCAGGAAGGTATTGTCTTATCATACGCACTAAATTACCGCTCTGCACCGGTTTTGACAGGTAATCGGCAAAGCCCTCCTGTAAATATTGCTCCCTGACACCTACAATAGCATTAGCTGTAAGCATGATAACCGGAGTGTCCGCATTTGGACACGATTTCATCTGCTTCAAGGCACGAAATGTTTCAATTCCGTCCATATCCGGCATCATGTGATCCAGAAAAATGATGTGATATTTCTTATGGCTTGCCATCTCAAGAGCCTTCTTACCACTCAGTGCAGTATCAATCTGAAGCTGTGTCTGCTTAAGCAATCCGATAAACACCTTAAGATTCATTTCAACATCGTCCACAACCAGAATCCTGCCTTCCGGAGCAACCAGCTTTTCTGCCTTTTGTTCCTCTTCCTGTATGCCGGATTCAATCTTTGCCGAAAATTCTCCCATAGGACGATTATCCAGTATCTTCTGCGGAAGTTCGACCCTGAATACAGAGCCTTTTCCATATTCACTCTCCACTGTAACCGAACCTTGCATTAACTCAACAATCTGCTTTGTGATTGCAAGTCCAAGTCCTGTTCCTTCAATATTTCTGTTCTTTTTCTCATCTACTCTCTGAAATGAATCAAATAATTTTGCACAATTTTCTTCAGTAATGCCTATACCGGTATCCCGCACACTGATTTGCAGCAACAGTATGTCATTTTCCAGACGCTGTCCCTGCATTGACATAGTAATGCCACCCTCTTTGGTATACTTCACCGCATTGGTAAGCAGATTTACAATTACCTGCCGCACACGAACCTCATCCCCATACAGTCTTCCCGGAAGCGTTCTGTCATTTTCCACCGTAAATTTCAGATTCTTCTCCTTCGCCTTTATGGCAATCATATTGTAGCAGTCACAAATCAGTGAAGATAATTCATACTCAACCGGAACAATCTCCATCTTTCCGGACTCAATTTTTGAAAAGTCGAGAATATCATTAATCAGCGCCAGCAGATTCTTTCCTGCGTTCTGAATGTCAACCGCATACTCTTTGATGTTCTGCTCAGTACTTTCTTTTAAAATCATTTCATCCATACCAAGCACTGCATTAATCGGAGTCCTGATTTCATGGGACATATTTGCCAGAAACCGTGCTTTGGATTCATTGGCATAGATTGCCTGCTGTTTTTCATTTTCTATATGTAAAATATCCCTCACCGTATTAATAATTGAGATAATAAGCAGAAAAATCATGCCGCATGCAATCATCACACCGCTTGAAGATGAATTTCTCCAGAAATAAATTACAAGCTGCGCAACAGCCGCAATAATCGCACCTAAAATACCAATGGCGACCAGCTTATACTGCCCGATATATCCTTTGACGCAGTCTATTATGATTGTAACTGCCATCAGTAAAACAGAAACTCCGCAAAACAGTGCGAATACCGAAATACTGTCGGCAAAATCTACAAGGTTTAAAAACTGCAGTGTGATACACACAATCGAATCTATTGCAACCAATGTACACACGATAACATAAAAAATGTTGTATCTTCTTTTTTGTATTTCATTAAGATAAAGCATATATGGAAACGGCATCAGCATAACCATGACAAACGCCAAATCATTTACCACGGAAGGATTCGGGAAAATCAACTGACGGAAGATAGAATCCGACAGCATCCAGCATGCTGCCAAAAGCACACCCCATCCGAGATATTCCAGTTCTACCGGTTTGTGATAGCAAAAACGCAAAATAAGGCTTCCGACAACACTTGCCATGCCGAGCATAAGCATAATAAGTGAAGCAATAAATTCACCGCCTCTTTCTTTAAACAATGTTCCCCATATGCCCATTTTATCGCCATAATAAATAATACGCAATTTTCCGCTATATTCCGTATCCGTCTGATAAGAAACGCGAAGAATCTTTCCCCCGTCTCCTTCCTCTATTTTCATAAAGACAAATGATGATGTACTGGAGCGACCATACGGCTTGCTGTTTAAGGTAGAATATTGCCGACGTAATTCACCATCCACATAGATTGCCATCTCCTGCCGGTTACTGCGAAAACAAAGGTATAAGTTCTCCTCAATGTCCTCCGGCAATACCGTTTCCACAATGATTTTTTCATTGCGGTTCACATCATAGTTGCCCGGAATCCTGATATCCGATGTACTGCCATCCTCACGAATCATCTTCCACGGCACATCAAACTGTTCGCAGTGAGTTTCATCTGCATTCTGCTCCGGAAGGAGCAATTCTCCCAGCAAAAAGAGACTCGCCACAATCAAAACAAGTCCACGAAATACCCATTTTAGTATATCCATTTTTTTATCCATAGAATTCCCCGCTCACATCACTACAAATTGCCGTAAAGTAACCAAAACTAATGTATTAATTATAGGTAAGCCAATTTTAAAAAGCAACCCTCAGAGAAAAGAGCAATGCAGCTTTGTCATGTGGCAAATACCGATTCAATGCTCTTCCAGTATTTCTTTCAGCCTGTCTGTCAGCTCTGTATATTCTTCCAGTACATCCTGATTATGCAGCTTTATATAATCTGTATCTCCATCTTTTGCTGCCATTTCAAGGTCTTTTGCGTGCTCGGACAGATTTACCGCACCTATTGTAAGCGATGTACTCTTCAGTGCATGCACAATCGTTCTGTAATTATCCCAGTCCTCCTCATCAAAAAACTGCTTTATCTTTGATACTTTATCAGCTTTCATATATTCCTGCAGCATCTCTATATAAAAATCTTCTTCATTCATGCAGTATGTAAGACCTGTCTTCACATTCAGTCCTTCAAGTTTTTCCAGTGCTCCAATTTTTCCCGTACTGTCAGGTTCCTGCATATTTTCCGGAGACTGAATCTGCTCTGTTGCAGACTCATCTATGTGCTTTGGCATTTCCAAAGACACCACCTCTTTAGAATTTTCTGTTTCTTCAGATGCACAAATAAGTTCTTTCGGCAGATATTCCAGCAGCATCTCCAATAACTTTGTCTCCTGAATTGGCTTTGACAGATAATCGGTAAATCCTGCCTCCATGTATTCTTCTTTTGCTCCTGCAATAGCATTTGCGGTAAGCATTATAACAGGTATTTCACTGTTAGGATTGTCCGTAAGTTTCTTCATATTCTGCCTTGTTTCAATGCCATCCATCTCAGGCATCATATGATCCAGAAAAACTATGTCATACCGCTTCATTTTTAAGCATTCCAGACATTCTCTGCCACTGCCCGCCGTATCAACCTGTATTTTTGTTTCCTTCAGTAAGCCTTTTACTACCTTTAAATTCATCTCAACATCGTCCACAACAAGAATCTTTGCTTCCGGTGCTGTAAAAGCCGGCTTGTCATTATCCGTAGCCTTGAGGTACTGCCTGTAACGCCTGCCGAAATCTCCCATCGGCTTTGCGTCTACTACCTTCTGTGGTATTTTTGCAGTAAAGCAGGAGCCTTTTCCATATGTACTGTCCACTGATATTTCTCCGCCCATCAAATCCACCAGCTTCTTTGTAAGGTTCAGCCCAAGCCCCGTTCCTTCAATATTCCGATTTCGTTTTTCTTCTATGCGTGTAAATGCTTCAAACAGCTTTTCTAAATCCTCTTCCTTAATTCCAATTCCTGTATCAGCAACAGATATAACAAGAAGTATCTGTTCATTTGATTTTTCTTCGTAATCAAGGCTGAATATTATCTTTCCTTTTTTTGTATATTTCACAGCATTAGACAGGAAGTTATTGATAATCTGTCTGATGCGTACCTCATCCCCATATAACAGAGACGGCATATTTTCGTTAATCTGCATCACAAATTCAATCGGTTTGTTTTCAATTTTAACTTTTGTCATGTTATAACAGTCATTCAACACTGAAAACAATTCATATTTTATAGGAGAAATTTCCAGTTTTCCCGACTCTATTTTGGATATATCCAGAATATCATTGATAATCGAAAGCAGTGATTGTCCTGCACTCTGTATATTCTTTGCATATTCCGTAAGGCTCTCATCCTTACATTCTTTCAAAAGCATGCTGTCCATACCCAGGATGCCATTAATAGGGGTGCGGATTTCATGTGACATATTCGCAAGGAACCGGCTTTTTGCCTCATTTGCACGAATAAGCTCCTGCATCATATTTTTTTCCTTTGTCAGGTCATACGCAAAACATACAATGCAGTACGGGTCTGCATGAAAGTCTCTTGCGACAGAGAAATTCAGTGAGCAGCTTGTTCCTCCTTGTGTTGTCAGCTCAGCAACACCCTTATCATCCTTCAGAATAGTACCTGACAGTCTCTCATTTTCCTCTTTTGTGCTCTGAAACAATTGTGAAAGCTTTTGATTTTCAATCCGTTCTATTTTCAAAAGTTCCTTACCGTAATTATTTGCCAGAACAAGTCTGAAGTGTTCATCAAAAATCAGTATGGCAGTATTCGCTGACTCATAAATATATTGGCTAAGATTTCCTACTGTGATGCTGAATGCGTTAAATTTGGTGGCCCAGAACCACGTAATCATATAAGTCAGAAACATTCCATATGCTGAACTTGGAAATGAAGGCTTTCCCAACAACGGCAGAATCGTATCAGGAATGCAGGAAAACAGAATAGCCAGATTAGAGAGAATAGCTGCCCTGACATAATAAGCCTCACGTGTACGTTTTTCCTTACGTACCCAGATAACGCCAATACCAAGCATTGTCACGGTAACAAACATTAAGAAAAAACTGTGTACCGTTCTTCCGATGGTGTTATACGAATAGTAGCACATTCTTCCGTCTATTCTCACAAAAGTGTGCCTGTCTGGTATGAAGAAGGTCAAATCCACAACTGCAAAAACCCCAAAGATAAATGCATAAGTACGAAACAGCCACTTAGGAAGCTGAACCATATACGCAACCATAAGTGCTTCTGTCATCATAAAACCTGCAACGCCTATTATTCCGACGGTACGGAATACAGCTGCACCTTCTGCTGTTTCAGTAAATCCCATAATGCCATATCCACTGCTCCATAAAGCCCCGAAAAAACTCATTACAAGCATGTAGTACCGCAAATTTCCGGAGTTCTTTTCTCTCACAAAATAACTGATTCCACATATAGCAATAATTGTGCTAAACACCACAGCAAGGCAATTAATAAATATTCCCATACTAATCCTCATTTCTGAGCGATTATTACGAAGGGGCAATGAATAATCTGCGAATGCAGTTTTTCATATTCCGTAATAGCTATTTGCTTTCGCTCAGAAACAAACAGCCGTGTGAAAAATTAGCGCACCAGGCCTAATTTTTCACACTATCCCTTCCGTAAATTCCGGTTTATAATAAACAATCGTCTGTCAGATTTCACTTCATATAGGAAATTATAAGATTAATGAACAAATTTGGCAATCAATAATTTATATTTTATTCATCTATTCTGACTTGCGTAGGTACTTTTTCCGTAACATTTTACTATATCTCACAGAATTATTATGCTATAATACATTTTATAAAACTAATAATATTGCAAATACACATGAAAGAGGTACCCTATGCCATTTATTAATTCAAAAATCAGCACTGCAATTACAGATGAACAGGAAAAAGAGATTAAAACACGTTTGGGACAGGCAATCAGGATTATTCCGGGCAAATCCGAGAGCTGGCTTATGGTAGGATTCGAGCCTGAATACAAGCTTTATTTCAAGGGGAGCAACGAAGAGCCGCTTGCAATGGTAGATGTGAGCGTATATGGAAGTGAGAACCCGGCTGCATTCTCAAAGCTTACCTCAGAGATATGCAACATTTTCAATGATGTACTTGGAATCGCTCCGGACCACATCTATGTAAAATATCAGGCTGTTTCCAACTGGGGCTGGAATGGCGGAAATTTCTAAAATCAGTAATACCACGTTGGCTGACTTGATAAATCTTTTTGCATCCTTTGTAGCATAAATAAAATAGGGGAGATAAGCTGCTTATCTCCCCTAAATAAAAAATCCTCATTTTACACTCATTCCTTAATTATTGCCTGTGCTGCCTTAATCGTAGCAGCGTACAACCTCATAAGTTTATCATGATTTTTTAGGATAAATGACCTGCTCTCCTCATTATCGCCTTCCTTTAAAACCTTTCCTGCAGCCTCCAATTCTTTAGCAAGGTTCGATGTCTGTTCTCCTCCAATATTCAGCGATGTAGATTTCAAGCCATGCACAAATACAGTATAATTATTCCAGTCCTGTGCATTTAAAGCTTCCGTAATATTAGTCACACGCTCATCAAAGCCCTCACAGTATAATTCCAGCATTTCCTTATAAAAATCCATGCTGTCCATACAATACCGTAAGCCTACTTTCATATTAATCAGCGGCTCATCTTCCTGCGGCATTTCATTTGCTGTATCAGTACTGCTTTCTTGAGCTATATCCTTCGCAACTTCCGTTACATCATTATTTGCGTCACTGTTTTCAATATTATTCTCAACACCGTTAGTCACTACTTTATTTGGCGGAAGAAATTTTAATAACATTTTTTCAAGCTCAATGCCATCAATCGGCTTAGATAAATAATCAGAAAATCCTGCTTTTAAGTATTCTTCTTTAGCACCCACAATAGCGTTGGCAGTAAGCGCAATAACCGGTACTTCCTTACATTGATTTTCTGAATTTTTTATTCTGTTAAGTGTCTCAATACCATCCATTTCCGGCATCATGTGATCCAGAAGAATAACATCAAAACGCTCTTTATCAACTAATTCCAGACATTCCATGCCGCTCATGCAGGTGGTTATCCTGATACCTGTCTTTTTCAAAAGAGCTTTTACAACCACAAGGTTCATCTCATTATCATCGACTACAAGAGCCTTTGCTTCGGGTGCTGCAAAACTTTCATGATATCTCTTTTCCTGCTTTGCGAGAATTTCAAACTTCTGTCTGAAATCCCCTATAGGCTTTTCATCAATTACGACCTGTGAAAGATATACCGTAAACACAGAGCCTTTTCCATATTCACTGGATACCTCTATGCGTCCGTTCATGCGCTCCAATAAACTGCGAGTGATGGCAAGACCAAGCCCCGTACCTTCTATGCTGCGGTTTTGTTCCAAATCCAATCTCTGAAAATCACCAAACAGTTTACTCATATCTTCTTTCCTGATACCAATTCCGCTGTCTGCAACCTGCATTTTCAGAGTAAATTCATCATTGTCCCTAATTCCTTCCACAACAAATTTAACCGTTCCCTCTTTGGTATACTTTACTGCATTATTTAAAATGTTTACAATAATCTGTCTGTTACGAACCTCATCCCCGTGAAGCACCGAAGGAATATCAGGATCAATCTCAACCTGAAAATCCAGCTGTTTCTGTTTAGCCTTAACGCTTGTCATATTTACCACATCATTGAAGAAAATCGCTGAATCATAATCAGCCGGAATAATCTCCATTTTACCGGCTTCAATTTTTGAAAAATCAAGGATGTCGTTAATCAGTGATAAAAGAGTTTTGCTGGCACTTTCTATATTAATAGCATACTCTCTGATATTCTCATCTTTACTTTCACGCAACACCATCTCATTCATTCCCATAATCGCATTAATAGGTGTACGTATTTCGTGGGACATATTTGCAAGGAAATCGCTTTTTGCATGATTTGCCTGCTCTGCAAGATTTTTTGCAGCGCGGAGTTCATCACTTTCTTTCACTTTTTCTTCGGCGCTTAAAAGATATACCATACCAATAGCAAACATCAGTATCAATAATCCGAATACCCACAGTACCAAAGCCGAAATTGTGGTAAGCCCCTCTGCAGCCGTCGCACCCGGTACTGTACCTGTAACATACAGTCCCAGCTGTTTTAGTTCTGATATAAAAAGGAAATGTCCATCTCCGGCATCCTTGTAATAAACCGCTGCTGCCGTATCAACATTCATTTTCTCTGACAATTCTGACATAGCGCTCTTTACAGTCTGAATGTTGAAAAATTCATCAGTAGAAATATTTGTATCAGAAAATGGAATTATTATCTGTCCACTCTGATCCAAAACAGCCACATTTCCATCGCCTTTGTAGCAGGTTATACCGAATTTGTTCAGCAAAACCTTCTCGTCGTACAACTTATATAACACATACTCCACATTTTCCTCATCATAAACAGGCGCTGTAAAAAGCAGACCCTGACCTGATTTATAACACACAGCAGAATGGCCGCGAAATGCCTTCTGTATTCCGGGAAAATCTGCAAAATTCAATGGATTACCGACATACGCAGTTCCATCCAGACATAGAGCTCCCATTGACACATTCTCATCGTCACCTGCACTTATATGTAAAAATGCCTCTATTTCTTCCGTGTTAGTTTTGAAACTTTTAGCAATACTTTCAAGGTTATGTATTTCCAATTCAAATTGCTCCTCAGAAAGCAGCGCTAATGTCCTTGCCTGCTCCGCAACCTGTTTCTCCGTGTATGCCTGTAAAAGACTCCTGAGCCTTATACTCATCAGCACACCAACGCCAATCATTATCAGCGTTACAAGCATCAAAACTATTACTATTCTGCGTTTTCCATTTATCCATTTTTTTACCATAAATATCAGTGTCCTCTAGTTAAATATAATAATTATGCAGTTACTCTGCATAGAACTTTACACCCTCTGCATACCAGTCAAACTGTTCCAATAATAATTCATCGCTGATTACCTGTTTTGATTTACAACGAAGCGTTCCTTTATTGTCGTATATCTCACCTGAAAACACGTCCTGTCCGGCCAGTATTTCATTTTTAGCTCTGTTTACCTCTGTTTTTATTTCCTCTGAAACAGCAGGTGAATAATCTGTCAGCTTCACGGCATTCTCATCTATTCCTACCCAATACAGCTTTTGATTTGATGTGTTTCCTCTCAAATACTGTCTGATAATTGCCTCATAAGTCAGCTTCCAGTCACACACAACAGCCGTCAGGAATTTGTCTGAACAATTTAGCGGGCTCTGATGATATCCTATAGAATATATCCCGAGTTTTTCTGCCTCATCCACCACATATGTCTGATTCTGATGATATGTAATAACATCAACACCCGTATTATTTATGAGGTTATCTGCCTCTTTTTTCTCTTCTTCTTCATTATCCCATGAATCACTCCACGCCACTGTAACAAAAGCATCCGGATTAACACTTCTTACTCCTAATGCAAAAGCACTGATTCCTCGATTAACTTCACTGGTTGGCATGGCTGCAACATAACCGATATTATTATTTTGTGTTGTCATTCCTGCCACTATTCCTGCCAGATAACGTGCCTGATACAGTCTTGCAAAATACGAGGTTACATTATCAGCATGATAATCAAAAGAACTGGTAAAAAATATTACTTCAGGGTATTTAGCTATAACATCCTTTACTTCTTCTGTATAACCATAGCTCGTCAGAAAAACCATCTTGCAACCCTGTTTCACAAGATCTTCAACCGCCGGTCCACATTCTCCGGTAAATTCTTTTACATTTTCCTTTACCAGAAGTTCTACATCAAGACTTTCACAGGCTGCTGACACCCCCTTATAATGCATGCCATTCCATCCTTCTTCCCCAATACTTCCCGTCATGATAAATCCAATCTTTTCTTTCGCAGATACCTTTTGTCCCATCAAAGAAAGGATTGCAATCAGAATTACAAGTAATACTCCAACTGTTCCGAGTAAAACTAATCTTTTTTTCTTATTGAGTTTCATCTATTTTTACCCCCTCTACATACCAGAAGAAATCATTTAACATACTGTCATCTGTCATACTTTGTCCTGCTTTAATTCTTATGTTCCCCTCATTATCTTTTACCGGACCATAAAATACGTCAAATGTTCCGCTCTCAAGCCTCAGTCTCTCTTCCTCGACCTTTTCTTTTATTCCGGACTTAACATTATCTGTAAAGTCTGACAGGCTTACAATGCCGGTTTCGACGCCTTCCCAATAATGAATCCCCTGAAATTTTCCCTGCAGGCACTCTAAAATTCTTGGTTCATAGAACTTTTCCCAATTCCAGACCGGTGCTGTTAAAAATGTATCCGGAAATCTTTTACTGTTGTCAATGTTATAACCAATTGTCCAGATGCCGTTTTTTGCAGCAATTTCAAGCGGTGCCATCGCATCTGAATGCATAGCGAGTACATCAATGTTGTGCGACTCAATCAATTGTTTCGTTGCCGACGCATTTTCTTCCTCTCCGGTCCATGAATTACTCCACTTTACATAAACCGTTGCATCAGGATTTACCTCGCGTACCCCTAATGTAAATGCGTTGATTCCTCTGTTTACCTCAGCAATTGGAAATGATGCCACATACCCAATCTCATTAGTTTCCGTCTGCAGCCCTGCGACGATTCCACTCAAATATCGCATCTGATAGATTCGTCCGAAATATGTAGAAAGATTATCTCTCTCTTCTACACCTGTAGCGTGAAAGAAATAAACCTCCGGATGTTTATCCGCACACTCTAATTCCCATTCTCCATAGCCAAAAGAATCACAGATAATAATTTTACATCCATAACCAATTAATTCTTCTATGGTTTCAATACAACGATTGTCCTCCGGAACCTCCTCCTTATATACAACCTCCAAATTTAATTCTCTTGCACTTATTTGCATTCCGTTGTAATGAGATTCTCCCCAGCTGTGATCATCAATCTTACCATTCAGTATAAATCCTACTTTAGTTTTTGTTTTCGTAACATCTGTTTCCTTTTTGTTCATATGAATCAATAGTATTCCAACCACTATAATACATACGAACACCATAATTGTAGCAATTATTTTTTTCATCCTTTTACCCTCATATCGTAACTCATCTTAATTATTGCTGAATCAAAAATTGCTTTCTTCAACAATGCCGTCCTTTTTAATACTCTCTTCTAAAACTTATCTTACTATTCTCCAAATATACCTTACAGCATCTTTACTATAACCCAAAACAAGTTGAAGTTTCAAGAAAAAATACTATTTTTCTTATTTCTTCTGCACTTTTTGCTAAAGCTGTTAAATGCCGTTTCATAGCCTTATGTCTGCTCATGCAATGCTTTTTGATATCTTATGCTGACATAATTCCTTTATATTTGCAACATATTTATTGCGCCACCGGCGCAAGTTTTACAAATTGACTTGTAACACTAAATTTGTAGGTCTCAACCTCTGAGTGCATTTAAGCCTTATATTTATAATTATATTACAGCAACAATAATTCTATATTATAATTTTAAAAATAAATCCGCTGCACATACGAATACTGTTTTTTCCATCAGAAATAATCTCTGAAATGCTGTATTTGCAAGGCGAAACATCTGATTCATATAATAAAAATGGCCTTGACGATAGCCATTTAAAGGCTAATAATCAAGGTCATTTACCACTCTTTTATTCATTTGTTGAGGCTAAATATTTTTGCACTTA